>NZ_JBIUCB010000001.1:606834-742000 GCF_044593455.1 Kitasatospora sp. NPDC051984
CTCGCTGGGCTCATAACCCAGAGGTCGCAGGTTCAAATCCTGTCCCCGCTACTCAGTAGCGAAAGGCCCGGAGGCATCAGCCTCCGGGCCTTTGCCGTTCCCCGGGTCCTTGGGGCCTTGGGGCCTCGGAACGTGGTCATTGACGCCCCCATGATCGTGCTAGAGTGATCTCACCGACGCGGGGTGGAGCAGCTCGGTAGCTCGCTGGGCTCATAACCCAGAGGTCGCAGGTTCAAATCCTGTCCCCGCTACTCAGTAGCGAAAGGCCCGGAGGCATCAGCCTCCGGGCCTTTGCCATTCCTTGGTGCAGACCCGATTGACACCCCCAGTGGTCCAGTCCAATCTGGGTCGTGCCCATGACGGGCGGCCCCCACCGCCCGCCTCGTGGTGCTGCAACGCGTGCCCGCCACGGGCATCGATCGTGTTCTGCTCCCGTCTGCCGCTCCCCGACCGGGTGTCCGACGGTGTGTTCCTGCATCCCCACGTGACAGGAGAGGCACATCCGCATGCACCGCAACAACCGAAGGGTCTGGGCCGTCACCGCCGCGGCCGCCACCCTGCTCGCCGGGGCGATGTCGCTGCTGGGAGCCCCCGACGCGACCGCCGGACCGGCCAACACCACCGGCGCCCCCGCCACCAGCGGCGGGATGAAGGTCGCCTACTTCGACCAGTGGTCGATCTACCAGAACGCCTACTACCTGAAGAACGTCGACACCAACGGCATGGCCGGGAAGCTCGACTACCTGCTGTACGACTTCGCCAACATCGACCCCACCAACCTGACCTGCTTCGAGGCCAACTCGGCGGCCTCCCAGGACGAGAACAACCCGAACGCCGGCGACGGCGCGGGCGACTACTACGCCGACTACGCGAAGACCTTCGCCAACGGCAACAGCGTCGACAACTCCACCGACACCTGGAACCAGCCGCTGGCCGGCAACTTCCACCAGCTCCAGGAGCTGAAGGCCAAGTACCCGAAGCTCAAGGTGCTGATGTCGATCGGCGGCTGGACCTACTCCAAGTACTTCTCGGACGCGGCCGCCACCGACGCCTCCCGCAAGAAGCTCGTCTCCTCCTGCGTCGACATGTTCATCAAGGGCAACCTGCCCGCCCAGGGCGGCTACGGCGGCCCCGGCACCGGCAAGGGCATCTTCGACGGCTTCGACATCGACTGGGAGTACCCGGGCGGCGGCGGCCACCTCGGCAACCACTCCTCGCCGAACGACAAGCAGAACTTCACCGCGCTGCTCGCCGAGTTCCGCAACCAGCTCAACGCCCAGGGCTCCGCCGACGGCAAGACCTACGCGCTGAGCGCCGCGCTGCCGGCCGGCCAGGACAAGATCCAGAACGTCGAGACCGACAAGATCGCCCAGTACCTGACCTTCGCCGACCCGATGACGTACGACATGCACGGCGGCTGGGAGGCGCAGGGCCCGACCAACCACCAGACGCCGATCTACCAGAACCCCGGTGACCCCTCGAACAACATCCCGCCCGGCAACGCCAAGTACTCCATCGACGAGGCGATCAAGGCGTACACCGTCGGCGACCCCTCGTACAACATCCCCGGCGGCTTCCCGGCCAACAAGCTGAACATGGGCGTCCCGCTGTACTACCGCGGCTGGACGGGCGTGGCGGCCGGCGCCAACCACGGGCTGTTCCAGCCGGCCGGCGGGCCCGCGCAGGGAGCGCCGAACTCCGGCAACGTGGCCGGGGTGCGGATGTACAAGGAACTGCTGGGCGTCGTCGACAACGCCAACGACACCTACTGGGACCCGGCCTCGCAGGCCTCCTACTTCTACGACGGCACCAACTTCTGGTCCGGGGAGAACGCCAGGTCCATCCAGGCCAAGATGGACTACGCGCACTGCAACGGGCTCGGCGGCTCCTTCGTGTTCTCGCTGTACGACGACCCGAACGCGGTGCTGCTGAACCCGCTGATGACGGCGACCTCCGGCTCGGCCGCCAACTGCCCGGCGCCGCCGACCTCGCCGTCGCCGAGCGCGAGCAGCAGCACCAGCGGCAGTCCCTCGCCGTCCAACTCGCCGAGCGGCTCCCCGTCCTCGTCGCCGAGCGGCTCGCCGTCCGGCAGCCCGTCCTCCTCGCCGAGCGGCCCCGGCGGCGGCGGGATCGTCGCCAACCCCGGCCTGGAGTCCGGCGCGCTCAGCCCGTGGACCTGCGCGGGCAGCGGCGGCAGCGTGGTCAGCGGCGGCCACACCGGCTCGTACGCGCTGCAGGGCAACGCCAGTGCGGGTGACACCGCGCAGTGCCAACAGACCGTCACGGTCAAGCCGAACACCACGTACACGCTGTCCGCGTGGGTGAAGGGCAACTACACCTACCTGGGCGTCACCGGCTCCGGGGCGGACAGCTCGACCTGGACCCCCGGTGGGAGCGCGTGGACGCAACTGTCCACCAAGTTCACCACCGGCGCCTCGGTCACCTCGGTGACCATCTGGGTGCACGGCTGGTACGGCCAGGGCGCCTACCAGGCAGACGACTTCAGCGTCAGCTGACACAGCGTCATCGGCTCCGCCGCGAAGGCCCGGAGGGGATCGCCCCTCCGGGCCTTCGCCCTTGTGTGCATCGAGTGTTGATCGACTCCGGTACGATGCGTGGCCGGGGTTTGTGGGGCTCAGTGTCGGGAAATCGACAAAGCGCTGAAGCAATCTCGCCGGGCTTCGGCCCCGCTTCGCCAAAACGGACGGAGCAGGTGTACGAGGGTTGCGGGTGATGCGACGATGGACCACGAGGGGGACGCGGCACGGCCGTTGACAGGCCGTCCGATCCGGCGTGACCCCTGGGGGACCAGTCCCGGGCCGACGGCCGGGGGCGAATGCCGCGACACTCGGGGGGAGCTGGAGTCGGCATGAAACTCATCGGCAGGAACGGAACAGGAGAACGACTGGCGGCCAGCAGCACCACGGACAGTGACACCGGTGCCCGACGCGCTTGCCAGCCCGGCGGCAGCCTGCCCGGACAGCGCAGCACCGCCGGCCGCCTCGCCGCGTCCGGCTACGGCCCCGACAGTCTCGTCCACCTGACCGCAGACCAGGTCGTCGCCACCGCCTCCGCACGCGACCTGCTGGAGAGCGACGACGGCACCGACAGCTTCGAAACCGCCCTCGCCGCCCGCGAACAGGCCGCTCTCGAAGCCCGGCACCGCGGCTCCGCCGACGCCGGCGACCCCGGCGCCGCCAGCCAGCTCGGCGCACTCCTGCTGCGCCGCGGCGACCTCCAGGACGCCGAACCCTACCTGCGCACCGCCGCCGCCGCAGGTCTGCGCGCCGCCGCCAACAACCTCGGCGTCCTGCTCCACCAGCAGGGCCAACGCGCCGAAGCCGGCCAGTGGTGGCGACAGGCCGCCGTCGCCGGCTCGGCACCCGCCGCGCACGCCCTCGGCCTGCAACTGCGCGACCAGGGCGAAGAAGAAGCCGCCGAATACTGGCTGCACTTCGCCGCCGAACAGGGCCACCCGCTCGGCGCCTACGCCCTCGGCGACCTGATGGAACACCGCCGCGACGTCCGCGCCGAACGCTGGTTCAAGGCCGCCGCCGACTCCGGCCACCGCGAAGCCGCCTACCGCCTCGCCCGGATGCGCGAAGCCGCCGGAGACAAGGACACCGCCGAAACCTGGTACCGCACCGCCGCCGCCCGCAGCCACGCCCGCGCCGCGCTGCGCCTCGGCGTGCTGCTCGAAGCCCGCGGCGACCTCGACGAAGCCGCCCGCTGGTACCGGCAGTCCGCGCAGAACGGCGAAGCCCGCGCCGCCTGCGCGCTCGGCTTCCTGCTCCGCGACGCCGGCGACCCCACCGCCGCCGCCGAATGGTGGCAGGAGGCCGCCGAAGCCGGCGACGGCACCGCCGCCAACGCGCTCGGCGCCCTGCACGCCGGCCGCGGCGAGAACGCCGTCGCCGAACGCTGGTACCGCGCCGCGCTCGACGCCGGCGACCACAACGGCGCCTTCAACCTCGGCCTGCTGTGCGCCGGCGCCGGCCGCGACACCCAGGCCGAACAGTGGTACCGCCGCGCCGCGTACGCCGGCCACCGCGAAGCCTGCAACGCGCTCGCCGTCATGCTGCTCCAGCGCGGCGACGAATCCGGCGCCGAACCCTGGTTCTCCAAGGCCGCCGAAGCAGGTTCCGTCGACGGCGCGTTCAACCTCGGCGTGCTGCACGCCGGCCGAGGCGAGACCCGGCAGGCCCAGGAGTGGTACGCCCGCGCCGCCGCCGAGGGGCACGGCGGAGCCGCGCTCCAACTCGCCGTCGTCCAGGAACAGCGCGGCAACCTCACCGGCGCGCTCGACCGCTACCGGCAGGCCGCAGAAGGCGGCTCCGCGGAGGGCGCGTTCCGGCTCGCCTCCCTGCTCGACCGGCGCGGGGACGCCGACGCGGACGCCGAACACTGGTACGCGGTCGCGGCGGACGCCGGACACCTGCGGGCCCAGGTCCGGATGGGCGTCCGGGCGGCGGAACGCGGCGCGCTGGAGATCGCCGAGAGCTGGTACCGCCGCGCCGCGGAGGGCGGCAGCCGCAGCGCGGCCTTCAACCTCGGCCTGCTGCTGGCCCGCCAGGACTCCGAGGCCGAGGCGATGCTCTGGTACACCCGCGCCGCGGACGCCGGCCACGGCCGGGCCGCGCTCAGGCTCGCGCTGCTCGCGCTGCGGCGGGGGGAGACGGTGCAGGCCGAGAACTGGTGCAAGCGGGCGATGGAGTACGGGCCTGCGGAGGTCGCGGAGCGGGCGGGGCGATTGCTGGGGGCCCTGAACGCGGAGCTCAGCGCGTAATCGGGTGCGAACGCAGGTGGGCGCGAAACCGGGGGCGCGGGGAACTGCGCGACAAGCGCAGGCCACGTCCGCAAGGTCGCGATCAAGTGCAGGTCATTGTCCTGCGTTGCGATCTTGCGGTTGGGTGCGTTCCCCTTCGCGCAGTTCCGCCCCCTCGGCTTCGCCTGGGGGTACCCCCAGCGCCCCTGGTTGCTCGCTCTCTAAATGCTCAGCGAGCGCAGAGTCGCTTCGTGGAGGATGCCGTTGGTGGCGACTGCGTCCGCGCCGGAGGGGCCGTCGATGCCGTCGAGGCCGGTGAAGCGGCCGCCGGCCTCCTGGACGACGATGCAGGGGGCGGCCATGTCCCAGAGGGAGAGTTCGGGTTCGGCGGCGATGTCGACGGCGCCCTCGGCCACCATCATGTAGGACCAGAAGTCGCCGTAGGCGCGGGTGCGCCAGCACATGCGGGTGAGGTCGAGGAAGGCGTCGAGGCGGGCGCGTTCCTCCCAGCCGCTGAGGGAGGAGAAGGAGAGCGAGGCGTCGGCGAGGCGGGAGACCTTGGAGACGTGGATGCGCTGGGCCTTGGAGAGGCTGCGGCCGGCGTACGCGCCGAGTCCCTTGGCGGCCCACCAGCGGCGGCTGAGGGCGGGGGCGGAGACGATGCCGACCACGGGGGCGTACTCGCCGTCGGGCTGTTCCTCGAGCAGGGCGACCAGGGTGGCCCAGACGGGGACGCCGCGGACGTAGTTCTTGGTGCCGTCGATGGGGTCGATCACCCAGCGGCGGGGGCCGGAGCCCTGCAGGCCGTACTCCTCGCCCATGACCGCGTCGCGGGGACGGGCTCGTTGCAGGACGGAGCGGACGAGTTCCTCGGCGGCCTTGTCGGCGTCGCTGACCGGCGTCAGGTCGGGCTTGGTCTCGACCTTGAGGTCGAGCGCCTTGAAGCGCTCCATGGTGACCGAGTCGGCCGAGTCGGCGAGGACGTGGGCGAGTCGGAGATCGTCGTGGTAGTCGGCCATGCCCCGAACCCTAGCGGACTCAGTGTCCCGAGCCGCTGAGCTGAAGTCCGATCACACCTGCGATGACCAGGCTCACCGAGACCAGCTTGAGGGTGGAGGAGGACTCCCCGAGGTAGATGATTCCGTACAGCGCGGTGCCGGCGGCGCCGATGCCGGTCCAGACCGCGTAGGCGCTGCCCACCGGGAGGGTTTTCAGGGAGAGGGTGAGCAGGCCGAAGGAGCCGAGGGCGAAGAGGCAGAAGCTGACGGTGGGCCAGAGCTTGGTGAAGCCGTGGCTGAGCTTGAGGTTGACCGCGAATCCCGTTTCCAGCAGACCGGCGAGGATCACCATGGCCCATGCCATCGGGTTGACTCCCTGTCGGATAGGAGGGTGTGACCTTCCTATCGTTACCCAGTGGACAGGGCCGGGCGACTCGTCGGCTGCGGGACTCTCAGTCCCCCTCGTGGGCCTCCTTGGTGGCGAGCAGGCGGCGCAGCGAGTAGAGCCGGGCCGGGTCGGCGTGGCCGTCGGCGACCCAGGCGTCCAGTGCGCAGTCCGGTTCGTCGTGCGAGCAGGCGCGCGGGCAGTCCTCGGTGCCGGGCTCCAGGTCGGGGAAGGCGTGGATGACCCGGGACGGGTCGATGTGGGACAGGCCGAAGGACCGGAAGCCGGGGGTGTCGATCACCCAGCCCGGGTCGAGGGCCTTGCGGGAGCCGGGCTTCACGCCGGGCGGCGGGGGCAGCCGCAGGGCGAGCGCGGAGACGGTGGTGTGCCGGCCGCGGCCGGTGACGGCGTTGACGTGGCCGGTGCTCCGCTGCTGCTCCGGGACGAGCGCGTTGACCAGGGTGGTCTTGCCGACGCCGGAGTGCCCGATGAACACGGTGGTCTTCCCGCGCAGGTACTCCCGGACGGCCTCCGCGCCGGCGGTGGCCAGCTCGTCGTGCCGGGTCACCACGTAGTCGATGCCGAGCGACGCGTACGACTCCAGCAGTTCCTCGGCGGGCGCCAGGTCGGACTTGGTGAGCACCAGCAGCGGCTCCATCCCGGCGTCGTACGCGGCGACCAGGCAGCGGTCGATCAGCCGGGGGCGGGGCTCCGGGTTGGCGAGCGCGGTGACGATGGCCAGCTGCTCGGCGTTGGCGACCACGATCCGCTCGTACGGGTCGTCGTCGTCCGCGGTGCGGCGCAGCACCGAGGTGCGTTCCTCGACCCGGACGATCCGGGCCAGCGTGTCGGGGGCCCCGGAGAGGTCGCCGACCAGGTTGACGACGTCGCCGACGACCACGCCCTTGCGGCCGAGTTCGCGGGCCTTCATGGCGGTGACCAGGCGTTCTTCCTTGGTTCCGCTGTCGACCAGGCAGGTCATCCGGCCCCGGTCCACGGTGAGGATCATCGCCTCGGCGGCGTCCTCGTGCTTGGGCCGGATGCGGGTGCGGGGGCGGGAGCCCCGGCGGCCCGGGCGGCTGCGGATGTCGTCCTCGTCGGCGTTCTTGTCGTAGCGGCGCATGCTCGTGATCCCCCGTCAGCCCTGGCCGAGGAGGTCGGCCCACATCTGCGGGAAGTCCGGCAGGGTCTTCGCCGTGGTCGCCACGTTCTCCACCAGGACGCCGTTCACCACCAGGCCGAAGACGGCGGCGGCGGTGGCCAGCCGGTGGTCCTCGTAGGTGTGGAAGACGCCGCCGTGCAGCGGGCGGGGGCGGATCCGCAGGCCGTCCTCGGTCTCCGAGACGTCGCCGCCCAGGTCGTTGATCTCCTTGGCGAGCGCGGCGAGCCGGTCGGTCTCGTGCAGCCGCAGGTGGGAGATGCCGTACAGGTGGGACTCGGAGTCGGCGAGGGCCGCGACGGCGGCGATCACCGGGGTCAGCTCGCCGACGTCGTGCAGGTCCACCTCGATGCCGTGGATCTTGCCGGTGCCGGTGAACTCCAGCCCTTCGTCAGTGAATTGGCAGGATCCGCCCATCGCGGTGTAGATCTCGCGGAGCTGGTCGCCGGGCTGGTACGTGTGCTTGGGCCAGTCCCGGACGACGACCCGGCCGCCGGTGGCGAGCGCCGCGGCGAAGAACGGGGCCGCGTTGGACAGGTCCGGCTCGACCACCAGGTCGCGGCCGAGCAGTGCGCCCGGGGTGACCCGCCAGATGTCCTTCTCGCCGCCGTCCTCGGGGGCGTCGACCTGGCCGCCGGCCTTGCGGATCATGTCGACCGTCATCCGGATGTGCGGCAGCGAGGGCACCGTGGCGCCCACGTTGCGGATCTCCACGCCGTTGTTGAACCGGGCGCCGGACAGCAGCAGCGCCGAGATGAACTGCGAGGAGGACGAGGCGTCCACCTCCACCGGGCCGCCGTCCAGCGCGCCCGTGCCGTGCACGGTCAGCGGGAAGCCGCCGCGCCCGCCGTCGTCGATCCGGGCGCCGAGGGTGCGCAGCGCGTCGATCACGCCGTGCTGCGGGCGCTCGTGGCTGCGCGGGTCGCCGTCGAAGTGCACCGGGCCGTCCGCGAGGGTGGCCAGCGGCGGAAGGAAGCGCATCACGGTGCCGGCGTTGCCGACGTCCACCTGCGCCGGGCCGCGCAGGCGCTCGGCCGGGATGACCCGCCAGGCCTCGCCGCCGCCGGTGCCGCCGGACGCCGCGTTCACCGTCTCCTCGACCGTCACGCCCAGCGCCCGCAGGCCGTCCGCCATCAGCTGCGAGTCGCGGCTGCGCAGCGGGCGGCGCACCCAGCCCGGGCCGTCGGCGAGGGCGGCCAGCACCAGCGCGCGGTTGGTCGCGGACTTCGAGCCGGGGATCGTCACAGTCGCGTCCACGGCGGCGGTGGCGACGGGAGCGGGCCACAGGGAGTCGGTCATACCGCCCAGTCTATGAGGCCGCGCCCGGCTACCGGGGCAGCAGCCAGGCCGCCCCGAGCCCCAGGCAGGCCAGCGCCACCACCAGGAACAGCGCCACCCAGGCCGTCGCCGGCACGCCCGTCAGCCGGGCCAGCTGGTCGGCGTCCGAGCCGGCCGCCTCGCCGCGGCGCCGGGTGGAGAACAGCTCGACCAGCGGACGCGCCCCCGCCAGCAGGAGGAACCACACGCCCAGGTGGGCGAACGCGCCCTGCCACTCGGCGTCCCCGTACCAGGACACCGCGACGAACGCGCCGCCGGTGGCCAGCACCGCCAGCACCCCGAACAGGTTGCGCAGGGTGAGCAGCATCGCCGCCAGCAGCGCGATGCCGATCCACAGCAGCGCGGTGATCCGGCCTGTCTCCAGCAGCGCCGCCCCGCCCAGGCCGAGCAGCGACGGCGCCGGGTAGCCGGCCGCGGCGGTCAGCACCATGCCCGGCCCGGTCGGCCGGCCCGAGGAGACCGTCAGCCCGGAGGTGTCCGAGTGCAGCCGGATCCCGGAGAGCCGGCGGCGGGTCAGCAGCGCCATCACCCCGTGCCCGCCCTCGTGCGCGATGGTCACCACGGTGCGGCTCAGCCGCCACACCGGGCGCACCGCCACCGCCAGCAGCGCCGCCGCCGCGGCGGCCCACGCCAGCCAGTGCGGCGGGTCGGGCTGCACGGCCGTCATCCGGTCCCACAGTTGTGCGAAGTCCATTCCGGTGGGCCTCCGATCACCGTCGTTCGGGCGGGCAGCGTTTCACGGAAGGACGGGTGGCCGGTAGCCGCCGGTTCTGCCGGGCTGGCAAGCTGAACGGCATGTGCGGCCGCTTCGCCTCCTCCACCGACCCCGCCGAACTGGTCCGGCACTTCGGGGTCCGGCAGTGGGATCCCACCGAGACACTGGCCCCCAGCTGGAACGTCGCGCCCACCGCGTCCGCCTTCGTCGTACTGGACCGGGCGCCGCGCGGCGGGGGCCGGCCGGTCCGTCAACTGCGGGTGCTGCGCTGGGGGTTGGTGCCGGCCTGGGCGAGCAGCCCGGACACCGCGGTGAAGATGATCAACGCCCGGGCGGAGACCGTCCACGAGAAGCCGGCCTACCGGCAGGCGTTCGCCTCGCGGCGCTGCCTGATCCCCGTCGACGGATACTTCGAGTGGCAGACCGCGCCGACCGACGACGTCTCCCGGCCGCCCCGCCGCCCCTACTTCGTCTCCCGCGCCGACGGCGCCCCGCTGGCACTGGCCGGCCTGTACGAGTTCTGGCGCAACCGTGGCGTCCCCGCCGACCACCCGGACGCCTGGCTGGTCACCTGCACCGTCGTCACCACCGCCGCCGAGCCGCTGCTCGCCCCCGTCCACGAGCGGATGCCGCTGTACCTCGGCCCCGACCGCTGGGACGCCTGGCTCGACCCCCACGCCGAGAGCGCCGACCTCACCCCGCCCCCGCCCGGCGACCTGCGCATCCACCCGGTGCCCGACGGGGTCGGCTCGATCCGCAACAACCACCCCGGCCTGACCAGGCGACTCACCGAGGACGACCTCACCACCCTGTTCTGAGACGTTCTCCTCTATACGCTCGGCGCCATGCCGCAGATCATCGAGACCCCCACCGGCGACGCCCGGCTCCACTGGTTCCGGGCCGACGCCCCGCGCGCCGTCCTGCTGCTCGGCCACGGCGCCGGTGGCGGCATCGAGGCGCCCGACCTGCAGGCGCTCGCCGCGGCCCTCCCCGCCGCGGGGATCACCGTGGTGCTCGCCGAGCAGCCCTGGCGGGTGGCCGGCCGCAAGCTCGCGCCCGCCCCCAAGACGCTCGACACCGGCTGGCCCGCGCAGTACGCCGCCGCGGCCGGGGCGGGCCTGCCGGTGTTCGCGGGCGGCCGCAGCGCCGGCGCCCGGGTCGCCTGCCGCACCGCCGCCGGCCTCGGCGCGGCGGGTGTGCTGGCCCTCGCCTTCCCGCTGCACCCGCCGGGCAAGCCGGAGAAGAGCCGCGCCGAGGAACTGCTCGACACCGGCCTGCCGACCCTGGTGGTGCAGGGCGGCACGGACACCTTCGGCACCCCGGAGGAGTTCCCGGACCTGCCGGACACCCACCGCCTGGTCGAAGTGCCGTACGCCTCGCACGGGTTCAAGGTCCCCAAGAAGGCGCCCCTGGGCCAGGACGAGGCGCTGGCGCTCATCGCCGACGCGGTCGCCGGCTGGCTCTGAATCCCTGTCCGGAGCCCGGGAATGTCTCGTCGCCGCGGGCGGTTGCACGAGTCGTCAGAACACGCCCCGGTGGAAAGGCAGCGTCCATGGTTTCGATCGCGTGCCGCGAACGGCCCGATGAGCGGGCGGCTCAGCCTTCGCTCGTGCCGGACTGGTCGCAGTGGGTTGCCGCGAGCGAGAAGACGGTCAGCCCGATATCCTCGCTTGCGGATCGGCCCGTGGTGGGCCGTGTTCAGCTGATCGAGGAGGTGGGTCCGGTCGTCGGGACCGATGACGCGGCCGCGTCGGGTGCTTCGAGCACCGACCAGGGCCGTCCGGAGGGCGAACAGCTCACCGGCGACGAACTGGCCGAGGTGATCGGCGAGGACACCTTCAGGGTGTCCGAGAGCGAGAGCGAGGAGGCCAGGCGCGAGCGTTTCGAGCGGGACGCCCTCGGTTTCCTGGATCCGATGTACTCGGCGGCGCTGCGGATGACCCGCAACCCGGCCGACGCGGAGGATCTGCTCCAGGAGGCGTTCGCCAAGGCGTACGCGTCGTTCCACCAGTTCCGCGAGGGCACCAACCTCAAGGCCTGGCTGTACCGCATCCTCACCAATACGTTCATCAACTCGTACCGCAAGAAGCAGCGCGAACCCCAGCGCACCGCGGCCGAGGAGATCGAGGACTGGCAGCTGGCGCGCGCCGAGTCGCACATGTCGACGGGGCTCCGCTCCGCCGAGGCGCAGGCGCTCGACCACCTGCCGGACAGCGATGTGAAGGACGCCCTGCAGGCCATTCCGGAGGAATTCCGGATCGCGGTGTATCTCGCGGACGTCGAGGGCTTTGCGTACAAGGAGATCGCGGACATCATGGGTACACCCATCGGTACGGTGATGTCCCGACTGCACCGTGGTCGCCGCCAACTGCGCGGCATGCTTGAGGATTACGCCCGCGAGCGGGGGCTGGTCCCGGCCGGTACCGGTGCAGGGCACGAAGCGAAGGGCGCTGGCTCATGAGCTGCGGCGATCCGCACGAGACCGAGTGCGGAGAGGTGCTCGACCACCTCTACGAATTTCTCGACAACGAGATGCCCGAGGGCGACTGCGCCAAGCTGCGGGTGCACTTCGACGAGTGCTCGCCGTGCCTGGAGAAGTACGGACTCGAGCAGGCCATCAAGGCGCTGATCAAGCGCTCGTGCGGCTGCGACGACACTCCCACCGACCTCCGGGCGAAGGTGCTGGCCCGGATCGACTCGATCCGGCAGGGCCAGGGCCCGGGCGGCGGTTCGGTGGTCGAGGTGAGCTCGGTCAGCATGGAGATGACGGTCGAGGGTGCGACCGGTCACGGCTCCGCCGTCGCCACCGCGGAGTGATTACTCACTCGATCGGGTGAGCTGTCGCTGCTCCGGCTGCGGCAATCCGCGATCGTGCGTCCCGTCCGGGTGGCCGGGCCCTATTCTCTGACGAGTCCTCACGTCGGAGGGCCCGGTACGGGCTGGGGAGGCCGAGATCGCCAGCGAACGCGAGCGCATCGCCCTGCCGGGGCGGGCCGTGGCCTATCTGGCCGCCGTGCTGACGGCGGCGACGGCCGCGCTGCTGCCGCTGTGGGCGTCCTGGCCGACGCTCGACTGGCCCCGGATCGGGCTGCTGGCCCTGCTGCACCTGTGCCTGGAGTCGCTCGCGCAGGGCGCGCCCACCCCGTGCGCCCGGGTGTGGCGGTGGCTGCGCGGCCGGTCCGGGCCGGAGCCCGCAGCGGACCCGCGCGGCAGCGGCTTCTTCCCGGTGCTGTTCGCCGGCGTGCTGATGCTGCCGCCCGCCGCCGCCGCCCTGGTCGCGCTGCCCGGGGCGCTGCTCGGCCCGGCCCAGCAGCCGCGCAACCTGCGCCGGGTGTGGAACGCCGCCCAGCTGGCGCTGGCCTCGGCGATCTCCGCCGAGGTGTTCCGGCTGCTCGGCGGCTCCCGGCTGCTGCTGGGCACCCGCTTCCCCGGCGCGGCGTTCGGCGCGCTCGCCGCGATCCTGACGTTCTGCCTGGTCAACGGGGCACTGGTGGCCGGCATGGTGCGGCTGACCTGCGGCTCGGCCGGCCACGGCGTGATCCGCAAGCTGCGCCGGGCGGCGCCCGCGGCGCTGCTGCACGGCGCGGGCGGGCTGATGGTCGCGGTGCTGTGGCAGGGCCCGTACGGGGCGTTCGCCGCGGTGCTCGGGCTGCTGCCGCTGACCATCACCGCCTGGCTGTCCGCGCAGGGCCACCGCGAGCGGTCCGCGCACCGGGCCACCGTGCAGGCGCTGGTGCAGGCGGTGGAGATCAAGGACGCCTACACCCGCGGCCACAGCGAACGGGTCGGCCGGGCCTCGGTGCTGATCGCCCGCCAGCTGGGCCTCGCCGAGGACCGGATCCGCACCCTGCACTTCGCCGGCACCCTGCACGACGTCGGCAAGCTCGCGGTGGCCACCGAACTGCTGCGCCGCAACGGGCCGTTGACGGTCGAGGAGCGGCGCGCCGTCGAGGTGCACCCGGTGTTCGGGCACGAGCTGGTGCGGCAGCTGGACTTCCTCGGCGAGGGGCGGGACGGCATCCTGCACCACCACGAGCGGATCGACGGCCGGGGCTACCCGCACGGCCTCGCGGGGGACCGGATCCCCGAGTTCGCCCGGATCATCTCGGTCGCCGATGCCTTCGACTCGATGACCTCCACCCGTTCCTACCGGCGCGGCCGCCCCGTCCAGGAGGCCGTCACCGAACTGGAGCGGTGCGCGGGCAGCCAGTTCGACCCGGTGATGGTGCGGGCCCTGGTCGAGGCCGTCGCCGAACACGGCTGGCAGCCCGAACCGCCGCCGCCCGGCGGCTGGGACGGCGAGGTGCCGGACATTCCGCTCGGCGTGCCCGAACCGGCCCGGATGCCGCAGCAGTCCGGGCAGGGCCAGCCCGCCGGCGGGGCGACGTGACCCTCCGGCGGCCGGGACCGGCCGACCTGCTGCACGGCGTGGCCGCCGCGCTCGGCGGCTGCGCGCTGGTGCACGCGCTCGCCGTCGGCACCAGCCAGCCCGAGGTGGCGCTGGCGTTCACCGCCCTGATCGCGCTCGGCCAGTGCGCCGGGCCCGCGCTGCCCGGCGACCGCGAACCCGCGCCGGTGGCCACCGCCGTCGCCCTCGCGTACGCGCTGCTCGGGCCGCTGCACGGACTGCCCACCGGGCACGGGGTGTCGCAGACCGCCGCCGTCACCGCGGTCGGCACCGCCGCGGGCCTTGCCGCGCAGCTCGCGGGGCGGGCCGCGCTGGCCGCCGTCCGCCGCCGGCCGCGCGGCCCGCTGGGCGGACTGGACGCCGCCGCCCGCCGGGTGGTCACCGTCTCCTTCGCGGCGCTGCTGTTCCAGCCGCTGTACGAGTCCGGCGCCACCGACCGGCTGCCCGGCCCCGCGTACGGGGCGCTGCTGGCGGCCGTCGCCGCGCTGGCCGCGCTCGGCGACGCGGTGCTGGCCGCCGGGCAGCAGCGGGCCCGCACCGGGCTGCGGTACAGCGCCGCGCTCGACGATCAGCTGCACGCGCTGCTCGGCATCGGTTCCGCGCAGGTCGCCACCGGGCTGCTGCTCAGCCTGCTGGCGGGCGAGGCCGGGCTGTGGGCGCTGCCGGTGTTCTGCGTGCCGCTGCTGCTCGCGCAGGCCTCGTTCCGGCGGGCCGTCGAGGTGCGGGCCACCACCGGGCAGACCATCGAGACGCTCGCCCGGGCCACCGAGATCGCCGGCTACACCACCCCCGGGCACGCCCGCCGGGTGGCCGACACCGCGTGCGCGCTGGGGCGCGAACTGGGGCTCGGGAGCCGCGAGTTGACACTGCTGGAATATGCCGCGCTGATGCACGACATCGGTCAGCTGTCGCTGGTCGAGCCGGTCCCGGGCGGGGCGACCGCGCTGCTGGCCGACGACGAGCAGCAGCGGATCGCCCGGCTCGGCAGCGAGGTGATCCGGCGCACCGGCGTGCCCAAGCAGGTGTGGCAGCAGGTCGCCCGGCTCGCCGACCCGTGCCGGCTCGACGACGGCCGGCACGACCCCACCCTGCCGCTGGCCTCCCGGATCATCCGGGTCGCCAACGCGCACGACGACCTGCGCACCGCCGCCGCCGACCGCCCCCGGGCCGGCGTCCTCGATCCGCTCGAGCACCTGAGGCTGGACGGCGGCCGCGGCTACGATCCGGTGGTGCTGGACGCGCTCGCCCGGCTCGGCCGCCGCGGCCACCGCGCGGCCCGCTGCCGGTTCGCGGCCTGAATGGCCGCGCGGGGCGCGCCGCCCACGGCGGGCGTGGTTGGATGCGGTCGTGGCGGGAAGACCCGGAGGCGGGGCGACCCGGTGACGACCGACGGCAAGGGACCAACGTGAGGATCTTCCACCGCGCACGGCACCGTCCGTCGGCGACCTGGCGGCAGACCACCGACCGTGCGTTCACGCTGATCGGCGACGGCCGGTACGAGGACGCCGGGGCGCTGCTGGTGATGGCGGCCGACCTGGAGCCGTCGCTCTCCGACTCCTGGTTCAACCTGGCCCTGCTGCACAAGTTCCGCCGCGACTGGGAGCAGGCCCGCAGCGCCGGCCTGCGCGCCGTCGCGCTGCTGGACCGCCAGCACGGCGCCCCGGACTGGTGGAACCTCGGCATCACCGCCACCGCCCTGCAGGACTGGCCGCTGGCCCGTCGCGCCTGGCAGGCGTACGGCCTGCGGCTGCCCGGCGGGCCGGGCACGGACGGGCCGATCGAGCTCGACCTCGGCACCACCCCGGTGCGGCTGTCCCCGGACGGCGAGTCGGAGGTGGTGTGGGGCCGCCGGCTCGACCCGGCGCGGATCGAGGTGCTGTCCATCCCGCTGCCGTCCTCCGGCCGCCGCTGGGGCGAGGTGGTGCTGCACGACGGCGCCCCGCACGGCGAGCGGGTCGCCGACGGCGTCGCCTACCCGGTGTTCGACGAGATCGAGCTGTGGGCGCCGTCCCCGGTACCGACCTGGGTGGTGCTGCTGCAGGCCGCCACCGCCGCCGACCGGGACGCGCTGGAGAAGACCGTCGCCGACGCCGGGTACGCCGCCGAGGACTGGACGTCCTCGGTGCGGCTGCTGTGCCGTACCTGCTCGGAGTCCCGGATGGCCATCGACGACGGCCACACCGCGCACCACGACCCGCACGACGACGGCGACCCGCTGCACCCCGGCCACCTCAGCCACCTCAGCCAGGGTTCGGCCGGCGGCCCCTGGCAGATCGAACGCGAATGCGGCATCGCCGCGCCCGCCGGGCTGGTCCGCACCCTGCTGGAGCGCTGGGCCGCCGCCTCCCCGGCCACCCGCGCCTACCGGGACCTCGAAGAGGTGTGCTGATCCGCCGCTGACCCGCCCCCGGCCCCAAGGGGGGCTGGGAGGTACCCCCACGCGCCACCGCGCCCCGTACTCTGGATCGGTACACCAGCCGGACGCGGACGGAGCGGAAGCAAGCGATGGCCGAGCACCACGACCACGAGCACGACGACGAGCAGCAGGAGACCGAGGTCCGGCTTGTCGGCGAGCTGCCCGACCCGAACAAGGGCACCGCCCGCCCGATCACCGTGGTCGGCAACCCGGTGCTGCACCGCGAGACGCAGACCGTCACCGCCTTCGACGACGACCTCGCCGCGCTCATCGACGACATGTTCCAGTCGATGTACGCCGCCGAGGGCGTCGGCCTGGCCGCCAACCAGATCGGCGTCGACCTGAAGGTCTTCGTCTACGACTGCCCCGACGACGAGGGTGTCCGCCACATCGGACACGTCGTCAACCCGGTGCTGGAGGAGCTCCCGGCCGGCCGCCGCAGCCTCGACGACGGCCAGGAGGGCTGCCTGTCGGTGCCCACCGCGTACCAGGAGCTCGCCCGCCCCGGCTACGCCGCCGTCAACGGCCAGGACAAGCACGGCAACCCGGTCCGGGTGGAGGGCACCGGCTTCTTCGCCCGCTGCCTCCAGCACGAGACCGACCACCTGTACGGCTACCTGTACATCGACCGGCTCTCCAAGCGCGACCGCAAGGACGCCCTGCGGCAGATGGCCGAGGGCACCCCCAAGTACGCCACCGTGCCGAACGCCTGACGTACTCCCACCTCCGGAAGGGGGGTCGCGCCCACCGGCGCGACCCCCCTTCCGGTATGTCCGGGTTCGGGTAGGTGTGTCGGGCCGGAGCGGCGCGGAAGCGGCGGCTAGTGTCCGCGACCAGACGCGACGGAACTCGGACGAGAGGCTGGCCGATGGGCAGGCTGCGGCGGACGGCGGCACACGCCGGAATGGTCTTACTGGTGGTGGCGGGGACCGGCGGGGGCTGGTCGGCCGGGGCCGGTCAGGAGAAACGTTTTGCCTATGAGGGAGTACCGGTCCGGCCACCCGCCGACCGGCCCCCGCCGCTGCTGGACCAGGCACCCGCCCCCCACGGCTGCCTGCGCCAGGACATCAGCGCGGTCGACCCGGCGGCGCCGGACGGGGACCAGGACTGCCGCACACCACCGGTGCCGGTCCCGGCCCACGGGCTGCTGACCGAACCCGCCCGCCCCGCGCCCGTCCCCCCGTCCCCGCCGTGGCCGGCGCAGGACGCCGTCGCCCCCCATCAGGCCCCCGCGGCGACCGACAGCCAGAACGGCGCCCCGGACAACACCCGCGACGGCGACGAGGACGACGGCCCGCGCACCGACGTCGTCGGCTACGCCTTCGACCGCTGCTCCGCACCACCGGACAGCGCGATGCAGACCTGGGCGGAGTCCTCCCCCTACCGCGCCGTCGGGGTGTACATCGGCGGGCCCTCGCAGGCCTGCGCCTCACCCGACCGCGACTGGGTGGACGCCCGGAACGCCGAAGGCTGGGGCTTCCTGCCGATCTACGTCGGCCACCAGGCCGCCCGCGGCCGCCTGCTGGTCGACGCCGACCAGGAAACCGCCCGCCAACAGGGCTCCGACGCCGCCGACGACGCCGTGCGGAAGGCCGAAGGACTGGGCTTCCAGCCCGGCGCGGTGCTCTACAACGACATGGAGAACTACGAGTCCTCCGTCTACCGCGACCGCGTCCTCGCCTACCTGGCCGGCTGGACCGACCAGCTGCACGCCCACGGCTACCGCTCCGGCGTCTACACCGGCGCCGCCAGCGGCGTGCGGGACCTCGCCGGACGCTGGGACGACGACTCCTACCCGGAGCCCGACGTCCTCTGGGCCGCCGCCTGGAACTCCCACCACGACGTCACCGACGACGGCATGGGCCTGCCCGACGAAGGCCGGTTCACCGGCGGCCGGCGCGCCCACCAGTACCTGGGCGACACCACCGAGGAGTACGGCGGCGTCGGCATGACCATCGACGCCAGCTACCTGGACGTCACCTCGCCCGCCGGCGACGACGGCCGGCTGCGCCCCGGCGAGCGGCTCGCCGCCGGACGCAGCGTCGGCAACAACGCGGTGGAACTGACCATGCAGGACGACGGCGACCTCACCGTCCGGATGCGCGGCGACGGCCGGCTGCTGTGGTCGGCCGGCATCGGCGGCCACCCGGGCGCGTACGCCGTGCAGCAGGACGACGGCAACCTGGTGCTCTACGCCCCCGACGGCGGCCCCGGGGTGGGCGGCGCGCTGTGGGCCACCGGCACCTGGAACTGCCCGGGGGCGTTCGCGACGCTGCAGGACGACGGCAACTTCGTGCTGTACCGGCGCGGAGGCGGCCCGGAGACCGGAGGCGCCGTGTGGGCCACCGCCACCTGGGGATTCTCCCCGCACTGAGCAGGGCCGCCCGACCGAGGGCGGACAAAGGGCCTGGACGAGTGGTCACCTCCATCCACTACAGTCCCTGACGTCACATCAGGTCGGATACGACTCAGGGGTGGGAACCACATGAAGCGTCGTACAGCAGCACGGGCCGCGGCCGTCGTGCTCGCCGTCTCGGGACTGGCCACGGCCGTCCCCAACGCGTGGGGTGCGGACACGGCGGGCGCGGGGGCGGGCACCGGCGGGCAGGCCACCAAGCGGATCGACTACCAGGGCTTCCACGCCCAGGTGCCCGCCGACTGGCCGGTCGTCGACCTCGCCGCCGCGCCCGGCACCTGCGTCCGGCTCGACGTCAGCGCCGTCTACCTGGGCACCCCGAGCGGGGACCAGAACTGCCCGGCGCACCTCGCGCCCGGCCACGCCGACGGCCTGCTGATCCAGCCGGTGGAGAGCGGACGCGTCCAGGGCACCGTGGTGCCCGGGCAGCCGGTCGCGGCGGGCGTGCTGAAGGAGGCCGAGGCCGGCCACCAGATCCAGGCCAAGCTCGGCACCAGCGGGCTGCAGGTGACGGCCAGTTACGCCACCTCGGCCGACCGGGTCCGGCAGATCCTGGAGACCGCGAGCGTCGACGCCGGGGCCCGCGCGACCGCCGCGCCGTCCACCGCCAAGCCCGCCCTGGCCGGCACCGCCCCGCGCACCGACGTCGCCGGGTACGCCTTCGACCGCTGCGCCGCGCCGTCCGACACCACCATGTCGACCTGGGCCGCGAACTCCCCGTACCGGGCCGTCGGCGTGTACATCGGCGGGCCCTCGCAGGCCTGCGCCTCGCCGGTGAAGAGCTGGGTGGACGCCCGGAACGCCGAGGGCTGGGGCTTCCTGCCGATCTACGTCGGCCGCCAGGCCGCCCGCGGCAACCTGCTCGTCGACCCCGATGTGGCCGTCGCCCGCCAGCAGGGCTCCGACGCCGCCGACGACGCGATCGCCAAGGCCAACGGCCTCGGCTTCCAGCCCGGCGCGGTGCTCTACAACGACATGGAGAACTACGACTCCAGCGTCTACCGCGACCGGGTGGTCTCCTTCCTGGCCGGCTGGACGGCGCAGCTGCACAACAAGGGCTACCGCTCCGGCGTCTACGCCAGCGCCTCCAGCGGCGTCAAGGACCTCGCCGCCCGCTACACCGACAGCTCCTACCCCGAGCCCGACGTGCTGTGGGCCGCCGCCTGGAACTCGCACCACGACGTGACCGACGCCGGCATGGGCCTGACCACCCCCGGCCAGTGGATGCCCGGCCGCCGCGCCCACCAGTACGCCGGCGACGTCACCGAGACGTACGGCGGCATCGCCATGGGCATCGACGCCAACTACCTGGACGTCACCTCGCCCGCCTCCGGCAACTCCCTGCAGCCCGGCCAGCGCCTCGCCCCCGGCCAGAGCATCAGCAGCAACGCGGTCACCCTGACCATGCAGACCGACGGCAACCTGGTCGCCAACCTGAACGTCGGCGGCGGCCGCCCGCTGTGGAGCAGCAACACCTACGGCAACGCCGGCGCGTACGCCGTCATGCAGGACGACGGCAACCTGGTCGTCTACCGCAGCAACGGCGGCCCCGGCAACGACGGCGCCCTGTGGGCCACCGGCACCTCCAGCGCCGGCGCGTACGCCATCGTGCAGGACGACGGCAACGTGGTGGTCTACCGCCGCGGCGGCGGTTCGGGCGCCGGCGGCGCGCTGTGGGCCACCGGCACCTCGGCGTTCGCGCCGAAGATCGGCTCCGGGCAGCGCCTGTACGGCAACCAGTGGACCCAGTCGGCGACCGTCCGGCTGGTCATGCAGGACGACGGCAACATGGTGATCTACCGCCGCAGCGACAACGCCGCGATCTGGTCCACCAACACCTGGGGCAACGCCGGCGCGTACCTCTCCATGCAGCCCGACGGCAACATGGTGATCTACAAGGCGGGCAGCACCACCGCCGCCCTGTGGAGCACCAACTCCTACGGCAACACCGGGGCGTACGCCCTGCTCCAGGACGACGCCAACTTCGTGGTCTACACCCAGAACGGCAGCCCGAGCGCCGGCGGCGCGGTCTGGGCCAGCGGCACCTCGGGCCGCGGCTGACCCGCCGAGGTTCCTGAGTACGGCCGAGGGCCGCACCCCGTGGGAACGGGGTGCGGCCCTCGGCCGTACTGGCGTCGATCTAGAAGTCGTCGTCGAAGGAGACCGAGCCCTCGACGGCGACCTGGTACGCGGAGACCCGGCGCTCGAAGAAGTTGGTCAGCTCCTGGACGTTCTGCAGCTCCATGAACCCGAACGGGTTGGTCGAGCCGTAGCGGATCGGCAGGCCGAGGCGGGCCAGGCGCTGGTCGGCGACGGCCTCCAGGTACTGGCGCATCGAGGCGGTGTTCATGCCGGGCAGGCCGTCACCGCACAGGTCCTGGGCGAACTGGAGCTCGGCCTCGACGGCCTCCTCCAGCATCTCGGTGACCTGCTTGGCCATCTCGTCGTCGAAGAGGTCGGGCTCCTCCTCGCGGACGGTGTCGACCACCGAGAACGCGAAGTCCATGTGCATCGACTCGTCGCGGAACACCCAGTTGGTGCCGGTCGCCAGGCCGTGCAGCAGGCCGCGGCTGCGGAACCAGTACACGTAGGCGAACGCGCCGTAGAAGAACAGGCCCTCGACGCACGCCGCGAAGCAGATCAGGTTCAGCAGGAAGGCCCGCCGGTCGTCCTTGCTCTGCAGCGAGTCGATGTGGTCGACCGCGTTCATGTACTTGAAGCAGAACTGCGCCTTCTGCGCGATGGAGGGGATGTTCTCCACCGCGGCGAAGGCCGCGTTGCGGTCCTCCGGGTCGGGCAGGTAGGTGTCCAGCAGCGTCAAGTAGAACTGGACGTGCACAGCCTCCTCGAACAGCTGCCGCGACAGGTAGAGCCGCGCCTCCGGCGAGTTGATGTGCTTGTAGAGGCTCAGCACCACGTTGTTCGAGACGATCGAGTCACCGGTGGCGAAGAACGCGACCAGCCGGCCGATCATGTGCCGCTCGCCCTCGGAGAGCTTGGCGAGGTCGGCGACGTCGGAGTGCAGGTCCACCTCCTCGACGGTCCAGGTGTTCTTGATCGCGTCCCGGTACCGGTCGTAGAACGACGGGTAGCGCATCGGACGCAGCGTCAGCTCGAAGCCCGGGTCGAGCAGCATCTTCTTCTGGTCTTCGGAGCTCATTACTGGCACGCCTCGCAGGACTCGGGGTTCTCCAGGGAGCAGGCGATGGCGTCCTGCTCGGCCTGGCTGAGGGTCGGGGTCTGCACCGGCACGGGCGCGGCGGTGCGGGCGGTGCCCGACGCGGCCTGGGCGATCCGGGTCGCGGGGCGGGAGCGCAGGTAGTAGGTGGTCTTCAGACCGACCTTCCAGGCGTACGCGTACATCGAGGACAGCTTGCCGATGGTCGGCGCCGCCATGAACAGGTTCAGCGACTGGCTCTGGTCGATGTACGGCTGCCGGGCGGCGGCCAGGTCGATCAGCGCGCGCTGCGGCAGCTCCCACGCGGTGCGGTACAGCGAACGGACGTTCTCCGGCAGCCACTTGAAGTCCTGCACGGAGCCGTTGGCCTCGCGCAGCTCGTCCCGGGTCTGCTGGTCCCAGACGCCGAGCTCCTTCAGCTCGCGCACCAGGTACGGGTTGACCTGGAGGAACTCGCCGGACAGCGTCTCGCGCTTGAACAGGTTGGACACCTGCGGCTCGATGCACTCGTAGACGCCGGCGATGGACGCGATGGTCGCGGTCGGGGCGATCGCCAGCAGCAGCGAGTTGCGCAGGCCGGTCTCGGCGATCCGGGCGCGCAGCGCGTCCCAGCGCTCGGTCCACTGCGGGGTGGCACCACCGCTGTGCTGGTCTTTAAAGAAATGGTCGATGTGCAGCTGGCCGCGGGCCGCGCGGGTCTCGCCGTACGCCTCGTGGCGGCCGAACTGCTCGGCCAGGTCCGCGGAGCGCTCGTACGCGGTGAGCATGATGCGCTCGGAGATCAGCGTGGAGAGCGCCTTCGCCTCGGCGGAGTCGAAGTCCAGCCGGAGCTTGAAGAAGACGTCCTGCAGGCCCATCACGCCCAGGCCGACCGGGCGCCAGCGGGAGTTGGACGTCCCGGCCTCGGTGGTCGGGTAGAAGTTGATGTCGATCACGCGGTCGAGGAAGGTGACCGCGGTGCGCACGGTGGCGTCCAGGCGGTCCCAGTCCATCGCGTTGATCAGGTCGTCCGCCGAGGCGCCCGGGGCGACGTGCGCGCCCAGGTTGACCGAGCCCAGGTTGCAGACCGCGGTCTCGGAGTCGTCGGTGACCTCCAGGATCTCGGTGCACAGGTTCGAGGAGTGCACCGTGCGGCCCGGCAGCGCGGTCTGGTTGGCGGCGCGGTTGGAGGCGTCCTTGAAGGTCATCCAGCCGTTGCCGGTCTGCGCCAGGGTGCGCATCATCCGGGCGTACAGGGTCTGCGCCGGGATGGTGCGGACGGCCTTGCCGGCCAGCTCGGCCTTGCGGTAGGCCTCGTCGAAGTCGGCGCCCCACAGGTCGACCAGCTCGGGGACGTCCGCCGGGGAGAACAGCGACCAGTCCTCGTTGGCGTTCACGCGGCGCATGAACTCGTCCGGGATCCAGTGCGCCAGGTTCAGGTTGTGGGTGCGGCGGGCCTCTTCGCCGGTGTTGTCGCGGAGCTCCAGGAACTCCTCGATGTCGGCGTGCCAGGTCTCCAGGTACACGCAGGCCGCGCCCTTGCGCCGTCCGCCCTGGTTGACCGCCGCCACGGAGGAGTCCAGGGTGCGCAGGAACGGGACGATGCCGTTCGACTTGCCGTTGGTGCCGCGGATCAGCGAGCCGCGGGAGCGGATCCGGGAGTAGGACAGGCCGATGCCGCCGGCGTGCTTGGACAGCCGGGCGATCTGCGCGTAGCGGTTGTAGATCGAGTCCAGGTTGTCCAGCGGCGAGTCCAGCAGGTAGCAGGAGGACATCTGCGGGTGCCGGGTGCCGGAGTTGAACAGCGTCGGGGAGCTGGTCAGGTACTCCAGGCGGCTCATCAGCTTGTAGAGCTCGGCCACCTCCAGCACCGACTGCTCGGAGTTGCCCGCCCGTCGCCCGCCACCACCCTTGTTCGAGTCGCTTCGCTCCGCCCCCAGGTCTGCCAGGCCCGCAGCCACGCGCAGCAGGAAGTGCTGCGGGGTCTCGACCACCTTGCGGGTGATCGGGTGGCGCAGCAGGTAGCGGGACTGCACGGTGCGCAGGCCGAAGTACTCGAAGCGGTCGTCGCCGGCGGCGTCGATCAGCGAGTCGAACAGCGCGGTGTGGGCGGCGACGAACTCGGCGGTCGCGTCGCCGATCAGGCCCTCGGCGTGGCCGACGGCGATCGAGGCGGAGAACGAGGTGACGCCCTGGGTGGCGGCCTCGTCGGCGATCTCCATCGCCAGCAGGCGGGCGGCCAGCTTCGAGTACTGCGGGTCCTCGGCGATCATCGACGCGGCGGCCTCCACGGCCAGCCCGCGCAGCTCGGCGAAGTCCGAGCCGGCGTGGCGGCCGCGCAGCGCGGCGGCGGCGACGTGGCCGGGGTCCACCTGGGGGAGGTCGGTGCTGCGGTCGGTGAGCAGCCGAAGCAGCGCCGCACCGGGGTCGGTGAAGGCGTCGGCGGAAGCCTGGGACGGCAGGGTGACTGAGGCGGCGACGGTCAAGGCGCACTCTCTCCTGTGGCGGCGGCGGACGTGGCTCAAGGTGTCCGGTGGCGCGCGTGCGGCAGGGGAGGACGGCACGCCGAAAACGCTCGATCGGCGCGCGAAAGACCCACCCCCGGCCCGCCCGCGAGGCCGGACGGCAAAACAGTGCTGCATGGCGTCTGCGGGGATGCCGTGTCGCACACCGTCGGTCAGGTCCTCGGACTGCGCGGGCGTTGCTACAGCCCGCTCACCGTTGCGGGGCAGTCCCGGATTCGCACCGGGTTCCCCTGCTTCGACAGCGAGGTCGAGCATACATGTTGTGGCGGCTGGAGCTGGCGGCACCAGATGTAGTAGCGCGTGTCGCGTTGGAGGTGCCGCGCGTAGACAACGGAAACCGCGCCGGAGCCGCCTCGGAACGGCCGCAGAACCGTCGCAGAACCGCCTCAGAACCGCATCGTGTAGACCATCAGGTCCACGCCCGGGGCCGCCTCCCAATCCCGTTCGGGGGTGCGGAGGAAGCCCAGAGCATCGTAGATCCGGTGCGCCGCGGTCATCTCCGGCCGGGTGGAGAACGCCATCCCGGCCAGTCCGAGTTCCCGGCTGCGGTCCATCGCCGCGCGGACCAGCGCCCGTCCGACGCCGCGCCCGCGGGCGGCCGCGCCGACCGCCAGCATCCGGATCTCGCCCTCGTCCGGGAGCGCGACGTCCGCCCAGGGGGTGCCGCCTGCGGCGAACGTCACGCAGCCGAGGACCGCCCCGTCGCCGTCGACGGCGACCAGCAGCTCGGCCTCCCGGTTGCGGCGTGCGGTGTCCCTCAGCAGTTCGACGTAGCCGGACGCGGGGTCGGTGTAGCCATCGCCGACGAAGGCTTCGATGCTGACCTCCCCGGCTCCGGCGAGGTCGTGGTCGAGGGCGCGGCGGACGATCGGGGAGTGCATCCGGACAGTGTGCCGGACCGCGCCCGGCGCGGGTCGGCCAGGTCCGGGTCGAAGGGGTAGCCGGTCGGGCGGTGCCGTTCGGGCCGGCCCGGGCGGCCGTTGCGGTTCAGGTCCCGGCCGACCAGAACGCCGAGGAGTCCGAAGCTGCCGATGAGGCCCAGCAGGGCGAGCGCGGAGGTCATGGCTCCACTCTCCGTGCCGCCGCACCCCGTCACGAGTGGCAGGAACGCAGCATTGCCACGAAATCCTGCCACTGCCATGCTGGACGGATGCTGAGGAACGTCGCGGTGATCGTGCTGGAGGAGATCCACCCCTTCGAACTGGGCGTGGCCTGCGAGGTGTTCGGCCTGGACCGCAGCGACACCGGCCTGCCGGTGTACGAGTTCGGCCTGGTCGGCGACCGGCCCGGCCCGATGCGCACCCACGCCGGCTTCGACGTCCACGTGCCGTACGGCCCGGAGCGGCTCGCCGAGGCGGACCTGGTGATCGCCACCGCCACCGGCATCCGCGACCACTACCCCGAGGCGCTCTGCGATGCCCTGCGGGCCGCCCACGCACGCGGCGCCCATACGCTGTCGATCTGCTCCGGCAGCTTCCTGCTCGGCGCCGCCGGCCTGCTCGACGGCCGCCGCAGCACCACCCACTGGCGGTACGCCGACGTGCTGGCCGAGCGCTTCCCGCTGACCACCGTCGAACCCGACGTGCTGTACGTGGACGACGACCCGGTGATCACCTCGGCCGGCACCGCCGCCGGCATCGACGCCTGCCTGCACCTGGTGCGCAAGGTGCAGGGCGCCGAGGTGGCCCGGGAGATCGCCCGCCGGATGGTGGTCGCCCCGCACCGCGACGGCGGGCAGGCGCAGTTCGTCACCCGCCCGCTGCCCGAGGGCGACGGCGAGTCACTGGCCGGGACGCTGGAGTGGATGCGCCACCGCCTCGACCGGGAGACCAGCGTGGACGACCTCGCCCGGCACGCCCACATGTCCCCGCGCACCTTCGCCCGGCGCTTCCAGCAGGAGACCGGCACCACCCCGCACCGCTGGCTGACCGGCCAGCGGGTGCTGTTCGCGCAGCGCCTGCTGGAGTCCACCGACGAGAGCGTGGACGCGGTCGCCGCTCGCTGCGGCTTCGGCAACGCCGCCACCCTGCGGCACCACTTCGGCCGCCGCCTCGGCACCACCCCGCAGGCCTACCGGCGGGCCTTCGGTGGGCCCGGCGGGCTCGGGCGGGCTGCCGAGCGGCAGCCCGCCTGACGGCCGCTCAGGACAGGTGCGAGGTCTGGTTCCAGCCGGACGGCCGCAGCCGGCCCTCACGGGCCCGCCACAGGCTGGTCGAGCAGTTGCCCACCGGCGGCAGCGCCAGCAGCTCCTCCTCGCCCAGCCGGTCCAGCACGTGACGCAGCATCAGCACCGTGCAGTCGTGGGCGACCAGCAGCACCGGCCGGCCGGCCTCCTCCTCGTTCAGGTCGCGCAGCAGGCCGCGCACCCGCAGCGCCACGTCCAGCCAGGACTCGCCGCCGGGCGGCCGGTAGTACAGCTCGCCCATCCGCCGTCGGCGCTCCGCCTCGGCGGGGTGGTCGCGTTCGATGGCGGCCTTGGTGAGCATCTCCAGCACGCCCAGCTCGCGGTCGCGCAGCCGCTCGTCGTAGCGGACCGCCAGGCCCACCGGGACGGCGCCCAGCCCGGACGCCTGGGCGAGGGCGATTCTCGCGGTCTCCGCGGTGCGCACGTACGGGGAGCACCACACCGAGCGGGGCCGGTCGGCGGGCGGCAGGGCGGCCCACCAGCGGCCCAGGTCGTGGGCCTGGGCCTGGCCGCGCATGGAGAGCGGGATGTCGGCGTCGCGGCAGGTGATCGGGACGGTCAGGGCACCGGTGGAGTCCGCGTGCCGGAACTCCACGTTGGCGGTGGACTCGCCGTGCCGGGTGGCGATCAGGACCGACGGCAGCCGCCGTCCGCCGTCGGCCTGGGTGCGGTGCCCGTTGCGTACCGTGGTGAGGTCGGTCATGGCGGTGGCTCCCCGTTGTCGGTGCTGCCTCGGTGGTGCTCGTCTCTCCCGTGTCTCTCCCGAAAAGGGCGGTCATAACAGATGATCGCGCCGTCACCCCAGTGTCGATCGAGGCAACGGCGCGACCCAAGGGCGCAAACGGGGGCGGGTTGCGCCCCCGCACGCGTCAGTGCGCCAGCGTGGGCTGCGGGGCACGCTCCACAGCCTCGTCACCGGCCTCCGCGGAGTAGTCGGCCTTCGTGGTCTCGTCGGCGCCCTCCGGGGCCTTCAGGGCCCGCAGCACCAGCGTCAGCACCACCGCGACGAGCAGGTTCAGCACGAACCCGGTCAGGCCGATGTAGCCGATCTCGCCGATCACCGGGATCTTCGCGGCCGACCCGCCGAAGTGCTTGGTGGCCGGCGAGGACACCCCGTACGCCCGCCAGGTGCCGTAGATCATGCCGGTCGCCCAGCCCGCCAGCAGCGCCCACCGGTGGAACCACCGGGTGAACAGGCCCGCCACCAGCGCCACGGCGGTCTGCAGGATCCACACGCCGCCCAGCAGCTGCATGTTGATCGCCGCCTGCTTGTCCATCACCAGCACGAACGCCAGCGCGCCGACCTTCACCAGCAGCGAGGCGATCTTCGCCACCCGGGTCTCGTCGGCCGGCGTCGCGTCCGGCTTCAGGAACTCCTTGTAGACGTTGCGGGTGAACAGGTTCGCCGCCGCGATCGACATGATCGCGGCGGGCACCAGCGCGCCCACCCCGATCGCCGCGAACGCCACCCCGGTGAACCAGCTCGGGAACATGTCCGCGAACAGCTGCGGAACGGCCAGCTGGGCGTTGAAGTGCTTGTCGCCCTTGCTCACCCCCGCGGCGATCGCCATGAAGCCCAGCAGCGCCAGCAGACCCAGCATCAGCGAGTACGTCGGCAGGATCGCCATGTTGCGGCGCACCGTGTTGCGGGACTTCGCCGCCAGCACGCCCGTCACCGAGTGCGGGTACATGAACAGCGCCAGCGCCGACCCGAACGCCAGCGTCGCGTACGACCACTGCCCGGCCGGCCCGACGAGCATCGACCCCGGGGCCTTGCCGGTCACCGGATCGGGCTGGAACTTGTGCGCCGCCGCGTCGAAGATGTGCCCGTAGCCGCCCAGCCGCATCGGAATGTAGATCACCGCGACCAGGATCACCACGTACACCAGGGTGTCCTTGACGAAGGCGATCAGCGCCGGCGCCCGCAGACCCGACGAGTACGTGTACGCCGCCAGCACGCCGAACGCCAGGAACAGCGGAAGGTCCTTCAGGAACCAGTTCCCGGTGCCGCCCACGCCCAGCACGTCCAGTACGGCCTGGATGCCCACCAGTTGCAGCGCCACGTACGGCATGGTCGCCAGGATGCCGGTCAGCGCCACCGCCGCCGACAGCCCGCGCGACCCGTATCGTCCGCGCACGAAGTCCGCCGGCGTCACGTAGCCGTGCACCCGCGACACCGACCACAGCCGGGGCAGGATCAGGAACACCAGCGGGTACGCGATGATCGTGTACGGCACCGCGAAGAAGCCCGCCGCGCCCGCGCTGTAGACCAGGGCCGGCACCGCGATGAACGTGTACGCGGTGTACAGGTCGCCGCCCAGCAGGAACCAGGTGATCCAGGTGCCGAAACTGCGGCCGCCCAGACCCCACTCGTGCAGGTGCTCCGCGTTGTCCGCCCGGCGCCAGCGCGCGGCCAGGAAGCCCATCACGGTGACCGCGGCGAAGAACAGCAGGAAGACCGTCATCGCGGTCCAGTCCACGTGCTTCACAGCTGCTCACCCCCGTCCGGCTGGGCGGGCACGGGGAGCGGCCCGGCCGAGGCGGCGGCCTTGCGGGCCGCCTCGTCACGGCGCAGCAGCAGGTACGCGGAGGTGGTGAACACCGCCGACAGCGGCACCCACATCAGCTGGTACCAGTAGAAGAACGGCATACCGCCGAGCGCCGGGTCGGTCTTGCTGTACGACGGCACCCACAGCACCACCACGATCGGCACCAGCAGGCACAGGCCGGCCAGCACCCGGGCGGGGGAGAGCGCGGGCAGTGCGCCCGCGGATGGCGTTTGAGACGACACGAGCGGCTCCCGGATGACGAGGAGTCACCTCACTGGCACCGCACCGCACATTGCTGTACGTCCGCCGAGCAGCACCTTCGGTGATCGAAAGGTCTCCGCGAGAGTAGGGCAGGGGAGTGACTTGTGTCACTACCCTGTCAACTTCGTGTTACGCCGCGCCTATGCGGGCCGCCGCAGCCTGGTCGTGAACTTGTACCGGTCCCCGCGGTAGATCGACCGCACCCACTCCACCGGCGCGCCGTCCGCGTCGAAGGAGTGCCGGGACAGCTGGAGCATCGGCAGGCCCAGGTCGGAGCCGAGCAGGCCGGCCTCGCGCGGGTTGGCGAGGGTGGTCTCGATGGTCTCCTCGGCCTCGGCGACCGTCACCCCGTAGACCTCGCGCAGCGCGGTGTAGAGCGAGTTGTGCTTGGCGAGGTTGCGTCGGAGCGCGGGGAAGCGCTTGGCCGACAGGTGCGCCACCTCGATCGCCATCGGGTCGCCGTTCGCGAGCCGGAGGCGCTCGATCCGCAGGACGCGCCCGCCGGGCTTGATGTCCAGCAGCGGGGCGAGCCGCTCGTCCGCGGAGATGTACGCGACCTCGACCAGGCGGGAGGTCGGCTCCATGCCCTGGGCGCGCATGTCCTCGGTGTAGGAGGTCAGTTGCAGCGCCTGCGCGACCTTCGGCTTGGCGACGAAGGTGCCCTTGCCCTGGATGCGCTCCAGCCGGCCCTCGACCACGAGTTCCTGCAGTGCCTGCCGGACGGTGGTGCGGGAGGTGTCGAACTGGGCGGCCAGTGCCCGCTCCGGGGGCACCGGGGTGCCGGCCGGCTGGGTCTCGGTCAGCTGCAGCAGGTGCCGCTTCAGGCCGTAGTACTTCGGTACCCGGGCCGTGGTGGTGGCAGGGCCGGTCTGGATCGGCACCGTGGAGCCCTCGGCGAGCGCCGAATCCCTGTCGCCACTCATGGCAGCTCTCACTCCTCGTTGGAGACGGGTCCTTAAGGGACCCCTAAGTCCTATGTAACAGCACATGTTTGCACGCACGGGTGAGCAAGCGGGAGCACCTGCGGGCAAACCGGCATGCGACGGGCCCGGAACGGAGCGACTGGCGTCCGGCCCGGGCCCGTACCCGAGTGTCTCAGCCCGCGGTCGCCGCGGTCGCCGCGAGTCCGGCCAGCGCCTCGGCCGCGGCTGTCCCGCCGACCCGCGAACCGCCGTACGTGGCAAGGGTGGTGACGCCGAGCGGGGCGAACAGCCCGGACAGCCCGTGGGCGGTGCCGATCTCCACCACGACCGCGTCGGGGCGGTGCTCCACCAGGGCGAGCGCGGCCCGGCGCATCCAGGAGTGGCGGTGCACGTCGCGCACCACCAGCACCAGCGGACGGCCGGTCGCGGCGCCGAGCAGCGGAGCGGTGTCGATCTCGGCGTCCTCGGCGGCGACCGCCACGTGCAGCAGGCCGGAGCCCTCGGTGACGGTGGCCGGCGGGGAGACCCGGCTGGAGGTGGTGCCGGGGATCAGCTCGGTCAGCGGGCCGGCCACGCCCCACGGGGTGTCCTCGCCGGCCGCGATGTTCGCGCCGGGGGAGAACTCGACCACGTGCGGCACGCCGTTCAGCGGGCGGAGTTCGCCGGTGATCCGCAGTGCCCGGCGGGCGGCGGCCAGGCCGACGCCGGCCTCGCCCCGCTGTCCGAGCTGCGAGGCCCGCAGGGCGGCGGACCAGCGGGCCACCGAGCGGTTGCGCTCGGCGGCCTCGTGCAGCCGCTCGGCCGGCAGCCGGCCCTCGCGGACCGCCCACACCAGCGCGTCGCGCAGGTACACGAAGGCGTCCTCGTCGTGCAGGCCGCCGCCGACGCAGATGGTGTCGGCGCCGGCCGCGACGGCCCGCACCGAGCCGGCCGCGACGCCGTGGGTGCCGGAGATGGCGCCCATCTCGATGCCGTCGGTGACGATCAGTCCGTCGAAGCCCAGCTCCTCGCGGAGCAGCCCGGTGAGGATGCGCTGCGACATGGTGGCGGGCAGCTGGGCGTCGTAGGCGTCGAACAGGATGTGCGCGGTCATGATGCTCTTCACGCCGGCCGCGATGGCGGCCTTGAAGGGCAGCAGGTGCTGGCCGAACTGCTCGGCGGCCAGGTCGATCCGGGGCAGCCCGAGGTGCGAGTCGCCGGCCGTGTCGCCGTGGCCGGGGAAGTGCTTGGCGCAGGCCGCGACGCCGGCGGACTGCAGGCCGCGGACGTACGCGGCGGTGTGACGGGCCGCCAGTTCGCCGTCGCCGCCGAAGGACCGGACGCCGATGACCGGGTTGTCCGGGTTGGAGTTGACGTCCGCGTCGGGCGCGTAGTTGAGGTTGACGCCGACGCCGGCCAGGTCGAACCCGATGGAGCGGGCGACCCGCTCGGTGAGGTCGGTGTCGTCGACCTCACCGAGCGCCAGGTTGCCGGGGTAGGAGGACCCGCTGGTCACTTCGAGGCGGGTGACGTCGCCGCCCTCCTCGTCGGTGGCGATCAGCAGGTCGCCGTTGAGCGCGTACATCTCACCGGTCAGCGCGGCGACCTGCTGCGGGGTGCGGATGTTGCGGCCGAACAGGGCGACGCCGCCGAGTTCGCCGTCGCCCAGTCTGCGGCGCAGCCACTCGGGTGCGGTCAGACCGGCGAAGCCGGGCTGCAGGACCGCTCCGGCGTCGCGCAGGAGTTCGGCGCTTTCCGTACCGGGCATCGCCATGGTTCCTTCCCTGGGGGTGGAGGTGCTTCAGGTGCGATTGAGGGTGAGGAAGGGACCTTAGCCCTTGACCGCACCGGCGGTGAGACCCGCCGACACCTTCTTCTGGAAGAACACGAACAGGATGATGACGGGCAGCGAGACCAGCAGACCGCCGGCCATCTGCGCGCCGTAGTCCGCACCCCGGGTGGGGGTGGTGGAGTAGAAGGTCAGCCACATCATCGAGGTGTGAGCCTTGCTGCTGCCCAGCAGCACGTTGGCGACGATGAACTCGTTCCACGCCTGGATCCAGCTGTAGACACCGGTGGTGATCAGGCCGGGCAGGGTGAGCGGCAGGATGATGCGGAAGAACGCGCCCCACTGGGTGCAGCCGTCGACCATGGCGGCCTCGTCCAGCTCCGCCGGGATGTTCACGATGAACGAGCGCAGCGTCCAGACCACGTACGGCACGGTGAAGACCAGGTACGCGATGATCACACCGAACAGGGCGTTGGTCAGCCCGGCGTTGTTCATCACCACGAACAGCGGAATGATGATCGCCAGCAGCGGCACCATCTGGACGACCAGCATGGTGATGATGAAGAAGTTGCGGCCGCGGAAGTTGAACCGGGCCACGGCGACGGCGGCGAGGAAGCCGACCACCACGCCGAGCGCCACCGCGCCGAGCGTGAGGATCAGGGTGTTCTGCAGCGACGGCAGGAACTCGGGGTCGTCGAAGATCGTCTTGTAGCTCTCGAACGAGAAGGTCGAGGGCCAGAAGGTCGGGTCCTGGGCGATCAGGTCCTTGTTCGTCTTGAACGTGGTGATGATCATCCAGTAGATCGGGAAGGCCATCACCACGGCGACGCCGATGGCGAGGATGTTCCAGAACCAGGTCATCACCGGGCTGCGGCCGACGGTGCGGGCCTTGACCTTCTTCTTCGGCTTGGCGGCCTCGGGCGCCAGCGGCGGCCCGGACGGGTGCGTCGTCGTCGCGGTCATCGCTCGTTGGCTCCGATCTTGAGCATCTGGCGGATGTAGAACACGAGTACCGCCAGCATCATGACGATCATGATGATCGAGATCACCGAGCTCTCGCTGTAGCGCGAGCGGACGATGCCGTTCATGTACAGGTAGATGCCGATGGTCCAGTAGCCGGGCTCGGGCGAGGAGTTGCGCAGCGCGAAGATCTGCGCGAAGACCTGGAAGTCCCAGATGAAGCTGAGCGCGGCGGAGATCATCAGGAACGGCTTGATGACCGGGAGGGTCACGTGCCGGAAGACCTGGAGGTTGTTGGCGCCGTCCAGCCGGGCGGCCTCGGTCAGCTCCGGCGGCACCTGGGTGAGCGCGGCGTACAGGCCGAGGACCAGGAACGGCAGCGCGCCCCAGATGATGACCGCGGCGCCGACCACGAACAGGCCGACGGTCGGGTCGGCGAACCAGTCGTAGTGCTTCCAGGACTCGTCACCGGTGACCAGGAAGGCCAGGTAGTCGACCACACCGCCGTTGGCGGAGAACAGCCAGCGGAACACCTGGCCGTTGACCAGCGCCGGGATCGCCCAGACGAACATCATCACGGTGATGACGGTGACCCGGACCCAGTTGGACACCCGGTTCAGGAGCAGCGCGATCGCCATGCCCAGCACCAGCGAGAGGATGACCAGCTCGGCGGTGAAGTAGATCGAGCGGAGCACGACCTCCCAGAACTGGTCGTCCCCGAGGATCTTGCTGAAGCCCTCGAAGCCGATGTACTTCGCCATCTCGGGGTGCGCCAGCAGCGCGTACCGGTTGACGTTCTGGAACGACAGGTCGAACAGTCTGAACAGCGGATACGCCAGAACGCCCACCAGTACGACGACGGCGGGCAGCAGAAGCGTGTAGGGGATGTACTGGCCGGCCGCGAAGAATCCGCGGCGCTGCGGCTTCCCCGCCGGGGCAGGCCCCGACTTTTCGGACCGGGTCACGGTCTCGTTGGTGGTCACACTCATCAGGGTCCTTCCCGGGCCCGCGGGTTCTGGTCGGTCCTGGCGCACGGGTGGGCAGCCCGCGTGATCGCGGACTGCCCACCCCCTGGGCCTGTCCGGCCTTCTGGCGCTCAGTGCGGTGGTCCGCCCGGGAGCGGACTCCCGGGCCGACCGCGGATCAGCTGGGTCAGCCGTTCAGGTCCTTGACGATGACGTCCTGGGCCTTCTTGAGCTCGGTGGCCGGGTCGCCACCGGCGGCGATCGCGCTGAACGCGGTCTTCAGCGCGGTCTCGTCGGCGCCGGACCACAGCGGCGAGTTCGGGATGAACCAGGTCGCGCCCTCGGCCGCCTCACCGGTGGCCTTGTTCGCCGGGTCGGCCTGCTTGTAGGCGGCGACCAGGTTCTTGGCGTTCGGGATGGCGTGCTTGGCGAGCAGGGTCTGCTGCGCGGTGTTGGTGTAGATCTGCAGGAAGGTCGCGCCCAGGCCCGGGTTGGCGGCCTTGGACGGGACGGCCAGGTCGGAGCCGCCGAGGAACGCCGGGGTCGGGGTGCCGGCCGCGGTGCCCGGGAGGGCGATGGTGGCGAGCTTGTCCTTCAGGGTCGGGTCGCCGATCTTCGGGTCGGCGACCGAGCCGACCTCCCAGCTGTTGCCGATGATGGCGGCGATGTTGCCCTTGGCCATCATCGCGTCCTGGGTGGCCTCGTCATTGGTGGTGCCGCCGACCGAGAAGTCCTTCTGCAGGTCGCCCCAGGTCTTGACGCCCTCGAGGAACTTCGGGTCGGTCAGGTTGCCGGCCCACTTGTCGCCGTCCTTCTTGGCGATGACACCCTTGACACCGAACTGACCGGCGCCGAAGGCGACCGCGGAGTACCAGTTCTGGCCCGGCATGTAGAGGGCCGAGAAGTTGGCGGTGCCGGCGTTGGCGGCCTTGACCTTGGTCAGGGCGGCCTTCAGCTCGTCGATCGTGGTCGGGGCCTGGGTGACACCGGCGGCGTCGAACAGGTCCTTGCGGTAGATCAGGACGCGGGCACCGGCGTAGTACGGGACGGCGTAGGTCTTGGTGCCGTCGGCCGACTGGCCGGAGGCGGCGACCGAGTCCAGCCACTTGTCCGAGTTGTCGAACTGGCTCTTGACCCCGGTCAGGTCGACGAAGGAGCCGGCCTCGATGTACTTGGCGGCCTGGGTGTTACCGACCTCCAGCGCGTCCGGCGCGTTGCCGGAGAGCAGGGCGGTGTCGAGCTTGGTGGTGTAGTTGTTCCAGGTCTGCCACTGAACGTCGACCTCGGCGCCGGTCTGCTCGGTGAACTCCTTCTTCGCCGCGTCGACGACCTCGGGCCAGCCCTTCTGGGCGTCCTGCATCAGCCAGACGGTGATCTTCTTGCCCTTGCCGTCCTTGCTCAGGGTGGCCTTGTCACCGCCGGAGCTGGACGAAGACGAGGAGCAAGCCGAGGCGACGAGCACGGTGGCGACAGCGGCCACGGCTGCGATCTTGCGGTTCAAACCATCCTCCAGGGATGAGCAAGGTGGGGCACCGGGCCGCCGGGCTATGGGCCCTGAAGCTGCGTCGTGCCGTAAGGGGGAACGTCACCGGGTGACACGGACACGAACTGCCGGGGCAGGCGGGCCGATCCGTGAGGTGGAGTAGACCATTGGTTTAGACCAACGCCTGGAGATTGGCATGGACCAATGACGAGCGTCAAGGGATCGAAGAGCGTCTGCACAAGCCGTTATCAACGCTTGACTAGGTCGTGTTGGACTGGACCAAGTCGGGGGGCGGATCCGGATATGACGGGACGAATCGGCCACATCGGAACGCTCGCCTCCGGTTACTCAATGTGGCCTGAAGTGAACCTTAAGTGAGCCTTAAGAGGCATACCCACCCCGGTATTGACGTGAGCGGGGCGAAATCAGCAACGGATCGACAACAAGCGGGACTTGTAATCATCACGCGCGTTGACGCTGCAAATGGTCTGGGCCAGTATCCGGAAAGCTGGTCTGTACCACTCGCGCAGACCTCCCCCACCTGATTCGGAGGATTTGCGTGAAGCGTCAGGTTCTGGCCACGCTCGGCACCGCCGTTCTGCTGGCCACCGCCGTCGGCTGCTCGTCCGGCGGCTCGGCCGCGTCGCCGGGCGGCGCCGACCCGAAGGACGCGACCGGCAGCGTCACGGTGTGGCTGATGGACGACGCCCAGAAGAGCTGGCCGGAACTGGTGCAGCAGGTCAACGACCAGTTCGCCGCGAAGTACCCCAAGGTGGAGCTGAAGCTCAGCTACCACTCCTGGAAGGACAAGATCGCCGAGCTGGACGCCGCGATCGCCACCAACCAGGCGCCCGACGTCGTCGAACTCGGCAACACCGAGACCACCAAGTACATGGTGAACGGCACGCTGGCCGGACTCGACCGGACCGGATTCGACAACTCCGACAACTGGATCAAGGGTCTCGCCGACACCTGTACGTACAACCAGAAGCTTTACTGCGTTCCTTATTACGCGGGCGCCCGGGTCGGCGTCTACAACGCGAAGATGTTCCAGGACGCCACCGGTTCCGCCGATCTCCCGCAGACCGAGGAAGAACTCACCGCCGCCCTCGACAAGGTGGCCCTGCGCAACAAGGGCACCGCCGGATTCTCCGCGTTCTACCTGCCCGGCCCGTACTGGTACGCCGCGATGTCCTACGTCACCGCGTACGGCGGCTCGATCGCCAAGTTCGACTCCAGCGGGGTCTGGCACGGCACCCTGCACGATCCCAAGTCGCAGGCCGGCCTCCAGCACTTCGTCAACCTGGTGAAGACCTACAACAAGGGCGATCTGAAGGTCAACGAGGCCAAGCAGGCGGGCGTGCTCGGCCACGAGAAGGCCGCGCTGATCTACGCCAACGGCTGGGAGCTGAGCGACGCGGTCGCCCCGATCACCGGCACCCCGGCGCTCAAGAACTCGCTGAAGATCGTCACCATGCCCGGCCCGAACGGCAAGCCGCTGCCCTCCTTCATCGGCGGCTCCGACCTCGCCGTCACCGCCAAGTCGCAGAACGCCGCGATCGCCACCGACTGGGTGCGGATGTTCACCAGCACCAAGTCCGAGCAGGTGCTCGCCGACAAGGACACCCTGCCGAACAACCTGACCCAGCTGGCGCCGCTGAAGAACAAGCCCGCCACCGCCGCGGCCGCCAACGCCGTCCAGGACGCCTGGTTCACCCCGGCCGCCCCCGGCTGGGGCGCGGTCGAGAAGCAGAACGTCCTGGTGAACATGCTGGACTCGATCTTCAAGGGCAAGAGTGTCGACGACGCCACCAAGGAAGCCGACGCGCAGATCGACCAGCTGATCAACAACCCGAGCTGATTCTCGCGGACCGGACGCCGACGCACCGTCACGACGTGTGCAGCGGCGCCCGGTCCACGTAGGATCGGCACAGCACAGTTCCACGCAGCGAGGGTGCGGACTCGCCGCCGTTCCAGAGGTCCCCGTCGGGCATCCCGCCCCACGGGGTAGAACCATCTCTCCACGGAGGCACCCCCGATGTCCGACCCGCAGACTGTTTCCGTACCCGGCAGGATCATGTCGGCGGAGATGGCCGAGCAGCCGGCCGTCCTGCAGCGCATCCTCGACGAGGGTGCGCCCGCGATCCGTGAGATCGCCAAGCAGATCGCCGCCCGCAACCCGCGGTTCGTCCTGCTCACCGCCCGCGGCACCTCCGACAACGCCGCGCTGTACGCCAAGTACCTGATCGAGGTGCTGCTCGGCAAGCCCGCCGGCCTCACCTCGATGTCCACCACCACCGCGTACGGCGCCAAGCCGGACCTCACCGACTGCCTGGTCATCACCGTCAGCCAGTCCGGTGGCTCGCCCGACCTGGTCGCCTCCACCAAGGCGGCCCGCGAGGCCGGCGCGATCACCCTGGCGGTCACCAACAACGCCGGCTCGCCGCTCGCCGAGGTCTCCGAGTTCCACATCGACGTGCTGGCCGGGCCGGAGAAGGCGCTGCCCGCCACCAAGACCTACACCGCCGAACTGCTCGCGCTTTACCTCTTCATCGAGGGCCTGCGCGGCAACGACGGCGACGCGGCGAAGGTCCTGCCGGAGCTGGCCGCCGGGATCCTGGCCCGCCAGGCCGAGGTCAAGGCGCTCGCCGAGCGGTACCGGTTCGCCCAGCGCCTGGTCATCACCTCGCGCGGCTACGGCTACCCGACCGCCCGCGAGGCGGCGCTGAAGCTGATGGAGACCACCTACATCCCGGCCTCCCCGTTCTCCGGCGCCGACCTGCTGCACGGCCCGCTGGCCATGGTCGACAACGTCTCGCCGGTCATCGCGATCGTCCCCGACGGCCGCGCCGGCGAGGCCCTGCAGCCCGTCCTGGACCGCCTGCGCGGCCGGGGCGCCGACCTGGTCGTCATCGGCCAGCAGGACCAGGTCGACGCCGCCAGCGCCGGCTTCGCCCTGCCGGGCGGGGTGCCGGAGGAGGTCCAGCCGATCCTGGAGATCCTCCCGCTCCAGCTCCTCGCGTACGAGGTCACCATCGCCCGCGGCCAGGACCCGGACGCGCCGCGCGCTCTCGCGAAGGTCACCGAGACTCACTGACGTCGGTCGACACGAAAGGCCGCCCCCACCAGAAGTTCAGTGGGGGCGGCCTTTCGTGGGTGCGAAACCAGGACGTGCACCACCAGGGGCGCGGGGAACTGCGCGACAAGCGCAGACGCAACGGTCAGGTCGCGATCAACGGCAAGTCATTGCCCGCGTTGCGATCCTGCTGTGAGGGCGTTCCCCTTCGCGCAGTTCCCCGCGCCCCTGGTTTCGCACCCGTCTGCTGGCGCGGAGAAACACTACGGGCCACGGCGCCGACACAGGACCCTCAACCTGTGCGGCACCGTAGCCCGGAGCTGTATGTCGGAGGCGGGGACCGTCCGAGAGTTGTGCGGGACCCTCGAACGACGCCTCCGACCGAGGAGCGGCCTCGCGCGGTCAGGGCAGTTGCGCGGGGGGCCTCTCCTTGGTGCACCTTCATTGTGGACTAGACCAATCTGCGTTGTCCAGGGGCACGGGTCGATTGGTCTGGACAACGTGCCCCGGAGTGGTCGGAGATACCCTCACGGTGTGCCCTCGCTGAACGAACTCGTCCGCCGCCACACCACCCTCACCGGTGCCGACGTGGAGTGGCTGCATCTGCTGGTCTCGGAGTGGCAGCTGCTCTCCGACCTGTCCTTCGCCGACCTGGTGCTGTGGATCCCCACCTGGGACGGCATCCGCTACGTCTCGGTGGCCCAGATGCGGCCCAACACCGGACCGACCTCGTACCAGGACGACATGGTCGGCCACCTGGTGCCCCGGGGCCGCCGGCCGTTGCTGGACGCGGCGTACGACGAGGGGCGGATCGTCCGGGAGGGCGACCCGGAGTGGCGGGAGGAGGTGCCGGTGCGGGTGGAGTCCATCCCGGTGCGACGGGACGGCAAGGTGCTGGGCGTGATCGCCCGGAACACCAACCTGCTGACGGTGCGCACCCCGAGCCGGCTGGAGCTGACCTACCTGCAGAGCGCCAGCGATCTGGCGCAGATGATCGCCGCCGGCACGTTCCCGTTCCCGGGCGCCGAGCAGGCCGACATGGACGCCGCGCCGCGGGTCGGCGACGGCCTGATCCGGCTGGACGCGGAGGGCGTGGTGACGTACGCCAGCCCGAACGCGCTGTCGGCGTACCACCGGCTGGGCCTGACCACCGACCTGGTCGGCAGTCATCTCGGCCAGGCCACCGCCGAGTTGGTGCCGCCGAGCCGCGGCAAGGTGCACGAGGCGATGGTGAAGATGGCCAGCGGCTGGGCGCCCCGGCAGACCGAGGTGGAGGCGCAGGGCGGCGTGGTGACCCTGCGGACCATCCCGCTGAAGCCCAAGGGGACGCCCACCGGTTCGCTGGTGCTCTGCCGCGACGTCACCGAACTCCGGCGCCGCGACCGCGAGTTGATGACCAAGGACGCCACCATCCGGGAGATCCACCACCGGGTGAAGAACAATCTGCAGACGGTCGCGGCGCTGCTGCGACTGCAGTCCCGCCGGATGGACTCGGATGCCGGCCGGGCCGCGCTGGACGAGGCGGTGCGCCGGGTCGGTTCGATCGCCATCGTGCACGAGACGCTGTCGCAGGCGCTGGACGAGCAGGTGGCGTTCGACGAGATCGCCGACCGGGTGCTGGCGATGGTGATGGAGCTGTCCCAGGACGGCCGGGTGGCGACCCGCCGCAGCGGCTCGTTCGGCATCCTGTCGGCCGAGGTGGCCACTCCGCTGGCGATGATCCTCACCGAGCTGACCCAGAACGCGCTGGAGCACGCGTTCGGCCCGTCCGCCTCCGGGAAGGTCGAGGTGAGTGCGCTGCGCGGCCGCGCGCCGGTGTCCGGCAAGGGCTGGTCGGACAGCTGGAACAGCGGGGCCCGGCCGGAGGAGTACCTGCTGATCACCGTGCAGGACGACGGCCGCGGCATGCCCGAGGGCTTCGACCCGCAGCAGGCCGGCAACCTCGGCCTGCAGATCGTCCGCACCCTGGCCACCGGTGAGCTCGGCGGCACCTTCGACATGGTGGCCGTGCCGGGCGGCGGCACCAAGGTGGTGCTGGAGATCCCGGTCCGCTGACCGGCGCACCCGGGCAACGGGAACAGCCCGGGGAAACAGAAACGAGGCCCTGCCGACCGGGGGGGGGTGGGTCGGCAGGGCCTCTCAACCCGGTCCGGCCGTCGGGGGGAGTCGGCCGGAACGGGGGCTCTGGGGTGGCGCGACGCTCGCCTCGTGTGTTGCACACGGTGAGCGCCACAGGTCCACGATATTGCTCTAAGTGAACAGTATCAAGTGCCTGGGCGGCTCGCGTCGTCGGCCCCGCAGTTGGAGCGGGGCCCGTGCGGGAAGGCTCGGCCGGCCGAATGCGGCCGAACCCTTGATCGTGGGTTGATCCGTACTGCTTCTGATGCCGCGTCAGGCGGTGCGGGCGCGGTTGCGGGCGGCGCGGCGCTTCATCGCGCGACGCTCGTCCTCGCTCATGCCGCCCCAGACGCCGGCGTCCTGGCCGGTCTCGAGCGCCCACTGCAGGCACTGCTCCATGACGGGGCAACGGCGGCACACGGCCTTGGCTTCCTCGATCTGCAGCAGAGCAGGACCGGTGTTCCCGATCGGGAAGAACAGCTCCGGGTCCTCTTCGCGGCAGACAGCGCGGTGGCGCCAGTCCATGGTCGTCCAACTCCTCCGGTCACGGACGGTGCCCGCGACTCACTCGTATGGCTTGTGAATGTGAACGCTTTCACGAATCCCGTAACAGCAAAAGGGACCAAAGGCCCACCGGGCCCGGGAGGTCTTTGCTGGAAGGGGTTCGGCGATTCGAGGGACTCTGCCGCGATGTCGTCTGCGGTGTGTCCCGATCGCCATGTAGAGGTTCGCAAACCTCGAAGCCGGATACAACCCCCTTCGGCAAGAAATTTTTGATTCTTCGGTGTCGCCTACCTCACAGGCGGTACTTCTATGGGGTGAAGGGGCTCGAACGTTCGAGTGCAAGGTGAAGACCCCCTTCTGGTCACACAATCACACGCAGTGCCCGTCGTACGCCTGTGAAACTGACGCGACTCCTGTCTCCAAGGTGGTCCCCGTCGACCTGAAACGGCACCGGTTCCTGTGAAACCAAGGTGAAGTGTCTGACGTCGTGATAGGAGACGAGATGCTTTCCGGTCGGGCCGGCAGGGCGTGCGCCGTCCTCTGCCGAGGGCTGCGGGCGCAGGATCTGACGGACCGTCCGGGCGGTGCGGAACGCCGTCATTCGAGTGATGCCGAAGATGTCCAGATCGGTTTCGAACGATGCCGAGGGGGACGGAAAGACCGGACGGGAGCCCAGATAGGTCCACGGAGAGGTGTTGGAGACTATGGCCATCACCATGCCCGGCACCGGTTCCCGGCCGTTGATCTCCAGGGAGATCGGGCCCGAACGGCGGCGCTCACGCTCGGTCACGTAGTGCCGCAGCGCCTCCATGACATAGAGCGCGTGAGTGGATTTGCGCCCCGCGCGGCGCTGACGCTCCACCCGGCCGACTACGCCCGCGTCGAACCCCAGTCCGGCGGTGAAGGTGAACCAGCGGTCCGGCTCGCCGGCGCTCAGCGCCTTGCCCAGACCGATCGCGCGCTCCCGCCGGTGCTCCAACGCGTCCAGGAGTGCGCCGGTGGCCTCCACCGGATCGTTGGGGAGCCCCAGCGCGCGGGCGAACACATTGGTCGACCCGCCCGGCACCACCGCCAGCCGCGGCACCCGCTCGCCCGGACCGTGCGCCAGCAGGCCGTTCACGACCTCGTTCACCGTGCCGTCGCCGCCCAGCGCCACCACCAGGTCCACCGAGCCGTCCTCGGCCGCGTGCCGGGCCAGATCGCCCGCGTGCCCCCGGTACTGGGTCTCCGCGACATCCAGCTTCAGATCGCTGCGCAGGGCATGGATCAGGACGTCCCGGGTCCGGCCACTGGTGGTGGTCGCCTTCGGGTTCACGACCAGGAGAGCGCGCATGGCGATCAGCCTACGACCCGTCCGACGTAAGACGACCGTTACCCTGGCCCGGTGACCGCTGAATCCGCTCCCGCCACCACCACCGCCCCCGACCGGCCCGTCCCGCTGCTCGTCGGCGCGGGCATCACCGCGCTGGAGGGCGCGGCGATGGCGGGTTGGGGAATCTATGACCTGATCTCCGGCTTCCTCGGTTCGGACGCCGCCTTCGGCCGCGCCGAGATGGGCGGCGCCGTGCTCGTGCTGATGGGCCTGCTGCCGCTGCTGGCCGGCCGCGCGCTGCTGCGCGGGCAGAAGTGGGGTCGCAGCCCCGCCGTGCTCACCAACTCGATCTGCCTGCCGGTCGCGTACTACATGTGGCAGTCCGGCGGCGGCATGGTCGCCGTCGGCGCCGCGGTCGCGCTGATCGGCCTGGCCGGCATCGTCGCGCTGCTCAACCCGCGGGTCACCGCGGTGCTCTACGGCGAGCAGTAGCCGCCCCTACGCACGGCGCAGGGCCCGTCCCCGGGATCGGGTGCGGGCCCTGCGGCGTACGTGCGAGGGGTGGTTACTCCTCGACCAGCAGCTTTTCGCGTAGCTGCGCCAGGGTGCGGGCCAGCAGCCGGGAGACGTGCATCTGGGAGATGCCGACCTCGGCCGCGATCTGCGACTGCGTCATGTTCCGGAAGAACCTCAGCACCAGGATCTTCTGCTCCCGGGGCGGGAGTTGGGCCAGCAGCGGCTTCAGCGACTCGCGGTACTCGACGCCCTCCAGGGCCTCGTCCGTGGCGCCCAGGGTGTCCGCGACGGCCGGCGACTCGTCGTCGCTGTCCGGCACGTCCAGGGACAGCGTGGAGTACGCGTTGGCGGACTCCAGGCCCTCCAGCACGTCCTCCTCGGAGATGCCCAGGTGCTCGGCCAGCTCGTGCACCGTGGGGGAGCGGCCGTGCCGCTGGGACAGCTCGCTGGTCGCCGTGGTCAGCGACAGCCGCAGCTCCTGCAGCCGGCGCGGCACCCGCACCGCCCAGCCCTTGTCGCGGAAGTGGCGCTTGATCTCGCCGACGATGGTGGGCGTCGCGTAGGTGGAGAACTCGACGCCGCGCTCGTGGTCGAAGCGGTCCACCGACTTGATCAGGCCGATGGTGGCGACCTGGGTCAGGTCGTCCAGCGGCTCGCCGCGATTGCGGAACCGGCGGGCCAGGTGCTCGACCAGCGGGATGTGCATCCGGACCAGCTGGTTGCGGATCTCCACCCGCTCCGCCGACCCCTCCGGCAGCTCGGACAGCCGCACGAACAGGGCCCGGGCCGCCTCGCGGTCGGGCGCGCCGCTGCGGTGCCCCTGTGCCGGGACGGTCGAGCGGACGGCCTCGGCGGCGGCCGCCGGGCCGCCCTCCTCGGGCTCGGCCGCGGGCCGCTCGGGCTTCGGGTCGGTCGGCTGGCTCATCCGGCTGGGGTCCTTCGGGAGGGCTTCGTCAGGGGTGGCGGTGCGGGCAACGCTGGCCTGCGGAGGTACGACGGCAACTGTGCGGTCCAGATCACTCACGGCGATCACCCGTTCCGTTCCGAGAACACGTCACTACCTACGGCTGGCCCGGCGACCCGCCGCGCTTCTTGTGCAGGCTGATGGAGACGGTGTTGTCCGCGGCCACCGTGGAGTCCACCTCGCCGGCCAGTGCGGAGAGCACCGTCCAGGCGAAGGTGTCCCGTTCCGGGGCCCGCCCGTCGGTGGTCGGGGCGGACACGGTGACCCGCAACGCGTCCCCGACCAGGCGGAACTCGCAGCTCAGGATCGAGCCCGGAACGGCCTGTTGGAGCAGGATCGCGCAGGCCTCGTCCACTGCGATGCGGAGATCCTCGATCTCGTCCAGGGTGAAGTCCAGCCGTGCCGCGAGGCCGGCCGTGGCCGTCCGCAGCACCGAGAGGTAGGCGCCCGCCGCAGGCAGGCGGACCTCAACGAAGTCCTTCACTCCGGGCTCGCTGTCGATCTGGGACACCCTCACCTCCTGGGTGGCGCTCGGTGCTTGGGGGGCCGGAGGCCCCGGCACCACCATTGGCATCGGTTCAACTGCCTTGTGCCCCGAGACGTTACCGCGCCCGGGGCCGGTCTGTCGTGATCTCCGTCCACCGTCACGGGAACGAGGGACCGGTGTTCGAAATGCGCTGCCCTCAGCGGGGCGTGGAACCCAGCTCGGTGAGCGCGTCGTCGGTGAGCCGGAAGACCGTCCACTCGTCCATCGGGACGGCGCCCAGCGACTTGTAGAAGCCGATCGACGGCTCGTTCCAGTCCAGCACCGACCACTCCAGCCGGTGATAGCCGCGGTCCACGCAGATCCGGGCCAATTCGGTGAGCAGCGCCTTGCCGTGGCCCCCACCGCGCTTGTCGGGGGAGACGTACAGGTCTTCCAGATAAATGCCATGAGTGCCGCGCCAGGTCGAGAAGTTGCGGAACCACAGCGCGAAACCGGCCGGCACGCCCGACTCGTCCTCGGCGATCAGGCCGAACAGGGCGGGGTGCTCGCCGAACAGCGCGTCGTGCAGCTGCTCCTCGGTGGCCCGGGCCTCGTGCAGGGCCTTCTCGTAGTCGGCGAGCTCGCGGATCATGGCGTGGATGACGGGAACGTCGGCGGGAGTCGCGGTGCGGATCATACGATCGAGCGTACTCATCTCCCCCCTCCTTCCGGAAAGCCCCAGAGGCCGGGAAATTGCTGTATGCCCGGGAGAAACCTGGGAAAACCCCGGGCCGGGCCGGGCCGGGCCGGGGCAGGGTCGGGGCCCGGAAATGCGGAACCCGACCGCCGGGGCCCCGGGGCGGGGGCGGTGGCGGCCGGGTTCCGGCAGACGCAACTGGCGTGGCGTCAGGCCTTCTTGGTCTCCCAGAAGATCCCGTCGATCTCGGCGATCAGGTCCAGCAGGGCCTGGCCGGTCGCCGGGTCGGTGGACGCCTTGGCGGCCGAAGCGGCCTTGCCGGCACGGTTGAACAGGTCGTGCAGGCCCGGGTAGGCCTCGAAGTGCGGGGCCTTGAAGTAGTCGGTGTGCAGCACCGAGAGGTGGTGCTTGACCAGCTCGGCGCGCTCCTCCTTGATGACGATCGCACGAGCGCGGAACTCGGCGTCCTCGTTGGCCTGGTACTTCTCCTGAGTGGCCTTCACCGACTCGGCCTCGATGCGGGCCTGGGCGGGGTCGTACACGCCGCAGGGCAGGTCACAGTGCGCGTGGGCGGTGACCCGCGGAGCAAACAGACGAGAGAACATGGGGGTCCTTCCTTAGATCGTCTTCCCGGGCCCGACATTACCCTCACGGCGAGCCGAATTCGCCGTCGCCCCGGGGGCCTAGGGCAAAAGAAGGAGTCATAAATCGTGCGATATGGGACACCGCTCGGCGTGGCCGACATCGCCGGACCGTCGATGCGCCGGCTGCTGTCCGACGGGGACCGGGTGCTGGTGCGCTACGGCGCCCCGCTGCGGCCGGGCGCGATCGCGCTGTTCAGGCACCCACTGCAGCAGAATCTGCTGGTGGTGAAGCGGGCCGCGGGCCGCCGGCCGGGCGGCTGGTGGATGCTCTCCGACAACCCGCTGGTGCACACCGACAGCCGCGAATACGGCGCGGTGCCGGACGAGTTGGTGCTCGGCCGGGTACTGCTGCGGCTGGCGCCCCGGCCGGCCTGGCTGGCGCCGGGGCGCGGCCTGGAGCGCGCGCTGCGCGGCCGCCCGGCGTGGCTGGCCGAGCGGCTGGGCGTCAGCGCGCCGGTGGAGACGGAGCTCTGATGTTGTCTCAGGCTTGGGCGGCGGCCAGTGCGCGCTGCGCCTCCTGGCGCTTGCGGGCCCGGTAGGCGGCCACGTTGGCGCGGGTGGCGCAGCGGTCCGAGCAGTAGCGGCGGGAGCGGTTGGTGGAGGTGTCCAGGTAGGCGTTGCGGCAGGGCGAGGCCTGGCAGATGCCGAGCCGGTCGACGCCGAGCTCGGTGAGGTGGATGGCCAGCCCCATGCAGGCGACGGCGGCGTAGTTGGCGGCCGCGGTGGGCGCGTTGTCGGCCAGGTGCAGGTGCCAGTTGGGGCGGCCGGTGTCGTCCAGGTCGTCGTGGCCGGAGACCAGCGGGCTGACGGGGTACTCCACCATCAGGCTGTTCAGCAGGTTGACGGCGCGGACGTCCTCGCCCTCGGCGGCGGCCTCGAAGACGCCGCGCAGCCGGGTGCGGACGCCGCGCAGCCTGGGGAGGTCGGACTCGTCGGCGAGCGCGGAGGCCCGGGCGGAGGTGCTGCCGAACAGGGCCCGGACGGCGTCCACCGAGGTGAGGCCGTCGGTGCCGCGGCCCGGCTCCTCGCTGTTGACCAGCCGGACGGCGAAGTCGGCGTACGAGGCGAGATCCACGGGGGTCCTTCCGAGGCGGGATGTAACGGGTCTACTGCCTCCAGGGTATTACAGGCCGGTGGGCGGACATGCCGGTGCCCGCCGCATGTGGGGCGTGCGGCGGGCACCGGGGGAGTGCAGCGGGTCAGAGCACCTTGGACAGGAACGCCCGGGTGCGCTCGTGCTGCGGGTTGGTGAGCACCTCGCGCGGGTGGCCGGACTCGACCACCACACCGCCGTCCATGAACACCAGGGCGTCGCCGACCTCGCGGGCGAAGCCCATCTCGTGGGTGACCACGATCATCGTCATGCCCTCCTCGGCCAGGCCGCGCATGACGTCCAGCACCTCGCCGACCAGTTCGGGGTCGAGCGCCGAGGTGGGCTCGTCGAACAGCATCAGCTTGGGCTGCATGGCCAGCGCCCGGGCGATCGCCACCCGCTGCTGCTGACCGCCGGAGAGCTGGGTGGGGTAGTTGCCGGCCTTACTGGCCAGCCCGACCCGCTCCAGCAGGACCATGGCCCGCTCCTTGGCGGCCGCCCGGTTCTCCTTCTTGACCTGCACCGGCGCCTCTATGACGTTCTCCAGCGCGGTCATGTGCGGGAACAGGTTGAACCGCTGGAACACCATGCCGATGTCCTGGCGCTTCAGCGCGACCTCGCGGTCCTTCAGCTCGTACAGCCGGTCGCCGCGCTGCCGGTAGCCGACCAGTTCGCCGTCGACGTACAGCCGGCCGGCGTTGATCTGCTCCAGGTGGTTGATGCAGCGCAGGAAGGTGGACTTGCCGGAGCCGGACGGGCCGACCAGGCAGAACACCTCGTTCTGCTTCACCTCCAGGTCGATGCCCTTGAGCACCTCGACCTGGCCGTACGACTTGTGCACGCCCTCGGCCTTGACCATCGGCTGGTCGGTGGCCTGCGGCTTGGTCAGGTCGGTCATGCGTGGCTCCCTCCGCCCGGCACCTCGGTGTCCGCGGGGGCGGCCTTCGGGGCGGACTTGCCCGCGAACATGGCCTGCACGCGCTGGATCGGGGTGGGCGGCAGCGTCCGGTTGGCGCCCCGGGCGTAGTGCCGCTCGATGTAGTACTGGATGACCGTCAGGATCGAGGTCATCAGCAGGTAGTACATGGAGACGGCGATCAGCACCGGGATGGTCTGGAAGGTGCGGGCGTAGATGTCGTGGCCGGCGGTGAACAGCTCGACCAGCGCGATCACCTGGACCAGCGAGGTGGTCTTCAGCATCGAGATGGTCTCGTTGCCGGTCGGCGGGATGATCACCCGCATCGCCTGCGGCAGCACGATCCGGCGCATGGTGGCCAGCTTGGACATGCCGAGCGCGTGCGCCGCCTCGGTCTGTCCCTCGTCCACCGACTGGATGCCGGCCCGGACGATCTCCGCCATGTACGCGGCCTCGTTCAGGCCGAGGCCGAGCAGCGCGGCGGTGAACACCGGGATCAGGGTGTTGGAGCTCTCGGACCAGAACGACGGGCCGAACGGGATGCCGATCGACAGCGTCGGCCAGAGCGCGCCGATGCTGTTCCAGAACACCAGCTGCACCAGCACCGGAGTGCCGCGGAAGATCCAGATGTACACCCAGGCGGTCCCGGAGAGCACCGGGTTCGAGGAGAGCCGCATGACGGCCAGCAGCACACCGCCGACCACGCCCATCAGCATGGACAGGACGGTCAGCTCCAGGGTCACCCAGATGCCGTGGACGACGGTGGGATCAGTGAGGGTCGCGCGGACGATGTCCCACTTGATCGCCTCGTTGGTGAGGAGGGCGTGGAGCAGCATGGCCGCGAGAACGGCGATGACGGCTACTCCGACCCAGCGTCCGGGGTGGCGGACCGGGACGGCCTTGATGGCCTGGTGCTGTCCCGATGTCACCGACCCCTGGTCGGTCTTGTTCACGTGTACCTCGTCAGGGGTTCGGGCGGGCGGAGGGTCAGCTCTTCGCGGCGTTGATCTCGGAGGTGGTGACGGCGCCGGCGGCGACACCCCACTTGTCGAGGACGGCCTTGTAGGTGCCGTCGGCGATGAGCGCGGTGATCGCGCCCTGGACGGCCTTGGTCAGCTCGGTGCCCTTGTTGACGATCACGCCGTACGGCGCGGAGTCGTAGGTGTCGCCGACCTTCTCCAGCTGGCCGCCGGTCTGCTTCAGCGCGTAGTCGACGACCGGGGAGTCGGCCAGCATGACCTGGTCGCGGCCGGCCATCAGGGACTGGGTGACGTCCGTCTGGAGGACGAACTTGTCGCCGTCGTTCGGGATGGCGGGCTTGCCGGCCTTGGCGCACGCCGGGTTCAGGGTGTCCTTGACCTCGTCGGCCTGGGTGGTGCCGGTCTGCACGGCGACCTTCTTGCCGCACAGGTCCTTCGGGTCGATCTTGTTCGGGTTGCCCTTCTTCACGGCGGCGGCGGAGCCGGCGGTGAAGTAGGTGACCATGTCGACGGTCTTCTCGCGCTCCTTCGTGTCGGTGAAGGAGCTCATGCCGAGCTGGTACTTGTTCGAGGAGATGCCCGGGATGATCGCGGTGAACTCGGCGTTCTGGACGTCCGCGGTCAGGCCGAGCTTCTGGGCGATGGCGACCCCGAGGTCGATGTCCATGCCGACGATGTTGCCCTTGTCGTCCTTGAACTCGTTGGGCGCGTAGGAGGCGTCCGCGGCGATCACGAGCTTGCCGGAGGCCTTGACGTCGGCCGGGAGGAGGGCGGCCAGCGCCGGGTCGGCGGAGGCGGCCGGGATGACCTGGGTCGGTATGGCCGCGGCGCCCGCGCCACCGCCGGAGCCGGAGTTGCTGGTGGTGCTCCCGCAGGCGGTGAGGAGCAGGGAACCGGTGGCGAGGACGGCGGCCGCGGCGATCAGCCGGGTGCGCGGGGTACGGGTCATGAGGGGATCCTCCTGGGGAGTCGGACGGGGTCAGCGCCGCTTGGGGGGAACGGTGCGGGGATACAGCGGGGTCGGTGCTCGCCACCCTCCGCCGAGGTGACACGTGGATCCGATGTGTGGGAATCCTGCCACCGTGAAGGCCTGATCAGGCGCCGGATCAGATCAAAATCGGATAACAGGACCACCATGTGTCCGCTATTCGGACTATTCGCCTGGCCATGTCACATTGTGCATAAGTATGCACCCATGGGCTGTCGGGGCCCAGGACCGCCACCGGCCCCGGGCCCCGTCCCACACGCGGCCCTAGAAGCCGCCGTTCACCACCGCGTTCTGCGCCGCACCCGCGGTCAGACCCCACTTCGAAAGGATCTTTTCGTACTCACCACTGCGGATCACCCGGTCGAGTGCCTTCGCCAAGGTGTCCCGCAGCGCGGTGTCCTCCTTGGACAGCACGATCCCGTACGGACCCGGCTGCATCTGCTCGCCCACCACCTGGAACTGCGCACCCGCGCGCCCCTGCTGCGCCGCGTACGCCGCCGCGGGCGTGTCACTCAGGTCGGCGACCGCCTTGCCCTGCGCCACCAGCGCGAGCGCCTGGTCGTCGGTGTCGGTCTGCTGCACCGTCAGCTTCTTGCGGGTCTTCTCGCACACCGGGACCTGACGCTCGGCCAGCGCCGCCTGCACAGTGCTGCGCTGGAGAGCCACCGTCCGCCCGCACAGGTCGTCCAGGGTGGCGATCTTCTGCGGATTGCCCTTGGCCACCACGATCGAGGTGCCGGTGACGAAGTAGTCGATGAAGTCCACGCCGGAGTTCATCTTCATGCCCTTGGCGTCGGTGCCGTCCCGGCGCTGCAGGTTGTCGGTCATCCCCGACATCACCACGTCGAACTCGCGGCCCTGCAGCCCCAGGAACAGCCGGTCGAACGGCACCTGGTTGAACTCCACCCGCACGCCCAGCGCGCGGCCCAGCGCGTTCGCCAGATCGACGTCCAGGCCGTCCGGCTTGCCCTCGGCGTTCTTGAACCCGATCGGCGCGTAGCCCAGGTCGGTGCCGACCCGCAGCACCCCCGCACTGCGCACCGGGTCGGGCAGCTGCCCGTGCAGGTCGGGGGCCGCGGAATCCCCCGAGGAGGACGTGCTGGTGCAGGCCGCCAGCAGCAGTGAACCGGCCACCGCGGCGAGGCCGAGCCGCTGACCTGCACGCGGTCTTGCATGCGGTCCTTCCTGCGGTCTCGCCGAGGGAGCGGAGGGGTGGGTGGCGAACGACATGAGGGATCCTCCTGTGGAGAGGTGGCGCGGGCCGGCGCCGGTGCGCGGGTGTGCGCGACCGGGCGCGGGCGGGCCTCCGGACGCGGAGCGGAAAGGCGTGGGAACGTCCGGACAACGGTGGTCGAACTCCGGATACTGCCATCCCACCCGGACGATCCCGGTGGCGGGTGTGTCAGAATCTGCTATCGGGTGACCCCCGACGCAGAACTCAGACCGCCGGTTCGCCACAGGGCCGGGGGTGCGCAGGAACGGAAGCCGTCACCGGCTCCGTATCCGAAGCACCAGCTCCCTTGCGTGTCTGCGTTCACTCCTGCGAGTGCCTGCGGACCCCTCGCTATCGGGGGCCACGCGGAACAAGACGGACCCGGTACATGTTGCGAAGCCGGTGTCCCGACGAAAGCGCAGAACACCGAAAACCCTCACCCGAGGGCGCCCGCCCGACGGCAGCGCCCCGACCCGGCCACGGGTACGCCACCGACGGCGTGCCCGTCTTCGCGCATCGGCGCGCGAACGGGTCGAAGTCCGTCGGAAGCGCGCCTTCGCTGATATGACGAAGAGGTCATTGTGGCAGCGGAGATCATCACCGATACCCAGAGCACGGCCGACCCGGTCGACGCCGTCTTCGCGCTGCACCGCGGCGGCAAGATGGAGATCCGGGCCACCGTCCCGGTGCGCGACGCGGACGATCTGTCCCTCGCCTACACCCCCGGCGTCGCCCGCGTCTGCACCGCGATCGCGGAGAAGCCCGAGCTGGTCAACGACTACACCTGGAAGGCCAACACCGTCGCCGTCGTCACCGACGGTACCGCGGTGCTCGGCCTCGGCGACATCGGCCCCGAGGCCTCGCTGCCCGTCATGGAGGGCAAGGCCATCCTGTTCAAGCAGTTCGCCGGCGTCGACGCGGTGCCGATCGCGCTCGCCTGCACCGAGGTCGACGAGATCGTCGAGACCGTGGTCCGGATGGCCCCGTCCTTCGGCGGCATCAACCTGGAGGACATCTCCGCCCCCCGCTGCTTCGAGATCGAGAAGCAGCTCCAGGAGCGGCTCGACATCCCGGTCTTTCACGACGACCAGCACGGCACCGCGATCGTCAGCACCGCCGCCCTGTGGAACGCCGCCAAGGTCACCGGCCGCGAGATCGGCGACCTGCGGGCCGTCATCTCCGGCGCCGGCGCCGCCGGCATCGCGATCGCCAAGATGCTGGTCGCCGCCGGCATCGGCGACGTCGCCGTCTGCGACCGCCGCGGCGTGGTCCACGAGGGCCGCGGCGACCTGACCGACGCCAAGGCGGAGATCGCCGCGCTCACCAACCGCACCGGCCTGAAGGGCAGCCTCGTGGACGCCCTGAACGGCGCGGACGTCTTCATCGGCGTCTCCGGCGGCACCGTCCCCGAGGAGGCCGTCGCCTCCATGGCGCCCGGCTGCTTCATCTTCGCGATGGCCAACCCCACCCCGGAGATCCACCCCGAGGTCGCGCACCGCTACGCGGCGGTCGTCGCCACCGGGCGCTCCGACTTCCCGAACCAGATCAACAACGTGCTTGCCTTCCCCGGCATCTTCGCCGGCGCGCTGTCGGTCCGGGCCAGCCGGATCTCCGAGGGCATGAAGCTCGCCGCCGCGAAGGCCCTGGCGGGCGTCGTCGCCGACGAGCTGACCCCGCAGAAGGTCATCCCGTCCCCCTTCGACGAGCGAGTCGCCCCGGCGGTCACCCGCGCGGTCGCTGACGCGGCGAAGGCGGAGGGTCTCGCGCGCATCTAGTACCACGAGGGCGTGGGGAGACCTGCGCGAGCGGATGGGCGCGAAATCAGGGGCGCGGGGAACTGCGCGACAAGCGCACGTCACGTCCGCAAGGTCGCGATCAAGTGCAAGCCATTGCCCTGCGTCGCGACCTTGCGGACGTGGTGCGTTCCCCTCCGCGCAGTTCCCCGCGCCCCTGGCGGTGCTCACCCTGGTTTCGCACCCTTTGGGCCTGTATGGTCCGGGCCATGTTTGCTGCCTATGCCGCCCGTATCAGTCCTGACGATCCGTTGAGCGCGCTGGAGCTGGGGGAGTTGCCCGAGCCCGAGGTGCGGCCGGGGTGGAGCGTGGTGACGGTGAAGGCCGCCACGTTGAACCACCATGACCTGTGGTCGTTGCGGGGGGTGGGGCTGCCGGCCGAGCGACTGCCGATGGTGCTCGGGTGCGACGCCTCGGGCGTCGATGAGCACGGCAACGAGGTGGTGATCCACTCGGTGATCGGACAGAGCGGTCACGGGGTGGGGCCGGACGAGCCGCGGTCGATTCTCACCGAGCGGTACCAGGGGACGTTCGCGCAGCGCGTCGCGGTGCCGACGTGGAACCTGCTGCCGAAGCCGAAGGAGCTGAGCTTCGAGCAGGCGGCGTGCCTGCCGACGGCGTGGCTGACGGCGTACCGGATGCTGTTCACCAATGCGGGCGTGAAGCCGGGTGACACGGTGCTGGTGCAGGGGGCCGGTGGCGGGGTGTCGACGGCGCTGGTGGTGCTGGCGAAGGCGGCGGGGCTGCGGGTCTGGGTGACCGGGCGGGACGAGGCCAAGCGGGCCCGGGCGGTCGAGTTGGGCGCGGATGCCGCGTTCGAGAGCGGTGCCCGGCTGCCGGAGCGGGTGGACGCGGTGATGGAGACGGTGGGCGCGGCGACCTGGTCGCACTCGGTGAAGTCGTTGCGTCCGGGCGGCACCATCGTGATCTCGGGGGCGACCAGCGGGCCGAGCCCGAAGGCGGCCGAGCTGAACCGGATCTTCTTCCTGGAGCTGAAGGTGGTCGGTTCGACCATGGGGTCCAAGGAGGAGCTGGCCGGCCTGCTGGCGCTGTGCGCGAACTCCGGGGTGCGTCCGGTGATCGACTCGGTGCGGCCGTTGGCGGAGGCCCGGGAGGCGTTCGAGCAGCTGGAGCGCGGGCAGGTGTTCGGCAAGCTGGTGCTGACCCCCTGACCCCCTGACCGCCTGACCCCCTGAGCAGGCGAAGAGCCCCTGACCTTCCTCTTCAGGTCAGGGGCTCTTCGGGCTCATCGGCGCTCGTGCAGGGCACAGGCCGCGGCGGCCAGGGCCTGTTGGGCGCGGGCCAGGCCAGCGGCGTCCACACCGCGGTCGCGGGCGGTGTCGCGGACGTGGTCGCGGAAGCGGTCGAGCAGGCGCTCCAGTTCGCGGGCCGGGTCGCCGGCCGGGTCGGTGCGGGCCCAGTCCGGCAGCTCGGTGTCGGACTTGTCGAGGTCGATCCGGACGGGCTCTTCCGGGGCCGGCGTCTCGGTGGCCGGTGTCTCGTGGGAGCCCCAGCGGGCGGCGTCGGCGAGTGAGCCGAGGCCGCGGGTGAGTTCGGCGAGGCCCTCGGCGAGGCCGGTGGACCAGTCGCCGTGCGAGGTGTGCTCGCGGACCTGTTCCTCGATCCGGCGCTTGAGCCGCAGCGCTTCCTGCTGGGCGGCGGTGCGGGCGGCCTTGGACTGCTCGCGCAGCCGCTTGGCCTCGGCCTCGGCGGCCTTGGCCTGCTGCCGGGCCGCCTTCTCCTGCTCCTTGGCGCGCCGGGCCTGTTCCTTGGCCTCGGCCTTGAGCTGGGCGAACTGTTCCTTGGCGCGCTGCCAGGACTCCTTGTCCCGCCAGGGTGCGGCGAACGGGTCGCCGCCGGCGGCGGGGGTCTGTTCGGCCTGCTGCCAGAGTTCGGCGCGCAGGTCCTTGGCGCTGTCCCGGACGTCCTGCCGGATGGCGCCGGCCAGCTGGCCGACGGAGTCGTGGATCTCGGCCTCCAGGGACGTCAACTCGTCCTGGCGGGAGGCGAGTTCGGTGCGCCCGGTGTCCGTCAGCCGGTAGACCTTGCGGCCGCCCTCGGTGGTGTGGCTGACCAGTCCCTCGGCCTCCAGCTTGGCGAGCCGGGGGTAGACGGTGCCCGCGGAGGGCGCGTACAGGCCGTGGAAGCGCTCCTCCAGCAGGCGGATCACCTCGTACCCGTGCCGGGGGCTCTCGTCGAGCAGCTTCAGCAGGTACAGGCGAAGCCGGCCGTGGCCGAACACCGGGGTCATTTCAGGCCTCCTTGGTCAGGTCGAGCGGGCCGGAGGTCAGTTCCTTGGCCGGCCGGTCCTCCTCGGCGTCGGGACGGCGCTGGACGGTGACCGCGCCGGTGACGGTGGTCACCTGGAGGCGGCCGGCGCCGGAGCCGAGCTGGCCGGAGAGCTTCTTGGATCCCCAGCCGCCGCCGACGGCGAGCTCGGCGAAGGCGCTGGAGAGGGTGCCGCTGGTGGTGCCGGCCTCGACCTTGGCGTCGGCGAACGAGGGCAGCCGGACGCCGACCGCGCCGGAGACGGTGGTCACGCCGATGTCGGTGGGGGTGGCGGCGTCCAGGTCGAGGGTGACCGCGCCGGACACCGAGTGCGCGCGGATCCGGGTGGCGCTGCCAGCCACCAGGGTGACCGCGCCGGAGACCGTGTTGACCTTCAGCTCGCCGGACAGGCCCTCGGCGTCCACGTCGCCGGAGACGGTGTTGGCGGAGACCGGGCCGGTCAGCCCGGCCAGCGTGGTGTCGCCGCTGGCGCCGTTCACCGCGACCTCGCCGGTGATGCCGGAGACGGTGGCGTGCGCGGAGACCGTGCCGACCTTGACCGCGGCGGCGGCCGGGACGGCCACCGTGATCTCGGCCCGGCGCTTGCGGCGCAGGCCGGAGAAGTACGACTTGACGGTCTCCACGGACTTCACGGCCACGCCGACCTCGGCCCAGCTGAGGTCCTTGTAGCTGACGGTGAGTACGCCGTCGATCAGGGTCACCTCGAGCGGTTCGCCCTCCAGGGCGGCGACTTCGAGGCGGGCCGGTCCCTCGGTGGGGACCACGTTCACGGTGCCGTCGACGATCCGGACGTGCAGGATGTGCGCGGCCTCGTCGAAGGTGATGGTCTCGGTGCTGTCTACCGTCTGCTGGAACATGTCCGGCTCCCCGTCCTCCCATACGCGATGTATCGCGTTCTCTTTGATATTTACGATATATCGCGTCGGGCGGAAGTCAAGGAGATCCGACCCCGATCCGGACCCGGAGCGCACCCCGGCCGACCCCGACCCCACCCTGAAGGGCGACCCCGGGACCGCCCGAAAAAGCCGGCGGCCCGGGAGGCGAGAACGCCTGCCGGGCCGCGCTGCTGAGGGCTTGTCAGTCCTCGTCGTCCTCGTCGTCCAGCCGGGCCAGCCAGGTGGCCAGCCGCTCCACCGGCACCTCGAAGTCCGGGTTCAGGTCGACGAACTCGCGCAGGCGCTCGGCCAGCCACTCGAAAGTGACCTCCTCCTCGCCACGCCGGCTGTCCAGCTCCTCGATGCCGCGGTCGGTGAAGTACACGGTTACTCGCTCCGGTGGGTGGTTCTGGTACGCCGCCGCCCAGGATAGTGCGCCGCCCGGTAACGGATGCGGCCCCCGCCCCCGGAGACCGGGGACGGGGGCCGACAGGGCCGGGCGGGCGTCAGCGCGTCAGAGCGCGAACACCTCGTCGACCAGGGCCGCCTGCTCGGCGGCGTGCCGCTTGGCCGAGCCGACCGCGGGGGCCGAGGAGGCCGTGCGGGCGACGCGGCGCAGGCGGGCGCCACCGTTGGCGGAGCGGCCGATGACGACCTGCAGGTGGTCGACCAGGTTCATCGCGATGAACGGCCAGGCACCCTGGTTGGCCGGCTCCTCCTGCGCCCAGACGAACTGGACACCCTCGCCGTAGCGGGCCAGCTCCTCCTGGAGCTCCGCGATCGGCAGCGGGTACAGGCGCTCGACGCGGACGATCGCGGTGTCGGTGACGCCACGCTCGGTCCGGGCCGCCTCCAGGTCGTAGTAGAACTTGCCGGAGGTGATGACCACCTTGCGGACCTGCGCCGGGTCCACCGTGCTGTCGCCGATCACCGGGCGGAACGAGCCGCTCATGAACTCGGACGACGAGGACGCCGCGGCCTTCAGACGCAGCATCGACTTCGGGGTGAAGACGACCAGCGGCTTGTGGTGCGGGTTGTGCGCCTGCCAGCGCAGCAGGTGGAAGTAGTTCGACGGCAGGGTCGGCATGGCGACCGTCATGTTGTCCTGCGCGCACAGCGCCAGGAAGCGCTCCGGGCGGGCGGACGAGTGGTCCGGGCCCTGGCCCTCCATGCCGTGCGGCAGCAGCAGGGTGACGCCGGAGTGCTGGCCCCACTTCTGCTCGGCGGACGCGATGTACTCGTCGACCATGGTCTGCGCGCCGTTGACGAAGTCGCCGAACTGCGCCTCCCACATGACCAGCGCGTTCGGGCGGGTCAGCGAGTAGCCGTACTCGAAGCCCATCGCCGCGTACTCGCTGAGCAGCGAGTCGTAGACGGTGAAGCGGGCCTGGTCCTCGGTCAGGTACATCAGCGGGGTGTAGTCCTCGCCGGTGTTCCGGTCGATCAGCACCGCGTGGCGTTGGCCGAAGGTGCCGCGGCGGGAGTCCTGGCCGGCCAGCCGGACCGGGTGGCCCTCCATCAGCAGCGAGCCGATGGCGAGCGCCTCGCCGGTCGCCCAGTCGATGGTGTTGTCCTCGATCGAGGCGGCGCGGCGCTGGAGCTGCGGCAGCAGACGCGGGTGCACGGTCAGCCAGTCCGGCAGGTTGACCTGCGAGGCGGCGATCCGCTTGATCATCTCGGCGGAGATGCCGGTCTGGATGGACACCGGGAAGTCCGCGACCGGGCGGCCGGTCTCGGCCGGCGCCGGGGCGGCGGTGGCCTCGCGGACCTCCGCGAACACCTTCTCCAACTGTCCCTGGAAGTCCTGGAGCGCCTGCTCCGCCTCTTCCATGGTGATGTCGCCGCGACCGATCAGCGCCTCGGTGTACAGCTTGCGCACCGAACGCTTCTTGTCGATCAGGTCGTACATCAGCGGCTGGGTGAACGACGGGTTGTCGGCCTCGTTGTGACCGCGGCGGCGGTAGCAGATGAGGTCGATCACGACGTCCTTGTGGAACTGCTGACGGAACTCGAAGGCCAGCCGCGCGACGCGGACCACGGCCTCCGGGTCGTCGCCGTTCACGTGGAAGATCGGCGCCTCGATCATCCGGGCGACGTCGGTGCAGTACATCGACGAGCGCGAGGAGGTCGGGGCGGCGGTGAAGCCGACCTGGTTGTTGACCACGATGTGCACGGTGCCGCCGGTGCGGTAGCCGCGCAGCTGCGACATGTTCAGGGTCTCCGCGACCACGCCCTGGCCCGCGAAGGCCGCGTCGCCGTGGATCTGGATCGGCAGCACCGGGAAGGTCGTGCCGCCGAAGTCCAGGATGTCCTGCTTGGCGCGGGCGATGCCCTCGACGACCGGGTCGACCGTCTCCAGGTGGGACGGGTTCGCGGCCAGCGACACCTTGATGGTCTCGCCGTCCAGGCCGGTGAAGGTGCCCTCGGAGCCCAGGTGGTACTTCACGTCGCCCGAGCCGTGCATCGACTTCGGGTCGAGGTTGCCCTCGAACTCGCCGAAGATCTTGCCGAACGGCTTGCCGACGATGTTCGCCAGCACGTTCAGGCGGCCGCGGTGCGCCATGCCGATGACGGCCTCGTCGAGGCGGTGCTCGGCGGCGGCGTCGATGGTGGCGTCCAGCAGCGGGATGAGCGACTCGCCGCCCTCCAGCGAGAAACGCTTCTGCCCGACGTACTTGGTCTGCAGGAAGGTCTCGAACGCCTCGGCCGAGTTCAGCCGGCGCAGGACGCGCAGCTGCTCCTCGCGCTCCGGCTTGGTGTACGGCTTCTCCAGGCGCTCCTGCAGCCACTTGCGCTGCGCCGGGTCCTGGATGTGCATGTACTCGATGCCGACGGTGCGGCAGTACGTGTTGCGCAGCAGGCCGAGGATGTCGCGGAGCTTCATCATCTTCTGGCCGCCGAAGCCGCCGACCGCGAACTCGCGCTCCAGGTCCCACAGGGTGAGGCCGTGCGTGGTGACGTCCAGGTCGGGGTGCTTGCGCTGCATGTACTCCAGCGGGTCGGTGTCGGCCATCAGGTGGCCGCGGACCCGGTAGGAGTGGATGAGCTCCATGACGCGCGCGGTCTTGTTGACCTCGTCGTCGTGCGTGGTCGCCACGTCGGTGGCCCAGCGCACCGGCTCGTACGGGATCCGCAGAGCCTCGAACACCTCGTCGTAGAAGTTGTTCGCGCCCAGCAGCAGCTGGTGGATCGAGCGGAGGAACTCGCCCGAGGCCGCGCCCTGGATGACCCGGTGGTCGTAGGTCGAGGTGAGCGTCATGATCTTGGAGACGCCCAGGCGGGCCAGGGTCTCCGGGGAGGAGCCCTGGAACTCGGCCGGGTACTCCATCGCGCCGACGCCGACGATGGTGCCCTGGTTCTGCATCAGGCGCGGCACGGAGTGCACGGTGCCGATGCCGCCCGGGTTGGTCAGCGAGACCGTGACGCCGGTGAAGTCGTCCATGGTCAGCTTGTTGGCGCGGGCCCGGCGGACGATGTCCTCGTAGGCCTGCCAGAAGCCGAAGAAGTCGAGCGTCTCGGCCTTCTTGATGGCCGCGACGACCAGCTGGCGGTCGCCGTTCGGCTTGACCAGGTCGATGGCGAGGCCCAGGTTCACGTGCTCGGGCTTCACCAGGTAGGACTTGCCGTCCTCCACCTTGTAGCTGTAGTTCATGCCCGGGTTGGCCTTCACGGCCTGGACCAGCGCGTAGCCGATCAGGTGGGTGAAGGAGACCTTGCCGCCGCGGGCGCGCTGCAGGTGGTTGTTGATGACGATGCGGTTGTCGATCAGCAGCTTGGCGGGCACCGCGCGCACCGAGGTGGCGGTCGGAACCTCCAGCGAAGCATCCATGTTCGACGCCACGGCCTTGGACGGGCCGCGCAGCTGCACCAGCTCCGGGCCCTCGGTGGCGGCCTTCGCGGCGGCGGCCGGGGCCGGAGCCGGGGTCGCGGCCTTCGGCGCGGGCGGCGCGGCGGGAGCGGCGGCCAGCGGCGCGGGGGCCACCGGCTGCGCGGGCGCCGGGGTGGCGGCCGGAGCGGCATCGGCGGGCGCGGCCGGAGCAGCGGCAACAGGAGCGGCAACGGGGGCCGGCTGGGCGCCGACCGGGGTTGCGGCCTGGGTCACGGGAGTCACCTCGGTACCGGGCTTGTAGTCGGCGAAAAAGTCCCACCAGGCACGGTCGACCGAAGCCGGGTCCTGGAGGTACTGCTGGTAGATCTCGTCGACGAGCCACTCATTGGGGCCGAAGCCAGTGGAGCTTGCCGAGCTGGGGGTTTCTTGGTGTGGCGACACGGGGCAACCGCCCTCTTCCGCTTCCTTTTGGGATGGTGGACAGCGGGGATTAAGGCTACGCCTCCGACCAGTGATCGCGCAGTCCCCGATGGTCAGGCGTCGCCCAGATCACATCGGTGGACCGGATTTTGGCTGGAACTGTGCGTTAGAGATGCCGGAAAGCAGGGAACCCGCGGCCGGGGCGATCACTGCCATACCGAGTGAAAATCGGACGAACAGGCGGGCCGGGACGGTCCGTTGACTGTCCCGGCCCGGCCTCGAACGCGGTTTGTACCGGTTCCGCCACAAACTAGACGGCGATCGCGCTTTCACCCGGCAGGGTGACCTCGATCCGGCAGCCCGCGGCGGCCTCCGCCACCCGGATCCGGCCGCCGTGCAGGTCCACCGCCCAGCGGGCGATGGCCAGCCCGAGGCCGGTCCCGCCGTCACTGCCCGGGCCGAGCGCCGTCGGCGAACCGCTGCGGCCGAACCGCTCGAATACCCGCTCCCGGTCGGCGACCGGAATGCCCGGACCCTGGTCCTCCACCTCCAGCAGCAGCCCGCCGCCCTCCGCCGCCCGGGCCCGCACCGTCACGGTGCCGCCGGCCGGCGAGTGCTTGCAGGCGTTGTCCACCAGATTGGCCACCACCTGGTGCAGCCGCTCCGCGTCCGCCACCGCCGACAGCTCGGCCGGCTGTACGTCGACCGCCAGCCGCACGTCCTCGCGCCGGGCGTACGCTCCGCCCGCCGTCGCGCCGTCCACCGTCACGCCCCGCAGCACGCCGTCCAGGAACTCCCGCACCTGGAACGGGCGGCAGTCCAGCGGGACGACGCCGTCGTCCAGCTTCGACAGGTCCAGCAGGTGGGTGACCAGCCGGCCCAGGCGTTCGGTCTGCTCCAGCGCGGTGCCCAGGTTCTTCGGGTCCGGCTTCACCACGCCGTCCACCACGTTCTCCAGCAGGCCGCGCAGCGCCGCGATCGGCGTGCGCAACTCGTGCGAGACATTGGCGATCAGCTCGCGGCGGTGCCGGTCGGCGGCCTCCAGGTCGCCGGCCATCCGGTTGAAGGTGTCGGCCAGCTCGCCGATCTCGTCCCGGGAGGACACGTCCACCCGGGCGGTGTAGTCGCCCTCGGCCATCGACCGGGCCGCCGCCGTCATGTCCCGCAGCGGCGCGGTCAGACCGTTCGCCAGGAACTGCATGAACAGCAGCGAGGCGATCAGCGAGAAGATCATGATGATCCGGATCTGGGTCTCCGACCGGATCGCCACCACCACCATGCCGGTGGCCAGCACCACCGAGACCACCACCAGCATCGCCAGCTTGCCCTTGACCGAGCGCACCGGATCGAACGGGCGGATGTCGGCCCACACCCGGCGCGCGGCGCGCACCGCCAGCGGGGGCTGCGGGGTCGGCTCGGCTTCCCCGTTGCGTTGCTGTGGAAAGGTCATGTGTCCCCAGAACTCGTCCCCCGTGCACGACCGGACCGCCGCGCGGGCCCCCCGGAGGCCCGGACCGGCGGCTCCGGGTCAGGACAGCGGAGCCTCCAGCGCGTAACCCACGCCGTGCACCGTACGGATCCAGCTCGCACCGATCTTCCGGCGCAGCGCCTTCACGTGACTGTCGACCGTGCGGGTGCCGGACGCGTCGGTCCAGTCCCACACCTCGGCCAGCAGCTGCTCGCGGGTCAGCACCGCACGCGGCTGCGCGGCCAGGCAGGCCAGCAGGTCGAACTCGGTCGGCGTCAGGTGCACGTCGCCCGAACCCAGCCGGACCCGGCGCTGCACGTGGTCGATCTCCAGCTCGCCGAAGCGCAGGCTGCCGAGAGCCGGCGTGCGGGCCGCCTGCTGGGCGCGCTCCACCCGGCGCAGCAGCACGTTCACCCGGGCCGCCAGCTCGCGCATCGAGAACGGCTTGGTCATGTAGTCGTCCGCGCCGACGCCCAGACCGACCAGCAGGTCCGTCTCGTCGTCCCGCGCGGTCAGCATCAGCACCGGCACCGGGCGCTGGGCCTGGATCCGGCGGCACACCTCGAGGCCGTCGAAGCCCGGCAGCATGATGTCGAGCACCACCAGGTCGGGCTGCCAGGTGTGGAACCCGTCCACTGCGCCCGGCCCGTCGTGGGCCACCGCCACCTTGAAGCCCTCGGCTCCCAGGCGCGCCGCGATCGACTCCGCGATGGTCGGCTCGTCCTCCACGACGAGCACCCGTCGCTGGGTACCCACCGGGCCACTGCTGATCGTCTCTTGCTGAATCTCTGTCACGGTCACGCCACCGCCCCCAGGGCTGCGGGCCGGCCGTCTGTGGGGACGGGCGGGCTCCGCGTCGTAGTCGTCTCAATCCGTCTTGGGCTGTTGCCCCGCCCGCCGGTGCTGCTCCTGGCAGCGTACGGACGCCGTCCCCGCCCGGGTGGGCTGACCGGATGATTCCGGCCGCGGACCGTCATGCTTGGCAGGTCCCCGATCGGACGGGCACGGGCCAGTACCTTACCCAAAGCGCTTGCGACCTGTAACGGTACGTGTGCGAGCGGCATATGCACGGACAGTGGTCTTCACAGGACTTACCCAGACACCTCTCACCTGCCACCCGTATCGTGGGGCGGACGAAGCGTTCGGGAGGCACGATGACCAGCGCGGAACTGCGACGACGGCTGATCCGGCCGGGCCTGCGGGCCGTCCCCACCCCCCGGACGAACCCGTTCGCGCTCGGTTACCTCGGCCTGCTGCTCGGCACCACGCTCTACGCCCGCTTCGGCGACCCCGACACCGTGCACCGGCTCCAGTCGGTGTCCTCCACCGACGCGCACAACCTGCTCGTCCACCCCGTGGTCTCCCTCATCGGCAGCGGCCTGTGGGTCGCCGGCTCGGTCTGGGCGCCCTACCTCTGGGCCTTCCTCTGCACCGTCGCACCCCTTGAACGACGGGCGGGGGGAGTCCGTGCCCTCGGCGTCTTCGGGGCCGGGCACATCGGCGCGACGCTGCTCTCGCAGGGGGTGGCCGTGGCGAGTGTGGCCCGCGGGGCGGCCGGGCCCGATGTGCTGGACGCGATGGACATCGGCGTCAGTTACGGGGTGCTGGCCTCGCTCGGCGGGCTGGCCGGACTGCTGCCGCGGCCCGGGCGGGCCGTTGCGCTGGGCGCGGGGCTGGCGTTGATCGGGCACCAGCTGCTCTCCGACCCCGATCTGGTGACTTCGGTCGGGCACCCGGCGGCGTTGCTGTTGGGTGTGGCGATGTGGCCGTGGCTGAGGCGCGGCAGGGGGCCGCGCGGGCCGGAGCGGGCGTGGGCGTGGAAGCGCTCGACGGCCGTCGCGGAGGGCTGAGACATCCACCCTGAGTCCCCTTCGCTCAGGGTGAACACCCGGAGGGGAACAACCGAGGCGTGCCAAACCTTAGTCAGGTCAGCTCAACTTCACTGACTGGGGAGAGATCATGGCATCGACGTCCATTCCGCTCACTCTGCCCGTGCTGCCCCTCGACGACGAGGTCGTGCTCCCTGGCATGGTGGTTCCGCTGGAGCTTTCGGATCCGGAGGTGAGGGCTGCCGTGGAGGCGGCCAGGGCGGGGAGCAACGGGGGGAAGCCGCAGGTGCTGCTGGTGCCGCGGCTCGACGGGTCGTACGCGGCGGTGGGTGCGCTGGCGACGGTCGAGCAGGTCGGGCGGCTGGCGGACGGTGACCCGGCGGCGCTGGTACGCGCGGTGCGCCGGGTGCGGATCGGCAAGGGGACGACCGGGCCGGGGGCGGCGCTTTGGGTGGAGACCACGCCGTTCCAGGAGTCGGACGCCGGGCTGCCGGTGGCAGGTCGGGCGGCCGAGCTGGCCAAGGAGTACAAGGCGCTGTCCACCAAGTGGCTGCGCAAGCGCGGGGCATGGCAGATCGTGGACCGGGTGGCCGCGATCGAGGACATCGGCGAGCTCGCGGACAACATCGGGTACGCGCCGTTCGCCACCGCCGAGCAGAAGCTGAAGGTGCTGCTGGAGGCCGACCGTCAGGCCCGGCTGGAGTACGCGCTGGGCCTGCTGCGCGAGCACCTCGCGGAGGAGGAGGTCAACGACACCATCCGCAAGGACGTCGAGGAGGGCGTCGCCAAGCAGCAGAAGGAGTTCCTGCTGCGCCGCCAGCTGGAGGCCGTCCGCAAGGAGCTGGCCGAGCTGAACGGTGAGGCGGGTACTGAAGAGGATGACTACCGGGCGCGGGTGGAGGCGGCCGAGCTGCCCGAGAAGGTCCGGGAGGCGGCGCTCAAGGAGGTCGACAAGCTGGAGCGTTCCAGTGATCAGTCGCCCGAGGGCTCGTGGATCCGCACCTGGCTGGACACCGTGCTGGAGCTGCCGTGGAACGAGCGCTCCGAGGATTCGTACGACATCACCGCCGCGCATGCCGTGCTGGACGCCGACCACACCGGTCTGGCGGACGTGAAGGACCGGATCGTCGAGTACCTGGCCGTCCGCAAGCGCCGGGCCGACCAGGGGCTCGGCCAGATCGGCGGCCGGCGCGGAGGTGCGGTGCTGGCGCTGGTTGGCCCGCCCGGTGTCGGCAAGACCTCGCTGGGCGAGTCGGTGGCCCGCGCGATGGGCCGGTCGTTCGTCCGGGTGGCGCTGGGTGGCGTCCGGGACGAGGCGGAGATCCGCGGCCACCGGCGGACGTACGTGGGCTCGATCCCCGGCCGGATCGTCCGGGCGATCAAGGAGGCCGGGACGATGAACCCGGTGGTGCTGCTGGACGAGATCGACAAGGTCGGCTCGGACTACCGGGGCGACCCGGCGGCGGCGCTGCTCGAGGTGCTGGACCCGGCACAGAACCACACCTTCCGGGACCACTACCTGGAGGTCGAGCTCGACCTGTCCGACGTGGTGTTCCTGGCCACCGCCAATGTGCTGGAGGCCATCCCGGAGCCGCTGCTGGACCGGATGGACCTGGTCCGGCTGGACGGCTACACCGAGGACGAGAAGGTCTCCATCGCCCGCGACCACCTGCTGCCCCGCCAGCTCGCCAAGGCGGGCCTCGCCGCGGAGCAGCTGACGGTGGACGAGGAGGCGCTGCGCCGGCTCGCCGCCGAGTACACCCGGGAGGCGGGCGTCCGGAACCTGGAGCGGTCGATCGCGCGGGTCCTGCGCAAGGTCGCCGCGCAGACCGAGCTGGGCGAGCGCGAGCTGCCGGCCGCGATCGGCCCGGACGACCTGCGGGCGCTGCTGGGCCGGCCGCACCACGTGCCGGAGTCGGCGCAGGAGCCGGCCGAGCGTCGCACCGCGGTGCCCGGAGTGGCGACCGGCCTGGCGGTCACCGGAGCCGGTGGTGACGTCCTCTACATCGAGGCGTCGCTGGCGGACGCGGAGACCGGCTCGACCGGGCTGACGCTGACCGGGCAGCTGGGCGACGTGATGAAGGAGTCGGCGCACATCGCGCTCTCCTACCTGCGTTCGCGCGGCGCCGAGCTGGAGCTGCCGGTGACGGGCCTGCGCGAGCGGGGCATCCACCTGCACGTGCCGGCCGGCGCGGTGCCGAAGGACGGCCCGAGCGCGGGCATCACGATGACCACGGCGCTGGCCTCGCTGCTGTCGGGGCGCAAGGTGCGCACCGACGTGGCGATGACCGGCGAGGTGTCGCTGACCGGCCGGGTGCTGCCGATCGGCGGGGTCAAGCAGAAGCTGCTGGCCGCGGACCGGGCCGGGGTCACCACGGTGATCATCCCGAAGCGCAACGAGGCGGACCTGGACGACGTCCCCGCCGAGGTGCTGGAGCGGCTCACGGTGCACGCCGTGTCCGACGTCCGGGAGGTGCTGCGGCTGGCGCTGGAGCCGGCGGAAGTGCTGGTCGCGGCGGCCTGATGACGGCCGAGGGGCCGGGGAGTGTCCACTCCCCGGCCCCTGGTGGTTGCCGATTGTGGCCCATGGCAGACTTCCGGCATGCCGTCCCCTACGCAGCGCGCGCTGACCGCAATGCCGGAGAACTTCCGTCCGTTCCTGGTCAAGCACCGCAAGTTGGTGAAGTTCCTCGTGGTCGGAGGAACCTGCTTCGTGCTCACCATGTTGATCAACTTCGCTCTGAAGATGACCGTCTTCGAGGCCAAGCCGCTCGTCGCCCTGACCGTCGCGACCGTGATCGCCACCGGCGTCTCGTACGTGCTGAACCGGCAGTGGTCCTTCCGGGCCGCCGGCAAGCATCGCGAGGCTGTCCTGTTCGTCGTGGTCAGCGCTCTCGCGGTCGGTGTCAACGACCTTCCGCTGGCGGCCTCGCGCTACCTGTTCGACCTGCGGGAACCGCACGTCACCCACATGACCCAGGAGGTCGCCGACTTCCTCAGCGGCATGATCCTGGGCACCCTGCTGGCGATGGTGTTCCGCTACTGGGCGATGAACCGGTACGTGTTCACCCGGTTGTCGGACCGGGTGAGCGAGGAGCAGGGGCGGGCGACCGAACGGGTCTGACCCCGCCCCTTTCCGTGACGGCCGCTCACGCCTCCGCGGAGGCGGGGCGGCCGACGAGCGGACGGCGGGCCGCCGCGAGGAAGGTCACCGCGACACCGAGGGCGGCCCAGACCGCCAGCACCGTCAGCGGCATCGCCAGCGCGGACGAGCCCAGGTAGGCGATGGAGCGGGTGGCCGAGGTGCCGGCGCCGTTCGGGATCCACTGGCCGATCGCCCGCCAGAACGTGGGCAGCAGCGGCGGCGGGTAGACGCCGCCCGCGCTGGGATTGCCCAGCACCACGAAGATCAGTACCGCCACGCCGATGCCGATGATGTCGAACAGGCACTGCAGCGCCATGGTGACCGCGCCGACCGCGAACACCACCAGTGCGCCGATGGCGGTCAGGGCCACGATCGAGCCCGGCAGCGCGTCCAGGATCGGGCCGGTGATCAGCGTGCCGCCGAGGCCCGCGACGACCGAGTACAGCGCCAGGGCGCCCAGGCGCACCGCGGCCCGGTTGACGTTGGCGGGGCGGGCACCGGCGCTGATGCCGAGGATCGAGGCGACCAGGTAGCCGCCGACGCACCAGCCGACCACCAGGTAGAAGCTGGACAGGCCCCTGCCGTCGCCGGGGGCCAGCGGAATGGTGTCCTGCACCTCGACGGTGCGGTGCTGGGCGGCCGCGACCTTGGTGACGATCAGCTCGGCGGCGCCGGAGGCGGCCGGGCCGCGGGCCTCCGCGACCAGCAGGGTGTCCTGGGTACCGGTCGGGTCGAACACCCAGGCCGCGTAGATCTTCTGGTCCTTGATCCGGGCCTTCGCGGTCTCCGCGTCGGGCAGGACGGACGCACGCACCGCGTCGTCCGGGACGGACTCCAGGGCGGCGGTCAGCTTCGGAGCGACCTCGGGCGGGGCGACCACTGCGATGGACAGCTGGTGCGGCTTCGGCTGGTGGAGCGCACCCACGTACGAGGTGATGAAGCCGAGCTGGAGCAGCAGGACGGCGACGACCATGAGGAACGCGCGTGGTGTCACCGCGTCCTTGAGATCGGCGACGAACCCCTTTGCAGGCTCTGCCATGGGCGGGCATCTCCCTATCAATCCGGTACCAGTACACAAATCGGATACTTAATATCATGAAACAGTTGCGCCCCGGAGAACGTGCAGGCTGCGCGATACTGAGCGCCATGAACGACCCCGTGGCAGAGCCGAACGCCGCCGAACTGGCATTTCTCGCGGTCGAGCGCGAGGTGGCGACGCTGTTCCGGCGCAGCAGGGCCCGGGCCGCCGAGGTCTCGCGGCAGGTGCACCCCGAGCTGGAGGCCGGGGCGTACGTCCTGCTCTCCTTCATCCGGGAGTCCGGGCAGGCGCGGGTGACCGACATCGGGCTGCACTTCGGCGTGGGCAAGGCCACGGTGAGCCGGCAGATCCGGGCGATCGAGGAGCTGGGGCTGCTGCGGCGGGAGACCGACCCGCTGGACCGGCGGGCCTCGCTGGTGTCGCTGACCGAGGAGGGCGAGCGGCGGTTCGCGGCCGCCCGGGAGGCGCGGATGGCGCGCTTCCGGGCCTCGCTGGAGGCGTGGGAGGTGGGTGAGCTGGAGCAGTTCGCGCGCCTGCTGGAGCGGTTCAACGAGCTGACCGAAGGGGTCTGACCCGTTCTGACCTGGGCCTTTGAAGGGGCCCTTTACTTTGACTTGAATAAAGTTGCCTTAGTCAACTATCGGCGTATAGTTGCTTGAGGCAACGAATTTTTAGTCGAAGGAAACGCATGTCGACGACCCCCCAGACACTCCCGCAGGCCCAGCTGTCCCACCGCCAAGTGCTCGAAGCCCTCTCGGGCCTGCTGCTCGGCCTGTTCGTGGCCGTGCTGTCCTCCACGGTCGTCTCCAACGCGCTCCCGCGGATCCTCCACGACCTGCACGGTGGCGAGTCCGCCTACACCTGGGTGGTCACCGCCGCCCTGCTCTCGATCACCGCCGCCACCCCGCTCTGGGGCAAGCTCTCCGACCTGGTCAGCAAGAAGCTGCTGGTCCAGATCGCCATGGTGATCTACGTGCTCTCCTCGGCACTGGCCGGTCTGTCGCAGAGCATCGGCATGCTGATCTTCTGCCGCGTGCTGCAGGGCATCGGTGCCGGCGGTGTGATCGCGCTCGGCCAGATCTGCCTGGCCGCGATGGTCCCGCCGCGCGAGCGCGGCCGGTACAGCGGCTACTTCGGCGCGGTGTTCGCACTCGCCACCCTCGGCGGCCCGCTGATCGGCGGCGTCATCGTGGACACCTCCTGGCTCGGCTGGCGCTGGTGCTTCTACGTCGGCGTCCCGTTCGCCCTGCTCGCCATCCTGGTGCTGCAGCGCACCCTGAAGCTCCCCGAGCAGACCGTCCGCAAGCCGAAGATCGACTACCTGGGCGCGGTGCTGATCACCGCCGCCGTCAGCCTGCTGATGATCTGGATCTCGCTGGCCGGCAAGAACTACGACTGGGTGTCCTGGCAGACCGCGGTGATGGTGCTCGGCGGCCTGGCACTGGCCGGACTGTTCGTCGCCGTCGAGAAGCGCGCCGCCGAGCCGCTGATCCCGCTCGACCTGTTCCGCCACCGCACCGTCGCGCTCGCCTCGGTGGCCTCCGCCTTCGTCGGCGTCGGCATGTACGGCACCACCACCTTCCTCGGCCAGTACTTCCAGCTCGCCAAGGAGAAGACCCCCACCCAGGCCGGTCTGCTCACCCTGCCGATGATCCTCGGCCTCGCGGTGTCCTCCACGGTGGCCGGAAAGCTCATCACCAAGTACGGCAAGTGGAAGGGCTACCTGGTCGGCGGCACCGTGATGCTCGCCGTCGGACTCGGCCTGATGGGCACCGCCCGGGCCGGCACCTCGTACGGGCTGCTCGCGCTCTACATGGCGGTGGCCGGCATCGGCCTCGGCCTGACCAGCCAGAACCTGGTCCTCGCGGTGCAGAACACCGTCCCGCGCCACGAACTCGGCGCGGCCAGCTCGGTGGTCACCTTCTTCCGCACCATGGGCGGCGCGATGGGCGTCTCCGCGCTCGGCGCGCTGCTGGGGCACAAGGTCGCCTCGTACATGGCGGAGAACTTCGTCAAGGCCGGCCTGCCCGCCCCCGCGGGCGGCGGCGACGGCATCCCGGACCTGCACGCGCTGCCCGCGCGGATCGTCCCGCTGGTCACCGACGCGTTCGGGCACGGCGTCGGCACCGTGTTCCTGGTCGCCGCCCCGTTCGCGGTGGTCGGCTTCCTGCTGGTGCTGTTCATCCGCGAGGTGCCGCTGCGCACCGCCGACGACGACCGGGCCGCCGCCCCGGCCGCCAAGGCCGCGGAGCTGGTCACCGACTGATCGCTGCCGACATGCGTGAAGGGCCCCGCCGGATGGCGGGGCCCTTCGTCGTATCTGCTCGCGTTACTTGGCGGCGATCAGCGAGATGCCGTACGCGACCACCGCGGCGCAGGCGGTGAAGCACACGACCGCGGCGGCCAGGGCCGGGACGCCCTTGCCGGTGCCGGCCTCGACGGCCGCCTCGCGGCGGGTCAGCGCCAGGTTGCCCAGCGCGAAGACGGTGACGACGGCGAGGGTGACGGCCAGGCTGACGCCTGCGGTCTCGGCCAGAGCGGCCCACTTGATGTGCATGATTCGTAGTCCTTTCAGGCCGCGATGGTGGTCTGGCCGGTCGGGCTGCCGGTGACCGGCAGGTCCACCGTCTCGCTGTCGTGCACGTTGCCGGCGTGCACCGGCTGGCGGCGGGAGATCAGCCACATCGAGCCGGCGCCGAGCACCAGCGCCACGCCGACCACGGCCACGCCCCAGTCGCCCTGGTCCGCGATCAGGGCGGCCAGGCCGGACACCGCGGCGGCGGCCGGCAGGGTCAGGCCCCAGGTGTAGACCATGCGGCGGACCATGCCCCAGCGCAGCTTGCCGGAGGGGCCGCCGAGGCCCGCGCCCATGATGCCGCCGGAGCAGACCTGGGTGGTGGACAGGCCGTAGCCCATGTGCGAGGAGGTCAGGATCACGGTCGCGGCGGCGGTCTCCGAGGCGAAGCCCTGCGGTGGCCGGATGTCGGCCAGGCCGGAGCCCATCGAACGGATGATCCGCCAGCCGCCCATGTAGGTGCCCAGCGCGATCGCCAGACCGGCGCTGACGATCACCCAGGTCGGCGGGCCGTCGCCCTTGTGCAGCTGGCCGGCCGAGATCAGGGTCAGCGTGATGATGCCCATGGTCTTCTGCGCGTCGTTGGTGCCGTGCGCCAGCGAGATCAGCGAGGAGGAGAAGATCTGGCCCCGCCGGAAGCCCTTCTCGGTGCTCTTCTTCGGGCTGCTGCCGGCGATCAGGTAGGCCAGCTTGGTGGCGCCCCAGGAAGCGACGCCCGCGATGATCGGGGAGGCCACCGCCGGGATCAGGATCTTGGAGACCACGACGCTGAAGTTGACGCCGCCGATGCCGGCGCCGACCACGGTCGCGCCGATCAGGCCGCCGTACAGGGCGTGCGAGGAGGACGAGGGCAGGCCCTTGAGCCAGGTCAGCAGGTTCCACAGGATCGCGCCGACCAGGGCGGCGAAGATGATCGAGGGTTGCAGTCCGGCCTTCTCGTTGACGATGCCACCCGAGATGGTGGTGGCCACCTTGACCGAGAGGAAGGCACCACCGAAGTTCAGCGCCGCGGCGATGGCCACGGCGACCTTGGGCTTGAGGGCGCCGGTGGCGATGGAGGTGGCCATCGCGTTGGCGGTGTCGTGGAAGCCGTTCGTGAAGTCGAAGGCGAGCGCCGTGATGATCACAACGGCCACCAGGAACGTGATGTGTTCCATACCCAAACAATCGTCGAAGGTGTCGGACTGACGTTGCTGTCCTCGGTGACCGTAGGAAGCGATGGTGAACGGGAGGTTAACTCGGCACGGAGTTGTGGTTCCTTGGGTGGCGCGGGAGTTGCCGGGGCGTCGGTTTTCCATGGAGATCGCGGAATCCGATGAGAGGGTTGTCACACTCCCGCGCGGATGAGAATTCACTTCACGCCCCCCTGGGTATCTGCCGGGAACTCCCTCCGCATGGCAGGATCGGTCCGATCGCCGACGGGAACCAGGGGAGGGCCGGCCGATGGGGGCAGGGCAGCGCGCGGAATCGACCGGGATGCGGCCGTGGGTACGCGCCGCACTGCGTTGCGGGGCGGTGCTCGCCGTCGCCGCACTGACCTTGCCGTTCGCCTCCGCCGCGTACGCCGCGCCGGACCCCGGAGCCTCGACCTCCGCCCCCGGGGCCGACCCGCTGGCCGAGGCCAAGCGGACCCTCGGCCCGCTGCTGGAGCAGCTGCACACCCTGTACCAGGAGGCCGAGGCCGCCACCGAGCAGTACAACGGCACGGTGGCCCGGCTTGCCGAGCAGCAGGCCAACGTCCAGGACCTGAACGCCCGGGTGACCCGGCAGCAGGAGGCCGTGGACACCGGCAACGACCTGGCCGCCCAGCTGGCCGGCGCGCAGTACCGCAACAGCCAGATATCCGGGTACGCCGAGATGCTGCTGGCCAAGGACCCGTACGAGGCGGTGGTGATCGCCGGACTGCTGGACTCCGCCGGGCGCTCGCAGAAGGAGTTCCTGGAGCGGCTGAAGTCCGACCGGGACACCCTCGCCGCCGCGCAGCTGGCCGCCCAGCAGGCGCTGACCGAGGCGCAGACGCTGGCCGGTCAGCAGGAGCAGCAGAAGAACACCGTGGCCAAGAAGCTGGCCGACGTGGAGACCCTGGTCGGCTCGCTCACCGGCGCCCAGCGCAGCGAGCTGGAGGCGCTGGAGAAGCAGCAGGCCGACCAGGCGCAGCTGACCTTCCTGGCGTCCGGCGCACTCGGCAAGGGCGAGCGCACGCCGTCCGCGATGGGCCGCAAGGCGGTGCAGTACGCGCTCCAGCAGCTCGGCAAGGACTACGTGTGGGGCGGTGCCGGGCCGGACGTGTTCGACTGCTCGGGCCTCACCTCGCAGGCCTGGCTGCACGCCGGGAAGGCCATCCCGCGCACCAGCCAGGAGCAGTGGGCGCAGCTCAAGCACGTGGCGCTGAACGAGATGCGCCCCGGTGACCTGGTGGTCTACTACGGCGGCGCCACCCACATCGGGATGTACATCGGCGGCGGCCTGGTCGTGCAGGCCCCGCGCACCGGCGACGTGGTGAAGGTGTCGAAGGTCGGCGCGATGCCGATCCTGGGCGCCGTCCGGCCCGACCCGGAGGACTCGGCGGACGACGCGGGCGGCGAGTGGAAGGTGCCGGACGTGAAGGCCGGCGAGTCGAAGATCGGGCCCGCCAAGCCGTCCACGCTGCCGCCGGCGCCGAGCACGCCCGCGCCGAGCACGCCTGCGCCGAGCACCCCGGGCCCGAACGTCCCGGGGCCGGACACGAAGCCCAGCAACCCCGGCACCATTCCGTCGCAGCCCGGTGGCAGCGGCTCGCCGAGCACCGGTTCGAGCAGCTCGCCCAGCGGATCGGCGAGCGGTTCGGCCTCCGGCTCGCCGTCCGGCGCCGCGTCGGCATCCGGGTCGGGTTCGGCCGCGCCGACGGGCAACTGACCGACCGGGCCGCCGTCGCAGGACGGCGACCCAGGCGGGGCGGACGGGTCAGGCGGTCGGCTCCAGGCGGACCACCACGGCCTTGGAGGTCGGGGTGTTGCTGATGTCCGCGGTGGAGTCCAGCGGCACCAGCACGTTGGTCTCCGGGTAGTAGGCGGCCGCGCCGCCCCGGGCCACCGGGTAGTGCACCACCCGGAAACGCGGGGCGCGGCGCTCCACGCCGTCCTTCCACTCGCCGACCAGGTCGACGAACTGCCCGTCGGTGAGGCCGAGTTCGGCGGCGTCGGCGGGGTTGACCAGGACCACCCGGCGGCCGCCCTTGATGCCCCGGTAGCGGTCGTCCAGGCCGTACACGGTGGTGTTGTACTGGTCGTGCGAGCGGAGCGTCTGGAGCAGCAGCCGGCCCGGCGGGACGTCGGGGGCGGTGAGCGGGTTGACGGTGAAGTTGGCCTTGCCGGTGGCGGTGGGGAAGCTGCGGCTGTCGCGCGGGGCGTGCGGCAGGGCGAAGCCGCCGGGGCGGCGGACCTTGGCGTTGAAGTCGTCGAAGCCGGGGATCACGCGGGCGATCCGGTCCCGGATCAGGTCGTAGTCGCGGGCGAACTCCTCCCACGGCGTGGGGTCCTGCGGGCCGAGCGCGGCGCGGGCCAGTCGGCTGACGATCGCCACCTCGGAGAGCAGCTCGGGCGCGGGCGGGCGCAGGCCGCCGCGCGAGGAGTGCACCATGCCCATCGAGTCCTCGACGCTGACGAACTGCGGGCCGAGCGCGCTGACGTCCCGGTCGGTGCGGCCCAGGGTGGGCAGGATCAGCGCGCGGGCGCCGGTGATCACGTGCGAGCGGTTCAGCTTGGTGGAGACGTGCACGGTCAGCCGGCAGCGGCGCATCGCGGCCTCGGTGGCGTCGGTGTCGGGGCTCGCGGAGACGAAGTTGCCGCCCATCGCGAAGAACACCTTGACCCGGCCGTCGCGCATCGCCCGGATGGTGTCGACGGTGTCGAAGCCGTGGGCGCGCGGCGGCTCGAACGCGAACTCCTGGCCCAGGGCGTCCAGGAACGCGGTGCTCGGGCGTTCGAAGATGCCCATCGTGCGGTCGCCCTGCACGTTGCTGTGCCCGCGCACCGGGCAGACGCCCGCGCCGGGGCGGCCGACGTTGCCGCGCAGCAGCAGGAAGTTGACCACCTCGCGGATGGTCGGCACCGAGTGCTTGTGCTGGGTCAGGCCCATCGCCCAGCAGACGATGATCTTCTGCGAGGAGAGCACCAGGCGGTGCAGTTCCTCGATCTGCTCCCACGGCAGGCCGGTGGCGGCCAGCGTGGCCGGGCGGTCGAGGTCGGCCGCCTCGGCGGTGAACTCCTGGTACCCGGCGCAGTGTTCGGCGACGAACGCCTCGTCGACGGCGCCGGGAGTGGTGAGCAGCAGGTGGTTCAGCGCCCGGAACAGCGCCAGGTCGCCGCCGAGGCGGATCTGCAGGAACAGGTCGGTGAGCTTGGTGCCGCCGCCGACCAGGCCGCGCGGGGTCTGCGGGTTCTTGAACCGCTCCAGGCCGGCCTCGGGCAGCGGGTTGACGCTGACGACCTTCGCGCCGGCCCGCTTGGCGCGCTCCAGCGCGGAGAGCATCCGGGGGTGGTTGGTGCCCGGGTTCTGGCCCGCGACGATGATCAGATCGGCCTGGTACAGGTCCTTGAGCGAGACGCTGCCCTTGCCGACGCCGAGTGTCTCGGTGAGCGCCGAACCCGAGGACTCGTGGCACATGTTGGAGCAGTCGGGCAGATTGTTGGTGCCCAGCCGGCGGGCGAACAACTGGTAGGCGAAGGCCGCCTCGTTGGACGTCCGGCCGGAGGTGTAGAACGCCGCCTCGTTCGCGGAACCCAGCGCGGTGAGCTCGGCGGCGATCAGCGCGAACGCCTCGTCCCAGCCGATCGGGGTGTAGTGGGTGGCGCCCTCGTCGAGCAGCATCGGGGTGGTGAGGCGGCCCTGCTGGCCGAGCCAGTAGCCGGAGCGCTCCGCGAGGTCGGCGACCGGGTGGGCGGCGAAGAACTCGGGGGTTATCCGCCGCTCGGTGGCCTCCTCGCTGACCGCCTTCGCGCCGTTCTCGCAGAACTCCGCCAGGTGCGGCTTGTCCGGCTCGGGCCACGCGCAGCCCGGGCAGTCGAAGCCGTCCTGCTGGTTGACCTTGCGCAGGGTGGAGAGCACCCGGCCCGGGGACATCTGGTCGGCGGCCATCCGCAGGGTGTGACCGATCGCGGGCAGACCGGCGGCGGCGTGCGCCGGAGGTCCGACGTGCGGCGCGTCCTGGGCGGGGTCGCGGTGCGGGGGCTGCTTGGCCATGGCGGACTCTCCGGAGGGCTCGGGGGTGCTTGGAGCGTATCCGGTACGACCGCGGGTGTCGTGGGGCGGAGGGCCGGGCCGGTCACCAGCCGTGCGGGATGCGCTCCAGCACCCCGCCCGCGAACACGTCGTACAGCGGCAGCGACTCCAGGTGCACATAGCCGATGTGGCAGTCGCACTCGCCCAACGGGCAGGCGCGCGGGCGCAGTTGGGCCCGGTAGGAGTCGTCGTACAGGTTGCCCAGCGGCGGTCGGACGAAGTGGCAGCGACGCACCGTGCCGTCCCCGTCCACCGAGACCACGCTCTCCCCGGTGCGGCACGGCAGGCCCGCGCTGCGGTGCGGGTGGCGGCTGTAGCCGAACAGCGGGTCCAGCTCCATCCACCCGGCCGCCTCCGCGTCGGTGTACGTGAGCCCGTCCGCCGCGTTCACCCACAGGTAGACGGACGCCGGCAGCGCCGCGCGCAGCCGGCGGGCCGCCGCCAGGTGCTCCGGCTGCCCGACCACGCCGACGCTGAACCGCACGCCCAGTGCCGTCAGTTCGGCGCACTTGGCGAGGAAACGCTGCTCCGTCACCTGGCCCGGGTGGTACGTCACCCAGAGCGCCAGCTTCGACAGGTCCGCCTCGGCCAGCCAGCCGGTGCGGCAGCTCGCGTTGGTCTGGATCGCCACCCGCTCCAGGTGCGGCAGCCGGCTCAGCTCCACCATCGCCCGCCGGTACCAGGACCGCACCAGGCCCTCGCCCCACGGCGTGAACAGGACGGAGAGACGGCCGTGTTCGTACCGGGACGCCCAGGCGGTGAACCGCTCCAGCGCGGCCCGGTCGGTGCGCAGCAGCTCCGGAGGGTCCCGCCGCTTGGCGAACGGGCAGTACGGGCAGTCGTAGTCGCAGGAGGACAGCGGGCCCCGGTACAGGACGGTCAGTGCGCTCATTTCGGCGAGTACCCCGCCATCCGCTCGCGCACCCCGGCGGAGAACAGCCGCGGGCCGATCGCGTCCGACCAGGCCAGGCCCTCCGCGGTGAGCAGCAGCCGGTCCGCGCCGGCCGCCAGCCAGTTGGTGGCGGCGAATTCGGTCAGTTCGGACGGGAAGTCCTGCTCGGGGCTGCTGCCGAAGCGCTCCCGGTAGGCCGCCAGGTCGACGCCCTCGCCCTGCAGCAGCGACTGCACCAGATGGCGGCGACGGGTCTCCTCGTCCGTCATCTCCCAGCCCAGTTCGGCGCGCGAGAAGTCCGGCGCCGCCACGTAGTCGTCGATGATCCGGCGGACCTCGCGGGCGTCCACCGCGTAGTCGAAGGAGTAGTGCAGCTTCGAGGTGTACGAACGCGCCCCGCAGCCCAGGCCCACCATGCCGTCGGTCTGGCAGGCGTACTCGCCGGCGCTCGCGCCGGCCGCGCCGGAACGGCGGAACATCCGCATCGACACCTGCTCGTAGCCGTTCGCCAGCAGGTGGTCGCGGCCGGCCCGGTAGAGCGTCAGGCGCTGAGCGTCCCACTCGGGGGACGGCGCGTTGTCGGTGTGCCGGTTGTCGGCGTGCCGGCCGAGGCCGGTCAGCGGGCGGACGTACAGCGGGTACAGGTACAGCTCCTCGGGCTGCCAACTCAGCGCCGCGTCAAGGGACTTGATCCAGCTGACGGCCGTCTGGCCGTCGATGCCGTAGATCAGGTCGATGTTCAGCACCGGGAAGCCCGCGTCCCGGACCCGGCCGAGCGCCGCCTCCACCGCCGCCCGCTTCTGCGGCCGGACCGCCGACCTCGCCTCCTCGTCCAGGAACGACTGCACGCCCAGGCTCAGCCGCGTCGTGCCGCGCTCGGCCAGGACCTGGAGGCGGTCCGCGGTGGCGGTGTCGGGGGAGGCCTCGACGGAGAGGGGGATGGACCGCAGATCCGCGCCCATCCGGTGCTCGGCGATGTCGCAGAGACGCTCCAGCTCGGCCGCCGTCAGATAGGTGGGCGTGCCGCCGCCGAACGCCGCGAGAGCGAATTCGGCGGTGCCGGAGAGGGCCTCCCGGGCCTGGCCGGCCTGGCGCTCCAGAGCGTCCAGGTAGGCCGTGGTCAGGCCCTCCGGGCTGCCGATCCGGGTGAACAGGTTGCAGAAGCCGCAGCGCACCTCGCAGAACGGGATGTGCAGATAGAGGGAGAGCGCGTCCTGCTTCTCGCCCCGCCACAGGTCCGCCAGCGACGGGCGGTCGGGCAGCGGGCGATAGGCGGTCTTGTGCGGGTACGCGTAGACGTACGACTGGTACGGGGACTCGGCGGGCGTCATCGGTGCTCCTGGGTGGTGGCCGGGAGGGTGAAGTGCGCGTACGGCACCGTCCAGACCACCTCGTGGCCGATCCGGTGACCGGTGTAACCGTCCTCGCCGTACGCGGTGCCGTGGTCCGAGCAGACGATCGCGAAACACGGACGGCGGGCGGACATCGCCGCGAACAACCGCCCCAGATGCGCGTCCACGTACTCCAGCGCGGCCGCGTGACTGGCCCGGGAGTCGCCGTCCTCACGGGTCGCGCCCGGGAGGTGGAACCAGTTCGGCTGGTGCAGCGCCGAGACGTTGATGAACAGGAACAGCGGCTGGTCGGACGGCTGCTCTGCCGCGACCCGCTCGGCCACCGCCACCTGCGACTCGAACGAGGTCGGGGACGGGACACCCAACTCCGGTGCCCAGTGGCTCTCCTGGAACAGGCCGGGGAGAACGGAACCCAGCGGGCCCTGCTTGTTGAAGAACCCGACGCCACCGATGCAGACCGTGCGGTAACCGGCCGCGGCGAGAGCCGTCGGCAGATCGGGCGCGTCGAACACCCAAGTGCGGGACTCGGTCGACTCGGAGCCGGCGAAACGCGCGGCGAACAGACGCGGGTGCGGGCCATTGGGGGACGCGGGCGTGGGGAGGAAACCGGCCAGGATCGCCTGGTGCGCGGCGTACGTGAAGCTGCCGGGGGAGTGGCGGCGCTCCCAGGCTCCGTTCGGGATCACCCGGGCGAGATTGGGGAGGCGGCCGGCGGCGAGAAGCTCTTCGGCGACGTCGTAGCGGAGGGTGTCGAGGGTGACGAGGAGGAGGTCGTGGGTGCCGACGATCTCGTTCATGTTCGGTATGCCGTGCTGCAAGGGAGTTCCTTCGGGGTTACGCCGCCGGGGCGTCAACTGGCTGCGGGGTGAGCGGATCCGGCCGGACAGGCCCTAGTCCTGGCGGGCTGGGAGGTGCCCCCACGCGCCCCTGGTTTCGCACCCGCTCGCGCTCCCCGCCGGGGGCTGGGAAAAGCGCCTCCCGGTACTTCGGCGAAGCCAGTTGCGCCGCGTAGGTGTCGAGTCCCGGGGCCGGGCCGTCCGGCAGGCCCGGGAGGTTGGGGAGTAGGTCGCCGAAGGCGTTGACCTCGCCGATCAGGGTGCGGCGCCAGCGGGCGTGGGGGAGCAGGTCGACGCCGACCATCGGGGCGTGCGGGAAGCAGCTCGCGGCGGCTTCCGCGGTGGCGAGCAGGGTGGGCCAGGTGTCGCCGGCGGCGGCGCGGACGGCGGCCAACTCGCCGCGGGCGCCGCCGAGGTGGAGGTTGGTCATGGGGTGGCGGCTGGTGCGGACCACCATGTGGGTGGCCCGGCCGCCGACCACCAGTACCCGCAGGTCCGCGGCGCGGCCGCCCTGGCCGGACTTGGGGACCCACTGTTCGACGTGCAGGCCCTCCGGGGCGAGCCGGTCGACGAGTGCGGCGACCTCGGCCGCGTCGCGGTAGCGGCGGACGGTGAGCGAGTTGTGCAGCCCGTCCGGGGCGACCTCCACCGAGGTGGTGGCCTGGACCTGCCCGCGCGGGCCGAACTCCAGTGCCACCACCCCGGAGGCGGAGGAGCCGTGCACCGGTTTGAGGAACACCCGGCGCATTCCGGCGGACGCCATCCGTTCCCGCAACTCCTCGAAGGAGGAGGGGAGTTCACCGGGCAGTGCGGGGGGAACCGGCACCCCCGCGGCGGCCAGCGCCGCGTGCGCGCGGCGCTTGTCGAACATCACGGCGATCTCCTCCGGATCGCCGAGCATCCGCACCCCGGGCCGGGCGGCCAGTTCGCGGAGTGCGGCGGTGACGCCCGCGTACCAGGCCGGTCCGCCCTCGACCCGGGTGGCCGCGTAGCTGTCACCCAGTGCGGCGCCGCGCAGCAGCCGGTCGGCCTCCGGGTCCTCGCCGGGCGAGTCGACCCGGACCACCGCGCCGGGCGGCAGTTCGTACCGTCCGCGCAGCACCGAGGACCAGGGCAGCACGGCGGGCTCCGGCAGGCCGGCGGCGCGGGCCGCGGCGGCGAACAGGGTGACCCTCCGGTGCCCCGGGCAGCCCAGGACGACCAGCTTCGGCGGCGTCAACGCAGGACCTCCGCCTACTCGGAGACGGCGACGTAGCGCCAGTTGTCGTTCGGGTCCTCGGCCTGGGAGAGGTCGATCTCGACGCCGGGCAGGGCGTCCCGCAGGCGCTTCCGCATGCCCTCGGTGAGGTAGTGGTGGTGCAGGTCGAGCTTCTTCAGGTGGGTGAGCGGCTGGCCCTCCAGCAGCGCCGCCGCGCCCTCGTCGGTGAGCGCGCCCAAGGACAGCGCCAGCCCGGTCAGCCGGGGCACCACCGGGGCCTGGGCGACCAGCGCGGCGATCCGGTCCTGCTGTTCGGCGTTCTGCAGGCCGAGGTACGTCAGCGACGGCAGGTTGGCGCCGGACAGGAACGGGCCGAGGTCCTCCATCGTCCAGTCGCCGCCGTAGTTGTCGACGCCGAGCCACAGTTCCAGCTTCTCCAGCGCCGGGAAGTCGCAGGCCGCGACCGAGCGGACCACCGAGCCCGGCAGGCCGCCGGCCTCGAAGCGGAGCGCCTTCAGCTTCTCGTGCCGCACCGGCTTCAGGGAGAGCGGGTCCTCGCCGTCGTAGTCGCCGTCGGTGCCGCGCACCACCAGCTCCTCCAACTGCGGGAAGGCGGCGAAGACCGGCGTGATCTCGCACATCTGGATCCAGGAGATCTCGCACTCCTCCGCGATGATGTCGCCGATGAACAGCGCCCGCAGCGCCGGGAATCGGTCGGCGGCGGCGAGCACCGTCGGCAGCACCCCGGACAGCGACTCCGGCTCCTCGGAGAACCAGGGGCCGAGCACCAGCGCGGTGACGTCCTCCAGCGCGACGGCCTTCAGGAACGCCGCCCAGACCTCACCGAACTCGCGCTCCTCCTCGTAGTCCAGCCCGATCCGCCAGGCGGTGGCCGCGGCCGCCGGCAGCTTCTTCCCCTCCGCCTCGGCGGTCCGGAAGTCGGTGACGGGGAGGCCGTGGAACTCCTCGATGTGCTGATTGATGGTCATGCGCGCCGCTCCTGGCTGCTCGTCGTGGGCCTGACCCTGTCTACCAGCCGCCCCCGACGTTCACCCGCACGGGGAGTTCTCTGGCGTGGTGTTGTCGGTGGCGCCGCCTAGTTTTCCGGTCGGGACGTCCGGCGCCCGGCCGGACCCGACCGCAGGAGGACTTTCGTGTACCGCCAGGGTGACGTACTGATCGTGCCGGTCGAACAGAGCGCGGTCCCGGCCGCGGTGGCCCACCTGCCCCGCCAGCCGCGGGACGGCCGCGGCCGGCTGGTGCTGGCCCTCGGCGAAGTCACCGGCCACGCCCACGCGGTGGTCGGCCCGGGCGAACTGCTGCGCGAGTCCGGCCCGTTCGGCCGGGCCTGGCTGCACCTGCCGGAGGGCGGCAAGGTCGTGCACGAGGAGCACGCGGCGATCCCGCTGCCCACCGGCTGGTTCCGGGTGGTCCGGCAGCGCGAGTACGCGCCCGGCTCGGTCCGGATCGTCGCGGACTGAGCACCCCTTAAGGATTGAGGACAGAACTGATGAGCACGCAGCTGACCGGCCGTCCCGCCGACGCCTCGGTGGCGCACTGGCGGGCCGTCGCCGCCGCCACCGGGCCGGCCGACCGGGCCACCGCCGAACACGCCGTCCGCGCCGCCTACCGGGCCGCCGGGCTGGCCGAGCCCACCGCGTTCCGCTGGTACCCCTCGCCGCTCGCCGCCGTCACCGAACTGCTCGACCACCGCGAGGAGTTCGGCGCCAACGTTCGCGAACAGGTGCGCACCGCCGCCTGGGAACGCGCCCGCACCGCCGCGTTCACCGCACACGGCCCCGGCGGCTGGGCCGAGATCTGGGGCGCGACCGGCGCCGAACTCGCCGCCACCACCACGCTCCCCGCCGAACGCGTCCGCGCCGCGCTGCTCGACCACTTCGCCCCCGAGCCCGAACCGCTCGACTGGGAGGAATCCCGCAAGCCCGAGAACAAGGAACGCCGCCGGGTGGCCGGCGAAGCCCGCGCCAAGGTCCGGCTCGCCCTGGTCGACGCCGTCGCCGGGCAGCACGACGCCGCCTGGTTCGCGGCGTTCGACACCGCGGGCACCGGCGACGAGGCGCTCGCCGCGCTGGCCGGCGTCGCCCGGCAGACCGGCTGGTGGTGGCCCTTCGAGAACACCGTGCTGCTCAGCGAACGCCCCACCGCCCTGCACCGCGACGAGGCCGGCCGCCTCGACCGCGCCGACGGCCCCGCCCTCGCCTACGCCGACGGCTTCGCGCTGTACGCGTGGCGTGGCATGCCCGTCCCCGCGGACTTCCTGGAGCAGCTGACCGGCCTCACCGCGGAGCGGATCCGCGCGGAGGAGAACGCCGAACTGCGCCGCGTCATGCTGGAGCACTTCGGCTACGAGAGGTACCTGGCGGAGAGCGGCGCGAAGCCGCTGCACCGGGACGAGACGGGCGTGCTCTGGCGGATCCAACTCCCCGACGACGAACCGGTGGTGATGGTCGAGGTGGTCAACTCCACCCCCGAACCGGACGGCACCTACCGCACCTACTACCTGCGCGTCCCACCGTCTGTCCGCACCGCGAGGGCGGGAGTGGCCTGGACGTTCGGGGTCGAGGAGGCGGAGTACCGCCCCCAGCGGGAAACCTGACCGCGGGCGGGTGCGAAACCAGGGCGCGAGCGGGTGCGAAACCAGGGGCGCTGGGGGTACCCCCAGGCGAAGCCGAGGGGGCGGCACTGCGCGACAAGCGCAAGTCACGTCCGCAAGGTCGCTCTCACGTGCAAGTCATTGTCCTGCGTCGCGATCTTGCGGACGTGTCGCGTTCCCCTTCGCGCAGTTCCGCCCCCTCGCTTCGCTGGGGGTACCCCCAGCGCCCCTGGTTGTTCGCCGCAGGTGTTCCATGAGCACCCCCGCCGGGCTGTCCTCCGTCTCCAAGTGGAGCCAGTTGCGCAGGACTTTGGCCGTCTGTTCGTCGCGGACGGCCGTTGCGGCGGCCATCACGACGAACTGGTCGACCAGCCAGTCGCAGAGGGAGTCGAGGGGGATCTGGTGGCCCTCGTCGAGCCAGCTGATCGCGGAGGCTTCGACCACCGAGATCCAGGAGCGGACCAGCAGGGTGAGTCGCGGGCCGGCCTCGCGGACGCCCAGGTGGCGCAGGGTGCGGCGGATCGCCGCCCTGCGGACGTCGTCGACGATGGCGGAGGTGCGGGCGGTCTCGACCACGGAGCCGCCGCGGAGGAGTGCGGCGTAGCCGGCGGCGTGCTCGTCGACGAACGCGAAGTAGCGGTGGAGGACGGCGCCGAGTTGCTGGGTGGGGGTGCCGGGGGTCGCGGAGACCGTGAAGCGCTGGGTGAGTTCGGTGGCGGCGCTGCGCAGGGCGGCTTCGTAGAGCTGCTGCTTGCCGCCGGCGAAGTAGCGGTAGACGAGGGGGCGGGACGCGCCGGCGGCCTCGGCGACGTCGTCGAGTGAGACGTCCTCGGGCGGGCGGGCGGCGAAGAGTTCGAGGGCGACGGCGATGAGTTGTTCGCGCCGTTGCTGGACGGGCAGTCGGCGGTAGGTGGCGCGCCGGGGGCGCTGGGCCTCGGTGCGGGAGGGGGTCGCTGCCATGGGTGCCAGCGTAATCGTCGGGCGGGTCGTTGCCGCCGACCGCAGACTGTGGGCAGGTGTCGGTGGAGTGCGACGAGGAGCGGCCGGTGCGGTGGGTTCGGGCGGTCGGTCGGTGGATCGGCAGGTCTCCGGGGACGTACGTGTGGCTGCTGCTGCTCGCGGTCACGAGTTTTGTGGTGGGTCAGAAGGATCCGGCCGCGCTGCACTATTTCCTGCAGAAACGGTCCACCAATATCGATCAGCTGACTTCGCACCCGGTGCATGTCCTGGTGGCCAGCCTGATCTGGACGGAGCAGGCGAACTTCTGGTTCTACTTCGTGATGTTCCACATCTTCCACGTCCCGGCCGAGCGCTGGCTGGGCACCCGGCGCTGGCTGACGGTGGCGCTGACCGCGCACGTCCTGGCGACGTACATCAGCCAGGGGGTGGTGGCGTGGGGCGTCCACCACCAGGTGCTGCCGATGAACATGGCGAACACCGTGGACGTCGGGGTGTCGTACGCGCTGGCGGGGGTGCAGGGCGTCCTGACGTGGGGGCTGGCGGGCTGGTGGCGGTGGGTGTACGGCTGCGGGCTGGTGGTGTTCTACCTGGTGCCGCTGCTGATCTCGCACACCTTCACCGACCTGGGGCACTTCTGCGCGGTGCTGATCGGGCTGGCGTTCCGTCCGATCACCCGGGGCCGGCCGGTGTGGGATCCGTGGCAGGCGGTGCGGCGCCGGTGGCCGGTACGCAGTTGACGCGATCACTTCCAGTTGGGGCTTGAATTCGTCCGCCGCTGCGACAGGATGGCCGAATGGCTCATGAACTGAACGATCGTCACGTCGGCGGCCCCACTCCGCGCCGCATCGCCGACTCCTACGTCCACGCCCTCGCCGAGCTGGACCCGCTGACCGCGGTCTACCTCGGCCTCAACCCGGAGGACGACCGGCTCACCGACCTGTCCCCGGCGGGCACCGCCGCCCTCGACGAGCTGGCCCGCCGCACCCTTGCCGAGCTGGACGCGCTGGAGGCGTCCGGCCCGATCGAGGACGAGGCGGAGCGCCGCTGCGCCCGGCTGCTGCGCGAGCGGCTGATCGCGGAACTCGCGGTGCACGACGCGGGCGAGGAGTTCCGGTCGGTCCGCAACCTGGGCTCGCCGGTGCACAACACCCGGGAGATCTTCACCCTGCTGCCCACCGACACCGACGAGGACTGGCTGCGGCTGGGCCGCCGGCTGGCCCGTTTCCCGGAGGCGCTCGCCCAGTACCGGCAGACCCTGGAGGAGGGCGTGCGGCGCGGCCTGCTGTCGGCGCCGCGCCAGGTGACCACCGTGGTCGGCCAGTTCGAGGAGTGGATCGAGTCGGAGCGGCCCGGCGGCTGGTTCGGCGACCTGGTCGCCCCCGCGCCGGAGCACCTGCGTGAGCAGCTGACCGCCACCGCGGTCGCGGCCACGGCGGCCCTCGCCGAGCTGCGCGACTGGATGCGCGACGTGTACGGCCCCGCCGCCCAGGGCACCCCCGACGCGATGGGCCGCGAGCGCTACACCCGCTGGGTGCGGTTCTGGACGGGCGCCGACCTGGACCTGGACGAGGCGTACCGCTGGGCGTGGGAGCAGTTCCACGACCTGGACGCGCAGATGCGGGTCGAGGCGGAGAAGGTGCTGCCGGGGTCGACCCCGATGCAGGCGATGAAGTGGCTGGAGACCGACGGCCCGGCGATCCGCGGCGAGCAGGAGGTGCAGGAGTACCTGCAGGGCCTGATGGACCGGGCGATCAACGACCTGCAGGGCGTGCACTTCGACCTGGCCGAGCCGCTGCTGAAGGTGGAGTCGCGGATCGCGCCGCCCGGCAGCGCCGCCGCCCCGTACTACACCCAGCCGTCGCTGGACTTCTCCCGCCCCGGCCGGACCTGGCTGCCGACCCTGGGCCGCGAGGCGTTCCCGGAGTGGGACCTGGTCTCCACCTGGTACCACGAGGGCGTCCCGGGCCACCACCTGCAGCTCGCGCAGTGGACGTACATGGCGGACCGGCTGTCCACCTACCAGGTCACCCTGGGTGGCGTCAGCGCCAACATGGAGGGCTGGGCGCTGTACGCCGAGCGCCTGATGGACGAGCTGGGCTACCTCACCGACCCGGGCCACCGCCTGGGCTACCTGAACGCGCAGATGATGCGCGCGCTGCGGGTGATCGTGGACATCGGCATGCACGCCGAGCTGGAGTTCCCGGCCGACTCGCCGTTCGCCGCGGGCGAGCCGATGCTGCCGGAGCGCGCCCGCGAGTTCTTCGGCGCGTACTGCGGCCTGTCCGCCGACTTCCTGGACAGCGAGCTGGTCCGCTACCTGGGCCTGCCCGGCCAGGCGATCGGCTACAAGCTCGGCGAGCGGGCCTGGCTGAGCGGCCGGGCGGCGGCCCGGGCGGCGGCCGAGGCGCGCGGCGAGGAGTTCGACCTGAAGGCGTGGCACATGGCGGCGCTGTCGCAGGGCTCGCTGGGCCTGGACGACCTGGTGAGGGAGCTGGGGGCGCTGTAACCGAGGGAGTGTCCCGGGTGGCCGATGCGGCCGGGCACCCGGGTCCCGCGTCCCAAATCGTGACAAAAGAACACAGACCGCCTTGCCGATGACCGGATCGGGCGTTTGGCTGGAGAGAGCGCCGTGCGCGCGACCAGGCCCATTCCCGATTCGGCGGAAGGCGGTCCTCCGGTGACCTCCCAGCACGCCCCCGACACCCAGACGGTTGACCCGCGCCGCTGGTGGGCCCTGGCGGTCATCGCCATCGCCCAGCTGATGATCGTCCTGGACGCGACGATCGTGAACATCGCCCTCCCGTCCGCCCAGCACGACCTGGGCATCTCCAACGCCAACCGCCAGTGGGTGATCACCGCCTACACGCTGGCCTTCGGCGGTCTGCTGCTGCTCGGCGGCCGGATCGGCGACCTCTACGGACGCAAGCGCACCTTCATCATCGGCCTGCTCGGCTTCGCGGCCGCGTCCTGCCTCGGCGGCTTCGCCACCAGCGGCGGCATGCTGTTCGCCGCCCGCGCCCTGCAGGGCAGCTTCGGCGCGCTGCTCGCCCCGTCCGCACTGTCGCTGCTGTCGATCACCTTCCGCGACGCACGTGAACGGGCCACCGCGTTCGGCGTCTTCGGCGCGCTGGCCGGCGGCGGCGCCGCGATCGGCCTGATCACCGGTGGCCTGCTCACCGAATACCTCAGCTGGCGCTGGTGCCTGTACGTCAACGGCCCGATCGCCGCGGCCACCGCGCTCGGCGCCTACTACCTGCTGCGCCGCGACCACATCGACCGCTCCCACCGGATCCGGCTCGACCTGCCGGGCGCGGTGCTCGGCTGCGGCGGACTGCTGCTGATCGTCTACGGCACCTCCGAGGCCGTCGACCGCGGCTGGGGCGACTGGCTGGTGCTCACCGCGCTGTGCACCGGTGTCGCGCTGCTCGCCGTGTTCGCCCTGGTCGAGCGGCGCACCCCGCACGCACTGCTGCCGATGCACCTGGTCCGCGACCGCAACCGGGCCGGCAGCGCGCTCTCGGTCGGCCTCGCGGTGATCGCCATGTACGGGCTGTTCCTGTTCCTGACGTACTACATGCAGGTGGTCAAGGGGTACTCGCCGATCCGGGCCGGCGTCTCGTTCCTGCCGATGACCGGCGCGATCATCCTCAGCTCGGCCGGCATCGGCTCCCGGCTGATGACCCGCATCCCCACCCGCGCCCTGATCGTCCCCGGACTGCTGATCGGCGCGGGCGGCATGGCCTGGCTCACCCAGCTCCGGGTGGACAGCTCCTACGCCGGACTGGTGCTGCCCGCCGAACTGCTGCTCGGCATCGGCCTCGGCCTGGTCTTCATGCCGGCCATCAACCTGTCCACCCTCGGCGTCGCCCCGCAGGAGACCGGCGCCGCCTCCGCCATCATCAACAGCGCCCAGCAGGTGGGCGGTTCGATCGGCACCGCGCTGCTGAACACCATCGCGGCCAGCGCCACCGCCACCTACCTCGCCACCCGCAACCCGACCGACCCGCTGGTCCAGGCCCAGGGCGCGGTGCACGGCTACACGGTCGCCACCGTTGTTGCGATGGGCATCCTGCTGGCCGCCGCGGTGGTCGCGTTCCTGATGATCACCCACCGGCCCGCGCCCGGCGAGGCCAGAGGCCGGGCCACCCAGCCCGAGGCCAGAGCGGTGGCCTGAACGGTGGCCTGACCCGCCCGCCGGGTGTCGCCGACCCCGCACCCGGCCCCGGCCGTGAGACCCTGCTGTCCGCCACCGGAAATCTCACGAGTCTCCCAGCCAGGAATCACGGCATTTCCAGCTCGGCGACGCATATTCGAGACAGCTCGGGTCACCGGTGTCCGCGTCGACAACGACGCGGACACCGCTACGATCCTCCGGTCGGCAGGAACGGGGCACCATGGGACGGCACGCCAAGCAGCGCAAGCGCCGTTCGCTGCGCCCGGTCGTCCTCAGCTCGGTCCTCGCCGTCGGCGTGGTCGGCGTGATAGCCGTCGCCGGGCTGTTCTCCGTCCACGTGCGCGACCCGCGGCAGCGGACCAGCGCCGACAGCGTCGCGATGGCCGCCTCGGCCCCGGCGCCCGTCCCCGTCACGGGCGCCACGGTCGACGCGAGCCCGAGCCCGACTGCCGGTGAGGAGACCGGTGCGAGCGAGCAGCCCGGCGCCGCCGCAGGGGCCGCGGACCCCAGCGCCGGTCTCAGCCGGCAGATCCCGCCGTTCGCGCCGCCGGACGTGAAGCTCGGCGTCACCGCCGACGCCGCCGTCAACACCGAGTCGATCCGGGTCGGCGCGCTGTTCACCGGTGACATCGGGCCCGGCAACCACTTCTGCACGGCCAGCGTCATCGACAGCCCCGGGCGCAACCTGATCCTCACCGCCGCGCACTGCCTGTCCGGCGTCAGCAGCATCACCTTCGTCCCCGGCTACCACGACGGCCAGGCCCCGTTCGGGAGTTGGCAGGTCAGCAAGGTGTTCACCGCGGACGGCTGGCAGAACGGCAACGACCCCGACGAGGACTTCGCCGTCCTCGCCGTCGCCCCCAGCAACGGGCAGCGGATCGAGGACGTGGTCGGCGGCAACCCGCTCGGCATCAACGCCGCCTGGACGGTGCAGACCCGCCTGTACGGCTACCCGGACGGCGCCGAGAAGCCGATACTGTGCACCAACGTCACCAGCCGCGAGGACACCTTCCAGCGGCGCATCGACGGCCCGTCCTTCCCCGGCGGCACCAGCGGCGGCCCGTTCATCGACGCGGCCACCGGGCAGGTGATCGGCGTCATCGGCGGCTACCAGCAGGGCGGCGACACCGACGGCACCTCCTACAGCGCCTACTTCGACCACACCGTCGCCGACCTGGTCACCCGCGCGAGCTGACCAACCCTGGAATCCCTCCGGGCCGTCACCCACAATGGGGCGACGACGCAGACGAGGGGGAGGCGCGGTGTTCCGCCGCTGGTGGTTCCTGAAAGCCGCGGGGCCCGCCCCGACATCCGAACACCACCCGAGCCGCCGGGAGATCCGCGAGCACAACGCCCTGGTGCTGGGGGAGTGGGAAGCCCTCCGGGACCGGCTGCGCGACCTCGCCGCCGAGCGGGTCACCACCGCCGGCGCGGTCTTCCGGGCCGCCGAACTCCAGCTCCCCACCGAGGAGTCCGCCGCCCGCCGGGCCTACCAGTGGGCGTTGGAGGCGTACGAGGCGGCCGGCCGGCTGCTCGACGCCGCCGAGCACCGCGACACCGACCTGCCCGACCTGGCCGCCGCCGTGGTGCTGGCCGAGCAGGCCGTCGAACGCCTGGCCGCCGCCCACCTGTTGCACGCCGGACAGCGCCCGGGCCCGCTCGTCGTCCGCTGCTACTACAACCCGCTGCACGGCCCCGCCGAGAGCGCGGCGGAAGCGCCGAAGAACCGCAAGACCCGGCAACGGGCCCACACCACCGTCCGGGAGGCCGCCGCGGACCGGCGCCCCGCCTGCCGCTCCTGCCGCACCGCGATCCTGGCCGGCCAGACCCCCGACGTGCTGCCCGCGCTGCTCCCCGCCAAGGCCGCCCCCGGTCGCAAGGGCCCGGTGCTGGTTCCGTACTTCGCCGTTCCCCGCCAGTGGTCCCCCTGGTCCACCACCGCCTGCGGAGCCTACGACCCGGCCACCCCGGCCCTGGTGCTGCGCGGCGATTACCGCAAGCGGAAGCCGAGTTGACGCCGTCTCAGCGCTTCTTGCGCTCGGCCACCCGGCGTTCGACCTCGGCCAGGAAGTGCGGCGGGACTTCGCCGGTGGCCCGCAGGTGCGCGCGTTCGGCGGCGGTGAGTGACTCGGCCGCGATGTCCACGGCGAAGGCGTATTCGTGCAGCTTCGCCGAGGCCGCGTCGCGCCGCATGTCCCCGGCCATCCCGGCTGCCTGCCGTCCGGCCGATCCGCCCCGGAAGGCGAAGATCGCGGTGAACCAGCCGAACGCCCCGGGCCGGCGGGCCTTCTTGTTCAGCTGGTCGCGGACCGCCAGCCAGGCCAGTCGGTCGTCCGACAGGTTCGGAACGGTGTTGGTCATGGTGGTTCCCCCCTCGTTCAGGTGTCGGGGGAGCGTACTGGTCGGGGGAGTGCGAAGGACAACGAAAAAGGCCCAAGTCCCTTGGACTTGAGCCTCGTTCACGCACTTGCCGCGAAGTGCCCCCGGTAGGATTCGAACCTACGCACCCGCCTCCGGAGGGCGGTGCTCTATCCCCTGAGCTACGGGGGCCTGGGTGATCTGTGATCGCCCGGCCTTGCGGGGAAAACACTACCAGGGAAACTCCGTGGTCCGTGCACGGGTTTCCGGCAGCGGGGCCGGACGGGCCGTCAGGGGGCGATCGGCAAGTCGGGCAAAGGCCGGACGGGCGGGGTGGGGCGCGGCTACCCTCGGTGAGGTGGCGGCGGCGTCGGGGCGGGTCCTCGTGGTGGACGACAGCGAGGCGATCCGTCGGCTGATCACGGTCAACCTGGAGCTGGAGGGCTTCGAGGTGGTGACCGCCGCCGACGGTGCCGAATGCCTGGAGGTGGTCCGCCGGGTCGCGCCGGACGTGGTGACGCTGGACGTGGTGATGCCCCGGCTGGACGGCCTGCGCACGGCGGCCCGGCTGCGCGCCGCCTGGGAGACCGCGCACCTGCCGATCGCGATCGTGAGCGCCTGCACCCCGGCGGATCTGGAACGGGGCGCGTCGGTGGGGGTGGACGGCTATCTGGCGAAGCCGTTCGACCCGGCGGACCTGATCGAACTGGTGCGCCGCCTGCGGGCGATGGACCGCCGGCCCGCGGCGGGGCGCCGTTTCGCGTACGACTTCGGCAGCACCGCGCCCTCGATACCCGTCCCGCCCGTTCAAACCGTACGAGATTTCGCCCTGAGCGAACAGTCGCAGGAACTTGTTCCGCCGGACGAGTCACGCCCGTGAGATGTGCCGGTCTGCGGCGCTGTTCGACGAGACGAAGCACACCGGGCGGCACGACGCGCGTCCCACTCGGCAAACCGAGTGGCGGGCGACCACCCCCTCTCGCCTAGGCTTGGGCCCGTGACACCCGCAGAACTCTCCCAGGCAGTCCAGGCCGCCGTCAGCGCCGCCATCCAGGCCGGCGAGCTGACCGTCGACGTGCCCGCGCACGTGACGGTCGAGCGGCCCAAGAACAGGGACCACGGCGATTACGCCACCAACGTGGCCCTCCAGCTCGCGAAGCCGGCCGGCAAGCCGCCGCGAGCCGTCGCGGAGATCCTGTCCGCCCGCCTGCGAGAGATCGCCGGCGTCGCGAAGGTCGACATCGCCGGTCCCGGCTTCCTGAACATCACGCTGGACGCGGCCACTCAGGGCGAGCTGGCGCGCACCATCGTCGAGGCGGGCGAGGCGTACGGCCGCAACGACGCGCTCAAGGGCCTGAACATCAACCTGGAGTTCGTCTCGGCGAACCCGACCGGCCCGATCCACATCGGCGGCGTCCGCTGGGCCGCCGTCGGCGACTCGCTGGCCCGCGTCCTCAAGGCGTCCGGCGCCGAGGTGGCCACCGAGTACTACCTCAACGACGCCGGCGTGCAGATCACCAAGTTCGCCAAGTCGCTGAAGGCCGCCGCGAACGGACAGCCCGTTCCGGAGGACGGCTACGTCGGCGAGTACATCGCCGACATCGCCAAGGCCGTCACCGACGGCGTGCCCGGCATCCTGGAGCTGCCCGAGGACGAGCAGCTGCTGGCCTTCCGCACCGAGGGCCTGAAGCTGATGGTCGCCGAGATCCAGCGGTCGATGGCCGAGTTCGGCGTGCACTTCGACACCTGGTTCTCCGAGAAGACGCTGCACGACTCCGGCGCCGTTCAGCAGGCCATGGAGCGGCTGCGCGAGCAGGGCCACGTCTTCGACCGGGACGGCGCGATCTGGCTGCGCACCACCGACTTCGGCGACGACAAGGACCGCGTCCTGATCAAGGCCGACGGCGAGACCACCTACTTCGCCGCCGACGCCGCCTACTACCTGAGCAAGCGGGACCGCGGCGCGGAGGTCTCGGTCTACATGCTCGGCGCCGACCACCACGGCTACGTCAACCGCCTGAAGGCCATCGCGGCCTGCGCCGGCGACGACATGGACCGCAACATCGAGGTGATGATCGGCCAGTTCGTGAAGATGCTGCGCGACGGCAAGGAGGTCCGACTCTCCAAGCGCGCGGGCAACATCATCACGATCGACGACGTGGTCGACTGGATCGGCGTGGACGCCGCCCGCTTCATGCTGGTGCGGCAGTCCACCGACTCCACCATCACCATCGACATCGACCTGGTCACCCGCCAGAGCAACGACAACCCGGTCTTCTACGTGCAGTACGCGCACGCCCGGATGTGCTCCGTGCAGCGCAACGCGGTGGACAAGGGCGTCATCCGCAGCGCGGACTTCAAACCGGAGCTGCTGGACACCGAGTGGGAGAACGACCTGCTCGGCCGGCTCGGCGAGTTCCCGCGGGTGGTGGCCCGGTCCGGTGAGGAGCGCGCCCCGCACCACGTGGCCACCTACCTGACCGAACTGGCCCGCTCCTACCACCGGTTCTACGACAACTGCCAGATCCTGCCGAAGGGCGACGAGCAGGTCACCGACCTCACGCACGCCCGCCTCTGGCTCGCCGACGCCACGCGAACGACGCTCGCCAACGGCCTCGGTCTGCTCGGCGTATCCGCACCCGAGCGGATGTAAAGCACCACAACCCCCAAGCGCAGCACAGCGGGGGCGGCGGACCGGTCGACGGAGACCGGTCGCCGCCCCTCGCCATAGGTCGAGGAAGTTCCGCACATGTCTCGCTCCGCACACCCCGCAGGTCCCCGGCACGGCGACGTGCTGCCCGAGGGTCACTACCAGGCCCCGCCCGCCGACCTGAACGCCCTCGACCCGAAGATCTGGTCGCGCACCGTCACCCGTGACGCGGACGGCGTCGCCACCGTCGGCGGCGTCGATGTCCGCACCCTGGCCGCCGAGTTCGGCACCCCCGCGTACGTGCTGGACGAGGCCGACTTCCGGGCCCGCGCCCGGGCCTGGCGGGACGCGTTCGGCGACGACGCGGACGTGTACTACGCGGGCAAGGCGTTCCTGTCCAAGGCCGTGGTGCGCTGGCTGCACGAGGAGGGCCTCAACGTCGACGTGTGCTCCTCGGGCGAGCTGCAGGTCGCGCTGGCGGCCGGCATGCCGGGGGAGCGGATCGCGCTGCACGGCAACAACAAGTCGGTGCGGGAGCTGGAGCAGGCCGTGCGGGCCGGTGTCGGGCACATCGTGGTCGACTCGTTCCAGGAGATCGACCGCCTGGCGGAGATCGCCGCGGCGCGGGGCGTCCGCCAGCCGGTGCTGATCCGGATCACCGTCGGCGTCGAGGCGCACACCCACGAGTTCATCGCCACCGCGCACGAGGACCAGAAGTTCGGCCTATCGCTCTCCGGCGGCCTGGCCGCCGAGGCGGTCCGCCGGGTGCTGGCCAAGCCCTCGCTGGAGCTGCGCGGCATCCACTCGCACATCGGCTCGCAGATCTTCGACTTCGCCGGTTTCGAGGTCGCCGCCCGCCGGGTGGTCGGCCTGCTCGCCGAGGTCCGCGACGAGCACGGCGTCGAACTGCCGGAGATCGACCTCGGCGGCGGCCTCGGCATCGCGTACACCCCCGACGACGATCCGCGCGAGCCCGCTGAGATCGCCGTCTCGCTCGGTGAGATCGTCCGACGCGAGTGCACGGCAGCACAGTTGACGGCCCCTCGGATCTCGGTGGAGCCCGGCCGGGCGATCGTCGGCCCGACCGCTTTCACGCTGTACGAGGTCGGCACCGTCAAGCACCTGGAGGGCCTGCGCACCTACGTCAGCGTGGACGGCGGCATGTCCGACAACATCCGCACCGCGCTGTACGACGCCGAGTACTCGGTGGCGCTGGTCTCCCGCACCAGCGAGGCCGAACCGATGCTGGTCAGGGTGGTCGGCAAGCACTGCGAGTCCGGCGACATCGTGGTCCGGGACGCCTTCCTGCCCGCCGACCTGGCGCCCGGCGACCTGATCGCGGTGCCCGCCACCGGCGCCTACTGCCGGTCGATGGCGAGCAACTACAACCACGCCCTCAAGCCCCCCGTGCTGGCCGTCGCGGACGGTGCGGCCCGAGTGATCGTCCGCCGCGAAACGGAGGAGGATCTCCTGCGGCTCGATATCGGCTGACGAAATTTTCGTCTCAGAACGTGGACCAGCCGTAGATCCGTGCGGAAAGTCCCGGAGACTGGTGGGGACAGGAAAGCCCCCGGGGAAACCGAATCGCCCCGGCGGGGACCGAAGAATGCAGAGCGGAGTCGGATGATGCGTACGCGCCCGCTGAAGGTGGCGTTGCTGGGCTGTGGTGTGGTGGGCTCCGAGGTGGCGCGCATCATGACGACGACAGCCGACGACCTCGCCGCGCGCATCGGCGCCCCGGTGGAGCTCGCCGGCATCGCGGTACGGCGGGCCGGGCGCCCCCGTCCCGGGGTGCCCGAGCACCTGCTCACCACCGACGCCGAGGCCCTGGTCGGCCGCGACGACATCGACGTGGTGATCGAGGTCGTGGGCGGCATCGAGCCGTCCAAATCGCTGATCCTGAAAGCCTTCCAGGGCGGCGCCTCGGTGGTCTCCGCCAACAAGGCACTGCTCGCCAAGGACGGCGCCGAACTGCACGCCGCGGCCGCCGAGGCCGGCGTCGACCTCTACTACGAGGCCGCCGTGGCCGGCGCCATCCCGCTGCTGCGCCCGCTGCGCGAGTCGCTGGCCGGCGACAAGGTGAACCGGGTGCTGGGCATCGTCAACGGCACCACCAACTTCATCCTCGACAAGATGGACTCCACCGGCGCCGGGTACTCCGAGGCGCTGGAGGAGGCCACCGCGCTGGGCTACGCCGAGGCCGACCCGACCGCCGACGTGGAGGGCTTCGACGCCGCCGCGAAGGCCGCCATCCTGGCCGGCATCGCCTTCCACACCAAGGTGACCGCCGCGGACGTCTACCGCGAGGGCATCACCGAGGTCTCCGCCGCCGACATCGCCTCCGCCAAGGAGATGGGCTGCGTGGTCAAGCTGCTGGCGATCTGCGAGCGCTCCGCCGACGGCAGCTCGGTCACCGCCCGGGTGCACCCGGCGATGATCCCGCTCAGCCACCCGCTGGCCTCCGTCCGCGAGGCGTACAACGCGGTGTTCGTCGAGGCCGAGGCGGCCGGCCGGCTGATGTTCTACGGCCCCGGCGCGGGCGGCTCGCCGACCGCCTCCGCGGTCCTCGGCGACCTGGTCGCGGTCTGCCGCAACAAGGTCAACGGCACCACCGGCCCCGGCGACTCGGTCTACACCCAGCTGCCCGCCAAGCCGATGGACCAGGTGGTCACCCGCTACCACGTCAGCCTCGACGTGGACGACCGGGCCGGCGTGCTCGCCCAGGTCGCCTCGGTCTTCGCCGAGCACGGCGTCTCCATCGACACCGTGCGCCAGCAGGGCCGCGACGGCGACGCCGCACTCGTCGTGGTCACCCACCGCGCCACCGACGCCGCCCTGTCGGCGACGGTCGACAAGCTCCGCGCACTGGACAGCGTGCGCGACGTGGCCAGCATCATGCGGGTCGAAGGGGAGTAGGAAGAACCATGAACGCCGAAAACGCTGCCCGAGGCACCCACACCCACCAGTGGCGCGGCCTCATCGAGGAGTACCGCGACCGCCTCCCGGTCACCGACTCCACCCCCGTGGTCACCCTGCTCGAGGGCGGCACGCCCCTCGTCCCCGCCCAGGTGCTCTCCGAGCGCACCGGCTGCGAGGTCTACCTCAAGGTCGAAGGCGCCAACCCGACCGGCTCCTTCAAGGACCGCGGGATGACCATGGCCATCTCCAAGGCCAAGGAGGACGGCGCCCAGGCCGTCATCTGCGCCTCCACCGGCAACACCTCCGCCTCCGCCGCCGCCTACGCGGTCCGGGCCGGCATGGTGTCCGCCGTGCTCGTCCCGCAGGGCAAGATCGCCCTCGGCAAGATGGGCCAGGCGCTGGTGCACGGCGCGAAGATCCTCCAGGTGGACGGCAACTTCGACGACTGCCTGACCCTCGCCCGCGAACTCTCCGAGAAGTACCCGGTCGCCCTGGTCAACTCGGTCAACCCGGTGCGCATCGAGGGCCAGAAGACCGCCGCCTTCGAGATCGTCGACATGCTCGGCGACGCCCCCGACATCCACGTTCTCCCGGTCGGCAACGCCGGCAACATCACCGCCTACTGGCGGGGTTACCGCGAATACGCGGCCGACGGCCTTTCCACCAAGACCCCGCGGATGTGGGGCTTCCAGGCGGCCGGCTCCGCACCCATCGTGGACGGCGCCCCGGTGCTCAAGCCGCAGACCATCGCCACCGCGATCCGGATCGGCAACCCCGCCTCCTGGGACTTCGCGCTGGCCGCCCGGGACGAGTCCGGCGGCCTGATCGACAAGGTGACGGACCGCCAGATCCTGTCCGCCTACCGCCTGTTGGCCGCGCAGGAGGGCGTCTTCGTGGAGCCCGCCTCGGCCGCCTCGGTGGCCGGTCTGCTCGCCAAGGCCGAGGCCGGACTGGTCGACCCCGGCCAGCGGATCGTCTGCACCGTCACCGGCAACGGCCTCAAGGACCCGGACTGGGCGGTGGCCGGCGCGCCGCAGCCGCAGATCGTCCCGATCGACCCCGAGACGGCCGCCCGCAGTCTCGGCCTGCTCGACTGATCCTGCGTCAACGCCCTTGAGCGGCGGGCCTGATCGGGCCCGCCGCTCAACCGCATCTGCGCTGCTTTCAGGTCATCCGACCGGCGCTTTTCCGCTTCTTGTGGCAACACGGAAGATCCGGGCCGGGCAGGGTGTACCGCTCTGGAACCTCTCTTCGATACGCTGGACCCCGGCGGGCCGCGCCATGCTGCGCGCTCCCTTCGACCAACCCGCCGTCGTACCACCGCAGGCCCCGTCGTCCGGGCCGCCCCCACTTTTCAGGAGTGTCCACCGCATGGCCGGTCCCGCGTTCCGCGCCGCCGCCGTCCGGGTCCGCGTTCCCGCGACCAGCGCCAACCTCGGCCCCGGCTTCGACGCTTTCGGCCTCGCCCTCGGGCTCTACGACGACGTGGTGGTCCGGGTCGCCGACTCCGGCCTGAGCGTGGACATCGCCGGCGAGGGCGCCGACACCCTGCCCCGCGACGAGCGCCACCTGCTGGTCCGCTCGCTGCGCGCCGCCTTCGACCGGCTCGGCGGACAGCCCCGCGGCCTCGAAGTGGTCTGCGCCAACCGCATACCGCACGGCCGCGGCCTGGGCTCCTCGTCCGCGGCGATCTGCGCCGGCATCGTCGCCGCCCGCGCGGTCACCATCGGCGGCGCCTCCGCCCTCGACGACGACGCGCTGCTCGCCCTCGCCTCCGAGCTCGAGGGCCACCCCGACAACGTCGCGGCCTGCCTGCGCGGCAACTTCACCGTCGCCTGGACCGAGGACGGCACCGCCCGCACCATCACGCTCGACCCCTCCGACCGAGTGGTTCCGGTCGTGTTCGTGCCCTCGACCGAGGTGCTCACCGAAACGGCGCGCGGTCTCCTCCCCAAGACCGTTCCGCTCTCCGACGCCGCCGTCAACGCCGGCCGCGCCGCACTGCTGGTCGAGGCGCTCACCCGCCGCCCCGAACTGCTGCTCACCGCCACCGAGGACCGCCTGCACCAGGACTACCGGGCCTCCGCCATGCCCGACAGCGCCGCCCTGGTCGCCACGCTGCGCGCCGAGGGCGTGCCGGCCGTCATCTCGGGTGCCGGACCGACGGTGCTCGCGCTCGCCGACGAGGCCGGCGCGGAGAAGCTGCTCAACTTCGCGGGGCCGCAGTTCGCGGCGCACCGGCTGGAGCTCGACCGCACCGGCGCGACGGTTCTTCCGCTCGACATGTGAGACGGACACGATTGACAAACAAAGGGCTGGGGAATGTGTCAGGGGGTCGGTAGTGTTAACCTCATTGCTGCACCAGATGCCCTCCGGGGCCCGGTGCGACGCATCCCGATCCCGTTCCCCCGTCCGCACGGGGGCCGGAAGCTCGGGATCACGATTCTCCGGGAGCCCGCCACACTGCGTACGCAGCCTGCCTGCGCAACTGCGGCCCATCCCGAAGCCGTGACGGCACCAGACTCCCACCCGCAGCCTCTGCACTGAGGCCTGGCCGGGCGGGGCCCGAACTGCCGCCGCGCGACGGGGGCCCGGGCATCAACAAGGCGCAGCGAGGTCGGTACCGGCCGTCCGCGCCACCTTCGCACCACAGTGCACCGCACTTCGCAGCTCCCCGGAAGGACCAGCCTTCCGCGGGAATCCAGCCCCTGACCAGCGCACAGAGACGTTGGACAGGACAGCACAACCGGTCGCCGTGCCAGACAGGCCGACGTCCGCTCCAGGGAAGGACCCTTAGTGAGCGACACCACCGATCTGATGGGCGCGCGCCCGGACGCCGAGGCGTCGGACGCAGCCGCCGCCCCCGCGGCTCCGGCGCGACGCCGTCGTACCGCTGCCGCCGGCCTGGACGGCCTGGTCCTGGCCGAGCTCCAGAAGCTCGCCTCGACCCTCGGGATCAGCGGTACCGGACGGATGCGCAAGAGCCAGCTGATCGAGGCCATCAAGGAGAAGAGTGGCGGAGACCCGCTGCTCGCGGGCGGCTCCGCCCCCGCCGCTCCGGCCGCCAAGAAGGCCGCCAAGTCGGCTGCTCCCGCCGCCGAGGCCGCTCCGGCCGCCGCGGAGGAGAAGGAGAAGCCGGCCCGCCGCGCCCGCACCGCTGCCGCCACCGAGCCGCAGCCGCAGGCGCAGATCGAGATCCCGGTGCAGGCCGCCGCCGACACCGCGGCCGCCACCACCCGGACCGAGCGTCCGCGCCGCCGCGCCACCGCCGCCGCCGGTGCGCCGACCGCCGAGGCCGCGGCCACCACCACCACCGAGCAGGCCCAGCCGGCCGCCGAGGCCAAGGCCGAGGGCCAGCGCCAGGCCGCCGAGGGCGAGGGCCGTTCCGAGCGCCGCGAGCGCCGGGACCGCCGCGACCGCCGCGAGGGCGGCGAGCGTGCCGAGCGCACCGAGACCGCCGCGGCCGACAGCGACGGCGAACTGCGCGAGTCCCGCCGGGACCGCCGCAACCGCCGTGAGCGCGACCGCGCCGACCGGCAGCAGGGCGGCGGCCAGCAGCAGGACGGCGGCCAGTCCCGCCAGCAGGGCCAGCAGCAGGGCCAGGGTCAGAGCCAGGGCCAGCAGCAGGGCGGCGGCGCCCAGCAGCAGGGCGGCTACGACGACGACGAGTTCGGCGACGGCCGCCGCGGCCGTCGTGGCCGCTACCGCGACCGCCGGGGCCGTCGCCGCGACGGCTTCGAGGGCACGACCGGCCCCGAGGTCCCGCTGAGCGACGACGACGTCCTGATCCCGGTCGCGGGCATCCTGGACATCCTCGACAACTACGCGTTCGTCCGGACCTCCGGCTACCTGCCCGGTCAGAACGACGTCTACGTCTCGCTGGCCCAGGTCCGCAAGCACGGCCTGCGCAAGGGTGACGCCATCACCGGCGCCGTCCGGCAGCCGAAGGACGGCGAGCGCCGCGAGAAGTTCAACGCCATGGTGCGCCTGGACTCTGTCAACGGCATGGACCCGGACAGCGGCCGCGGCCGCCCCGAGTTCGGCAAGCTGACCCCGCTGTACCCGCAGGAGCGGCTGCGCCTGGAGACCGACCCGGGCGTGCTGACCACCCGGATCATCGACCTGGTGTCGCCGATCGGCAAGGGCCAGCGTGGTCTGATCGTGGCCCCGCCGAAGACCGGTAAGACCATGATCATGCAGGCGATCGCCAACGCGATCACCCACAACAACCCCGAGTGCCACCTGATGGTCGTCCTGGTCGACGAGCGTCCGGAAGAGGTCACCGACATGCAGCGGTCGGTGAAGGGCGAGGTCATCTCCTCGACCTTCGACCGCCCGGCCGAGGACCACACCACCGTCGCCGAGCTCGCCATCGAGCGTGCCAAGCGCCTGGTGGAGCTGGGCCACGACGTGGTGATCCTGCTGGACTCCATCACCCGTCTGGGCCGCGCCTACAACCTGGCCGCGCCCGCCTCCGGCCGCATCCTGTCCGGTGGTGTCGACTCGACCGCGCTGTACCCGCCGAAGAAGTTCTTCGGTGCCGCGCGCAACATCGAGAACGGCGGCTCGCTGACCATCCTGGCCACCGCGCTGGTCGAGACCGGCTCGCGGATGGACGAGGTGATCTTCGAGGAGTTCAAGGGCACCGGCAACATGGAGCTCAAGCTCGACCGGAAGCTCTCGGACAAGCGCATCTTCCCGTCCGTCGACGTGGACGCCTCCGGCACCCGCAAGGAGGAGATCCTGCTCGGCCACGAGGAGCTCTCCATCGTCTGGAAGCTCCGCCGGGTGCTGCACGCTCTGGACTCGCAGCAGGCGATCGAGCTGCTGCTGGACAAGATGAAGCAGACCAAGACGAACGCCGAGTTCCTGATGCAGATCGCCAAGAACACCCCGGGTTCCGGCGACTGATCCGGTTACGCCCTGCTGAGACCCCGTACCGCCGCGCGCGGTGCGGGGTCTCAGGCTTTTCTCAGGCGGGGTTCGCAACCCGCTCGCCCTACCGGTGCGTCACTTATGCTCGAAAGGTCGCACTCCAGGTGAAATGAGGCGATATGGCCGAACACCGGAAGACCCGCTTCACGGGTCGACGCGGACTGCGGATCGCGCTGTTCGCGCTGGTCGCCGTGCTGTTGCTGGTCGCAGGACTGGGTGGGCTCGCCTACTGGAAGCTGAACCGGAACCTGCACGGCGTCGACATCTCCGGGCAACTGGGCAGTGCCCGGCCGCCCGCCTCCACCGACGGCTCGTTCAACCTGCTGGTGCTCGGCTCCGACTCGCGGGCCGGCGCCAACGGCGACCTGGCCGGTGGTGACACCGGGAACACCGCCCGCTCCGACACCGCCATGGTGGTGCACGTCAACCAGACGCACACGGCCGCTTCGGTGGTCTCCATACCGCGCGACACCCTGGTCGCCCGGCCCGCCTGCACCGGTCCGGACGGCAAGCCCGTCCCGGCGGTCCGCAGCGCGATGTACAACTCGGCGTTCGAGGTCGGCGGACCGGTCTGCGCGGTGAAGACCACCGAGCAGCTCACCGGGATGCGGATGGACCACTTCGTCGAGCTGGACTTCGCCGGCTTCGCCTCGGTGATCGACGCGATCGGCGGGGTGGACGTCACCACCACCGTGCCGATAAGCGACCAGGACAGCGGGCTCCAGCTGCCGGCCGGCACCCACCACCTGGGCGGGCAGCAGGCGCTGGCGTTCGTCCGCACCCGGCACGGCGTCGGCGACGGCAGCGACCTGGGGCGGATCGAGCTCCAGAAGGAGATGGTGAAGGCCATGCTCGGCCGGATCGACGCGCAGGGCCTGGCCACCGATCCGATGGCGGTGTGGAGCCTCGGCGACAAGCTCACCAAGTCGCTCACCACCGACTCCGACCTGGCCTCGGTGAGCTCGCTGGTGGGCCTGGCGCAGACCCTGAAGCGGATCGGCCCGGACCAGCTGACCATGGTCACGCTGCCCGTGACGTACGCCCCCAGCGACCCGAACCGGGTGGCCCCGAAGAACCCGGACGCCCAGCAGCTCTGGGCGGCGCTGCGGGTCGACCAGCCGGTGCCGACCCCGGTGGTCTCCGAGCAGCCCAGCAACCCGGCGGAGGCCTCCCCGTCCGCCCGGGCGTCGATCAGCCCTGGCGCGGCGGGCCTGTACCGGGGCGCGGAATAGCGCAACCTCCCTCCCGGTTTGGGAAGAAGCGGGCAGTGCTGGCACACTGGTCCGTCGGTCCCGGTTCACGTGCGGATGTCCATGTTCGCCGACCCGGTGCCCTCCCGATCAGCTAGGAGAATCCGTTGAAGTCCAACGTTCACCCGGAGTACGTGGTCACCAAGGTGACCTGCACCTGCGGCAACGAGTTCACCACTCGCTCGACCGAGACCAGCGGTGAGATCCGCGCCGAGGTCTGCTCGAACTGCCACCCGTTCTACACCGGCAAGCAGAAGATTCTGGACACCGGTGGCCGCGTGGCCCGCTTCGAGGCGCGCTTCGGCAAGAAGCTTTCCGGCAACAAGTCGGCCTAGCGCTTCCACGGCGCCGGTCTCGGGCGCCCTCGTGTACTGCACGGGGGCGTTCGGGCCGGCGCCGTTCGCGTCTCTCCTGCCCAGCACCCAGGTTGGGCACCCCCTGTTCGGCACTCACGGAAGTAGGACCACCCGATGTTCGAGGCAGTCGAAGAGCTCCTCGTCGAGCACGCCGACCTCGAGAAGAGGCTGGCCGATCCGTCCGTGCACGCCGACCAGGCGAACGCGCGCAAGCTGGCCAAGCGGTACGCCGAGCTGACCCCGATCACCCGGACCTACCTGGCCTGGAAGCAGGCCGGCGAGGACATCGTCGCCGCGCGTGAACTCGCCGCCGAGGACCCGGACTTCATCGCCGAGGCGAAGGCGTCCGAGGCGCAGCAGGCGGAGCTCACCGAGGAGCTGCGGCTGCTGCTGGTGCCGCGCGACCCCAACGACGACAAGGACGTCATCCTGGAGGTCAAGGCGGGTGAGGGCGGCGAGGAGTCCGCGCTGTTCGCCGGTGACCTGCTGCGGATGTACCTGCGGTACGCGGAGCGGGTCGGCTGGAAGACCGAGATCATCGACGCCAACGAGTCCGACCTCGGCGGCTACAAGGACGTCTCGGTGGCCGTGAAGACCAAGGGGAACGCCGAGCCCGGCCACGGCGTCTGGGCGCAGCTGAAGTACGAGGGCGGCGTGCACCGGGTGCAGCGGGTGCCCGCGACCGAGTCGCAGGGCCGCATCCACACCTCCGCCGCGGGCGTGCTGGTCACCCCGGAGGCCGAGGAGGTCGAGGTGGAGATCCACGCCAACGACCTGCGGATCGACGTCTACCGCTCCTCCGGCCCGGGCGGGCAGTCGGTCAACACCACCGACTCCGCGGTCCGGATCACCCACCTGCCGACCGGTATCGTCGCGTCCTGCCAGAACGAGAAGAGCCAGCTGCAGAACAAGGAGCAGGCGATGCGCATCCTGCGTTCGCGGCTGCTGGCCGCCGCGCAGGAGGAGGCCGAGCGGGAGGCGTCCGACGCCCGCCGCAGCCAGGTCCGCACGGTCGACCGCTCCGAACGGATCCGGACGTACAACTTCCCGGAGAACCGCATCTCCGACCACCGCACCGGGTTCAAGTCGTACAACCTGGACCAGGTGCTGGACGGCGACCTGAACGCGGTGATCCAGTCCTGTGTGGACGCCGACGCCGCGGCCAAGCTGGCCGCCGCGCAGGAGAACTGAGCCTAAGGGGCCCGAGGGATGAACCTGCTGCTCGCCGAGGTGGCCCAGGCCACCCAGCGCCTGGCCGCGGCCGGCGTACCCTCGCCGCGTTTCGACGCCGAGGAGCTGGCCGCGCACATCCACGGCGTGAAGCGCAGCCAGCTGCACACCGTGCCGGACGGGGACTTCGACGCCCGCTACTGGGAGGCGATCTCCCGCCGCGAGCAGCGCGAGCCGCTGCAGCACATCACCGGGCGGGCGTTCTTCCGCTACCTCGAACTGGAGGTCGGCCCCGGGGTGTTCGTGCCCCGGCCGGAGACCGAGACAGTGGTCGAGTGGGCGATAGAGGCGGTCCGCGCGATGGACGTCGCCGAGCCGCTGGTGGTCGACCTGTGCACCGGCTCCGGGGCGATCGCGCTGGCGCTCGCCCAGGAGCTGCCGCGTTCCACGGTGCACGCGTTCGAGCTCGACGAGGGCGCGATCGCCTACACCCGCCGCAACATCGAGGCCAGCCCCGACCGGGCCCGGGTCCACCTGCACCAGGGCGACGCCACCAAGGCGTTCGCCGACGACCGGGCCTGGGACGGCCGGTTCGACCTGGTGATCAGCAACCCGCCGTACATCCCGCTCACCGAGTGGGAGTACGTCGCCCCCGAGGCCCGCGACCACGACCCGCAGATGTCGCTGTTCTCCGGCGAGGACGGCCTGGACACCATCCGCGGCATCGAGCGGGTCGCCGCCCGGCTGCTGCGGCCCGGCGGTGCGGTGGTGATCGAACACGCGGACACCCAGGGCGGCCAGGTCCCGTGGATCTTCCGCGAGGAGGGCGGCTGGACGGACGCCGCCGACCACCGGGACCTGAACAACCGGCCGCGCTTCACAACGGCCCGAAGGGCTTCGTTGTGAACATCGGGCACGGCACTACTGCCCGTCGCGCTTCGTTGTAGACCACCACTGAATTCACCGGAAGGGGATTGCTCCGATGAGCCGCCGATACGACTGCTCCGACGCCCAGGATCGCGCCAGCGGGCTGCGTGAGGCCGCCACGGCGATCCGCCGCGGGGAGCTGGTGGTGGTGCCGACCGACACGCTGTACGGGATCGCGGCGGACGCGTTCTCGCCGGAGGCGGTCGGCGCGCTGCTGGCGGCCAAGGGGCGCGGGCGGAACATGCCCTCGCCGGTGCTGGTCGGCTCGCCGACCACGCTGCACGGGCTGGTCACCGACTTCTCCGAGCAGGCCTGGGAGCTGGTGGACGCGTTCTGGCCGGGCGGCCTGACCCTGGTGGCCCGGCACCAGCCGTCGCTGCGCTGGGACCTGGGCGAGACCCGGGGCACCGTCGCCGTCCGGATGCCGCTGCACCCGGTCGCGCTGGAGCTGCTGAACGCCACCGGCCCGCTCGCGGTGTCCTCCGCCAACAAGACCGGCGGCCCGTCCCCGTCCACCTGCGACGCGGCCGAGGCGCAACTCGGTGACGCGGTGTCGATCTACCTCGACGGCGGGACGGCCGACTACGCCACGGCCTCCACCATCGTCGACGTCACCGGCAAGGTGCCGGTGGTGCTGCGGGCGGGCGCGATCAGCGTCGAGCAGCTGAGGGAGGTCGCTCCGGACGTCGAGGCCGGCAGTTGACCGCCGCCCCGTTGTACGGAGCGGGGAGTGCCCTGGCGCCGTTCCCGGCGTCCGGGCCGCTCCCGCTGGACACCTTCAAGATCCTGTTCGTCTGCACCGGCAACATCTGCCGCTCCCCGATCGCCGAGCGCCTGGCGCGGTTGGAGCTGGACTCCCGGCTGGGCGCCCGGGTGGGCGGCCGGATCGTCGTGGAGAGCGCCGGGACCTGGGGCCACGAGGGTGCCCCGATGGAGGCGCACGCGGCCACCGTGCTGGGTGAGTACGGCGCGGACAGCGCCGGCTTCGCCGGGCGGGAGCTGCTCGACGAACACGTGATCGACGCCGACCTGGTGCTGACCGCGACCCTGGACCACCGCGCGCAGGTGATCTCGATGGGACACGCGGCGGGTCTGCGCACCTTCACGCTGAAGGAGTTCACCCGGTTGGTGCAAAGGGTCGATCCGCGGACCCTGCCCGACCCCAGGGACGGCGCGCGGCTGACCGAACGCGCCCGCGCGCTGGTCCGCTCGGCCGCCGCCCTGCGCGGCTGGCTGCTGGCCGCCGCACCGGAATCGGATGAGCTGAGGGACCCGTACGGGGCGCCGATCGGCATGTTCCGCAACTGCGGCGAGGAGATATTCGACGCGCTGGACCCGGTGGTGACCGCACTGACCGGCGTGGACCGGTGAGTTGAGCGCCCTCCACTAAAGTTTCGGTGGAGAAGTTGTGAAGCCTGCGTGCGCAGGCGATGCAGGTGACCGGGGCGCGGCCGAAAGGCCCAGTCCCGCGCGTGGGGGCGGGCCCGGTGACAGGGGCCGACCTAGGCTGGAGAGATCTCCGCCCGCACCGGCCCCCTCGCCTTCGGCTGGGGGACCCCCCACCCGGGAGCCAGCATGACGGTCGCCGATGCCCGACAGACCCACTGGCAGGCCGCCGAGGCCCTGCGCGCGGCGGACCCGCTGACCGCCGACCTGCTCGCCGCCGAGGACGAACGCCGGGCCGATTCCGTGCAGTTGCTGGCCGGCGAGAACCTGGCCACCCCTGCCGTGCTGGCGGCGCTGACCGGCCCGCTGATCGACAAGTACGCCGAGGGCTACCCCGGCCGCCGCCACCACACCGGCTGCGCGCCCGCCGACACCGTCGAGCTGCTGGCGGTCGACCGGGCCCGCGAACTGTTCGCCGCCCCGCACGCCAACGTCCAGCCCCGGTCGGCGACTTCGGCCGTGCTGGCGGCCTACGCGGCGCTGCTGCGGCCGGGCGACGCGGTGCTGGCGATGTCGCTGGAGCACGGCGGCCACCTGAGCGCCGGTTCGCGGGCCAACTTCTCCGGCCGCTGGTTCCAGTTCCACGGCTACGGGGTGCGCGAGGAGGACGGCCTGATCGACCTCGACCAGGTCCGCCGGCTGGCCCACGAGCACCGTCCCAAGGCGATCGTCGCGGGCGGCATCTCCTACCCCCGGCACCTGGACTGGGCGGCCTTCCGGGAGATCGCCGACGAGGTGGACGCCTACCTGATCGCCACCGCCGGGCAGAGCGCCGGCCTGGTCGCGGCCGGCCTCGCGCCGTCCCCGGTGCCGTACGCGGACGTCACCGCCGTGGCCACCCACAAGCTGCTGCGCGGTCCGCGCGGCGGCCTGCTGCTGTGCACCGACGAACTGGCGGACCGGATCGACCGCGCGGTGTTCCCGTTCTGCCAGGGCGGGGCGGCGATGAACGAGGTGGCCGCCAAGGCGGTGGCGCTGGCCCAGGCCGCCACCCCCGCGTTCGCCGAGTACGCCCGCCGGGCCGTGGCCGGAGCGCGGGCGCTGGCTGCCGCGCTGGCCGCCGCCGGGGCCGCGCCGCTCACCGGCGGCACCGACACCCACCTGGTGACCGCGGAGGTCGGCGGCCTCGGCCTGACCGGCGTGGAGGCCGAACGCCGTTGCGCCGCAGCGGGGTTGATGCTCGGGAGGTGCGCCGTCCCGTACGACCCGGCGCCGCCCACCGAGACCTCCGGGATCCGGCTCGGCACCGGCACCTGCGCGGCCCAGGGGATGGGGGAGAGCGAGCTCGGCGAGGTCGGTGAGCTGCTCGGACAGGTGCTGCGCGGGGCCGAGCCGGCGTCGGTGCGGGGCCGGGTCCGGGAGCTGGCGCGGGCCTTCGCCGGGCGCCGCTGAGCATCCGGTGGCCGCGGAGGCGAACCGCGATGCGGGGGCTGGGCGTCGGAGTCAATAAGGTGTGCACCGTGGCGACGCACCTCGAACCCCGAACCTGCGCGGGAGTACCCTGCGTACTCGTCCGTCGGACCGTGACCCTGGAGGCCAGTGGTGCGTGAGTATCTGCTGGTCCTGTTCGTCTCGGCGGCAGTGACCTACCTGCTGGTGGCCCCGGTGCGGAAGTTCGCGATCGCCGCCGGCGCCATGCCCGCGGTCCGGGCGCGTGACGTGCACCGCGAACCGACCCCGCGGCTCGGCGGCATCGCGATGTTCGGCGGCCTGCTGGCCGGCCTGCTGGCGGCGTCCCAACTCACCAACCTGGGGCGGCTGTTCGTACAGAGCGCGGACGTCAAGGCGCTGCTGTCCGGAGCCGGGATCATGTTCGTGCTGGGCGTCCTGGACGACAAGTGGGGCGTGGACGCGCTGGTGAAGCTCGGCGGTCAGATGATCGCGGCCGGCGTGATGGTGTGGCAGGGCGTCACGGTGATCTCCATCCCGGTGCCCGGCTACGGCACGGTCACCTTCACCCCCACCCAGGGCATGCTGATCTCCGTCACGCTGGTGGTCGTGATGGTGAACGCGGTGAACTTCATCGACGGCCTGGACGGCCTGGCGGCGGGCATGGTGTGCATCGCCGCGATCGCGTTCTTCCTGTACTCGTACCGGCTCTGGCTGGGCTACGGGATCAACGACGCCGCTCCCGCCGCGCTGTTCACCGCCGTGCTGATCGGCATGTGCCTGGGCTTCCTGCCGCACAACCTGCACCCGGCGCGGATCTTCATGGGCGACTCCGGCTCGATGATGCTGGGCCTGATGCTGGCCGTCGCCGCGATCTCCATCACCGGCCGCGTCGACCCCGACCTGATCTCGGCCCGGACCGGTTCGCAGACCAGCGCCGTGCACGCCCTGGTGCCGATCTACATCCCGCTGATCCTGCCGCTGACGGTGATCGCGCTGCCGCTGGCGGACCTGCTGCTGGCCGTGGTGCGCCGCACCTGGGCGGGCAAGTCGCCGTTCGCGGCGGACAAGCAGCACCTGCACCACCGGCTGCTGGAGGTCGGGCACTCGCACAGCCGGGCCGTGCTGATCATGTACTTCTGGGCCGCGCTGATCGCCTTCGGCACCGTCGCGGTCTCGATCACCAACACCGGCCGCACGGTCGTCCTGACCATGGCGGGCCTGTGCCTGGTGGGCCTCGCGGTGCTGCTGATGCCGCGCTTCAAGCCGCGCGCCCCGAAGGCCGTTCAGCCGTTCGTGCCGCCCCGCTACCGCAGCAGCGAGCGGGCCGCCGGGCCGGATTCCGTGAAGGGTGCTAAGGACGCCGGCGAGGACGCCTCCGAGGTGCCCGCGATGGCCGAGCTGTCGGCCGAGGACAAGGCCCTGCTGGGGCGGATCGGAACGGGGGCGACGGCGTCCGGCCGGCGGGACGAGCGGCAGTCCTGACGCGGTGTCAACTCCCGTTGGGCCGTTCGGATACACCCGTTCGGCGGCACTCGTGGGCCGATGGTGTGACAGGTGCCACACGTTCATGGTAAAGCTCTCATCAAATAGTTTGTGATACCGTTCACGAGTACCGAGAACACGCCGAAAGACCTGACATGGAGGACTTCCGTCCCTGGTCGGTCTCCCTCGACGGGCTCCGCACTCAGTGGTGGTCCGCGGCGTGGTTCTCGTCCTTGTACCTCTGCCCCTTGCCACCGACATGCCGCCGGAGCTGCCGACATGCCGTCCCACGACGCCCGGATCCTCCGTGGCGCCGCAATCCCCACTGCGGCCGCCGGAGTGATCGCCATGGCGATCTCCTTCGCCGTTGCCCAGGGGAAGGGCCTGCTCGGCGCCCTGCTGGCAACGGTGGTGGTGATCGGTTTCTTCGGATTCGGCCAGGTCGCACTCGACCGGCTGACCCGGAACAATCCGCAGATGATGATGGCGGCAGCGCTGCTGGTCTACACCACGCAGATCCTGCTGATCGGCATTCTGCTGGCAGTCGCCAAGCACCTCTCGTTCTTCGACCACAAGGTCTTCGGTTTCACCCTGCTCGGGCTCGCGATCATCTGGACGGCGTTCCAGGTGCGCGGCTGGCTCAGGGCGAAGACCTTCTACGTGGAACCCGACGGCAAGTCGAAATCCGGGCGTCAACCGTGAGTGGGGCACACCGTCCCCCTCGCGAGGGGGGCGGTGTTTATGCCCTCCTGACGGGCTGCTATCGTCCGTCCCAACGGCGGAGTGCGGGATGCGGCCAGGTCCCTCCGGGAATCGGACGGATCGCCCCCCAACTCCACGAAGCTTTCGAAGATCCCGTGGCGTGGATATGCGCCGCGCAGGGTCCGCGAGAAATCCAACTAGTTCCAGTGCCGCACCGTGGCCGCAGGCCACGCCGACACACCGAGGTTGCCGTAACCATGCGTCAGAACGAAGGAGTCTGTGGTGGGTGCTGACGTCCAGCTCGCCTCCGAGGCCGGTTGCCACCTGAACTCCGGCTGCGGCTTCCCGGCCCCCGGCCTGAACGAGTTCGACTTCAAGCCGATCTTCTCGATCGGTAGCGTCGACTTCACCAAGCCGATGCTGCTGTCGATCATCTGCGCACTCCTGGTGGTCGGCTTCTTCTGGGCCGCGTTCGCCAAGCCGAAGCTGCTCCCGGGCAAGCTCCAGCTGGTCGGCGAGATCGGGTACGACTTCGTCAAGCGGAGCATCGTGCTCGAGACGATCGGCAAAAAGGGCGAGAAGTACGTCCCGATGCTGGTCTCGATGTTCTTCTTCGTGTGGATCATGAACATCATGTCCATCATCCCGTTCGCCCAGTTCCCGGTGATGTCGCGCATCGCGTTCCCGGTCGGGCTCGCGGCGATCGTGTGGATCACCTACATGACGCTGACCTTCAAGAAGCACGGCTTCGTCGGCGGTATGAAGAACCTCTGCTGGCCGTCGGGCATCCCCGGCTGGGTCATGTTCATCCTGGTGCCGATCGAGTTCTTCTCGAACATCTTCGTGCGCCCCTTCACCCTCGCGGTCCGAGCCTTCGCGAACATGTTCGCCGGTCACCTGCTGATCGTCGTCTTCTCGGTGGCCTCGTGGTACCTGCTGAGCCCCAGCATCGGCGCCCTGTACGGCTCGGTGTCCTTCGTGGTGGCCGTCGGTCTGACCGGTTTCGAGCTGCTGGTGCAGTTCCTGCAGGCGTACATCTTCGTGATGCTCGCCAGCAGCTACATCGCCGGTGCCCTGGAAGAGGCGCACTGAGCCCCGCGGCCCCGGCCGCGCCCCTGAACTCCCGGTGGCCAACACCCACCGGTATCCCATCCCCGCAAAGGATTAGCTGAGATGTCCGCTCTCGCCGCTGGTGTGTCCGGTTCCGTTGCTTCCATCGGCTACGGCCTCGCTGCGATCGGCCCCGGCATCGGTGTCGGTCTGATCTTCGGTAACGGCGTGCAGGCGATGGCCCGTCAGCCCGAGGCTGCCGGCCTGATCCGCTCCAACATGTTCATCGGCTTCGCCCTGACCGAGGCCCTCGCCCTGATCGGCATCGTCATGCCGTTCGTCTACGGCCAGTGAGCCAGGCGCACCGGTAGTCAATTCCGACGAAAGGTTCTGATATGACCCCCGAGGTTCTCCTCGCGGCTGAAGAGAAGATGAACCCTCTTCTCCCCGCGTGGCCCGAGGTCATCATCGGCCTGCTCTGCTTCTTCATCGTCTTCGGTCTTCTCGGCAAGAAGCTCCTCCCCAGCATCGAGAAGGTGCTGGAGGAGCGCCGCGACTCCATCGAAGGCGGCATGAAGCGCGCGGAGACCGCTCAGGCCGAGGCCCAGGCCCTGCTGGAGCAGTACCGTGCCGAGCTGGCCGAGGCGCGTCACGAGGCCGCTCGGATCACCGAGCACGCCCGTGAGCAGGGCGCTGTCCTGATCGCCGAGATGCGCGAGGAGGGCCAGCGTCAGCGCGAGGCCATCGTCGCCGCCGGCCACGCGCAGATCGACGCCGACAAGAAGCAGGCGACCGCCGCCCTGCGCCAGGACGTGGGCTCGCTGGCCTCCCAGCTGGCCTCCCGCATCGTCGGTGAGTCCCTGGAGGACCACGCCCGCCAGAGCGGTGTCATCGACCGCTTCCTGGACGAGCTGGAGTCCAAGGCCGCCGCTGCCCAGGGTGCGTCCAAGTGATCGGCGCGAGCCGTGAGGCCCTCGCCGCCGGTCGCGGGAACCTCGAGAGCCTGACCGACAACACTTCGGTGGACGCGGCCAAGCTCGCCGAGGAACTCGCCGCCGTCACCGTGCTGCTGGACCGTGAGGTCTCGCTGCGCCGCGTGCTGACCGACCCGTCGCGGTCCGGTGAGGACAAGGCCCAGCTGGTCGCCTCGCTGCTGGCCGGTCAGGTCTCCGGCGAGACCGTCGACCTGGTCTCCGGCCTGGTCCGCTCGCGCTGGTCCGGTTCGCGTGACCTGGCCGACGCGGCCGAGCAGTTGACCGCGTACGCCGAGGTCATCGCCGCCGACAAGGCGGGCGCGCTGGACGATGTCGAGGACGAGCTGTTCCGGTTCGGCCGGGTGGTGGCGGGCTCGCACGAGCTGCGCGCCGCGCTGACCGAGCCGAAGGCCGACAAGGCCGCCAAGACGGCGCTGATCCGCAAGCTGCTCGGCGGCAAGGCCAACGCGGGCACCGTCCGCCTGGTCACCAGCCTGGTCACCGCCCCCCGGGGCCGTAGCCTGGAAGGCGGCCTGGAGTCCTACTCCAAGCTCGCCGCCTCCCGGCGTGGCCGCGTGGTGGCCCTGGTCACCAGCGCTGTGCCGCTGTCGGACCGCCAGAAGGAGCGGCTCGCCGCTGCGCTGGCCGGCCTGCACGGCCGTCCGGTGCACCTGAACATCGACGTGGACCCCGAGGTCCAGGGCGGTGTCCGGGTGCAGATCGGCGACGAGATCATCGACGGCACCGTCGCGAGCCGCCTCGAAGGCGCTCGCCAGGGCCTCGAAGGCTGAGCACCAGCACTATCCGACCCTCGGTCGGGCGTCGGTCCACACCAGGTGGGCCGGCAAAACGTACGGCCGGTTCACCCGACCCGGCCGAGAGTCGAGCACTTGCGGCCCTCAATGGCGGGCCGAGGATCGCAAACTAGGAGAGCAGGGAAGCCTGATGGCGGAGCTTACGATCCGTCCGGAGGAGATCCGGGACGCGCTGGCCGACTTTGTCCAGTCGTACCAGCCGGACGCCGCTTCTGTGGAAGAGGTCGGCAAGGTCACTGACGCGGCGGACGGCATCGCGCATGTCGAGGGCCTGCCCTCGGTCATGGCGAACGAGCTGCTGAAGTTCGAGGACGGCACGCTCGGCCTCGCGCTGAACCTCGACACCCGCGAGATCGGTGTCGTCATCCTCGGTGAGTTCGGCGGCATCGAAGAGGGCCAGACCGTGCGCCGCACCGGCGAGGTCCTCTCGGTTCCGGTCGGCGACGGCTACCTCGGCCGCGTCGTGGACCCGCTGGGCAACCCGATCGACGGCCTGGGCGACATCGCCTCCACCGGCCGCCGTGCCCTGGAGCTGCAGGCCCCCGGCGTCATGGCCCGCAAGTCGGTCAAGCAGCCGCTGCAGACCGGCATCAAGGCCATCGACGCGATGACCCCGATCGGCCGCGGCCAGCGCCAGCTGATCATTGGTGACCGTCAGACCGGCAAGACCGCGGTCGCCGTCGACACCATCATCAACCAGCGCGACAACTGGCGCTCGGGCGACCCGGAGAAGCAGGTCCGCTGCATCTACGTCGCCGTTGGCCAGAAGGGCTCCACCATCGCGTCCGTCCGCGGCGCCCTGGAGGAGGCCGGCGCGCTGGAGTACACCACGATCGTGGCTGCTCCCGCCTCCGACCCGGCCGGCTTCAAGTACCTCGCCCCGTACACCGGTTCGGCCATCGGCCAGGAGTGGATGTACGACGGCAAGCACGTCCTCATCGTCTTCGACGACCTGTCGAAGCAGGCCGAGGCCTACCGCTCCGTCTCCCTGCTGCTGCGCCGCCCGCCGGGCCGCGAGGCCTACCCGGGTGACGTCTTCTACCTGCACTCCCGCCTGCTGGAGCGCTGCGCCAAGCTGAACGACGCCCTCGGCGGCGGCTCGATGACCGGTCTGCCGATCATCGAGACCAAGGCCAACGACGTCTCGGCGTACATCCCGACCAACGTCATCTCCATCACCGACGGCCAGTGCTTCCTGGAGTCCGACCTGTTCAACGCCGGCATCCGCCCGGCCGTGAACGTCGGTATCTCGGTCTCCCGCGTCGGTGGCTCCGCCCAGATCAAGGCCATGAAGTCGGTCGCCGGCCGCCTGCGCCTGGACCTGGCCCAGTACCGCGAGCTGGAGGCGTTCGCCGCCTTCGGTTCCGACCTGGACGCGGCCTCCAAGGCCCAGCTGGAGCGCGGTGCGCGCATGGTCGAGCTGCTGAAGCAGGGCCAGTACCAGCCGTTCGCGGTCGAGGACCAGGTTGTCTCGATCTGGGCCGGCACCACCGGCAAGCTGGACGACGTCCCGGTCGCCGAGATCCGTCGCTTCGAGCGCGAGTTCCTCGACCACCTGCGCCTGGAGCACAAGGGCATCCTGACCGGCATCGCCGAGACCCAGAAGCTCGAGGACGGCACCATCGACGCGCTGACCGCGGCGATCACCTCGTTCAAGCAGGGTTACACCACGGCGGACGGCAAGCTGCTCTCCGAGCAGGCCTGAGTCCGGTAGCGAGGGAAAGGACGTAACGACCCATGGGAGCACAGCTTCGGGTCTACAAGCGCCGCATCCGCTCCGTCACCGCGACGAAGAAGATCACCAAGGCGATGGAGATGATCTCCGCGTCGCGCATCGTCAAGGCGCAGCGCGCGGTGGCCGCCTCCACCCCGTACGCCGATGAGCTCACCCGTGCGGTGACCGCGGTGGCCACCCGGTCCAACGCGAAGCACCCGCTGACCACCGAGAACCCGAACGCCACCCGCGCCGCCGTGCTTGTGATCACGGCGGACCGCGGTCTGGCGGGCGGCTACTCGACCAACGCCATCAAGCAGTCGCTGGCGCTTGCCGCCCGCCTCCGCGAAGAAGGCAAGGAAGTGGTCACGTACATCGTCGGCCGCAAGGGCGTCGGGTACTACGGGTTCCGCAACCTCGCGGTCGCGAACTCGTGGACGGGCTTCTCGGACAAGCCGACCTACGGGGACGCGAAGACCGTCGCGGCGGACCTCATCGAGGCCTTCACCGCGGAGACCGGTGGCGTGGACGAGCTGCACCTGGTGTCGACCGAGTTCGTGTCGATGCTGACGCAGACGGCCGTGGACCGGCGCCTGCTGCCGCTGAAGCTCGACGAGGTCGAGCTCAGCGACAAGTCGCCGGCGAAGAACCAGATCTTCCCGCTGTACGACTTCGAACCGTCGGCCGAAGGCGTCCTCGACGCCCTGCTGCCGCGGTACGTCGAGAGCCGGATCTACAACGCTCTCCTGCAGTCGGCCGCCTCCGAGCACGCCGCCCGTCGGCGTGCGATGAAGAGCGCGACGGACAACGCCGGCGAGCTCATCAAGTCGCTCACGCGGCTTGCCAACTCGGCCCGTCAGGCCGAGATCACCCAGGAAATCAGCGAGATCGTGGGCGGCGCGAACGCGCTGGCCGACGCTAGCGCGGGGAGCGAATGATATGACCACCACTGTTGAGACCACGGCGACGGGCCGCGTCGCGCGGGTCATCGGCCCGGTCGTCGACGTGGAGTTCCCCGTCGACGCTATTCCGGACATGTACAACGCCCTGCACGTCGAGGTGGACAACCCCGACGGCACCGGCAAGAAGACCCTGACCCTCGAGGTTGCCCAGCACCTCGGCGACGGCCTGGTCCGCGGCATCTCGATGCAGCCGACCGACGGCCTGGTCCGCGGCTCGCAGGTCACCGACACCGGTTCGGCGATCTCCGTCCCGGTCGGCCAGATCACCAAGGGCAAGGTCTTCAACGCCCTCGGTGAGGTGCTGAACGTCGACAAGGCCGAGTTCGAGGCCTCCGTCGAGGTCAAGTGGCCGATCCACCGCAAGGCCCCGAACTTCTCCGAGCTCGAGTCGAAGACCGAGATGTTCGAGACCGGCATCAAGGTCATCGACCTGCTCACCCCGTACGTCCAGGGTGGCAAGATCGGTCTGTTCGGTGGTGCCGGTGTCGGCAAGACCGTTCTGATCCAGGAGATGATCTACCGCGTCGCCGAGAACTTCGGTGGTGTGTCGGTGTTCGCCGGTGTCGGTGAGCGCACCCGTGAGGGCAACGACCTCATCGACGAGATGGTCGACTCGGGCGTTCTGGACAAGACCGCGCTGGTCTTCGGCCAGATGGACGAGCCGCCGGGCACCCGTCTGCGCGTCGCGCTCTCCGCGCTGACCATGGCGGAGTACTTCCGCGACGTCGAGAAGCAGGACGTGCTCCTCTTCATCGACAACATCTTCCGGTTCACCCAGGCCGGTTCCGAGGTGTCGACCCTGCTCGGCCGTATGCCCTCCGCGGTGGGTTACCAGCCGAACCTGGCCGACGAGATGGGCCTCCTGCAGGAGCGCATCACCTCGACCCGCGGTCACTCGATCACCTCGATGCAGGCGATCTACGTCCCCGCGGACGACCTGACCGACCCGGCGCCGGCCACCACCTTCGCCCACCTGGACGCGACCACCGTTCTGTCGCGCCCGATCTCGGAGAAGGGCATCTACCCGGCCGTCGACCCGCTGGACTCCACGTCCCGCATCCTCGACCCGCGGTACATCGCGCAGACCCACTACGACACGGCCATCCGTATCAAGGGGATCCTGCAGAAGTACAAGGACCTGCAGGACATCATCGCGATCCTCGGTATCGACGAGCTGTCCGAGGAAGACAAGATCACGGTGCAGCGTGCCCGCCGCATCGAGCGCTTCCTCTCGCAGAACACCTACGTGGCGAAGCAGTTCACCGGTGTCGAGGGCTCGACCGTCCCGCTGTCGGAGACCATCGAGGCCTTCAACGCCATCGCGGACGGCAAGTACGACCACGTCCCGGAGCAGGCCTTCTTCATGTGCGGTGGCATCGATGACCTCGAGCGCAACGCCGCCGAGCTGCTGAAGAAGTAACCGCAGGCCGGTCGCACGGCAGACCCAACCGTTGAGGGGTGGTTCCCGGCTCTCGTCGGGGGCCACCCCTCAACGCTGGAAGTGCTGTGATCCCGGTCATTTACGGGCCCTTGGTTTCGTTCCGGGGGCGCGTGACCGTTATTCTTACCGAAACTGCCGAGAGCTCAGCCGCCCGTTCGCCCGGGTGGCCGCGCCCCGGCAAGAGCCAAGGAGCCCACGTTGGCTGAGCTGCACGTCGAGCTGGTCGCAGCCGACCGCAAGGTGTGGTCCGGTGCGGCCACCATCGTTGTTGCCCGTACGGCCTCCGGCGACACCGGCATCATGCCGGGTCACACCCCGGTGCTGAGCGTGCTGGAGACCGGCCCGGTCACCATCCGCACCGTCTCCGAGGGCACGATCGTCGCCGCGGTGCACGGTGGCTTCATCTCGTTCGCCGACAACAAGCTGTCGATCCTTGCCGAGATCGCCGAGCTGGCCGACGAGATCGACGTCGCCCGCGCCGAGCGCGCGCTGGAGAACGCCCGGAACGAGGCCGACGCGCACGCCGAGCGTCGCGCCGAGGTCCGGCTGGTCGCCGCCGGCGGCCTGAAGGCGCACCACTGAGCCTGGTCTCAGCGACGGTCCCGGGGACGCTTGTAGCGTGTCCTCGGGACTGTCGTATCAGTTGGTAGGAATGGGTGGCCGCGCAAGGCCGCCAACGGGGATGAAGGCAGCGAGGAGGTAGGTGAGCGTGGTCCTCGCCCTTGTGGTGTGCGCGTCGGTAGTGGTCCTCGCCCTCGCGGGCCTGGTCGGCTTCGCGGTACGCCGCCGCCTCATCCAGCGGGTGGGCGGCACCTTCGACTGCTCCTACCGCTTGAAAATGCCGGCGGACGCCTCCACGCAGCCGGATCTCGACGAGAACGGCCAACCCACCTCGGCCCCGGTCCCACAGACCGACGGCAAGGGGTGGGTTTTTGGTATCGGCCGGTACAGCGGCGACTCCATCGAGTGGTTCCGGGTGTTCTCCTACGCGCCCCGGCCGCGACGGGTCCTGCCGCGCACCGAGATCGAGGTGCTGGGCCGCCGCTACCCGCAGGGGCAGGAAGAACTCGCCCTGCTCTCCGGCTCCGTGGTGCTGCGCTGCCTGCACCGGGGCGCGCCGCTGGAGCTCGCGATGAGCGACGACGCGCTGACCGGCTTCCTGGCCTGGCTGGAGGCCGCCCCGCCCGGGCAGAGGGTCAACGTCGCCTGATTTCCCGGGTACTTGATTTCCCGGGTGCTTGATCTCCCGGACGCCTGATCCGGCGTCAGGAGAGCGTGACGCGGCTCGCGTCCACCCGCTCCGACGTGGGCGCTAGGCTGCGGGCATGGTGAACCTGACGCGCATCTACACCCGCACCGGGGACGACGGCACGACCGCGCTCGGCGACATGAGCCGGACCACCAAGACCGACCCGCGACTGATCGCGTACGCCGACACCAACGAGGCCAATGCCGCGATCGGCGTGGCGCTGGCCGCCGGGGCGCTGGACGGCGAGCTGGTGACGGTGCTGACCCGGATCCAGAACGACCTGTTCGACGTGGGCGCGGACCTGGCGACGCCGATCGTCGAGGACCCCAAGTACCCGCCGCTGCGGGTCGAGCAGTCGTACATCGACCGGCTGGAGGGCGACTGCGACCGGTTCCTGGAGGAGCTGGAGAAGCTGCGCAGCTTCATCCTGCCCGGCGGCACCCCCGGCGCCGCGTACCTGCACCTGGCGTGCACCGTGGTGCGGCGGGCCGAGCGGGCCACCTGGGCGGCGATCGAGGCGCACGGGGACAACATCAACCCGCTGACCGCGAAGTACCTGAACCGGCTGTCCGACCTGCTGTTCATCCTGGCCCGCACCGCCAACAAGGAGCGCGGCGACGTGCTGTGGGTGCCCGGCGAGAACCGCTGACGCCTGGTCATCCGGTCTGCTTGGGCCGCTTGGGGAAGACCGTGTAGCTGGCGGCGATGACGAGGTTGATGCCGACCACCAGCGCCATCCGCGGGTACCAGGAATCCAGCCGCGCGGTGCGCGCGGCGTCGCCGACCAGCCACTGGACGGCGGCGATCAGCGCCACCGTGACGGCCGAGGCCAGCAGCGTCAGCAGGAACACGCCCCACTCGTAACGGGCCCTCGGCGCGCCGTACTTGGGCGCGCCGGGCGGCTTGGGGCCGCCGGCCAGCCGGTGCGCGGCGTGGCCGTCGGCCCAGCGGACCATGCGGTGGCCGTAGGCGATCGAGAAGCCGACGTAGGCGGCGGCCAGGCCGTGCGTCCAGTCGGCGGTGGCGCCGCCGCGCAGGTCGGCGACGGTGGCGCCGAGGATCACCAGATCGACCACCGGCAGCAGCGCCAGCAGCGCCAGGCCGGTGCGGCGCAGGCGCAGCGCGTAGCGGGCCAGCAGCCCCGCCGCCAGTACGACCCAGAAGCCGGCCTCGCCGGCCACGATCAGGGAAACCATGCTTCGATCCTTCCCGCACCCGGGCGGGCCGTCATCGTCCGGCCAGCGGAGTGGCGTGTCAGCCGTTCGTCGGACGGCGGTTCCTCCGAGCGGTCGTTCCGGCCAGTTGGGAGGAGTGCTGGGATGGGTCGGGTGAGACTCTCCGAACGCGGGCAGGACATGGCCATCGCCCTGGCCGGGCTGCTGGGCGGCCTGCTGCTGATCTCGGTCGGCGCGTACGACCGGCGGCCCGAGTGGTCGGCGTGGGTGTCGGTGCTGCCGCTGGTGGCGATGGCCGGGCTGTCGCTGGTGCGGCGCCGGTGGACGGTGTGGACGGTCAGCGTCGGCGGCGTGGTGTTCGGCGTCGCCGTGTACCTCGGCTCGCTGGTGCCGACGATGCTGCTGTACACCGACCTGCTGTACGCGGCGGTGCTGTACGGCCCGCCCCGGATGAGCCGGGTCCTGCAGCTGTCCGGTGCCGCCACCACCGTGGTGCTGACGGGCCTGACGTGGCAGTACGCCTCGCTGCCCGAGGCGCTGCTGGTCGCCGTGTTCTGCGGGCTGATCTTCCTCTCCCCGGTGTGGACGGCCGACCTGCTGCGGCGGCACCGGGAGGTCGCCGAGACGGAGCGGCTGCGGGCCGAGCAGACCGCGCTGCTGGCCGAGCTGGACCGGCGCGGCGCGGTGGTCTCCGAACGGGCCCGGATGGCCCGCGAGTTGCACGACGTGATCGCCAACCACCTGTCGGCGATCGCCATCCACGCCACCGGCGCGCAGGCGGTGGCGCGCCGTCAGGCACGGGAGGCGGACGAGCCGTTGGTGGAGGCGCTCGCGGTGATCCGGGAGAACAGCGTGCAGGGCCTCGCCGAGATGCGTCGGATGATCGGACTGCTGCGCGAGGCCACACCCGAAGAGCCCTACGCCGCACCGCGGTTGACCGCCGTCGACGTGCTGCTGGAGCAGGCCGGGGCGGCCGGGCGGTCGGCCGGGCTGCGGTTCGAGGCCGAGCAGCAGGGCGAGGCGGTCGAGCTGCCCGCGCCGGTCGAGCTGGCCGCGTACCGGATCGTCCAGGAGTCGCTGACCAACGCCGTCAAGCACGCCGCACCTGGCTCCGTCCGGCTCTGCATCCGGTACGGGGAGCGGGAGTTGGAGATCACCGTGGAGTCCGCGTACCGGGAGGGCGAGGGCCGGGCGGTGCCCGGGGCGAAGGCCGGGCTGGTCGGCATGGGCGAGCGGGCGCAACTGCTCGGCGGCGAGTTCGATGCCGGGCCGGACGGGCGGACGTGGCGGGTCCGGGCGGTGCTGCCGCGGACGGCGAGCGGGGAGCGGGAATGATCCGGGTACTGGTGGCGGAGGACCAGGCGGCCGTCCGGGCCGCGCTGGTGATGATCCTGCGGGCCGAGGCCGACCTCCAGGTGGTCGGCGAGGCCGCGGACGGCGAACAGGCCGTCCGGATGGCGCTGGAGCTGCGGCCGGACGTCGTCCTGATGGACGTCCAGATGCCCCGGCTGGACGGCGTCGCCGCGACCCGGCAGGTGGTGGAGGCCGGGGCGGCGCAGGTGCTGGTCCTCACCACCTTCGACCTGGACGAGTACGTGTGGGGCGCGCTGCGGGCCGGCGCCGCCGGGTTCCTGCTCAAGGACCTGGAGGCGGACACCCTGGTCGAGGGCATCCGCACGGTCGCCCGCGGCGACGGCATGCTAGCGCCGTCCGTCACCCGGCGGCTGATCACGTCCTTCGCCAGGTCGCCGGCTCCGGCGCCGGACTCCGGTGCGCTGCTGGACGGGCTGACGCCGAAGGAGCGGGAGGTGCTCGGCTGCCTCGGGGCCGGCCTGTCCAACGCGGAGATCGCGCACCGGCTCGGGACGGTGGAGGCCACCACCAAGACGCACGTCAGCCGGATCCTCGCGAAGCTCGGGCTGCGCAGCCGGGTGCAGGCGGCGATCCTCGCGCAGGAGCGGGGAGTGCCCGTTCCCGGGGAGCGGTGACGGGGCCGGTGTGACGGAGTTCGTCCGGCGGGGTCCGTGTGGCGGAGCGGTTCCGTGGGAGGGGCGCAGATCACACCTGTTCCGGTGCAGATCACACTGCCGGAACGCACCACGGAACGCGTGCTCCTACTAGAGTCCGGCGCAGAGCGATGTGGCTCCCGCCGGGCGGTCGGTGCTGCCCCGGCACGGGCGGCCCTCGGCGTGCCCCCGGGAGGACCAGATGACCGTACGACCAGCTCTCTAGCGGCGCCCGCACCCGCCGGGTGAGTTTGCTCACGGAGCACCCCGCAGACGGGTGATTTGGGCGGTTATCGAGCGTAAGTACCAGGTGTACCTGCGTATATTCCCTCGGACGGGTGAAGTTGAGGGACAGTCCGCCGGGTGACAGCAACCTGCGGAACTGGTTGGCCGTCAGATTCAGCAAGGGCCGGTGCACAACCGGCCCGAAACATGTCGCGGTCGGTCCTTGGGGAACGGGACGGGCGGCAGGGCGCAACGCGGCGGACGAGCAACGGCACACGGCCGAGGAGGAGGACAGCGTGCGCATCACCGGCGACCACACCGGACTGGCCATCGAAGGGCGGCTCGACGTGCGCAGCGCCGCCGACGCCAAGGCGCGGTTGCACGCGGCGGTCGACGGCGGAGAGGGCGACTTCGTCCTCGACCTCTGCCGGCTCGAGTCCTGGGACGCGACCGGACTCGGCGTCATCATGGGCACCCACCGCCGGGCCGGGCGGGCCGGGCGACGGCTCGTCCTGCGGGAGGTGCCGGTGCAGCTCCAGCGGCTGCTGGTGGCTACGCGGCTGCACCGGATTCTGGCGGTGGAGGGGGCGGCGCTTCCCGCGATGGGGTAGTGGCGGGCCCGACCGCTGGGGCGCGAGTACGGGCAAGCCATTGTGCGGTGGCGCGATCTTGTGGTGGGGTGCGTTCCCTTTCGCGCGGTTCCACCCCCTCGGCTTCGCCCGGGGGTACCCCCAGCGCCCCTGGTTTCCCATCGCTACCCGGTGTGTTGACCCGGTTCGGTCATGTGGGACAGTCTCCGGTCAGGTGTCCGAGTGGCGGGGAGCAACGACGTGGGTCAGCCGAGCGGGGAATTCCGGGGGGACGGGGTACGCCCGCGGGGTGGGGAACTGGTCAGCGGTGAGCGGCTGGTGGTGGTCGGGGGGCCGGAGGGGTCGGAGGCGCGGCGCTGTCCGGACGAGTGGTTGCCGCAGCCGCGGCGCATACGCGGGTTGGTGCAGGCGCGGCCGGAGTTGGGGCCGAGTCCGGCGGTGGGGCCGCTCGCGTTGGGGGCCGGGCCGGGGGATCTGCCGCTGCTGGACCGTGACGGTGACATCGAGGCCGTGATCGGGCAGCTCCGGGAGGGGCGTTCGGTGCGGCTGGTCGGGCAGTCCGGCTCGGGCCGTTCCGCGTTGCTGGCGGCGGTCGCCGAGGCGGCGGGGGAGTTGGCGCCGGACGGCGTGGTGCGGCTGAGCGGCTACCGCAGGACGTCCGCCGATCTGTTGCAGGACCTGTTCGCGACGACGCATCAGGCGCCGGACTTCCGTCCGGACCGGGAGCAGTTGGTCGAACTGCTGGCCGGGGTCGCCGCGGTGGTGGTGATCGACGATCTGGAACCGTCCGGCGAGGAGTTGGAGGAGCTGCTGGCGCTGGCCCCCGAGTGCGCGTTCCTGGTCAGTACGGCGCCGGACGCGCCGCCGTCGCCGCCCGGTTCGCGCTTGCGGGACCACCTGGTGGCGGGCCTGTCCCGGTCGGCGTGTCTGACGCTCGCGGCGCGACTGGCGGGCCGTCAGCTGGACGAGGCCGAGCGGGCCTGGGCGGTGGACCTGTGGTTCGAGTCGGAGGGCCTGCCGCTGCGGTTCGTCCGGGCGGCGGCGCTGGTGCGGCAGCGGGACGTCGCGGTGGACGCGCTGGTCGCCGCGCAGGAGGACCGGCGGAGCGTCTTCGGCTTCGTGAAGGAGTACGAACTCCCCAGCGATCCGGCCGAGTTGGAGGCCGAGCTGCGGGCCGGGGTGCCGTTGCCGTCGGTCGGTGAGAGTGCCGCGCCGGCCCGGCTGCTGGTGCAGGGCCTGAGCGAACCGGCCCGGCGGGTGCTGCGGCTGGCGCTGGCGCTGAACGGGGAGTGCCCGACCGCGCCGCACCTGCCCGCGCTGATCGACGTCGGTCTCGGCGAGAGCGCGCTGCAGGAACTGGTGGACAACGGCCTGGCGGTGTCGGTGGGCGGACACCACCGGCTCACCGAAGGCGTGCTCGCCGCGCTGCTGCCCGAACTCGAGGGCGACGCGCACGGGCAGCCCGCCCCGTTCGCCCCCGGCGGCGTCGCGCACGGCGCGGCCGAACACCTGTCCTGGTGGGTCGGGCACGCCTCGGTGACGACCCGCCAGGTCGCCGCCGAGGCCGAGGTGATCCTCGCGGTACTGGCGGCCGAACGGGACGCCGACCGCCCCGAGCAGGTGCTGCGGCTGGCCCGGGCCGCCGCGCCCGCGCTCGCCCTGTCGCTGCGCTGGGGCGCCTGGGAGCGGGCCCTGCAACTCGGCCTGGAGGCCGCCCGGATGCTCGGGGCGGACGCCGAACAGGGCTGGTTCCACCACGAGTTGGGCGTGTACGCGCTGTGCGTCGGCAACTCGCAGCGGGCCGTCGCCGAACTGGAGGCCGCGCTCGCGCTGCGCGTCGTCGCCGGCGGCGACCAGCGCGGTGGGGCGGTCGGGCGGCGGATGCTCGACCTGATCCGGCTGGAGGAGACCGCGGCGATCACCGCCGGCACCGGCGACACCCCGTCGGACCGCGGCCGGCGCACCATCCGCGCGATCGCCCAGGTGCCGGCCCGGCTGCGCAAGCGGGCACCCGCCGGGGCCCGGAAGACCGTTCTGGCCGCGAGTGCCGCCGTGATGGCGCTCGGCGTGCTCGGCACCGCGATCGGCGTCGCCGTCAGCAGCGAGGACAGCCCGGCCGGCAAGCAGCCCGGCAACTCCGCGGACGACATCGTCCCGGACCCGGGCGCCACCACCAGCCCCCGGCCCAGCACCAGCCCGCGGCCGTCGGCGAGCGACAGCGCGACGCCGTCCGACAGCCCGTCGGAGTCGGCGAGCGGCAGCCCCTCCAGCAGTCACCGGCCGAGCGGCAGCGCGAGCAGTACGAAGCCGAGCGCCACGACGAGCACCACCAAGTCGTCGTCCCCGCCGACGAGTTCGTCCCCGCAGCCCACCAAGTCGTCCACCCAGTCGTCCTCCCCGTCGCCCAGTACCTCGTCCAGCGCCTCGCCGTCGGACAGCCCGTCCCCGTCGAACAGCGCGGTGGGCTAGCCCCGGAGCCAAGCCTCGACAGTTTCCGGGTCCAGGTTGCCGCGAGCCGCCGATCCGGCGTGCCCGGCCCAGGTCGGGCAGCCGAGCATGGCCGCGCCGAGGTGTTCGGGGGCGGCCGCGCCGAGGGCCTCGGCGGTGAGGCGGTAGGCGAGCGGGAGCGTCGCCCGGCGGTCGGCCAGCCAGGCCTGGGTGGCGGCGAGGCCCTGTTCGGCGTGCAGGCGGCGCAGGGGCACGAGCCAGCCCTCGCGCCACCAGGCGGCGAGCTCGGCGGCGGGGACTTCGGCGAAGGTCGGGGCGAGGGCGTCGGCCAGGCGTCGGGTGTGGTCGGACTCCTCGCCGGCCAGCCGCGGGTACTCGGTGGCGAAGTTCGGCCAGTCGGTCTCGGTGAGCACGTCGTCCAGGCCGATCGGGTGCTCGGCGTAGTACGCCAGGTCGGTCGCGAAGACGTCCCGCAGTACCTGGTAGCGCAGGCGGGTGGAACCGGCCAGCAGGGCCGCGTCGTACAGGTCCTTGCCCTGCGGGTCGCTGTCGGTGGCGAGCCAGAGGAGTTTCCAGGCGAGCGAGAGCTCCCGTCCGGCGACGTTCAGCACCGTGCCGGGGGCGACCTCCAGGGGCTCGGCGGGGACGGGCAGCTCCTCGTTGAAGACGAAGTCGAGCTGGACGGTGCCGCCGGGCAGGCCGTCGGTCTCCCAGCTGAACAGCAGGCGGCGGCCGGGGGCCCGTTCGTACGTCCAGATGTCCTCGCTGACGGTCCGCTCGGGCAGGAAGCGGACCGGGCCGGTCGAGGCGGCGACGGTGCGGGTGAGGTCGTCGAACAGGTCCTCGGTGCGCGGGTCGTCGAGCATCCAGTCGGCGGGGGTGATGACGAAGTCGAGGTCGCCGGGCTCGCGGGCGGCGTCGCCGAACCAGGCCTTCAGCACCACCGAGCCGCGCAGCACCAGGTGGTCGGACCGGCCGGAGGCGGCGACGGCGGCCAGGACGGTGTCCATCGCGGTGCGGCGGGCCGCGTACCAGGCGGCGGAGAGGGCCGGGTCGGTGAACTGCGGGTCGCCGGCGCGGTAGGCGTTGGCGAACTGGATCAGGGCCGGGTCGTAGATCTCGGCCTGGGTGGCCCGAGGGTCGTCGATCGGCAGGAATGTGCGGGGCCAGTTGTCACGGGCCTGCGGCAGCATGCGGGGGTCGGACACGGGGCCTCCTCGGTCAGGCGGTGGTCGGGGCGTCGTCGAGCCAGCCGGAGTCCAGCGCGAGCGCCGAGTCGTGGACCACGTACTCGCGGGTGACCTTCAGCGGCGGGAAGCCGGCGGCGGTCAGGGCGGCGGTGAGGCGGTCGAGGTGCCGGCCGGCGGTGGTCAGGCCGAGGCGGTGGCAGCGCTGGGTGACGAAGTACTGGCTGTGGCCGTCGGGTTCGGTGCGACGGGCGTTCCAGGAGACGTGGGCGTGGTGGCCGTCGGCGGCCCGGGCCAGGGCGTCGCGGGGGACGTCCGGGGCCAGTCGGACCTTCACGTGGTGCTCGAAGTAGCGGGCGGGGTCGGCCTGTTCGGCTTCCGCGTCGGTGTCGGGGACGCCCGGGGTCCAGGGGGCGGCCTCGATCTTCACCCGGACCGGGGTGAACCCGGCGGCCCGCAGCCGGGCCGCTTCGGCGGCGGCGCGGTGGTGCTGGGCGGCCAGGGTGCCGTCGCTCTGCCAGGACAGCATCGGCTGCGAGGGGTGTCGGCCGCGGGCCAGCAGGATGTGGGTGAACTCCAGGCCGTTCGCGGCCGCCCAGTCGGCGAGCGCCTCGGCCTCGGCCGGGGCCAGCGTGAGATGGGTCTCGTACCGGCCGACCGGTTCAGCGCTTCGCACGGGCATGCGGCGATCTTGGCAGGCGGGCGCGGAGGGCGGCCCGCCGGGGTCCGCCGGGGCCCGGCGGGGTCGCCGGGGCCGCCGGGGTCAGAACAGCTTGAGCTTGTCGTCGTCGATGCCGCGCAGCTCGTCGTAGTCGAGGACGACGCAGCCGATGCCGCGGTCGGTGGCGAGGACGCGGGCCTGCGGCTTGATCTCCTGGGCGGCGAAGATGCCCTTGACCGGGGCCAGCAGCGGGTCGCGGTTGAGCAGGTCGAGGTAGCGGGTGAGCTGCTCGACGCCGTCGATCTCGCCGCGGCGCTTGATCTCGACGGCGACGGTGGCGCCGTCGGAGTCGCGGCAGAGGATGTCGACGGGACCGATCGCGGTGGGGTACTCGCGGCGGATCAGCTGCCAGCCGGTGCCGAGGACCTCCATCCGGTCGGCGAGCAGTTCCTGCAGGTGGGCCTCGACGCCGTCCTTCACCAGGCCGGGGTCGACGCCGAGCTCGTGGCTGGAGTCGTGGTGGACGTCCTCCAGCGTGATGATCAGCTTCTCGCCGGCCTTGTTGGTGACCGTCCACACCCCCTCGGTCTCCTTCAGGGAACACGGCGGGGACATCCAGTTCAGCGGCTTGTAGGCCCGGTCGTCGGCGTGGATGCTGACGCTCCCGTCGGCCTTCACGATCACCAGGCGCACGGCGGAGGGCAGATGTGCAGCGAGGCGGCCCGCGTAGTCCACGGTGCACTTGGCGATTACAAGACGCATGGGGACAAGCCTACGGCCCGCCGGGAGTGCCCCCGTCCCTGTTCGATTTTGGAGGGGCGCGGGGAGAGGGCGTGCGGTGGGGGAGGTGCGCCGGCGTGCAGTGGGTCGAGGGGGCGTGATTCCTGAGACAGGCGGCTGTCCGGAGGGGCCCTCGGGGGCCGTTTGAAGCGAGTGTCCGCACAGTGGGTGTGGGCCGGGCGGGAGGGGCGAAACATGGTGACCGCACGGCCACCGGCGGTGAGCCGTGCCAGCTCGGCACAGAGGGTCGGTGCACAACTGATTCCGGCCAATCTCGGCCTCGGCACGGCGATTCGGGCGGCAATCCCCGGATTCTCCAGCCGGGTCCGGGAAGGACTGACACGCTGGTTGAACCCCTGGCCAGGACCTCGACGTACGCGGCGTCACCCCCAGCCCGCCGCGCCGTCGGTATTCGAACATCGCGCGCGGTTCACCGCACGTCCGTCCAATGCACCCTCAGCACACCGGTACGACCGCCCCGTCGAATCCGCCGGGGCGGACCGTGAGAGGAGAACCCATGTCGCTCGACGTCTCACCGGCCCTGTTGGAGAAGGCCGAACGAGGCGAGGTCGACGAGCGGGAGTTCGTCGACTGTGTCCGCACCTCGCTGCCCTACGCCTGGGACATGATCAGCTCGCTGGTGGCCCAACTCAAGGTCGACGGAACCGACTTCGCCGACAACGAGGTCCCCCCGCCGAGCGAGCAGGAGCGCGGACAGCTGCTCCGGGCGCTGGCCAGCGATGCCATCCGCGGAGCCCTGCAGCGCCACTTCGGCGTCCAGCTGGCCTTCCAGAACTGCCACCGGGTCGCGGTCTTCGCCCCCGGCCCCGACACCGACGAGCGGCTCGCCCGCTTCACCTCGGTCCGCGCCCAACTGCTCAACCAGTCGCCGGAGTTGCGCGACTGCTGAGCCCCGACACGCCCGAGCGCGGGTCGCCCCGGTCCCCATCGGACGGGGCGGCCCGCGGGTGCGGTCTCAGCGCAGCTGCGGCAGCACCTCGTCGCCGATCCGGTCCAGGTTGTGCAGCGTCGCCGCGGTGTCCCCGGAGCCCTCGGCGAGCAGCGCGAAACGCCGGATCCCGGTGCTCTCCGCCGTCGCCCGCAGCCGGTCCGCGCACTGCCGGGGCGTGCCCACCGCGTGCAGGTCGCACAGCAGCTCGGTGTACGCCCGAGGGTCGCGCATCGAGCGCTCCCGGCCGTCCACCGTGCGGTGCGCGCCCAGCCCGTACGCGAAGAAGTCCGGCATCGCCCGCAGCAGGCTGGCCCGGGCCGCGCCCGCCCGGTCGTCGACCTGCACCACGCCCGCCGCGACGTGCTCCCGCTCCACCCGGGACAGGCCCTCCTCGCCGCGCCCCGCGGCCCGCCAGGCCGCCCGGTAGGCGGCCAGCATGTCCCGCTTGTCCTCGTCGCCCGAGTGCATGCCCAGCAGCATCGGCAGACCCCGCTCGGCGGCCGTCCGCACCCCCGCCGGCGAGGTGCACGCCATCACCACCGGCGGCCCCGACTGCGCCTGCTGCGCGGGCTCCTGGCGCTGCCGCGGAATCACCGCGGTGGTGGTGGCGGCCCCGTCCAGGCCCAGCCAGCCCGTCAGGTCCGACCGCCGGGCCGGCTCGGCGGCCCGCGGCACCACCGCCACCTCCGGGAAGTCGAACTGCGGCCCCGAACCGCCCACCCGGGCCCCGCGCAGCCAGCGCAGCAACAGGTCCAGCCGCTCCGGGTAGCCCTGCTCGTACGCCTCCAGGCCGCCGCCGAACACCGCCAGGTCGATCCACGGCCCGCCCCGGCCCACGCCCAGCGTGAACCGGCCGCCGGACGTCAGGTGCAGCAGCGCCGCCTGCTCGCCCAGCGCCACCGGGTGCTTGGTGCTCAGCACGCTGACGGCGGTGCCCACCCCGATCCGCCGGGTGCGGCCCAGCAGCATCGCCGCGAGCGTCGCAGCGTCCGGGCAGACCCCGTACGGCACGAAATGGTGCTCGGCCAGCCACACCGCGTCCAGGCCCACCCGTTCCGCGGCCAGTGCCGCCGAGACGGTCCGGTCCAGCGCCTCGCCGTGGCTCTGCCCCGGGAACTGTGCGGACAGCAGGAACGCGCCGACCCGGATCGCGTCCGTATCGGCGCCCCGCGAGGGCTCCGGGGCCGGCTGCGCGGCCGGTGCCACCCCTCGGCCGGTCCGCCGCTGCTGCTCGGCGGATCGGGAGTGGCGGCGGGCGGTGGTCTTCGTCATGCGGTGTGCCTCCTCGGTGCGCGCAGGGTTCGCGGGCCCCGCCGTGTCACCTCGTGAGTAACCCATGTCATGTGCCAATGGCACGCCGAACCCTCAATTTGTCCAAGGGAAGGGTGGATTACCGTCGAATCGCTGAAGCCGGACGGGGATCCATGCTAGTGGCGCGAGTGGGGCCGGTGTGGCCGCCGAGACCCTGGGGGACAGCGGATGGGAGCCTGTCCGCCCACTGCTGGCGCGGTGGCCCGTACCCTTGGAGGACAACGCGCCGGAACGAGGGGTAGTCACGTGTCACCGCGACGCAATCGGATCCAGAAGCCCGAGGGCGGCGAGAGCGCCGCGCCGATGGGCGGTGGGCTGCGGCGGGTGGAGTCGTACCGGGGCGAGGACTGGATCGTGCAGACCGTGGCCGGGACGGCGGGGCGGTTCTACCGGTGCCCGGGGTGCGATCAGGAGATTCCGCCGGGCGTCGGGCATGTGGTGGCGTGGCCGGATCACGGCAGTGGGGTGGACGACCGGCGGCACTGGCACCGGGCGTGCTGGGGAGCGCGGGAGCGCCGCGGCTCCAACCTGCTGCGGGGCCGCGGCGCTCCGAGGTACTGACGGCGGGTCAGGCGTCGCGCCGCTTCAGCACCAGGTAGCCGCCGAGCAGGGCGGCCGCCGCCCAGGCCGCGCAGATCGCCAGGCCCGTCCACGGGCCGTACGGGTGGTCAGAGGTCTGGTGGACCTGGAAGGCCGCCGAGCCCGCGCGGTCCGGGAAGTAGCGGGCCACGTTCTCCACCTTGGGGACGATCGACAGGATCGGCGAGACCAGCAGCAGGAACGGGACCAGGATGCCCAGCGACAGCACCTGGTTGCGCAGCATCATGGTGACGCCGATCGAGAACAGGCACAGCAGCGTCAGGTAGCAGGCCGCGCCGAACACCGCCCGCAGCACGTCGGGTTGGCCGAGATCGGTGTTGTACTGGCCGAGCGCCGCCTGGCCGAGGAAGAAGGCGGCGAACACCGTCGCCAGCGAGACCAGCAGCGCGAGGACGCCGAGCACCGCCGTCTTCGCCCCCATCAGGGGGCCGCGCTGCGGGACGGCCGCCAGCGACACCCGGATCATGCCGCTGGCGTACTCGTTGCCGACCGCCAGCACGCCGAACACCACGATCGCCAGCGCGCCGAGCGTGATCCCGGCGAGCGAGGTGGTCGTCGGGTCGAACGGGTTCCGGTTGTGCTCGGTGAACTGGACGAAGTTCAGTCGGGTGAGCAGCGAGATCACGAAGCCCATCACGACCACCACCAGGAACGTGGCGACCAGCGTCCACACGGTGGAGCGGATGGTGCGGACCTTGGTCCACTCGGACTGCAGGACGGCGGGGAACGCGGCCATCTCAACTCTCCTTTCCGGCCCGGCGGGCATCCCAGCCGGCGCCCCACACGGGCTGCTGTTGCTGCGGCGGGGGCGGGGTGGTGCCGGCCTCGGGGACGTCGGTGCGGTACTCCACGGAGTCCGCGGTCATCTGCATGAACGCCTCCTCCAGCGAGGCCTGTTGGGGGCTCAGCTCGTGCAGCGTGACGCCGTGCGCGGCGGCCAGGTCGCCGAGGAACACCGGGTCTCCGTCGACCACCTCCCAGGCCCCGTCCGGGCCCGGCTCGGCGGTCAGGCCGGCGCCGCGCAGCGCGTCCAGCAGCTGCTCCGGCTGCGGGGTGCGCAGCCGTACCGAGGAGCGCGAGTTCCGCTTGATGAACTCGGCCATCGGCAGGTCCGCCAGCAGCCGGCCGCGGCCGATCACCACCAGGTGGTCGGCGGTCAGCGCCATCTCGCTCATCAGGTGCGAGGAGACGAACACCGTGCGGCCCTCGGCGGCCAGCGACTTCATCAGCCGGCGGATCCACACGATGCCCTCGGGGTCGAGCCCGTTCACCGGTTCGTCGAACATCAGGATCTTCGGGTCGCCGAGCAGTGCCGAGGCGATGCCCAGGCGCTGGCCCATGCCCAGCGAGAACCCCCGGGCGCGCTTCTTCGCGACGGCGGTCAGGCCGACCAGTTCGAGCACCTGGTCCACGCGTTCGCGCGGGATCCGGTTCGACTGCGCCATCCACAGCAGGTGGTTGTAGGCGGTCCGCCCGGGGTGCGCGCCCTTCGCCTCCAGCAGCGCGCCGATCTCGCGCAGCGGGTCCTGGACGGAGGCGTAACTGCGGCCGTCGATGGTGACTTCGCCGGCGGTGGGCCGGTCCAGGTCGAGGATCATCCGCATCGTGGTGGACTTGCCGGCGCCGTTCGGGCCGAGGAATCCGGTGACCACGCCCTCCGGGATCCGGAAGCTCAGATCGTCCACGGCCAACTTGTCGCCATAACGCTTCGTCAGGTGGTGCAACTCGATCATGTGCCACTCCTTGGTCTGGGGCCAGGGTAGGACAGAAGTGGATTAATCGGGCGATCGTCGTCCGGGGCGCGGCGCCCGGGGCCTACGGTGGAGCCATGACCTCCCCCAGCGCGCCGGTCGTTCGCGCGAACGGCACCGGCACCCCGCTCGTCCTACTGCACGCCTTCCCGCTCTCCGCGCGCATGTGGGAAGGACAACTGGAGCGCGTACCCGGCCCCGCCGGGGACGATGCGTGGGTGGTCGCACCGGACCAGCGCGGCTTCGGCACCGCCCCGCTCGGCGAGGAACCGCCGTCGCTGGACACCGCCGCCGACGACCTGGCGCACCTGCTGGACGAACTCGGCATCGAACAGGCCGTGCTCGGCGGCCTGTCCATGGGCGGCTACGTGGCGATGGCCTTCGCCCGCCGCCACCCCGAACGGCTGGCCGGCCTGATCCTCGCCGACACCAAGGCCACCCCCGACACCGACGCCGCCCGCGCCAACCGCGAACGCATCGCCACCACCGTCCTCGAACGCGGCAGCGTCGACCTGCTGAACGAGGAGAACACCGCGGAGAACCTGCTCGCCCCCGGCACCGACCCCGAACTCACCGACGCCGTCCGGCAGATGATCGCCGAGGCCGACCCGGCCGCGATCGCCTGGGCGCAGCGCGCGATGGCCGCCCGCCCCGACTCGCTGGAGGTGCTGGCCGCGCTGGAGGTGCCCGCCGCCGTCATCGTCGGCGAACTCGACACCGTCACCCCGCTCGCCGAGGCCCGGATGATGGCGGACGCCCTGCACGACGCCGAACTGACGGTCATTCCGGCGGTCGGCCACCTGTCCTCGCTGGAGGCCCCCGAGACCTTCAACGCCGCCGTCCGCTCCTTCCTCAAGCGCCTCAAGCTGCACGGCTCCTGACACGCCGAAAGGGCCCGGAGCGGTAAGCTCCGGGCCCTTCCTTACGGTTCTCAGCGGGCTGCCCCTCGCGGGGCCGCCGTCAGCGCGACTGCTGCGCCGGAACGCCCAGCGAGTCGTCGTTCGGCATCGTGGCCGCGGCGACCGCGGCACCGGTCAGGGTGGCCAGCATCTCGCGGACGTTGGTCAGCTGCGCGTTGATCGAGTCGCGGCGGTTGGTGAGCGCCGCCAGCTCGCGCTCCGACTCGCTGCGGACCCGGTCGGCCTTCGCGTTGGCGTCGGCCACGATGTCCTCGGCCTGGCGCTGCGCCGTCTCGATGGTCTGACGGGAACGGCGCTCGGCGTCGGTGCGCAGCTTCTCCGCCTCCAGGCGGAGCTGCTCGGCGCGGTGCTCGATCTCGGCGAGGCGCTTCTCCGCCTTGGCCTGACGGGCCGCCAGGTCGCGCTCGGACTGCTCCCGGCGCTTGGCCAGGTTGGTCTCGAACTCCAGGGCGGCCTGCGCGGCCTTGGTGCGGGTCTCCTCGAAGAGGGCGTCCGCCTCCTCGCGCTTGTTCTGCGCGTCCTTGTTGGCCTCGGCGCGCAGCTGCGCCGCGTCCGACTTCGCCTTGTCGACGATGCGCAGGCCCTCGTCCTCCGCCTTGGCCTTGCGGTCCTTGGCGTAGTTCTCGGCCTCGGTGCGGACCTGCTGAGCCGCGGCCTCGGCCAGCTCCCGGTGCTGCTCGGCGGCGCGGTGCGCCTCGTCGCGCAGGTCCTTCGCCTCCTCCTCGGCGAGACGGAGGATCTTCTCGACGCGGGCGCCGAGACCGGCGTAGGAGGGCTCCGCCTCGGTGACCGCGGCCTGCGCGGTCTGGGTCTCCAGGTGGAGTTCCTCGATGCGCTTCTCCAGCGCGCTGATCCGGGAAAGCGCGCTGTCTCGGTCGGCCACCAGCTTGGCGATCCGCTCGTCGACCTGGGCGCGCTCGTACCCACGGCGTACCAGGTCGAAGCCGTGCGGGGAGTGACTGTCGCTCATGGGATTTCTGGGCTTCCTGTCGTCAAACCGCTGAGATGGTTGAGGGAATCCTGACACGGTACCGGAGTGTCAACGACGAAACGCCGTTGGTTCGCGGACAATGTCCGCTCAATCGGGTGGCGCGCCCCCGGAGCGATTGCCTCCCGATCGCGGAGAGCCCACCCCGGCACCGGCCTTGGGTCCTCCGTCCTTCTTGTTGCCCCCGTTGCTGTGGACCACCGGCGCGGGCGCCTCGAACGCCTCCAACGCCGACAGCACGTCCTGGACCCGAGAGATCTCGGTGTTGATGTCCTTCCGGCGGCGCACCAACTCGTCCAACTCCCGCTGGCCCTCGTCGGTCACGCGCTTCGCCTCGGCCTTTGCCTCGGCGAGCAGCCGCTCCGCCTCCTCGGCGGCCAGCCGCAGCTGCTCCTCGGCATCCGAGCCGGCCCGCCGGAGCCGCTTCTCCGACTCGTCGTCGGCGCGCTTGAGCCGGGACGCGGCCGCGTCGGCAGCCGCCTCCAGCTTCTCCTCGGACTCCATCTCGGCGGCCTTCAGCTTGGCCTCGGCCTTGATGATCAGCGCCTCGGCCCGGGTGGTGGAGTCGGCGAGCTTGTTCTCCGCCTCCTTCAGCAGACCCTCGGCCTTGCGCACCGCCGAGATCCGCACCCGGCCGGCCTCCGCCGACGCCTCCGACGTCAGGTCGGACGCCCGCGTCTCGGCCGCGGCGATCAGCTCCGCCGCCCGCTCCTCGGCCTCCGCGACCTGGGCCTGCGCCTGCTCCTCGGCCTCGGTCAGCTGCTCCTGGGCCGCCGTCACCAGCGCGTCCACCCGCTCGCCGGCGGACTTCATCGCCTGCGCGTTCTCCTTGCGGGCCCGCTCGTGCAGCGCCTCGATCTCGGAATCGGTGCGCTCGCGCAGCTCCTCCGCCCGGTTCCGGATCGCGGTGGAGTCCCGGCGGGCCTCCTTCAGCATCGCGTCCGCGTCCGAACGGGCCTTCTCGACCTCGGCCCGGCCCTGCGCCTCGGCGGTCGCGACCAGCCGCTCGGCCTCCTTGCGGGCCGCCGTGACCAGCGCGTCGGCCTGCTTCTCGGCCGCCGCGGCCGCCGCCAGCGCCTCCGCCTGGGCCTGCTCGGCGAGCTGCTCGGCGTCCGTGAACGCCTTCTTCAGCACCGACCTGGCCTGATCGCGGGTCGACTTGTCGTACGACTCCGCGGACTTGCGCAGCTCCGCGTCGAAGGCCTCCGCGCGGGCCCGGATGTCCGCGTCGAACTCCTCCGCCAGGGTGCGGGTCGCCAGCGCGTACTCCTCGGCCTCCGTGCGCGTCGCCGTCGCCCGCTCCTCGGCGTCCATCAGGGCCGCGGCCGCCAGCTCGTCCGCCTCGGCGAGGGTGCGCTGGGCCGCGGCCTCCGCGGCGGCCCGCTGCTGCTCGGCGAACTCGGCCGCCGAGGTGCTCAGTTCGGCGATCTCGCGGTCCGTGGTGGCGCGCAGCTCGGCGATCTTCTGCGCGGTGGCCTCGCGGAGCTCGGTGGTCTCGAGGTCGGTGAGGGCGCGCAGCTCGGCGGTCTCGCGCTCGGCGACGGCACGGAGTTCGGCGACCTCCTGCTCGGCGGCGGCGCGGAGTTCGGCGACGTCCCGCTCGGCGGCGGCGCGCAGTTCGCGGTCGTAGGCGGCGGCGCTCTCGCGCAGCTCCTGGTCGAACGCGGTTGCGGCTTCGCGGAGTTCGGTGGTCTCGCGTTCGGCGGTGGCGCGGAGTTCGGCCACCTCGCGGTCGGCGGTTGCGCGCAGCTCGGCCGTCTCCTGCTCCGCGACGGCACGGAGCTCGGCCGCGTCGCGCGCGGCGGTCTCGCGGAGCTCGGTGGTCTCGAGGTCGGTGAGGGCGCGCAGCTCGGCGGTCTCGCGTTCGGCGACGGCGCGGAGCTCGGCCACCTCCTGCTCGGCGGCGGCCCGCTTCTCGGTGATCTGCTTGGTCGCGGCCTCGTGCATGCCCGCCACCGACTGCCGGACCTCGGCGGCCTCCTGCTCGGCCTGCGCGACCAGCTCGGCGGCCTGCGCCTCGGCCTGCGCCCGCAGCTCCTCGGCGGCGCGTTCGGCACTCGCCCGGAGTTCGGCGGTCTCGCGTTCGGCGACGGCGCGGAGCTGGGCGGCGTCCTGTTCGGCGTCGGCGCGGAGTTCGGCGGTCTCGCGGTCGGTGGTGGCGCGCAGTTCGCGGTCGTAGGTGGCGGCGCTCTCGCGCAGTTCCTGGTCGAACGTGGTTGCGGCTTCGCGGAGTTCGGTGGTCTCGCGGTCCGCCACGGCCCGGAGCTCGGCCACCTCGCGTTCGGCGACGGCGCGGAGCTGGGCGGCGTCCTGTTCGGCGTCGGCGCGGAGTTCGGCGGTCTCGCGGTCGGTGGTGGCGCGCAGTTCGCG
>NZ_JBIUCB010000001.1:742099-858177 GCF_044593455.1 Kitasatospora sp. NPDC051984
GGTCGTAGGTGGCGGCGCTCTCGCGCAGTTCCTGGTCGAACGTGGTTGCGGCTTCGCGGAGTTCGGTGGTCTCGCGGTCCGCCACGGCCCGGAGCTCGGCCACCTCGCGCTCGGCGACGGCGCGCAGCTCGGCGGTCTCCCGGTCGGCGACGGCGCGGAGTTCGGCCGTCTCCTGCTCGGCAGTGGCGCGCAGCTCGCTGTCGTAGGTCTCGGCGTCGGCGCGCAACTGCGCGGCCTCGGACCGGTCGGCGGCGGCTTCGGCGGCCAGCGTCTCGGCCTCGCCGCGGGCGGCGGCGAGCTGCTGGTCGGCTTCGGCACGGACCCGCTGGGCGTCCTGGGCGGCGGCCTTGCGGACGGCGGCGGCCTCACCGTCGGCGGCCTCGCGGATCGCGGTGGCCTCGGCCAGCTTCTCGGCGGTCTGCGCCTGCTCGCTCTCCAGGTCGGCGCGAGCTGCCTCGCGGGCGGCGGTGGCCTCGTCGCGGAGCGCCTGGGCGGCGGCCTCGGCCTGTTCGGCGAGGGTGCGGGCGGCGTCCTCGGCGGCGGCGCGGACGGCCCGGCCGGCCTCCTCGGCCTGCTCGCGGTGCTGCTCGGCCCACTGGGCGGCGTCGGCGCGGGTGGCTTCGGCGATGGCGTCGGCCTCGGCGCGGACGGTCTGGGCGGCGGCCTCGGCCTGCTCGCGGGTCCGGGCGGCGTCGCGTTCGGCGGTGGCCCGCTGCTCCTCGGCGGCGGTGTTCGCGGCGGCGAGCAGTTCGTCGCGGGCCTGCGCGGCGGTGGTGGTGAGCTTCTCGGCCTCGGCGCGGGCCCGGGTGAGGGTCTGCTCGGCGCGGCCCTGGATGGCGGCGGCCTGTTCGCGGGTCTCGGTGCGCAGCCGTTCGACCTCGGCGGCGGCGCCGGCGCGCAGCGCGTCCGCGTCGGTCTTGGCGCCGGTGAGCAGTTCCTCGGCCTGCTTGGCGGACTCCTCGATCTGGACGGCGGCCTGCCGGCGGGCCTCGGCGCGGACCCGGCCGGCCTCGGCCTCGGAGGCGGAGCGGTGTTCCTCGGCCTGCTCGCGGGCCTTGGCCGCGTCGGCCTGCATCCGTTCCAGCTGCTCGCGGATGGAGGCAGCGTCCTCCATGGCGGCGTTCTGCGCCTGCTCGACGGCCTCGCGGGCCTGCTCCAGCAGTGTCGTGGCCTCAGACTTGGCGTGCTGGACCAGCCGTTCGGCCTCGGCGGCGGCCTCGCTGCGGGTGTCCTCGGCGGCGGTGTTCGCGCGGGCGAGCACCTCCTCGGCCTGCTCGGCGGCCTGGGCCAGGCGCAGCGCGGCGTCCTTGGCGCCCTCGGCGCGGCCGGACTCGGCGGCTTCGGCGTGCAGGCGTTCGGCTTCGGCGGCGGCCTGTTCGCGCAGTTCGGAGGCGTTGCGCTCGGCGGTGGCCCAGTGCTCGGCGATCTCCTTCTCGGCGTCGGCGCGCAGCTCGTTGGCGACGGACTCGGCGGCGCCGCGCAGGCGTTCGCTCTCCTCGGAGGCGGCGGCCTTGGCGGCGTCGGCCTCGGCCTGGCGGGTGGAGGCGGCGGCCTTGATGAGTTCGGCTTCGCGGGTGGCGGCGGCCACCATCTTGGCGATCTCGGCCTTGGCGGTCTGCGAGCGCTGTTCGCTGGCGGCGTCGCCGTCGGCGACCTTGCGCGAGGCCTCGGCGGCGGCTTCGGCCTGCAGGCGTTCGGCGGCGGCGAGGGCCTCCTCGCGCATCCGGGCGGCCTCGGTGCGGGCCCGTTCGGCCTCGGCGAGGGCCTCGGCGCGCAGCCGCTCTATCTCGGTCTGGGCGCCGACCAGGGCGGCTTCGGCGCGCTCCTGGTCGGCGAGGGCCTGCCGCTTGAGGGCGGTGATCTCGGCTTCGGCGGCGGCGAGCTTCTGTTCGGCGGCGGCGTGCGCCTCGGCCAGCTGCTGCTGGGCGGCGGTGGCGGCGGCGACGCGTTGTTCTTCGGCCTGGGCGCCGGTCTGCTGGGCCTGCTCGGAGGCGGCGCGCAGCAGGCGTTCGGCGTCGGACTGGGCGCGCATCAGGGCGGCTTCGGCGCGGGCCTGGGCCTCGCCGCGGGCGGCGTCGACGTCGGCGGCGGTCTGCGCGCGGGCCTGGTCGGCGAGGGCGGCGGCCTCGGCACGGACGGCGGCCATCATCCGGTCGGCCTCGGCGCGGGCCTCCTGGAGCAGGCGCTGGGCCTCCTGCTCGGTACCGGCGCGGGTCTGCTCCGCCCAGTTGACGTTTTCGTTGACGTGGCGTTCGGCGGCGGCCCGGAACTCGGCGAGTTCCTCCTCCAGCCGGCGGCGCCGGGCGTTGAACTCGGCCTCCAGCTGGGAGGTGCGTTCGGCGGCCTCGGCCATCATCCGCTGGGTCGCGGCCTGGGATTCGCGGAGCTGGCGTTCGGCGTCCGCGCGCAGCGCCTCGGCCTGCATCTCGGCGTTGCGCAGGAGTTGTTCGGCCTGGCCGGAGACGGAGTCGAAGGCACGCGGCTGGGCGAGCTGCCGGCGGGCCTCGTGGAGCTTGGCCCGGAGCACTTCGACCTGGTAGGCGAGGTCGTCGGCGTGCTCGATCGTCTTGTCCCGCTCCTTGCGGGCCTTCTCCAGCTCGGCCTCGAACTTGGAGAGGTGATCTTCAACGCGGTCGTAGCCCCGCACTCCGCGGTCCCGCCCATCTCCTGGTCGCGTCCTCGACCGCTCCGTTCCGCCCCCTGGCCTTGCCGGGGCCGGACCGGCTCGGTCCTTGCCATCGCTCCGCCGTCCGGGTGGACTCCTGAGCGATCTGTTGCCTCTGGAGAATGGTGACAGATCCGAACGGCGACCGTTCGGCCGTGCCCGCGTCGTGGACTCCCCTGCGGTGCGCGGACCGGAGGTACCTGCGCACCTGGGCATTGTAGTGGGAGCGGTGGCGGGGGGAATGGGGGCGAGGTCCTTTTCGGAAGTTACCGCCCAGTTCGTTACCGCCCCGTCAGGTTCCGTACGGGCGTCGGCCGGGCCCTGTGCCGGCCCCGTTCGGGGTCGTACGGCTCAGAGCCCGTCTGCCCGTTCAGTGCTCGCCCGGCTCCGCGCCGGTGACCAGCTCGGTCAGCACGCCGCCGCAGTCCTTGGGGTGCAGGAAGGTGATCCGCGAGCCCATCGAACCGCGCCGGGGCTCGTCGTACAGCACCCGCACGCCCTTGGACTTGATGTCGGCGGCATCCCCGTCGACATCCGCCGTCCCGAAGGCGATGTGGTGCACGCCCTCACCGTTCTTGGCCAGCCACTTGGCGACCGTGGAGTCGTCCCGGGTGGGCTCCAGCAGCTGCAGGTAGGAGGCGCCGCCGTCCCCGGTGTCGTTGATCTTCAGCATGGCCTCGCGGACGCCCTGCTCCTCGTTGACCTCGGAGTGGAACACCTCGAAGCCGTAGGTGTTGCGGTAGAACTCGACGGTCCGGTCCAGGTCGAAGCAGGCGATGCCGATGTGGTCGATGCGGGTCAGCACGGGGGCCTCCGAAGGCGTTGAGGGGTGGCACTCAGTGCAGCGCATGGCGGCGACCGCACGCCAGCAGCACGCCTTGCGAGTCTGCTCACATCGGAGTTTCCCGTGGTGGAACTTCCCGGAACTGGCACGGTGTTCACTGGAAGGTGCCAGTAGCGCTGATCACATCCTCGCGGCGGTGACGCGGCGGTAACGGATCAGTACATTGACCGCATCCCCATACCCTCTGGTCCGACGCGCGAAGGGGCTCGTCCATGACTACTTCTGTGATCGTCGCAGGTGCGCGCACTCCAATGGGCCGCCTGCTCGGCTCGCTCAAGGGTTTCTCCGGCGCCGAACTGGGCGCCTTCGCGATCAAGGCGGCGCTGGAGCGGGCCGGTGTCTCCGGCGAGCAGGTCCAGTACGTGATCATGGGCCAGGTGCTGCAGGCCGGCGTCGGCCAGATGCCCGCCCGCCAGGCCGCCGTGAAGGCCGGCATTCCGATGAGCGTGCCCGCGCTCAGCATCAACAAGGTCTGTCTGTCCGGCCTGGACGCCATCGCACTGGCCGACCAGCTGATCCGGGCCGGCGAGTTCGACATCGTGGTGGCCGGCGGCCAGGAGTCGATGACCAACGCCCCGCACCTGCTGCCGAAGTCCCGCGAGGGCTTCAAGTACGGCGCCATCGAGATGCTCGACGCGATGGCCCACGACGGCCTGACCGACGCCTACGAGAACATCCCGATGGGCGAGTCCACCGAGAAGCACAACACCCGTCTGGGCATCGGCCGCGAGGTGCAGGACGCCATCGCCGCCGCCTCCCACCAGCGCGCCGCCAAGGCGCAGGCCGACGGCGTGTTCGAGGCCGAGATCGTCCCCGTCTCGATCCCGCAGCGCAAGGGCGACCCGGTGCTGTTCAGCCAGGACGAGGGCATCCGCGCCGACACCACCGTCGAGGGCCTGGCCAAGCTGCGCCCGGCGTTCACCAAAGACGGGACGATCACGGCCGGCACCTCCTCGCAGATCTCCGACGGCGCCGCCGCCGTCGTGGTGATGAGCAAGGCCAAGGCCGAGGAGCTGGGCCTGACCTGGATCGCCGAGATCGGCGCGCACGGCAACGTCGCGGGCCCGGACAACTCGCTGCAGTCGCAGCCGTCCAACGCGATCAAGCACGCCCTCGCCAAGGAGGGCCTGGAGGTCGCCGACCTCGACCTGATCGAGATCAACGAGGCGTTCGCCGCCGTCGCCCACCAGTCGATGAAGGACCTGGGCGTCAGCGACGAGATCGTCAACGTCAACGGCGGCGCGATCGCGCTCGGCCACCCGATCGGCATGTCCGGCGCCCGCGTGGTGCTGCACCTGGCGCTGGAGCTGCAGCGCCGCGGCGGCGGCGTCGGCGCGGCCGCGCTGTGCGGCGGCGGCGGCCAGGGCGACGCCCTGATCGTCAAGGTCCCCGCGCAGGGCTGACCGATCCTCAAGTCCCCGTGAGGCGGCGCCTGCCGCTTCACGGGGCTCCCGTCTTTTGTGCTGCGAGGAGCAACCCGATGGCCGATGTGGCGACGCTGGTCGAGCAGGCCCGGCAGGGCCGCCCCCGGGCGGTGGCCCGGCTGATCACCCTGGTGGAGAACGCCGCCCCCGAGCTGCGCGAGGTGATGGCCGCGCTGGCCCCGTACAGCGGGCGGGCGTACACGGTGGGCCTGACCGGCTCGCCCGGCGTGGGCAAGTCCACCTCGACGTCCGCACTGGTGACCGCCTACCGCAAGCTCGGCAAGCGGGTCGGGGTGCTCGCCGTCGACCCGTCCTCGCCGTTCTCCGGCGGTGCGCTGCTCGGCGACCGGGTGCGGATGCAGGAGCACGCCACCGACCCGGAGGTGTTCATCCGCTCGATGGCCACCCGCGGCCACCTCGGCGGCCTGTCCTGGGCCGCCCCGCAGGCGCTGCGGGTGCTGGACGGGGCGGGCTGCGACGTGATCCTGGTGGAGACCGTCGGCGTCGGCCAGTCCGAGGTGGAGATCGCCGCGCAGGCCGACACCTCGGTGGTGCTCCTGGCGCCCGGGATGGGCGACGGGATCCAGGCCGCCAAGGCGGGCATCCTGGAGATCGGCGACGTGTTCGTGGTCAACAAGGCCGACCGGGACGGCGCGGACGCCACCGCCCGGGAGCTCAACCACATGCTGGGCCTGGGCGAGTCCCGGCAGGCCGGAGACTGGCGGCCGCCGATCGTGAAGACCGTGGCCGCCCGCGGCGAGGGCGTGGACGAGCTGGTCGAGGCACTGGAGAAGCACCACGGCTGGCTGGCCGAGACCGGTGAGCTGGCGGCCCGCCGCCGGCGCCGGGCCGCCCAGGAGGTCGAGGCGATCACGCTGGCCGCGCTGCGGGCCCGGATCGGCGACCTGCGCGGCGACCGCCACCTGGACGCGCTGGCCGGTCAGGTCGCCGACGGCACGCTCGACCCGTACACCGCCGCCGACCGGCTGGTCGCCGAACTGACCGGCTGAGCGAGGCTGTTCAGCTCCGGCCGCGCAGCGCCCGCAGGTGCTCGGCGATCGGGGCGAGGGCGGCGTACATCGCGTCCAGCTGCTCGTCGGTGAGCCGGTCGATGAAGTGCTCGCGGACGCTGCGCACATGGTCGGGGGCGACCTTGCGCAGCGTCTCCCAGCCGTGCTCGGTCAGGTGTGCGTAAAGACCGCGGCGGTCGCCGGGGCACTCCTGGCGCAGTACCAGGCCGGCCGTCTCCATCCTGGTGATCTGGTGGGAGAGGCGGCTCTTGGACTGCATGGTGGAGGTGGCCAGGTCGGTCATCCGCATCCGGCGCTCGGGGGACTCGGAGAGGACGACGAGGATCTCGTAGTCGTTGATGGCGAGGTTGTGGGCCTGCAGTTCCCGGCTCAGCTGGTGTTCCAGCAGCTTGCCGACCTCCAGGTGGGCGCGCCAGAACCGCTGCTCACGCGCGTCCAGCCAGGGCGCGTCCTCCTCCGTGGGGGAGGCGGGGACCGCCGGCGCTTCGGTCACAGGAGTATTCATGTGATCGAGTATAGCCGACATTGTTCAATGTTGTACAAATTCACCCGTGGCGGAAGCGTGTAAGGGCGGTGTGCTGCGGGCGGACTGATACGTACCCGCACCACCGCCCTGCCGCCTGGCCAGGGTTGAAACGAACATGCTCAATTACCGGGGTGCACTCGGCCGGTGACGGCATGTTAGGCATAATCGCGCCCATGACGACGCGGAGCGCGAACTTCCATTCGATAGCCGACGGCGTGTACGCCTGGCAGCCCGAGCAGCGCGGATGGGGCCTGGCCAACTGCGGCCTGGTCGCCTCCGGCCGCACCGCGCTGTGGATCGACACCCCGTACGACCGCAAGCTCGCCGGCCAGTTCCTGGACCGCACCCGCGGCGTCCTGCCCAAGGGTGTCACCGTCGACCGGATCGTCGTCACCCACGCCAACGGCGACCACATGTGGGGCGCCGGCGTCCTGCCCGACGCCGAACTCATCACCACCCACGAGGCGCTGCACCACATTGCCTACGAGCCGAGCCCCGAGCAGCAGCACGCCCTGCTGCAGAGCCTCGACCCGGCCACCGACACCGGCTCCTACCTGCACGAGCACTTCGGGTGCTTCGACTGGGCCGACACCCCGCCGATCCAGCCCGACACCGTCTTCACCGGCGAACTCGAACTGCGCGTCGGCGACATCCCGGTGCAGATCAGCAGCCTCCCGCCGGCCCACACCAGCGGCGACCTGATCGTCCACCTGCCCACCCGCTCCACCGTGTTCACCGGCGACATCGTGTTCGGCTCCACCGCCGACCGCCCCGGCGACCACCCCGTGCACTGGGCCGGCCCGCTCGGCAACGTCATCGACGCCGTCGAACGCATCCTCGCCACCGGCGCCGAGACCATCGTCCCCGGCCACGGCCCGCTGCTCACCCGCTACGACCTGCGCGCGCACGCCGAATACCTCGGCCACGTCCGCGACCGCGCACACGCCCTGCACGCCGCCGGCATCCCGGCCGGCGAGGCCGCGCGCACCGTCATCGACGAACGCCGCTACCCCGAACTCGGCCTGCCCGAACGGCTGCTGATCACCATCGCCACCGAATACCGGCACCTCGACGGCAGCGAACCGCCCGCCATGATGGAGGTCTTCGGCCGGATGGCCGGCTTCGCCCGGCAGCGCGGCGCCGAAACCGCCGCCAGCACCGCCTGACCCCCGACCCGCGCCGACGACACCCCCCGAGGACCCGATGGTCGTGATCCTGTACGTCCTGGCCGGCGCCGCCCTGGCCGCAGGACCCCTGCTCTGGCTCCTCCGCCGCGCCGCCCAGGACACCCAGGCCGCCGAACGGCGCGCCACCGAAGCCGACACCTCGGCCCGCGCGGCCACCGCCCGCACCGAGACCGCCGAACAGCGCGCCCGCGCCGCGGACAGCACCGCCCGCGCCGCCGACGCCGTCGCCTCGGCCGCCGAGGCCCGCGCCGAGGCGGCCGAGGAACGCGCCCGCGCCGCCGACACCTCGGCCCGCACCGCGGAGGCCCAGCGCACCGTCGCCGAGACCCGGTACGCCGCCGCCCTGCGCGAACTCGGCCACCTCGCGCACGAGCGGCTGCCCGCCGCCACCACCGCGCTCACCCACCCCCGGACGCCCGTCCCCGGGCCGCTCGACACCACCGGCGGCACCGAGGAACTCCACCACGCCCTGGACACCGCGCTCACCGCCGCCGTCCGGGCCGTGCTCGCCGAACGCGACCGCACCGACGCCGCCGCCCGGGCCGCGCTGCGCGGCGCCGCGTCCAAGATCCAGGCCCTGCTGATCCAGGTCCGCTCGCTGCTGGAGGAGATCCAGCTCAGCGTCGACGACCCGCGACTGCTGGCGCTCGACTTCCGCAACGAACTGACGCTGCGCCGGGTCCAGTCCCTCGCGGTGCTCTCCGGCGCCTGGCCCGGCATGACCCGGGAGGCCTCGCCGCTCGCCGAACTCTGCGTCGGCGCGCAGTCCCGGGTGGCCGGCTACGCCCGCATCGAGATCACCAACCACCTGCGCGAACCCCGCCTCGCGGTGGCCGCGCGGGCCGCCGAACCCGTCGCCATCGCACTCGCCGAGATCCTCGGCAACGCCACCGCCTACTCCCACCCCGAGACCCGGGTGGTGGTCTCCATCGAACAGGGCAGCTCCGGCGCCCTGGTGGTGGTCGACGACATGGGCGTCGGCATGGAACCCGACCAACTGGAGCGGTCCGGCGACCTGCTGGACGGCCAGGCCGAGGTCCTGCTCACCGAACTCGGCGACCCGCCGCAGGCCGGCTTCGCCGTGATCGGCCTGCTCTGCCGACAGTTCGGCTTCGGCTGCCGGGTCGAACCGTCCCCGTACGGCGGCGTGCGCGCCATCCTGCGACTGCCCGCCGACCTGCTCACCCTGACCGACCCGGCCGCCCCGCTCTCCGCGCTCGCCCCCCGCCCGATCACCCAGACCACACCGGTGTTCGACGCGGGCGACGCGCTGCCCACCCGCAAGCGCCGCAGCCCGCGCGTCCCGCAGCAGGACGCGCCGTCCCCCCTCCCGTCCCCGGCGGGCAGCACCCCCGACCGGGCCCGATCCGCGTGGTCGGCCCTGCAGTCCGGCACCCTCGCCGGCCGCAGCGCCGTCCACCACAACCCGGGCCCCGACGGACCCGCCGCACCCGAAGGAGTCGAAGCCCCGTGACCACCCAGCTCCGCCGCCACACCGAGGACCTCTCCTGGGTCCTCACCCCGCTGCTCGACCTGCCCGGCGTGCAGAACGCCGTCATCGCCACCGGGGACGGCCTGGTCACCGGCCACTCCGCCGACCTCGGCCGGGACAGCGCCGACCGGGTCGCCGCGATGACCGCCTCGCTGCACGCCGCCGCCCGCGCCTTCACCGTCGCCTTCACCGAGGCCGACCAGGTCCGGCTCACCCAGACCGTCGTCGAGTCCGACCTCGGCTACGCCGTCGTCACCCCGGCCGGCGCCAACTCCTCGCTCGCGGTGTTCGCCGTCCCCGGCGCCGACCTCGGCACCATCGCCTACCAGATGCAGGTCCAGGTCGCCGCGCTCGCCAGAGCCCTCGCCAGCCCCGCCCGGGAGGCGAGCGGGACATGACCACACCCAGCGGACCGCACCGCCGACTCGTCCCCGCCTACCTCGCCACCCAGGGCCGCGACCTCGCGCCCGGCAAGCACAGCCTGGACCGGCTCAGCATCCTGCACGCCGCCGCCGACCTCCCCGCCGGACTCGGCGGCGAACACCGCCAGTTATGGGAACTGGTCCGCCCCGGCGCGCTGACCGTCGCCGAGGCGGCCGCCCACCTCCGGCTCCCGGTCAGCGCGACCGTCTTCATCGTCGCCGACCTGGCCGAGCGCGGCGCCCTCAAGGTGCGCGCGCCGATTCCCTCCGCCCAGCCGGTCAACCGGGACCTCGCCGAAAGGCTCCTCAGTGGACTTCGCGCCCTCAAGTAGCACGGGCAGCAGCCCCGTGTACCTCCCCGCCACCGACCCGATCCTGATGAAACTCATGGTCACCGGGCCGTTCGGGGTCGGGAAGACCACCTTCGTGCGCTCGCTGTCGGAGATCCCGACACTGCACACCGAGGAGACCATGACCGCCCAGGGCATCCCGGTCGACGACACCGCCCGGATCCCCGGCAAGACCGCCACCACCGTCGCCGTCGACTTCGGACGACTCACCCTGCCCGGCGGCGACCTCGTCCTCTACCTGTTCGGCACCCCCGGCCAGCGCCGCTTCCTGCCGCTCTGGGAAGACCTCGCCCGCGGCGCCCTCGGCGCACTGATCCTCGCCGACACCCGCCGCCTCGCCGACGCCTTCGACGCCATGGACCTCATCGAGGAAGCCGGCCTGCCCTACGCGGTCGCCGTCAACCGCTTCCCCGACACCCCACCGATCGAACTCGACAAGATCCGCGCCGCGCTCGACCTCGACCCCGCCACCCCGCTGATCGAATGCGACGCCCGGGAACGCGCAGGCTGCCTGGACGCCCTGATCGCCCTCACCGAGCACGTCCTGGACCGCCTCCCGCAGGAGACCGCCCCATGACCCGCACCGCCCTCTACGGGCCACAGTTCGCCGCCCAGCCGCACGCCCACTACGCCCGGCTGCGCGACCGCGGCCCGCTCGCGCCCGTCGAACTCGCCCCCGGCATCGACGCCTGGCTGGTCACCGACTACCACGTCGCCCTGGAAGTCCTCCGCGACACCGACACCTGGACCCGCGACTCCCGCGTCTGGCAGGCCACCCAGCCCGCCGACTCCCCGATCATGCCGATGCTCGGCTGGCGCCCCACCGCACTCTTCAACGACGGCGCCACCCACGCCCGCTACCGGCAGGTCATCACCGACAGCGTCGGCATCATCGAACCCCACCTGCTGCAACGCGACACCACCGCCGTCGCCGAACAGCTCATCTCCGAATTCGCGCACACCGGCAAGGCCGACATCCTCGCCCAGTACGCCTACCGGCTCCCGCTGCTCATCCTCTGCTCCTGGTACGGCATCCCCGACCAGGACCTCGACCGGATCAGCGCCGCGATGAACGGCTCCTTCGAATCCTCCACCGGCGCCGCCGCCGCGTACGCCGACCTGGTCGCCGTCATCACCGGTCTGGTCGCCGAACGCCGCACCGCACCCCGGCACGACCTGATCTCCGCCTTCATCAACCACCCCGCGCGACTCGGCGACGACGAGGTCGTCCGGCACATCACCCTCACCCTGATGGCCGGCCACGAACCCACCGCCAACCTCACCGCCAACGCGCTGCTCCGCATGCTCTCCGACGACCGCTACGCCGGCTCCCTGCACAGCGGCGCGCTCAGCGCGCACGACGCGGTCAACGAAGTCCTCTGGACCGACCCCCCGCTCTCGAACTTCGCCCCGCACTACACCCGGCGCAACATCGTCTTCCACGGCACGCCGATCGCCCCCGACCAGCCCGTGCTGATCTCCTACGCCTCCGCGAACGCGCAGGCCGCGCTCCCTCCCTCGGAGAGCGAGTCCCTCGGCGGCTCCTACGCCCACCTCGCCTGGGGCGCCGGCCCGCACCGCTGCCCCGCCCGCCAGCCCGCCGTCCTGATGGCCGTCACCGCGATCGAACACCTCATCAGCCGCCTCACCGACCTCCGGCTCGCCGTCCCCGCCGACCAGATCCTCTGGCGCCAGGGCCCGGTCCACCGCGCACTCGTCTCCCTCCCGGTCGAGTTCACGGCGCTGTAGCGGTTGAGAAACCAGGGAGAGCACAACCAGGGGCGCGGGGAACTGCGCGACAAGCGCACACCCGTCCGCAAGGTCGCGATCAAGTGCAAGTCATTGCCCTGCGTCGCGATCTTGCGGTCGGGTCCTTCCGCTTCGCGCAGTTCCCCGCGCCCCTGTTTGCTCGCCCGCTACAGCCCGAACTGCCGGCCGAGGTCCCTCAGGCTCGGAATCGCCTGCGTGGTGGGCTGCTGGTGCGGGACCGCCGACTGTTCGCCGACGACGCCGACCGGCTTCTCGGCCATCACCGTCTCCGACGATTGCATCAGCACCTGCCCGGCCCCGATGAACTCGAACTGGTGCTCCTCGCCGCTCGCGCCGCCGATCCCGGTCAGGTGCCGGATGCCGCCGAGGACGCCGTGCAGGTAGCTGTGGTCGTAGTGGTGGCAGGGGGCGGGGCAGTCGGCCCAGCCGACCAGGGCCTCGGGGTCGACCCGTAGCGGGGGTTCGACGAAGTGCACGGGGCCGTTGGACGCGGCGACGAACTTGCCGGTGCCGATCAGGGTGAGGAACCCGGGGATGATCGACTGCTTGAGTCGCAACGTCGGCTCGAAAGCCAGCAGGTTGCCGGATCGGACGGTCAGGTTGCCGTCCTCCAGGTCGTACGAGTTGAGGTCGTACGCGCGGTCGGCGAGCAGCAGCTTGCCGCGTCCCTCGGCGACGACCCAGTCCGATGCGTGCAGTGGGGAGTTGAAGTTCTGTTCGAGGACCCGGTCGAGGACTCCGCGGCCGATCCCGGAGAAGCGCATCTCGCCGTAGTAGGCGATCATCTTGCCCTTCTGCAGGTAGTACGCGCCGTTCAGGTCCACCGAGAAGCAGTACGGGTTGACGTTGTCGTTGACGGGCAGGGTGTGCGGGTCCCAGACCTGCGGGCCGTCGGCGCCGGGGGGCTGCATCAGCGGGGCGTGGGACGGGGGAGGGGGGTAGGACATCAGAGCTTCACCTCGCTGGCCTGCACGTACACCATGCCGTGTCCGGAGAGTTCGAGCTGGAAGGCCTCACCGGAGCCGCGGCCGATCATGTCGCGCCAACCGAGCGCGCTGGAGAGCTTGTTGGTGACCTGGCCGCGGTGCGCGACGTAGGCCTGCGGGTCGACGTGGACGGGTGCTCCGGGGGAGATGGGGAGTTCGACGACGCCGCCGTGGGCGAGCATGGCGACCGCGCCCTTGCCGCTGAGCTGGGTGGTGAACAGCCCTTGCCCGGTGACCTGGCCGCGGACCACGCCCATCAGGCCGCCCTGCTGTCCCATGAACATGGTGGACTGCTGGAGGCTGCCCTCGAAGGCGAGCAGCCGATCGGCCTCGACGTACATGGTGTCGCCGGCCAGGTCGACGACGTGCACGTGGTGGCCGCCGTGGCCGAACATCACGGTGCCGTGGCCCTCGACGGTCATCAGCGGGGTGTCCTCGCCCGCGACCCGGCGTCCGATCATCGACATGACGCCGCCCTGGCCGCCCATCAGGTTGGGCTTGAAGGTGACTTCGCCGGTGTAGCCGAGCATCGCGCCGCGCTGGGAGAGGATCCGCTGGCCCGGGAACACCTGGGCGGAGACCATCTTGTGGTTGATCAGGGTGAAGGCCATCAGGCGTCGCCTCCGAAGGTCAGGCGCTCGGAGGGCTGGACGTAGACCAGCCCGTCGCCGGTGAACTCGACCTGCATGGCCTCGCCGCCGCCCTCGCCGATCAGCGTGGTCCAGCCGGCGCCGGACTTGAGGGCGCGGTTCAGGTTGCCGGTGTGCGCGACGTACGCGCCGGGGTCGACCCGCAGCGGCAGGCCCTGGGCGACCCGGAGTATCACCGCGGGGCCGTTGGAGGTCACGGCGGCCCAGCCGTGGCCCTCGACCTTGGTGGTGAACAGGCCGTTGCCGCTCGCCATCCCGTTCAGGCCGGTGAAGGAGGTGCCGGTGCGCAGCGACGCCTCCGTGCAGAGCAGGTTGTCGGACTCGACGAACAGCGTCTCGCCGTTCAGCCGGACCAGATTGATCTCGGTGGCCTTGTCGGCGAAGTAGCAGGTGCCCTGCCCCTTCACCTCCATGACCTCCATGCGCTCGCCGGTGAGCCGGCGGGTGACCATGCCGCGCAGGCCGTCGCCGCCGCCGGTGAGCTTCTTGAAGCCCATCTGCCCGGTGTAGGCGACCATCGAGCCGTTGCGTGCCTTGACGGTGTCCCCGGCGAGATCGACGGCGAGGACCTTTGACCCCTGGAGTCGGAACTGTGCCACGTTCTGGAATGTAGCGGCCCCCGCCCCGGTGTGGGGAGAGGGCCGGGCGGGCCGGTACGGAACCGGCACATCGGACGCGTCGTCAGGCGGCCTGCGGCAGCGCCCCGGCGGAGGTCTCCACCTCCAGCAGCGAGGCGGAGTGCCGCTCGGCCTCGAACGCGACGACGCCGCCGCGCAGGCCGAACAGCCGCTTGGAGAGCATGATCCAGAGCACCGCGGCGATGTTCAGCAGCAGCGTGCAGATCTTCAACGCGCTGACGTGCTCGGTGAGTTCGTAGACCTCCAGCGGCAGGAACGCGGCGGTGGCGACCACGGTCAGGTACTCGGCCCAGCGCTGCCCCCACCACAGGCCGAACGCCTCGACGATCTCGACCAGCGCGTAGACCACGAGCGCGGCGGCGACGTAGATCAGGGTGTTGTGCTGGTAGTCGAAGGTCTTGCGGATGGTGTCGACGATCGGCGAGTGGTCGAGGTCGTAGTGGAAGTGGTCGGTGACGGGCTTGAAGACGGTCAGGTTCTCGTCGAAGATCCGGCGCACCGCGTCCTGGCTGTTGGAGAACTTCCACACCGCCCAGGCGGCGACCACGATCAGCACGCCGCGCAGCAGCCGTTCGACGGCCAGGAAGCGCAGGATGAACAGGTCGCGCAGGGCCTTGCCGCGGGGCACCAGCGGCGCCTCGTCGGCGGGGCCGGAGCCGTGCGGCTCGCCGAGCGCGAAGTCACCGCAGCGCAGGCAGCGCCAGGCGGTGCCGAGGGCGGTGGTGGCGTGCAGCCGCTCGCGCAGGTCGGTCTCGTCGGGCGCGTAGGTGATGTGGCCGCGCCGGGCACAGGTGTGCCGGTCCCAGTCTCGCCTCAGCATGTCGTGCGTCCCCCCGTGGGTCTGCGGGCCTGCCGGTCAGGCCGCGCGCAGCACAGCAGGATAGGGGGTCCGGGGTCGGCCTCGACGGCGGGTCGGTGATAATAGGTCTGGTTTGTGCATCCGTTCACAAACCCAGCCGCCCGCCGTGTCTGTGAGGAATCCCCGTGAAGAGCATCGCCGCCGTCCACCGCCTGCGCCTGGTCTCCGGCCCCGAGGGGCTGTCCTTCATCCTGCTGCTGATCTGCTCGGTGCTGAAGCGCACCACGAGCTTCAACGCAGTGCCGGTGATGGGCATGGTGCACGGCGTGCTGTTCGTGCTGTACGTGGTCTTCCTGGTGCAGGCGTACCAGGCCCGCCGCTGGGAGCCGAAGCGCGCGCTGCTGATGTTCGTACTGTCGGTGCTGCCCACCGGCGGCTTCTTCGCCGAGCGGATGCTCGCCAAGGAGGAGCGCGGCGAGCTGGACGCGGCGAAGCCGGCCACTGCCTGACTCCACAACGTGGTGCGCGGCGGTCGGGCCTCTTCGTGGGAGGCCCGGCCGCCGCGAGCTTTTGTGCTACCCGGTGGGGGTCAGTTCACGTTGACGCCGGTCCAGGCCGCCGCCACCGCGTTGTACTGGGTGGAGGTGGCGCCGTACAGGTCCTTCGCCGCGTTCAGGGTCGCGGTGCGCGCGGCCTTGTAGTTGGTGGTGGAGGTCATGTAGACGGTCAGCGCCCGGTACCAGATCTGCGAGGCCTGGTCCCGGCCGATGCCGGTGACGGCGGCGCCGTTGTAGGTGGGCGAGTTGTAGCTGACGCCGTTGATGGTCTTGGCGCCGCTGCCCTCGGCCAGCAGGTAGAAGAAGTGGTTGGCGACGCCCGAGGAGTAGTGGACGTCCTTGCTGCCGACCGTGGAGGACCAGTAGTCGGCGGACGCGCCGTCCTTGGAGGGCTTGTCCATGTAGCGCAGCGGCGTGCCGTTGCCGTTGATGTTGATCAGCTCGCCGATCAGGTAGTCCGGCACGTCCTTCGACAGGTTGGCGTAGAACTCCACCATGGAGCCGAAGATGTCGGAGGTCGCCTCGTTCAGGCCGCCGGACTCGCCCGAGTAGTTCAGGCCGGCGGTGTTGGAGGTGACGCCGTGGCTCATCTCGTGGCCGGAGACGTCCAGTTCGGTCAGCGGGTGGGTGTTGGACGCGCCGTCGCCGTAGGTCATGCAGAAGCAGCTGTCGTCCCAGAAGGCGTTGACGTAGTTGCTGCCGTAGTGGACCCGGCTGTACGCGCCGACACCGTCGTTGCGGATGCCGTTGCGGCCGAAGGTGTTCTTGTAGAAGTCCCAGGTGACGGCCGCGCCGTACTGGGCGTCCACCGCCGCGGACTCCTTGTTGGAGGCCAGACCGTTGCCCCAGGAGTTGGTGGTCTTCGAGTACAGGGTGCCGCTGCCGGAGGTCTTGCCCGCCAGCGTGGTCGTGTACTGGTTGCCGCGGGTGGCGTCCTTCAGCGTGTAGGTGCTGCCGGTCAGCGTGGTGGTCAGCGAGACGTTGCCGACGAAGACGCCGTTGCCGGTGCCGGTCGCGTTGGCGGTCTGGATCTCCTCGTGGGTGGAGAGGATCTCGCCGGTGTTCGCGTCGGTGACCAGCTTCTGGCGGCTCGGGGTGCCGTCGGCCCGCATGCCCTCGACGGTGGTGCGGTAGGCCAGGCGCGGGGCGCCGTCGGCGGCCCAGACCACCAGCTCGGAGTTGCCGGTGGCGCCGGAGACCGAGGTCAGGGCGGCCTCGTCGGCGTCCTTGGTGATGCCGACGGTGGACTGCACCGCGCCGGTCGCCTTGCCGGCGGCCTGGGCGGCCGTCAGCTTCGGGCTCAGCGAGGCGGGGGCCAGGCTGCCGGAGACGGCCTTGTCGGAGGAGCGGACCTGGCCCTTGGCGTCCTGGTGCACGACCAGGTCGCCGCCGAGCACGGGCAGCCCGTTGAAGGTGCGCTCGTAACGGAGGTGGCGGGTGCCGTCGGCGTCGACGATGGCGTCCTTGACCACCAGCTTCTCCTGGGCGCCGAGGCCGAGGGCCTTGGCGGCGGAGGGGGCCTGCCCGGCGGCCATCGCCAGCAGTTCGGCGCGCTGCTGGCCCGGGGCGTTCTGCGCGGCCGGGTTGGGGGCGGCCTGGGCGATCCCGGCACTCACCTGGATCGCACCGGCCAGCAGGGCAGAGGCAGAGAGAACGGCTCCGACAGCGAGCTTTCGCTTCACGTACGGGTTCCTTCCGGGATGAACCGCATGTGCGGTCGCACCACGTTCCGGGGCACTGGGGGTAGTGCCTGCTGGGGCGGAGGCGGGTGCTGACGTGCAGCTCCGTGCGGTCTGGCGACGTCGCCGGTGGGGTGGGGCCGGCTTGTCGAACGGGGCTGGCCAGAAGCATGACAATCGTTCAAATCCCGGAACAGGACCCCGGCAACAATTGGCAAACTCTCGCCAGACCCGCGGCAATGGAACGGTCAGGAAATCGGAGGTTTCGCCGCGAACCATGCGGTGCGGGCTGGGGCTCGGCCCAACTCCCGTGTTTTCACTGAATAGTGACGGATTATCCGGTGTTAATTGCGGGAGTACGGTGGCGGTTGTCTGTTTGGCGTGATCCCGCCAACTGGTGGCCTTGTTCACCATCGTGGACACCTGCTACCCGCGCCCCGGACCGCAGGTACGGTGGGGTCGTGCCCAAGCCCCTCGCTCTCGACTTCGACCCGATCGCCCGCGCCGACGATCTCTGGACCCGCCGCTGGGGCAAGGTGCCGGCGATGGCGGCGATCACCTCGGTGATGCGCGCCCACCAGATCCTGCTGGCCCGGGTCGACGCCGTGGTCAAGCCCTACGGCCTGACCTTCGCCCGCTACGAGGCCCTGGTGCTGCTCACCTTCAGCCGCTCCGGCGAACTCCCGCTGTCCAAGATCGGCGAGCGGCTGATGGTGCACCCCACCAGCGTCACCAACACCGTCGACCGCCTGGAGCGCGCCGGACTCGTCACCCGCCGCCCCAACCCGCTCGACGGCCGCGGCGTCCTCGCGGCCATCACCGAGCGTGGCCGCCAGGTCGTCGAACGCGCCACCCGCGACCTGATGGCCGTCGAGTTCGGCCTGGAGGGCTACGACGAGGGCGACTGCCGCGAGGTGTTCGAACTGCTCCGCCCGCTGCGGGTGGCGGCCGGCGACTTCGACCTGCCGCAGCCGCAGGGTCACGACCGGGAGCACCCGTAGGGCCGGTTACCCTCGATGGCATGAAGCAGAGTGTGCTCACCCGCTACCGTGCCATGGCCTACATCACCGGCGTCCTCCTGATCCTGCTCACCATCGGGGTGATCGCCAAGTACGCCCTGGACATGTCGGGCGCCGCCGGCTTCACCACCGCCGTCGGCATCGCGCACGGCTGGCTGTACGTGATCTACCTGGTGCTCGCCTTCGACCTCGGCACCAAGGCCAAGTGGCCGATCGGCAAGCTCGCCTGGGTCCTGCTGGCCGGCACCATCCCCACCGCCGTGTTCTTCGTCGAGCGCAAGGTCAGCCGCGAGGTCGCCCCGCTGATCGCCGCGCCGGAGCCCACCGCCGCCTGACCGCCACCGCGCGCACCAGCTCTGCCGGGCGCCCCTCCCCACACCGGGAGGGGCGCCCTTTCGTGTTTCGGACTGCCGTTCGGAGGACGGGCATCGACAGGTAGTAGGACGTCCGAGTAAATTAGTAGGACATCCAAGTAGTTGTGCCGCCCACCCACCGGGGCGGCCGCACGGAGCGGAGTCGGAGCCGATGGACGCCGAGCAGATCGAAGCCGGCCGGCAGCGCTGGCAGCAGCGGTACGACAAGGCGCGCAAGCGCGACGCCGACTTCACCACGCTGAGCGGCGAGACCGTCGAACCCGTCTACGGCCCGCCCGCCGGTCAGGAGGTCGAGGGCTTCGAGCGGATCGGCTGGCCCGGCGAATACCCCTACACCCGCGGCCTGCACCCCACCGGCTACCGCGGCCGCGCCTGGACCATCCGCCAGTTCGCCGGCTTCGGCAACGCGCAGCAGACCAACGAGCGCTACCGGATGATCCTCGACGCCGGCGGCGGCGGCCTCTCCGTCGCCTTCGACATGCCGACCCTGATGGGCTACGACTCCGACGACGCCAAGTCGCTCGGCGAGGTCGGCCACTGCGGCGTCGCCATCGACAGCGCCGCCGACATGGAGGTGCTGTTCGCCGGCATCCCGCTCGGCGAGGTCACCACCTCGATGACCATCTCCGGCCCCGCCGTCCCGATCTTCTGCATGTACCTGGTCGCCGCCGAACGCCAGGGCGTCGACCCCGCCGTCCTCAACGGCACCCTGCAGACCGACATCTTCAAGGAGTACATCGCGCAGAAGGAGTGGCTCTTCGCCCCCGAGCCCCACCTTCGCCTGATCGGCGACCTGATGGAGCACTGCGCCAAGGGCATCCCCGCCTACAAGCCGCTCTCCGTCTCCGGCTACCACATCCGCGAAGCCGGAGCCACGGCCGCCCAGGAACTCGCCTACACCCTCGCCGACGGCCTCGCCTACGTCGAACTCGGCCTCTCCCGCGGCCTCGACGTGGACGTCTTCGCCCCCGGCCTGTCGTTCTTCTTCGACGCCCACCTCGACTTCTTCGAGGAGATCGCCAAGTTCCGCGCCGCCCGCCGGATCTGGGCCCGCTGGATGCGCGACCACTTCGGCGCCAAGACCGACAAGGCGCAGTGGCTGCGCTTCCACACCCAGACCGCCGGCGTCTCGCTCACCGCCCAGCAGCCGTACAACAACGTGGTCCGCACCGCGGTCGAGGCCCTCTCCGCCGTCCTCGGCGGCACCAACTCGCTGCACACCAACGCCCTCGACGAGACCCTCGCCCTCCCCAGCGAGCAGGCCGCCGAGATCGCGCTGCGCACCCAGCAGGTGATCATGGAGGAGACCGGCGTCACCAACGTCGCCGACCCGCTCGGCGGCTCCTGGTACGTCGAGGCGCTCACCGACAAGATCGAGGCGCAGGTCGAGGAGATCTTCCAGCGCATCCTCGACAAGGGCAGCGCCGAGCACCCGATCGGCCCGATGACCTCCGGCATCCTGCGCGGCATCGAGGAGGGCTGGTTCACCGGCGAGATCGCCGAGGCCGCCTTCCGCTACCAGCAGGGCGTCGAGAAGGGCGACAAGCGCGTGGTCGGCGTCAACTGCCACCCCCGCAGCGTCACCCCCGAACTCGAAATTCTCCGCGTCAGCCACGAGGTCGAACGCGAGCAGGTCCGCGTCCTCGGCGCCCGCAAGTCGCAGCGCGACGAATCCGCCGTCCGGGCCGGCCTCGACGCGATGCTCGACGCTGCCCGCTCCGGCACCAACATGATCGAACCGATGCTCCAGGCCGTCCGCGCCGAAGCCACCCTCGGCGAGATCTGCCACGCCCTGCGCGACGAGTGGGGCACGTACCGCGAGAACGCCTCGTTCTGAGCGAGAGAGAGCAGACAGGGGCGCTGGGGGTACCCCCAGCGAAGCGAGGGGGCGGAACTGCGCGCAGCGGAAGGCACCCACCAGGAAGATCGCGACGCAGGACAATGACCTGCACTCGATCGCGACCTTGCGGACGTGACTTGCGCTTGTCGCGCAGTTCTCCCCCAGCCCTAGCGGGCCGGGAGGTACCCCCACGCGCCCCTGTTTTCGCACCCATCCGCGGAAGGGATATGGCAGATGACCGGCGCAGCACTCCTCGCCGCGCGTTTCGAGTCGCACCGGCCCAGGTTGCGCGCCGTCGCGTACCGGATGCTGGGGTCGCTGGGGGAGGCCGAGGATGCCGTGCAGGAGGCGTGGTTGCGGCTGGACCGCCATGCGGAGGAGGTGGAGAACCTCGGCGGCTGGCTGACCACGGTGGTGTCGCGGGTGTGTCTGAACGAGCTGCGCAGCCGCTCGCGGCGGCGGGAGGAGGAGCTGGACACCCAGGTGCCGGATCCGGTGCTGGCCGTGCCGGAGCGGGACGATCCGGAGGCGGCGGCGCTGCTGGGGGACCAGGTCGGGCTGGCGTTGCAGGTGGTGCTGGGGACGCTGGGCCCGTCGGAGCGGCTCGCGTTCGTGCTGCACGACCTGTTCGCGGTGCCGTTCGAGGAGATCGCGGCGCTGTTGGAGAAGTCCCCGGCGGCGGTGCGGCAGCTCGCGAGTCGGGCGCGCAAGAAGGTGAAGGAACAGGCGCCGGAGCCGGACCGCGACCCGGCGGTCCAGCGCGGCGCCGTGGAGGCGTTCCTGGCGGCGGCCCGGGAGGGTGATTTCGACGGCCTGGTGCGGGTGTTGGCGCCGGACGCGGTGCTGCGTTCGGACGGCGGCGCGCTGGCGGAGCTGACCAGAGTGCTGCGCGGTGGCGCGGCGATCGCCGCCTCCGCGGTGGGGTTCCGGAAGCTGGCGCCGTTCGCGCGGCTGGTGCTGGTGAACGGCTCCTACGGCGTGCTGACGGTCCGGGAGGGGCGTCCGGTGTCGGTGATGGCGTTCACCGTGGTGGGCGGCCGGGTGGCGCGGATCGACGTGCTGAACGACCCGGAGCGGCTGGCGTCCCTGGAGCTGCCGGGCTGAGCGTCCGTCAGCGCAGGATCCCCGGGAAGGGGTTGAGCAGCAGGGTGGTGAAGCGGCGGATCCAGTCCTCGGTGACGGGTTCGCCGCTCACCAGCAGCCGGTGTTCGACGGTGCCGGCGATGATGTCGAAGACGATGTCGGTCTCCTCGTCGGCGCTGGCCGGGTCCCGGTCGGGATCCATCTCGCCGCGGGCCTGGGCGTTGGCCCGGCCGAGCTGGACGAGGACCTTCTGCGGCTGGACGATCCGTTCCCGGATGCGGCGGCGCAGTTGGAGGTCGCGGGAGCCCTCGGCGAACAGGGCGAGCAGGGCGGCCTGGGTCTCGGGACGGTTGAGGAGTTCGGCGAACCGGGCGACCACGGCCTCGATGTCGGCCTGCAGGCTGCCGAGGTCGGCGCATTCGAGCTGGTCGAAGAGGCTGGCGATGGCGTCGACGACGAGTTCGCTCTTGGACGGCCAGCGGCGGTAGAGGGTGGTCTTGGCGACGCCGGCGCGCTGGGCGACGTCGCCCATGGTGAGTCCGCCCCAGCCGAGTTCGGCGAGTGCCTCGCGGGTGGCGTCCAGGATGGCCTGGTCGGCGGCGGCGCTGCGGGGGCGGCCCTTGCCGCGGGTGGGCGGCGGGGTGACGGCCGGTGGGTCCGGCTGCTCGGCGGGCTGCCGGGTGGTGGGGGCCACCGCGCCTCCTCAGCGAATTTACTCAGAAGTAACTTGGTGGCCCCACGGTAGCGACCTGCGGCGCTGCCCGATACCCGCCCCGGGCCGGAAAGTGGGGCAGCTCACGCTCCGGGAGGGCGGTTGGGGCTTGCGGGGGGAGCCCGTCCGGCAGATACGCTACGACCAGTAGCGAAAGAGCGACGACCAACGCGCCCTGCCCTCTGGGATCGGGCCGGCGCGGGGCGCGGATGGGGATCCGCGCCCGAACGGACCGGGCTCCGCCGGGAGAGGCGGGCGTCCCGGTTTCGGCATTTCCGGGCGGATGGCGTCCGGTACCGGCTCCGGCGGGGGAGGATAGAGCCATGCAGTCACGGAATTCGCGTCTCAACAGCTCCGCCCTGCGCGGTGCGGTGGACCTCGCCGCGGTGAAGGCGGCCGGAGAGGCCGCCCAGAAGGCGGAGCAGACCCGGGCCGAGCGGGCCCGGCAGGCGGCGGCGGGCGACGGCCCGGCGCTCGCGGACTACCCCCTGGTGCTGGACGTCACCGAGGACACCTTCGAGTCGGAGGTGGTCCAGCGCTCGGCCGAGGTCCCCGTGGTGGTGGACTTCTGGGCCGAGTGGTGCGGCCCGTGCAAGCAGCTCAGCCCGATCCTGGAGCGCCTCGCCGAGGAGTACGCCGGCCGGATCGTGCTCGCCAAGATCGACGTGGACGCCAACCCGCTGATCGCCCAGCAGTTCGGCATCCAGGGCATTCCGGCCGTGATGGCCGTGGTCGCGGGCCAGCTGGTGCCGCTGTTCCAGGGCGCCGAGAACGAGTCGAACGTCCGCAAGGTGATCGACCAGCTGATCGCGGTCGCCGAGCAGCGCTTCGGCATCGTCGGCTCCGGTGCGGGCGCTTCGGACGCCGAAGCCGCCCCGCGGGTGCCGGCCGATCCGGCGCTGGAGGCCGCGCACGACGCGCTGGACCGGGGCGACCTGGGCGGCGCGGTGCAGGCGTACCGGAACGTGCTGAGCGAGCGGCCCGGCCACGTCGAGGCCAAGCTCGGCCTGGCCCAGGCGCAGCTGCTGCAGCGGGTGGAGAAGCTCGACCCGCAGCAGGTGCGCGCGGACGCGGCGGCCGACCCGAAGGACGTGCAGGCCCAACTGCGGGCGGCCGACCTGGACTTGGTCGGCGGGCACGTCGAGGACGCTTTCGGCCGCCTCGTGTCCACCGTCGCGAAGACCTTCGGCGACGACCGGGACGCCGCGCGGCTGCGCCTGCTGGAGCTGTTCGAGGTGATCGGCCCGGACGACCCGCGCACCGTGGCGGCCCGTCAGGCGCTGGCCCGGGTGCTGTTCTGACAGCCGTTCCGACGGCACTGGGTGACACGTTCGGTGACCTGCGGTGTCGTCGGTGATTTGACGACTTTCACGGGTGATCCGGGCAGGTTTACCAAATCTTGATAACACCCCTCCTTCGTCACGGCGAGTGATGAAGGAGGGGTGTTTTGCCTTCGTTTGCCAGGGTCACGGCTCTGGCGGCCTGTGTCTTCCGTCACTCTGCGCAGTCGCGCCTTCGATCCCCTGAGCGAACGCGTTCACTGTTGGATTACCCGTCAGTAACGCACCCCTTGTGCTCCGCCCGGTATTCGAGCACGATCGGCGACGCCCGGTCCCTTCGTCACGAAGGGTCCCCACCGGGTGAGGACAGGGGGGTAACCGCAGATCCCACGCGGCGGTTCCTGGCCTCGGCGGTCGCGCAGCCCGCGCGTTCGCACGGTTGTCGCTCGGGGGTGATCGCCACGCCGTCCCCACGGCATCAGGCGCTCTCCGCTACCGAGGACGTAGCTCTCTCCCATTTCGGGCCGAACCATGTGCGGGACGCACCGGACCGGCCGGAGATGTACGTCCTAGAAGGAGGACTCGCATGTCCACGTCTTACGGCAAGACCCGCTGGAAGCGCTTCGCCCTGGTGATGGTGCCGAGTGTCGCGGCCACCGCCGCGATCGGCATCTCCCTGGCCAACTCCGCGCTGGCGGCCTCGTTCGCGGTCTCCGGCCAGCAGTTCAAGGTCACCGTCGACCAGCTGCACGGCGAGAACTTCTCGCAGTTCGGTGGCGTCGACATGGAGGCCAACCACACTCCGCACCCGGTCGCCATCTCGGCGTTCGACCACGCGACCCTGCAGAACCTGTGCCAGTCGGTCGTCACCGACCTCGGCCCGCTCGGCAAGTGGACCCTGGTCCTCAAGGCCGGCGACCAGAAGCCGGTCGACGCCCAGCAGCTGCTGATCGACATGAACCAGCTGAACGCCGACGCCGAGTTCCACAGCATCAACATCGGCCAGGACGCCAGCACCCTGCAGGGTACGGCCATCGACAAGCTGAAGCAGGACGGCGGCTCCCTGCCGTCCGGCGCGCAGGGCTTCGCCCAGTCCGCCAAGTCCGCGGACCTGTCCAAGGTCCAGCAGACCGCCTGGGCCACCTCGGCGGGCACCTTCACGCTGCCGAACCTGCACCTGAACATCAACCAGGGTGTCAACGAGTGCTACTAGTCCGTGACTGACGGCCCGTCAGGCGGGCCGGACAGCGGACCCCCGGTCCGAGGGAGCGGCACCACGCCGCTCCCTCGGGCCGCACCCCGGCATACCCGGGGCCATCCGTATTTCCCCCCTCGGACCCACCATCGAGGAGTCGCACCATGTCCAGCGCAACCGTCGAGGCCTGGCCCGAGGGCCCGGCCGGCTTGGCCAGCCGAGGTCGGCGAGGGTTCCGCGCCTGGCGGCGCACCCGGCCGTTCTGGGGTGGCCTGCTGGCCGTGTTCGCCGGCGTCCCGATCCTGTACTTCCCGTACGCCCACCTCAGCCTGAACGGCCTGACGGTGGCGATGGCCACCACCGCCGGCGCCGGCTCGCTGCTGATCGGCATCCTGATGATGGTGCTCGGCATCACCGTCTGGTTCCAGCCGGTGGTGCGGATCTTCTGCGGGGTGGCGACCACCATCCTGGCGCTGATCTCCATCCCGGTCTCCAACCTGGGCGGCTTCGGCTTCGGCGTGGTGCCCGGCCTGATCGCCGGTGGCCTGCTGGCCTCCTGGGCGCCGGTGCCGGAGCCGGCCGCCGGGCCGGAGACCGCCGAGATGGCGGCCGAGACGACCGCCGGGGACGCCGCGCCGACCGCGCAGCTGCCCGCGCAGGCCGTCGCCGAGCAGCCGCTGGAGCACGGCGCCACACCGACAGCGAGTCCGGAGGGGGAGCGGCCGTGACCGATTCGGAGAAGCCGGCGGTTCCCGGCCCGCGGCACGCGGTGCCACGGGAGGGCGTGCGGTCCCGGCTGCGCGGGCGGGCGCTGGCGATCGCCGCCGTGCCGACCGCGCTGCTGGTCGGCGCCGCCTACACGCCGACCCTGGCGGTCGCGGCCGACCCGCAGTCCGGCGCCTGCGCGAGCAGCCCGGACACCGTGCTCAAGGAGACGCCCGTCCCGAAGAGCGAGATCAAGGTGCAGCCGGATTCCTCGGTGAGCGAGGCGGCGGCCGTGCAGTCCGGGCAGGCGCCCGCGGGCAGCGCTGCCGCGGTGCCAGCGGTGTTCACCGGCTCGACCGGCGTGCAGTCCGCCGCCTTCGTGACGCCCAGCACCGGTAACGCGGCCGGCGGCGGGGTGCAGCAGGCCGGCGTGATCGACGACTGGTGGAACAAGCTGACCCACCCGAGCGCCGCCCCGTCGGCCACGCCCGGGGCCGCGACCACCGCGCCCGCCACCCCGAGCCCCAGCGCGAAGCCGTCCGCCGAGCCGAGCCCCTCGGCGACCGGGCAGCCGGCCGCCGAGACGCCCGGCGCGCCGGAGGCCCCGGCCACCGAGGGTTCGAAGGCGCCGACCAAGGCGCCGTCGACCAATGCGCCGTCCACCAAGGCGCCGAAGCCGTCCAGCTCGGCCTCGGCCTCGGACGACCCGAACTGCCTGGTGAGCACCCGCGGCCTGGCCGCGAAGGCCGCGCCCAAGGGCCACGTGGTGCCGGACCAGAACTGGGTGCTGCACTCGACCCGGCTGGCGCTGCACGGCTCGGTGTTCAACGGCGTCTACGACGTCACCACGGAGAGCGGCACCAAGCGGGTGCTGAAGTTCACCACCGACAGCGTCGACATCGAGAACCTGGACATGTCGACCATCCAGATCCCGGGCCTGACCTTCCACGTGAAGAGCCGTCAGGGATCGACCTCCACCATGCGCAACGGCCCGATCACCATGTACGTGGAGAGCCTGTCCGGCCACCTGGCGGAGATCTACGGCCTGCCGATACTGATCGACCTGGGCCAGATCACGCTGACCCCGGACACCCTGCCGAAGTGGCTGTGGGACCTGCTGGGCGCGGTGCCGATCCCGCTGGACCTGACCCTCACCGGCGCCAAGACGGTGCAGGCCGGCCAGTTCGGCGGCGACCTGAACATTCCGGGCATGCGGCTCTTCAACGACAAGGAGCCGTACGACGGTTGAGCCGTCGTCACAGTTGTCGCGCGGACGCCCGCAGGGGCGGGACCCGGTCTCCCGGGTCCCGCCCCTGCGGGTTTTCCGCGCTGCGGCTCAGCGGCCGCGGGTGCCCAGGTGGTGGACCTGGACCATGTTGGTGGTGCCGGGGACGCCGACCGGCACGCCGGCGGTGACGATCACGGTGTCGCCCTCGGCGAGGCGGCCGAGCTTCACCAGCTCGCGGTCGACCTGCTCGACCATCGCGTCGGTGGTGGCCACCTGCTCGGTGACGTACGCCTCGACGCCCCAGCTCAGCGAGAGCTGGTTGCGGGTGGCGACGTCCGGGGTGAACGCGATCACCGGGATCGGCGAGCGGTAGCGGGACAGCCGGCGGGCGGTGTCACCGGACTTGGTGAAGGCGATCAGCGCCTTGCCGTCGAGGAAGTCGCCCAGCTCGGTCGCGGCGCGGGCGACCGAGCCGCCCTGGGTGCGCGGCTTGCGGCCCGGGTTGAGCGGCTGGAGGCCCTGCGAGAGCATTTCCTCCTCGGCCTTCTCGGCGATCTTGCTCATGGTCTTGACGGTCTCGACCGGGTACTTGCCGACGCTGGACTCGGCGGACAGCATCACCGCGTCCGCGCCGTCCAGGATCGCGTTGGCGACGTCGGAGACCTCGGCGCGGGTCGGGCGCGAGGCGTGGATCATCGACTCCATCATCTGGGTGGCGACGATCACCGGCTTGGCGTTCCGGCGGGCCAGGGTGACCAGCTGCTTCTGGACCAGCGGCACCTTCTCCAGCGGGTACTCGACCGCCAGGTCGCCGCGGGCCACCATGATCGCGTCGAAGGCGAGGACGATCTCCTCCATCGCCTCGACGGCCTGCGGCTTCTCGATCTTGGCGATGACCGGCACACGAATGCCGACCTCGTCCATGACCTTGTGGACGTCCTCGATGTCCGCGGCGTTGCGGACGAAGGACAGTGCGATCATGTCGACGCCCAGTCGCAGGGCGAAGCGCAGGTCGTCCTTGTCCTTCTCGGACAGCGCGGGCACGTTGACCGCCGCGCCGGGCAGGTTGATGCCCTTGTTGTTGGAGAGCACGCCGCCCTCGACGACCACGGTCTTCACCCGCGGGCCGTCGACGCTGACGACCTCCAGGGCGATGACGCCGTCGTTGATCAGGATCGGGTCGCCGGGCTTCACGTCGCCGGGCAGGCCCTTGTAGGTGGTGCCGCAGATGTGCTGGTCACCGGGGACGTCCTCGGTGGTGATGGTGAACGTGTCGCCGTTGTCAACGGTCACCGGGCCGTTGGCGAAAGTCGCCAGACGGATCTTGGGGCCCTGCAGGTCGGCCAGCACGCCGATGGTGCGGCCGGTGTCCTCCGACACCTGGCGGACGCGGCGGTACCGGTCCTCGTGCTCGGCGTGGGAGCCGTGGCTCATGTTCAGTCGGGCGACGTTCATGCCCGCTTCGACGATGGCCTTCAGCTGTTCGTAGGAGTCCGTGGCAGGACCCAGGGTGCAGACAATTTTCGCTCGGCGCATATCCGTCAGTCTATCCGTTCGTGTTATCGGTGTATTCGACTCGAATCGTCAGATATCGCCAACGAACATTCCGAGGGATGGGATACTGACGGGTAGTCATCCCGCGTCGGCCCTATACCTCGTGGACCAGCGCGAACGTCTGCTGGGCGATCTCCAGTTCCTCGTCGGTGGGCACCACGGCGACGGTCACCCGGCCGTAGGACGGCGAGATCGTCCGGGCCCGGCGCGAACGCGTCGCGTTCAGCTCCGGCTCCACCGAAATACCGAGTTCCTCCAGATTGGCACAGACCGCCGCCCGGACCTCCGCGGAGTTCTCCCCGACACCCGCCGTGAATGCCACCGCGTCCACCCGGCCCAGTACCGCGTAGTAGCCGCCCAGGTAGCGGCGGATCCGGTGCACGTACGAGTCGAAGGCCAGCTTGGCATCCTCGTCGCCGCCCTGGGCGCGCCGCACCACCTCGCGCATGTCGTTGTCGCCGCACATGCCGAGCAGGCCGCTGCGGCGGTTCAGCAGGTCGTCGATCTGATCGATGCTCAGACCGCCCACCCGGTGCAGGTGGAACACCAGGCCCGGGTCCACGTCGCCGGAGCGGGTGCCCATCACCAGGCCCTCCAGCGGGGTGAGGCCCATGGAGGTCTCCACGCAGACGCCGCCGGCCACCGCCGACACCGACGCGCCGTTGCCCAGGTGCAGCACGATCACGTTCAGCTCGGCCGGGTCGCGGCCCAGCAGCCGGGCGGTGGCCCGGGAGACGTACTGGTGCGAGGTGCCGTGGAAGCCGTAACGGCGCACCCGGTGCTCGTCGGCGGTCCGCCGGTCGATCGCGTACCGGGCCGCGTACTCCGGCAGAGTGGCGTGGAAGGCGGTGTCGAACACCGCGACCTGCGGCAGGTCCGGGCGGATCGCGCGGGCCACCTCGATGCCGGTGATGTTCGCCGGGTTGTGCAGCGGCGCCACCGGGATCAGCCGGCGGATCTCCGCCACCACCGCGTCGTTGATCAGCGTCGGCCGGGTGAAGCGCAGCCCGCCGTGCACCACCCGGTGGCCGATCGCCGCCAGCTCGGGCGAGTCCAGGCCCATCAGGTCCGCGGCCAGCTCGTCGGCGACCGCCCGCAGCGCCCCGTCGTGGTCGGCGAACCGCCGCACCGACTCGCGCGGCTCCCCGGCCGGCGGCAGGTGCAGCAGCCGCCCCTCGGTCTCGCCGATCCGCTCCACCAGGCCGGACGCCAGCCGGGCGCCGTCCAGCATGTCGATCAGCTGGTACTTCACCGAGGACGACCCGGCGTTCAGCACCAGGACACGGGTACCGGTGCTCACTGCGCGTCTCCCTCGGCGGACTGGGTCTGGGACTGGATCGCGGTGATCGCCACGGTGTTGACGATGTCCTCGATCAGGGCGCCCCGGGACAGGTCGTTGACCGGCTTGTTCAGACCCTGGAGCACCGGGCCGACCGCGATCGCGCCGGCCGAGCGCTGCACCGCCTTGTAGGTGTTGTTACCGGTGTTCAGGTCCGGGAAGACCAGCACGGTGGCCCGGCCCGCCACCGGCGAGCCCGGCAGCTTGGTCGCCGCGACGTGCGCGTCCACCGCCGCGTCGTACTGGATCGGCCCCTCCACCAGCAGGTCCGGACGCAGCGCGCGGACCAGCTCGGTGGCCTTGCGGACCTTGTCGACGTCCGCGCCGGAGCCCGAGGTGCCGGTCGAGTACGACAGCATCGCCACCCGCGGCTCCACCCCGAACTGGGCGGCCGTCTCCGCCGACTGGATCGCGATGTCGGCCAGCTGCTGGGCGTCCGGGTCCGGGTTGACCGCGCAGTCGCCGTACACCAGCACCTTGTCGGCCAGGCACATGAAGAACACCGAGGAGACGATCGACGCCCCCGGCGAGGTCTTGATCACCTCGAACGCCGGGCGGATGGTCGCCGCCGTCGAGTGCACCGCGCCGGACACCATGCCGTCCGCGATGCCCTCCTGCACCATCAGGGTGCCGAAGTACGAGACGTCGGTGACCACGTCGAGCGCCCGCTCCACCGTCATGCCCTTGTGCGCCCGGGCCTTCGCGTACAGCTCGGCGAACTGCTGGCGCAGCGGGCTGGCCGCCGGGTCGACGATCCGCAGCTGTGCGCCGGACTCGCCGGCCTGCGGGAACTCGATGCCCAGCGCGGCGGCCCGGCGGTGCACCGCCTCCGGCTCGCCGAGCAGGGTCAGGTCGCAGATGTTGCGGCGCAGCAGCACCTCGGCGGCGCGCAGCACCCGCTCCTCGGTGCCCTCCGGCAGCACGATGTGCCGGCGGTCGGCGCGGGCCCGCTCCAGCAGCGCGTGCTCGAACATCATCGGGGTCACCCGCTCGGAGCGGGTCAGCTCGATCCGGCTGGTCAACTCGGCGGTGTCGACGTGCAGTTCGAACAGGCCGAGGGCGATCTCCGCCTTCCGCGGGCTGTCCGGGCCGATCCGTCCCTCCAGGTGGGTGAGCGCCGCGGCGGTCAGCCAGGAGCCCTCCGTCACCTCCGCCACCGGCGTGCCGGGCGCGAGCCGGGACGCCAGCGCCATCACGTCCGGGCCCGGGTGCTGACCGAGCGTCAGCAGCACGCCCGCGATCGGCGGGGAGCCCGCGGCGTGCGCGGCCAGCGAGCCGATCAGCAGGTCCGCCCGGTCGCCCGGGGTCACCACCAGCGCGCCCTCGGTCAGTGCGTTCAGGAAGGTCGGCAGCATCGCGCCGCCGAACACGAAGCCCCGCACGTCCCGGGCCAGGCCCGCCGCGTCGCCCAGCAGCACCTGCGCGCCGGTCGCCTCCACCAGCTGCGCCACGGTCGGCGCGGCCAGCGCCGGTTCCTCCGGGACGACGTACACCGGCACCGGCAGCTTCTCGGTCAGCGCCCGCTGCACCTGCTGCTTGGCGCCCGGCGCGACCCGGTTGGCGATCATCGCCAGGATCGAGCAGCCCAGGTCCCGGTACGCCCGGTGCGCGTTGCGGACCTCCGCGATCACCGTCTGCGGGTCGTCGTGCTGGCCGCCGACCACCGGCAGCACGGCCGCCCCGAACTCGTTCGCCAGCCGCGCGTTGAAGGCCAGCTCGTCCGGGATGTTGGTGTCCGCGTAGTCGGTGCCCAGCACCAGCACCGCCTGGCAGCGGCGCGCCAGCTGGTGGAACCGGTCGACCAGGACGGAGACCAGCTCGTCCTGGCCGCGGGCCGCCTGCAGGGCCGCCGCCTCGTCGTACGTCAGCCCGTACAGTTCGGCGGTCGGCAGGTCCAGCCGGTACCGGCTGCGCAGCAGTTCCACCATGTGGTCGGTGGCCGGTGCCGCCCCGTCGGGTGCGTGCACCAGCGGGCGGAACACCCCGACCCGGTCCACCTGACGGGTGAGCAGTTCCATGACCCCGAGTTCCACGGCCTGCCGGCCGTCCCCCCGATCGATCCCGGTCACGTACACGCTGCTCGCCACGGTGGAACTCTCCGTCCGTCTTTCTCAGGCTGCGGTCATCTTGACCATACCTTCGTATGACATTCGGACTGGGCTGCGGCACTGCCGTTCGGGCTGCTCGGGGGGCCGGAGGTCCTCGGTTCGATCAGGTGGTGCCGGCCGGGCGCAGCCAGACGGTGGCCAGCGGCGGCAGCACCAGTTCGGCCGAGCGCGGCTGGCCGTTCCACTGCGTGCCCTCCGCCTTCACCGGCCGGGAGTTGGCGATCCCGCTGCCGCCGTACCGCTCGGCGTCGGTGTTCAGCGCCTCCTCCCAGAGCTGCTCGCGGCCCTCCAGCCGGGGCAGACCGACCCGGAACCCGCGCCGGACCACGGGGGAGAAGTTGCTGACCGCGACCAGCGGGCTGCCGTCGGCGGCGAACCGGACGAAGGAGAACGCGTTGTCGTCGGCCGCGCCGCCGTCCAGCCAGCGGAAGCCCGCCGGGACGGTGTCCTGCTCGTACAGCGCGGGGGTGGCGCGGTAGACCCGGTTCAGGTCGCCGACCAGGCGCTGCACGCCGCGGTGGTCGGCGTGCGCCGCCCACGCCTCGTCGAGCACCCACCACTGCGGGCCGCTCTCGTGCTCCCACTCCGCGCCCTGGGCGAACTCCTGCCCCATGAACAGCAGTTGCTTGCCCGGGTGGGCCCACATGAAGCCCAGGTAGGCGCGGTGGTTGGCGCGCTGCTGCCACCAGTCGCCGGGCATCTTGGAGACCAGCGCCTGCTTGCCGTGCACCACCTCGTCGTGCGAGATCGGCAGGATGTAGTTCTCCGACCAGGCGTACACCATCGAGAAGGTCATCTCGTTGTGGTGGTACCTGCGGTGCACCGGCTCCTTGGACATGTAGACCAGCGAGTCGTGCATCCAGCCCATGTTCCACTTCAGGCCGAAGCCCAGGCCCCCGGAGTCGGTGGGCCGGGTGACGCCGTCCCAGGCGGTGGACTCCTCGGCGACCGTCAGCACGCCCGGGCAGCGCCGGTAGACGGTGGCGTTCATCTCCTGGAGGAAGGACGCCGCGTCCAGGTTCTCCCGGCCGCCGAACTGGTTGGGCGACCAGTCGCCGCCCTCGCGGGAGTAGTCGAGGTAGAGCATCGAGGCGACCGCGTCCACCCGCAGGCCGTCCACGTGGAACTCCTCGCACCAGTACACCGCGTTGGCGACCAGGAAGTTGCGCACCTCGGTACGGCCGTAGTCGAACTCCAGCGTCCCCCAGTCCGGGTGCTCGGCGCGCTGCGGGTCGGCCGGCTCGTACAGCGGCTCGCCGTCGAACCGGGCCAGCGCGAAGTCGTCCTTCGGGAAGTGCGCGGGCACCCAGTCGACCAGCACGCCGATGCCGTGCCGGTGCAGCGTGTCCACCAGGTACCGGAAGTCGTCGGGGGTGCCGAGCCGGGCCGTCGGGGCGTAGAAACCGGACACCTGGTAGCCCCAGGAACCGCCGAACGGGTGCTCCATCACCGGCATGAACTCGACGTGGGTGAAGCCGAGTTCGCTCAAGTAGCCGGGCAGCACCCCGGCGATCTGCCGGTAGGACGTCAGGTCGGGCCGCCAGGAGGCCAGGTGCAGCTCGTAGACCGACATCGGGGCGCGGTGGTGGACGGTCCGCGCGCGCGCCGCCATCCACTCGGCGTCCTGCCACTCGTGCCGGGAGACCGTCACCACCGAGGCGGTGTCCGGCGGGCACTGCGCGGCCCGGGCCAGCGGGTCGGCCTTCTCCACCACCCGGCCGGAGCGGGTCAGGATCTGGTACTTGTACTGCGCGCCCTCGCCGAGGCCCGGTACGAACAGCTCCCACACGCCGGACGAGCCCAGCGAGCGCATCGGGTGCGCGGTGCCGTTCCAGTGGTTGAACGAGCCGATCAGCCGCACCCCGACCGCGTTCGGCGCCCACACCGCGAACGACGTGCCGGCCACCCCGTCCACGGTGCGCACGTGCGAGCCGAGCGCGTGCCACAGCTGCTCGTGCCGGCCCTCCGAGATCAGGTGCAGGTCCAGCTCGCCGAGCGTCGGGGCGAACCGGTAGCCGTCGTGCTGCTCCAGCGGTGTCCCGCCCGGGTACGTCACCCTCAGCGTGTAGTCCGGGAACCGCTGGCCGGTCAGCAGGCCGGTGAACAGTCCCGCCTGCTGGTGGGTCAGTTCGGCCGGGCCGAGCGCGGTCTCCACCACCACCCGCTCGGCGAACGGGCGCAGCACCCGGATCGCGGTGCCCGTCGGCAGCGCGTGCGCACCCAGCAGGGCGTGCGGGTCGTGGTGCGCGCCGGAGACCAGGCGCTCCACCTCGGCGGGCGGCAGCGGAGCCTCCGGCAGCCGCAGCGCCGCGCCCGGTGCGGGCCGGACGGGCGCGGGGCGGGACTTCGCCGGGCGCCCGGCCTTCCCGGAAGCGGGGGCGTTCGCCGGCTTGGCCGCCGGGTTCTTGGCCGCCGGGTTCTTGGCCACCGGCTTCTTGGCCACCGGGTTCTTGGTCGCCGGGTTTTTGGTCGCCGGGTTTTTGGTCGCCGCCGGACGGGGCGTCGCGCCGGACGGCCGTGCGGGCTTCGCCGGGGGCTGCCAGCCGGCCCCCCTGCCGCGCTCGCCGTTCCGGAAGGTGGCCGGGACGGCCGGTTGGCGGTCGGCCGGAAGGGGCGGGTCGAGCGGACCGAGCGGGGTCACGGCGGAGGCCTCCAGGATTCCTGCGAACGGGTCGGGGTTAGTGCCGGGAGAACGGACCGCCCGGCCGGGGTGCCCGGCCGGGCGGAGGGTCAGACGGAGTCGGCCAGCCGGTTGATCGCGGCCAGCGGGATCGGCAGCCAGCTGGGCCGGTGCCGGGCCTCGTACACCACCTCGTACACGGCCTTGTCGATCTCCAGGGCGCGCATCAGCTCGGGCGACTCGGACGGGTCGCAGCCGCCGCCCGCCGTGTAGCCGGCGCAGTACGCGGCCCGGTTGCGGGCCGCCCAGGCGGAGGCCAGGTGGGCCAGTTCGGGGTCCTGGGCGGGGGCGCCGGCCAGCAGGTGGGCGGCCGCGTAGTCGAAGGAGCGCAGCATCGCGGCGACGTCCCGCAGCGCGGGCTGCGGCAGGCGGCGTTCGGCCAGCGGTTTGGCGGGCTCTCCCTCGAAGTCCAGCAGCACCCAGCCCTGCGGGGTGCGCATCGCCTGGCCGAGGTGCAGGTCGCCGTGGATGCGCTGGACCAGCAGCCCGTCCAGGTGGGCGGCCGTCAGCTGCTGGAAGGCGGAGCGCAGTGCGGAGCGGTAGCGCAGCAGGCCGGGGACGGCGGTGACGGCGGAGTCCAGCCGGTCGGCCATCGCGCCGGCCAGTTCGGCGATCCGCGGCCGGTCCAGCCGGGTGGTGGGCATCGAGCGGGCCAGCACCCGGTGCACCTCGGCGGTGGCCCGGCCCAGCCGGTGCGCCTCGATCGCGAAGTTGCCGGGCGACGGATCGCCCTTCAGCCGGGCGACCTGGTCGAGCGCCAGTTCCCAGCCGTCCTCGGCGTCCGGCAGGTAGCGCTGCAGCAGGCCCAGGGTGGCGGGCTCGGAGCGTTCCAGGCGACATTCGAACCAGGCGGCGACCCGGGGGATGCGGGTCGAGCCGGCCCGGGACAGCGCCAGCGACAGTTCCAGGTCGGGGTTGGTCCCGGGACTGATCCGGCGGAACAGCTTCAGGATGAACGCGGTGTCGTAGATCACCGAGGAGTTGGACTGCTCGGCGGTGGACGCCCGCCCCGGCAGGTTGCCCGGCAGGCCCGGGCCCGGGGTGCGGCGGAAGCACAGCGAGCCGAACCGGTCGCCGGTGGCCAGGTGTTCCAGCAGGCGGCCCGTCAGCTCGGGGTCGTGCACCGCGTCGTAGAGCACCGCGCCGTCGTAGGTGCCACCCGCCAATCGGCCCAGCACCGCCCGCTGCCCGACCGCCGCGGGCCGGTCCGAGCGGATGCCCAGCAGCAGTTGGTACACGTCACCGGGGCCGGTGGCCGCCCCGCCGTGCTCCACCCGCAGCAGCAGGTGCAGCAGCGCAGGGTCGCCGACCTGGAGCGGCGTGCCGATCACGGGGGTGAGGGCGGCGATCGGCCGGCCCTTGCCGGCGTACCAGCGCTGGGTGGGAAGCCATTCGGCGATCAGCGGCAGGGCCGCATGGACCAGCTCGCTGACTCCCGCGGCGGTTCTCCGGACCCCCGGCGTCCGCGTCCCGACCGGCGCTGGGGCGGCGGACGGATCACGGTGCAGGTGGGCTTGAGAACGGGAGGTTTCGGACATGACTCCCTTTCCCCGGAAGCGGGCGACTGCCCGACGGGATCGTGGCCGGGCCCTGCACTCTTCCGGATTTCGACGGCGCGTCGGCGACGGCACGCGAGCCGGGGCCCGGTGTCACGCCTTCGTGTGGATGGCCGTTGGGCTGTTCTCCGTACGCGGTGGTGCGAAGACCTCCGGGGGCGCGCGGAGCAACTCGCGCGCCCGCGGAAGAGGTGTCTCGGATCGGGGCCCGGTGAATCGCTGGTGCGTGGGCGTGTCGGCCCCCGCGTGCTACTTCGCGGACGCCTTCGCCGGGGACTGGCGCAGCTGGAACCAGTAGAAGCCGTGGCCGGCCAGCGTCAGCAGGTACGGCCATTCGCCGATGGTGGGGAAGCGCACGCCGCCGATCAGCTCGACCGGGTACCGCCCCCCGTACTGCCGCAGGTCCAGTTCGGTCGGCTGCGCGAACCGCGAGAAGTTGTTCACGCACATGACCAGGTCGCCTTCGTACTCGCGCACGAAGGCCAGCACCGCGGGATTGCTGGAGGGCAGCTCGGTGTAACTGCCGAGGCCGAACGCGGGATTGAGCTTGCGGATCTCGATCATGCGACGCGTCCAGTGCAGCAGCGAACTCGAACTGCTTTGCTGCGCTTCGACGTTGGTCACCTGAAAGCCGTACACCGGGTCCATGATGGGCGGCAGACTGAGCCTGCCCGGGTCGGCGGAGGAGAAACCCGCATTGCGGTCCGGCGTCCACTGCATGGGGGTGCGTACGCCGTCGCGGTCGCCGAGCCAGATGTTGTCGCCCATGCCGATTTCGTCGCCGTAGTACAGCACCGGGCTGCCCGGCAGCGAGAGCAGCAGCGCGGTGAACAGCTCGACCTGGTTGCGGTCGTTCTCCAGCAGCGGGGAGAGCCGGCGGCGGATGCCCACGTTGGCCCGCATCCGCGGGTCCTTCGCGTACTCCGCGTACATGTAGTCGCGCTCCTCGTCGGTGACCATCTCCAGGGTCAGCTCGTCGTGGTTGCGCAGGAAGATGCCCCACTGACAGCCCGAGGGGATCTCCGGGGTCTTCGCCAGGATCTCGGAGACCGGGTGGCGGGACTCCCGGCGGACCGCCATGAAGATCCGCGGCATCACCGGGAAGTGGAACGCCATGTGGCACTCGTCGCCGCCGGAGCCGAAGTCGCCGAAGTAGTCGACCACGTCCTCCGGCCACTGGTTGGCCTCCGCCAGCAGCACGGTGTCCGGGTAGTTGGCGTCGATCTCCTTGCGGACCCGGCGCAGGAAGTCGTGGGTCTCCGGCAGGTTCTCGCAGTTGGTGCCCTCGCGGGCGTACAGGTACGGCACCGCGTCCAGCCGGAAGCCGTCGATGCCGAGGTCCAGCCAGAACCGGAGCGCCGCCATCACCTCCTCCTGCACCCGCGGATTGTCGTAGTTGAGATCCGGCTGGTGACTGAAGAAGCGGTGCCAGTAGTACTGCTTGCGGACCGGGTCGTACGTCCAGTTGGAGGTCTCGGTGTCGACGAAGATGATCCGGGCGTCCGGGTACTGCTTGTCGTCGTCGGCCCACATGTAGAAGTCGCCGTACGGGCCCTCCGGGTCGCTCCGGGAGGCCTGGAACCACGCGTGCTGGTCGCTGGTGTGGTTCACGACGAAGTCGATGATCACCCGCATGCCGCGGGCGTGCGCCGCGTCGACGAACTCCACGAAGTCGGCCAGGTTGCCGAACTCCGGGAGCACCGACTGGTAGTCCGAGACGTCGTAACCGCCGTCCCGCAGCGGGGAGTTCATGAACGGGGGGAGCCAGAGGCAGTCCACACCCAGCCACTGGAGGTAGTCGAGCCGCGAGGTGAGCCCCTTGAGGTCTCCGACGCCGTCGCCGTTGCTGTCCTGGAACGAACGCACCAGGACCTCGTAGAAGACCGCGCGTTTGAACCACTCGGGGTCGCGGTCCCGGGCGGGGGTGTCGGCGAAGGTGTCGGGGACGGGCTCGTTGACTGTCACTGCGGGTTCCTCCGAACCGTGAGGAGGTGGGCCGGCCCGGAAGAGGGATCGAGCCGGACGTAGTTGTGACGGCCCCAGGCGTACGTCGCGCCGGTCAGCTCGTCGTGCACCGTCAGCGGCCCCGGCACGTCGAGCGTGACGGTGGCCTCCTGGACGTGGTGCGGGTCCAGGTTGACCACGCAGATCACCTGGTCCTCCAGGCCGTCCTCGGTGACGGCGCACTTGGAGAACGCGATGATCCGCTCGTTGTCGACGGGGTGGAAGCGCAGGTCCCGCAGCTGCTGGAGGGCGGGATGCCGGCGGCGCAGCCGGTTCAGGGCGGTCAGCAGCGGCGCGAGGGAGTCCTGCCGGGTCCAGTCGCGCGGCCGCAGCTCGTACTTCTCCGAGTGCAGGTACTCCTCCGAGCCGGGCTTCGCGGGCTCGTTCTCGAACAGCTCGAAGCCCGCGTAGATCCCGAAGGTCGGCGACAGCGCCGCCGCCAGCACCGCTCTCACCGCGAACGCCGCCGGGCCGCCCTGCTGGAGGTACTCGGGCAGGATGTCCGGGGTGTTGGCGAAGAAGTTCGGCCGCATCCAGGCGGCGGCCTCGCCGGTCAGCTCGGTCAGGTACTCCGTCAGCTCGGCCTTGGAGTCGCGCCAGGTGAAGTACGTGTAGGACTGGTGGAAGCCGACCTTGGCCAGGGTGTGCATCATCGCCGGACGGGTGAACGCCTCCGCCAGGAACAGCACGTCCGGGTCGGTGCGGGCGATGTCCGAGAGGACCTTCTCCCAGAAGTTCACCGGCTTGGTGTGCGGGTTGTCGACGCGGAAGATCCGCACCCCGTGGCCCATCCAGAACCGCAGGATCCGCACCGTCTCGCGGACGATCCCGTCGAAGTCCTGGTCGAAGTTGACGGGGTAGATGTCCTGGTACTTCTTCGGCGGGTTCTCGGCGTACGCGATGGTGCCGTCCGCGCGGTGGCTGAACCACTCCGGGTGCTTGTGCACCCACGGGTGGTCCGGCGAGCACTGGAGCGCGAAGTCCAGCGCCACCTCCAGGCCCAGCGCGCCCGCCTCCGCGACGAAGTGGTCGAAGTCCTCCAGGGTGCCCAGGTCCGGATGGACGGCGTCGTGGCCGCCCTCGGGGGAGCCGATCGCCCACGGCGAGCCGACGTCCTGCGGGCCGGCCTCCAGCGAGTTGTCCGGACCCTTGCGGTGGGCCCGGCCGATCGGGTGGATCGGCGGCAGGTACACCACGTCGAAGCCCATCGCGGCCACCGCGGGAAGCCGCTCGGCGGCCGTCCGGAAGGTGCCGGAGACCGGCGCCTCCACACCGTTCGGGTCCACCACCGCGCCCTCCGAGCGCGGGAAGAACTCGTACCAGGAACCGAACAGCGCCCGCTTGCGGTCCACCTGGAGCGGCTGCGGACGGGTCGCCGAGAGCAGCTCGCGCAGCGGGAAACGGGCCAGCAGCGCCGTCACCTCCGGCACCAGCGCCGCCGCGTAGCGGCTCAACGGCGGCAGGCCGGAGTCGCGCAGCGCGTCCACCGCGGCCAGCACCTGGGCCCGGCCCTCCTTCTTCGGCACCCCGGCCGCCGCCCGCTCCAGCAGCTGGGCGCCCTCCTCCAGCACCAGCGCGGTGTCGATCCCGGCCGGGAGCTTCACCGCCGCACGCTTGCGCCAGGTCGCCACCGGGTCGCCCCACGCCTCCACCAGGTACGACCAGCGGCCCGGCGCGGTCGGCGTCACGTACGCGCCCCAGCGGTCGCTGCCCTCGGACAGCTCGTGCATCGGCGTCCACGGACCGGAACGGCCGCGCGGGTCGCGCAGCACCACATTGGCCCCCACCGCGTCGTGGCCCTCGCGGAACACCGTGGCGGAGACCAGGAAACGTTCGCCCTCCACGGCCTTGGCCGGACGCCGACCGGCGTCGACGAGCGGGGTGACGTCAAGCACGGGGATGCGGCCGATCACGGTGTCGCTCTCTGTCGTGGTGCGGGTGGGGCGGGTCGGTGATTTACGCGGGGACGACGTGGTGCCGGGGGCAGGCGCAGTGGGTGCGGTGACGGCGGTGGCCGATGGGGCGCCGGAGGGCGGGGCCGCGGCGGACCTGACGGTGGTGGTCCGTTTCGACGCGGCCTTGCGCGGGGTGCCCGCACGTTTCGTCGCCGGTGCGGCCGCCCGCTTGCGGGCCGCCGCGGTGCGCGGGGCCGGCACCGGGGGTTCCCCGGTCGACGGTCCGTCAGGGGTGTGGTCCGTCGGTACCGTGGACTGGTCCCGCGTGTCGCCGTGCATGCCAAGCTCCTGCCCGAGATCGGCGGCAGCTCTGCCCGGCGGGCGACGCCGGGAGAGTACCGGGAGGACTGCTGGGTGAGGAAGGACGCGCGGCCGGAGCCGGCCCCGCGCCGACGGACCCGGCCACCCCGCCCGCCGACCGCCGCAGCGGGACCCGCCGCGGCGAACGCACGTGTCCCGGCGCGCGTCGCTCGGTGCGCGCCCCCGCGTGACCCAGCCCACCGGAAAACGACCGGTCGGGGAACGAGGACACGCAAAGACACGCCTACTGGGGCCGAATGGGCTAAGGGGAAGTGAGGGCACGTCAAAACCGGACCTGCACCAGCCGGAGGCAGCGGGGGGACGACCGTCCGATCGTGCACCAGCGGCACCCACGACCTTGTTGCATCCTCGCACCACGGGCAAGAGGACCGGGCGGGCAAGCGCGTGGTTTCAGCCGGTATGCAAGGGTGAAACAGGCCCCCGCAACACCTCGGATCCCAGGAGTTCACACCCGACGGCGCATGTTTTACCTGCTTGCGCCCTACGTGCGCCGTGATTTGCCACCACGCGCCCGGAACGATCTCAACGCTGCTCCGAACGGGTGTGGCGCCCGCAAGTTGACGCCCAGTCAGGCGAAAGGTCGGGACTACCCTTCAAGCCGTGAAGGCAATCCGCAGGTTCACCGTCCGCACCGTCCTGCCCGAACAACTGCAGCCACTGCACGAGCTCGCGCTGAACCTCCGCTGGTCCTGGCACCCCGAGACCAGAGAGCTGTTCCGCTCCGTCGACCCGGACGTCTGGGCCGCCGTCGGAGAGGACCCGGTCCGACTGCTCGGCGAAGTCCCCGCGGCCCGGCTCGCCGCCCTCGCGGGCGACCGGCGATTCCTGCGCCGGCTCGGCGACCTCGCCGACGACCTGCGCGACTACCTCACCGGCCCGCGCTGGTACCAGTCGGCGAACGACGCCGAGAGCGAGCTCCCCGCCGGCGTCGCCTACTTCTCGCCCGAATACGGCATCGCCGCCGCCCTCCCGCAGTACTCCGGCGGCCTCGGCATCCTGGCCGGAGACCACCTCAAGGCCGCCTCCGACCTCGGCGTCCCGATCATCGGCGTCGGACTCTTCTACCGGCACGGCTACTTCCGGCAGTCGCTCAGCCGGGACGGCTGGCAGCAGGAGCGCTACCCCCTGCTCGACCCCGACGCGCTCGCCGTCACCCTGCTCCGCGAAACCGACGGCACCCCCTGCCGGATCGACCTCGCCCTGCCCGGCGGCCGCACCCTCGCCGCCCAGGTCTGGCGCGCCCAGGTCGGCCGGGTCCCGCTGCTGCTGCTCGACTCCGACATCGAGGCCAACAGCCCCGCCGAACGCAACGTCACCGACCGCCTCTACGGCGGCGGCAGCGAACACCGGCTGCTGCAGGAAATACTGCTCGGCATCGGCGGCGTCCGCGCCGTCCGCACCTACGCCCGGCTCACCGGCCACCCCGCACCCGAGGTGTTCCACACCAACGAGGGCCACGCCGGCTTCCTCGGCCTGGAACGCATCGCCGAACTCACCACCGAACACCCCGGCCTCGGCTTCGCCGACGCGCTGGAAGCCGTCCGGGCCGGCACCGTGTTCACCACCCACACCCCCGTCCCCGCCGGCATCGACCGCTTCGACCGGGACCTGGTCGCCCGCCACTTCGGCGGCGACGCCGCACTGCCCGGCGTCCCCGTCGACCAGGTGCTCGCGCTCGGTGCCGAGAGCTGGGCCGGCGGCGACCCCAAGCTGTTCAACATGGCCGCCATGGGCCTGCGGCTCGCCCAGCGCGCCAACGGCGTCTCCACCCTGCACGGCGCCGTCAGCCGGGAAATGTTCAGCGGCCTGTGGCCCGGCTTCGACGCCCCCGAAGTCCCCATCACCTCGATCACCAACGGCGTCCACGCCCCCACCTGGATCGACCCCGCCGTGGTCCGGCTCGGCGCCACCGAGATCGGCCAGGAACGCGCCGACGAAGCCATGGCCGTCGGCACCACCGGCCAGTGGACCGGCCTGGAACGCATCGGCAACGCCGAAGTCTGGGAACTGCGCCGCACCCTGCGCGCCCAACTCGTCGACGAAGCCCGCCGACGGCTGCGCGCCTCCTGGCAACAGCGCGGCGCCGGCGACGCCGAACTCGGCTGGACCGGCACCGTGCTCGACGCAGACGTCCTCACCATCGGCTTCGCCCGGCGCGTCCCCTCCTACAAGCGGCTCACCCTGATGCTCCGCGACCCCGCCCGGCTGCGCGCCATGCTGCTGCACCCCGAACGGCCCGTGCAGATCGTCGTCGCCGGCAAGGCGCACCCCGCCGACGACGGGGGCAAGCGGCTCATCCAGCAACTCGTGGCCTTCGCGGACGACCCCGCGGTGCGGCACCGGATCGTCTTCCTGCCGGACTACGACATGGCGATGGCCAAGGCGCTCTACCCCGGCTGCGACGTCTGGCTGAACAATCCGCTGCGCCCGTTGGAGGCTTGCGGCACCTCCGGGATGAAGGCCGCGCTGAACGGCTGCCTCAACCTGTCCATCCTCGACGGCTGGTGGGACGAGTGGTACGACGGCCAGAACGGCTGGGCCATCCCCACCGCCGACGGCGGCACCGGCGAGGGCGTGCTCGACCCGGAGAGCCGGGAGGCCGAACGGCGCGACGACATCGAGGCCGCCGCGCTCTACGACCTGATCGAGCACCAGGTCGCCGCCCGCTTCTACGACCGCGGCGCGGACGGGCTGCCGCACCGGTGGATCTCGATGGTCCGGCACACGCTGGTCACCCTGGGGCCGAAGGTGCTGGCCGGGCGGATGGTCCGGGAGTACGTCGAACGGCTCTATGTTCCGGCTGCGGGCGCGCGACGGCGGCTGGCGGGTTCGGCTTCGGACTACGCCGGGGCGAAGGCGCTTGCGGGCTGGAAAGCGACGGTCCGTGACGCGTGGCCCTCGGTGCGGGTCGAGCACGTCGAGGCGGACGGGGTTGGCGAGGCGCAGGAGCTCGGGGCGACGTTGGCGCTTCGGGTGCAGGTGGCGCTCGGGCGGCTCGGGCCGGAGGACGTCGAGGTGCAGGTGGTTTCCGGGCGGGTGGACGAGAGTGACCGGATCTCCGAGGCGACGACGCTGGCGCTGAAGCCGGCGGTGGGCGGGCCGGACCTGGACGGGCGGCTGCGGTACGAGGGGCACCTCGAGCTGGCACGGACCGGGCCGTTCGGGTACACGGTGCGAGTGCTTCCCGCGCACGCCAGGCTCGCGTCGATCGCGGAGCTGGGGCTGGTGGCGGTGCCGGTGGAGTTGGGGGGACTGGAGGCAGGGGTGCTCAGGTAAGTGCATTCAGGGGCCCGGGGAACGGCGGGGCCGAGTTGCGGGTGGTCGGGGACATCGAGGGGTCGAGTCTGCGGAGGGTCGGAGAAGGGGACCCGAAACTACGGGACCTTTTCGTGCCCTGTTGATCACCCGCAGACTCGGCCCCGCCGTTCCCCGGGCCCCTGGGTGCGCACCTTCCGGCCCCTGGATTCGTATCCCCGGGCCCCTGGGTGCGCACCTGCGAGTGCTAGCCCTGCCAGGAGTGCCAGAGGCGGGCGTACGGGCCGTCCGTTGTGACGAGCTTCTCGTGGGGGCCGAGGTCGGTGAGGTGGCCCTGGGTGAGGACGGCTACGCGGTCGGCGTCGTGGGCGGTGTGGAGGCGGTGGGCGATGGCTATGACGGTGCGGCCGGTGAGGGTGGCGGCGAGGGCGCGTTCGGTGGTGCGGGCGGCGGTGGGGTCGAGGAGGGCGGTGGCCTCGTCGAGGATCAGGGTGTGGGGGTCGGCCAGGATGACGCGGGCGAGGGCGAGTTGTTGGGCCTGGGCGCCGTCGAGGCGGTGGGTGGGGCCGAGGTCGGTGTCGAGGCCGTGGGGCAGGTCGTGGTGCCAGCCGACGGCGTCGAGTGCGGCGGTGAGGGTGGGGTCGTCGGCGTCGGGGGCGGCGATCCGCAGGTTGTCGCGGAGGGTGCCGAGAAAGACGTGGTGTTCCTGGGTGACCAGGACGACCTGGCGGCGCAGCCTCTCGGGGGAGAGGTCGGCGAGCGGGACGCCGCCGACGGTGATGGTGCCGGTGCGGGGCCGGTCGATGCCGGCGAGCAGGCGGCCGAGGGTGGTCTTGCCGGAGCCGGACGGGCCGACCACGGCGAGGCGTTCGCCGGGGCGCAGGTCGAGGTCGAGGCCGTGCAGCACGTCGGGCCCGTCCGGGTACGCGTAGCGGACGTCGGTGACCCGGATGCGGTCGTCGGTGGGTTCGCGGTCGGCGGTCGGGGTGGGCGTGGGGGCGGCGGCGAGGCCTTCGACGCGGGCGTACGCGGCGGTGCTGCTCTGCACGGATTCGAGCAGGACGACGATGGTGTCGAGGGGTTCTTCGACGCGTCGCAGGTACAGGACGGCGGAGATCGCGGCGCCGAGGGTGACGGTGTGGTGGGCGACCAGCAGGGCGCCGAGGGGGAGGACCAGGACGACGGGGACGGTGTACGAGAGGTTGATGACGGCGAAGAAGCGCAGCCGCAGGTTCAGGGTGCGCAGCCGGGCGAGGTTGGCGGTGTCGACGGCGTGGCGGCCGGCGGCGAGGCGCTGCTGCTGGAGGCCGAGGGCGTCGATGGTGCGGGCGCCGTTCGCGGTGGCGGAGAGGGTCTCGGCGAGGCCGGCGTTGGCGGCCCGGTCGGCGAGGTAGGCGGCGCGGGCGCGGCGCAGGTACCAGCGGGCGCCGAGGGTGATGCCGACGACCCCGAGCAGGCCGCAACTGCCCAGCAGGGGGCTGACGGTGAGGATCGCGACGAGGATGAACAGGGCCTGGGCGGCGGCCACGAAGAGTTCGGGCGCGACGTCCCGGAGGGTTTCGCCGACGGAGGTGGCGTCGGTGGTGCCGCGTGAGGTGAGGTCGCCGGTTCCCGCCCGTTCGGCGGTGGCGGCGGGCAGTGCGAGGACCCGGTCGAGGAGCTGTTCGCGGATGCGGGCGGCGGCCCGTTCGCCGAACCGGTGGGCCAGGTAGCGGGCCTGGCGGTTCATCAGGACCTGCGCGGTGGCGCAGCCGAGCAGCAGCAGGCCGAGGCGGTCGATGTCGGCGGTGGTGGCGCCGTGGGTGACCCGGTCGATGATCCGGCCGAGCAGCCAGGGCCCGGCCAGGCCGAGCAGGGCGGCGAGGCCGTTGAGGGCGAGGACGGTGGCGAATGCCCGGCCGTCCTCGCGGACCAGCCGGGTGGCGGCCTGCCGGACCTGGCGGGCGGTGGCGATCGGCAGGGTGCTCATTCGGCCACCTCGGCGGGGGAGTCGGAGCCTCGGGTGACCAGGGCGCGGTAGCCGGGCTGGGTGCGGAGCAGTTCGCGGTGGGTGCCGCTGGCGGCGACCTTGCCGTCCACCAGGTAGTGGACGGTGTCGGCCTGGTCGAGCAGCAGCGGGGAGGTGCTGGTGAGGGCGGTGGTGCGGCCGGCGCGGGCGGCGCGCAGTCCGGCGGCCATCGCGGCCTCGGTGTGGGCGTCCACCGCAGAGGTCGGTTCGACGGCCAGCAGGACGTCCGGTGCGGCGGTCAACGCGCGGGCGAGGCGCAGGCGTTGGCGCTGTCCGCCGGACAGGTTGCGGCCGTCGGGGGCGATCGGGGCGTCGAGCTTGCCGCCCAGGGAGCCGAGCACGTCGAGGGCGGCGGCGGCCTCCAGCGCGGCCAGCAGGGTGTCGTCGGGGGCGTCGGTGCGGCCGCGGACGGTTTCGCGGAGGGTGCCGGCGAACAGGGTCGCCTCGTTCTCGGCGAGGGTGATCCGGGCCCGGACGTCGGCCAGGGGCAGGTCGGTGAGCGGGGTGTCGCCCCAGTCGGCGGTGGTGGCCGGGGCGAGCCGGGCGAGGCGTTCGGCGACGGCGGCGGTGTCGGCCGGGCGGGCCGCGGCGAGCACCGTGAGTTCGCCGGGGGCTATTCGGACGCCGGACTCGCGGTCGATCAACTCGGCTGCGGAGGCCTGGAGTTGGTCGGTGCCCTGGTCCGGGTCGGGGGTCAGGTTGAGGAAGTCGGTGACCCGGCGGGCGCAGACCAGGGCGCGGCCGATGTCCTGGCTGTTCTCGATCAGGAAGTACACCGGGGCGACCAGCACCGCGGCGTACGCGAACACCGCCGTCAGCTGGCCGGGCGTCAGATCGCCCTCGACGGCGAGCCGGGCGCCGAGCCAGGTGACGGCGGCCAGCAGCAGCGTCGGGAGGCCGCCGCCCAGTGCCTGGATCCAGCTGACGGCCGCGCCGACCCGGTAGCCCTCGGCGCGCAGCGCCTGGGAGTCGGACCGGTAGCGGGCCGCGTACACGTCCTTGCCGCCCAGGCCGTTCAGCACCCGCAGGCCGCCCGCCAGATCCTCGAACCGGGCGGTCAGGCGGCCCTGGTGGTCGCGGAAGCGGCTCTCGGCAACCTGCTGACGGGACATCAAGGGCCGCAGTGCCAGGGCGAGGGAGGGCAGTCCGAGCAGCACGATCAGGGCCAGCAGCGGGGAGAGGGTGAACAGGATCGCGGCGGTCGTCAGGTAGCAGATCACCGCGCCCACGCCGGGCCCGATGAAGGTGAGGGCCATGGCGATCTTGGACACGTCGGAGATGCCGATGGTGACCACCTCGCCGGCCGTCACCTGCCGGGGCAGCGCCGCGCCGAGCCGCACGCCGTGCCGCAGCACCACGGTGATGGTCCGGAAGGACGCGTCGTTGCGGACCATCGTCATGGTGCGGTGCCGGCACCAGGCCAGCACCAGGTTCAGCAGGCCGAAGCCGAGCATCGCCGCCGACCAGCCGAGCACCGCCGCCGTCCGGCCCGGGCGCAGGCCGTCGTCGACGGCGCGGGAGAGCAGATAGGGCTGGACGGTCAGGCCGAGCATCCAGGCGGTGCCGTAGCAGGTGCCCGCCAGCGAGCGGCGGCGCTGGCTGCGGACCAGCCACCACAGGAAACGGAGCGGGCTGCGGGCGTCAGGGGGGCCGGCTCGTCCGGCGGTCGGGTCGTCCACGGACCGAGGCTAGTGGCGGTGGCCGGAGCGGGTCGATCGGTTTCCGGTGCACCCGGGGGCCGGGCCCCGGTGGTGTGCCGGGGCCCGGAAGGAGTCAGCTGCTGACGCCGAAGAAGTAGTACGAGTCGGCGAGTTCGAGGCCGTCCTTGGTGGTGGCGTGCACCCGCAGGTAGTACCAGCCGCTGTGCTGCGGCGTCCAGGAGAGGTCCAGCTCGCCCTTCTTGCCGGCGGCGACGGTGGTGGGCTGGTCGCCCCAGCCGAAGCTGTACGTGTAGCTGGCGATCTGCGAGCCCTCGGTCTTCGGGGCGAAGTGGAAGGTGCCGGGGACGCCGGCGCTCGCGGTGCCCGCCGGGTACTGGGCGGAGGTCACGGTGACGGTGGTGTCCGTCTCGTCGCGCCACCAATTGCGCTGGCTGGTCCAGCCGTTGGTGCTGGTGGAGGAGACCAGCAGGGTCTCGCGCGGCTCCAGGGCGAGGGTGACGGTGGCAACGCCGCTCGCCTCGGCCGGGACGGTGATCGGCTCCCAGCTGCCGGACCGCCGGATGCTGTAGCCGACCACCGGACTGGCCGCCTGTACGCCCGCGTCGGGGGTGAGCTTGAGGGTGACCGGCTTGCCGTAGGGGGCGTGCGACAGGACGGTGATCTTCGGGGCGTCCGGCTTGATCCGGATCCGGTAGTGGTACGTCGACGACGGGTTCATCGCGCGGTCGACGCTGCGGACGTAGAGGTCCTGGATCCAGTTGGCGCTGTTCGCCGGGGGAATCAGGTCGACGGAGGCGCCGCCGCCGAGGCCGTTGGCGCGAACCGCGTAGCGCGGGTCGGCGAACGGGTCACTGGCGTGCGGGATGCCGTGCTCGCCGATCTCGGCGCCGGAGACCGAGAAGGTGCCGTCCCAGGAGAACTGGTAGCCGAGGATGTCGGGGACGCCGTTCGCCCCGAACTCGAAGTGGATCGGCGCGCCGCCCTGACTGGCCTGGTCCTCCGGGTAGTTGGGGGAGACCACGGTCGGCGGCTGGTCCGGGAAGGTGTCGTCGGCGGTGATGTAGCAGGCGGCCGACCAGTCGGACGCCGCGCTGTTCGACGGGTCCACGGTGCGGGCCTGCCAGGCGTACGTCTGCCCGTCGGTGAGGACGGGCAGACGGGTCGACGCCTCGTAGCCGGGCTGGGCCCAGGTGCGCTCGACGGCGCCCACCTGCGCCGGATCGGCGACCGGCCAGTAGCGGAACTGCTCGGTCAGGTTGGAGACTTCCGGGTCGGTGTGGCTCGGAATGCCCTCGACCACGACGCCGGTGCGGCCGGCCAGCACCAGCGGCGCGCCCGGGTCGGTGGCGCAGGGCCGGTACGCGTTGTACAGGTCGGTCGGCACGTTCGGCGTGCCCGTGGCGGCACCGGCCGTGCCCGGGACGAGCAGCGCCAGAGTGAGTCCGGCGCCGGCGGCCAGGGCGACGCGGGCGTGCGCTCTCGGTGAAGCCTTCATGCGGTGATCCCCCTCCGTAGGACCGCCCGCGTGCCGTATCGGCAGGGCGGGCGCGGGAATCGTACGGCACACGATCAGTTGTTCGGGAGGGATTTATTCCGGTGCCGGGCCCCGGTGGTGTGCCGGGGCCCGACGGGGCGTCAGTTGACGACGAAGGTGTAGTAGCTGCTGGTCAGTCGGATGCCGTCCTTGGTGGTCGCCCAGACCTCCATGTCGGTCCAGCCGCTGTCGGTGGGGGTGTAGGTGAAGTCGGCCTCGCCGTTCGGGCCGGCCGGGACGGTCTGGTCGGTGTTCCAGCCGAAGGAGTAGGTGTAACTGGCGATCAGCGAGCCGTCCACCTTCGGGGCGAGGTGGAAGGTGCCGGCCACGCCCACGCCGCCCGCGGGCTGGAACTCCGGGTAGTCGGTGGAGGTGATGGTCGGGGTGGTGTCGACCCGGGCGCTCCAGTTCGCCTTCGAGCTGATCCAGCCGTTGGCGCTGGTGGAGGTGATGTCGAGCTGCTCACCGTTCGGGTCCTTCAACAGCAGCGTGGTCTCGGCGGTGCCGTCCGGTCCGGCCGGGACGACCGTGTCCTGGTACGTCCTGGCGTTGTGGACGGTGTAGGAGACGATCGGGCTCTTCGCCAGGGTGCCCGCGTCCGGGGTGAGCTTGAGCGTGACGGGCTGGCCGAACTGCGGCGTGGTCAGCGGGGTGACGGTCGGCGAGGTCGACAGCACGAAGATCAGGTGGTTGGTGATCGGCGAGGCGTTCCCGGCCCGGTCCAGACTGCGCACCATGAGCTGGACCGGGCCGCTGTTGAATCCGGCCGGCGGCGTCAGGTACACGGTGGCCGCGGCGCCGAGGCCGGCGGTCGTGGTCGACTCCGTGAAGCCGCCGTTCCAGCCGTACTGGTACCCGGCGACATCGGTCACGCCGTTCGGATCCATGCGGAGCTCGATCGGCGCGCCGCCCGGGTACCACTGCTGGTCGGGGTAGCCGGGGGTGGTGACGGTGGGAGCGGCCGACGGCGGGGTGCTGTCGACGGCGAGGTAGCAGGAGGCTGTCCAGTCGGAGCCTGCGCCGTTCGCCGGGTCGACCGTTCGCATCTGCCAGGCGTACGCGGTGCCGTCGGCCAGCGAGGAGAGCGAGATGCTCGCCCTGTTGCCGGATATCGCGTAAGGCCGGTCCACGGTGGTGACCTGCGTCGGGTCGGCGACCGGCCAGTACCGGAACTGCGCGGTCACGCGGGTGACCGACGGGTCGGTGTGATGGGTGATGCCGTCCACGTCGATGCCGTTGGGGACGAACATCGGGGCGTTCGGGTCGGTCGAGCAGGCCCGATGGTTGTTGTGGAGATCGGTCGGAACGGTCGGAGCGCCGGTGACGGCTCCTGCGGAACCGGGTACCAGCAGCGCCAATGAGACGGCGGCGGCAGCGGTCAGGGCGAGACGGGCGCGCCTGCCCGGAGTGTGCGACATCGGGATTCCCCTCCTGCGGCGACCTGCGGAAACGGGTGATCCCGCAGGTGGGGGGAATTGTATGGTGTGCAATCGATCTGACGGAAAGGAATATTCCGACTCTGTGCACCTTCAGGGGCTCTGGGAACTGCAAGGGTGAGTCTGCGGAGGGTCAATGAGGGGCAAAAGGGTTCCCAAGTTTCTGGTTCCTGTCTTCGGCCCGCCGCAACACGATCATTCGCCGTCCCCGACCCTCCGCAGTCCCGGCCTCGCCGTTCTCCCCCAGCCCTTGGGGGCTGGGAGGTACCCCCCACGAGCCCCTGGTTTCGCGCTCCCTACACCAGGCTGTCCTTCCAGGTCTGGTGGAGCGTCGCGAAGCGGCCTTCGCCGGCGATGAGGGTGGCGGGGGTGCCGTCTTCGACGATGCGGCCCTGGTCCATGACGAGGACGCGGTCGGCGATCTCGACGGTGGAGAGGCGGTGGGCGATGATCACGGCGGTGCGGCCGGCCAGGACGGTTTGCATGGCGTGCTGGACGGCCTGTTCGCCGGGGACGTCGAGGGAGGAGGTGGCTTCGTCGAGGATGAGGACGGCGGGGTCGGCGAGCAGGGCGCGGGCGAAGGCGACGAGTTGGCGCTGGCCGGCGGAGATGCGGCCGCCGCGCTTGCGGACGTCGGTGTCGTAGCCGTCGGGGAGGGCGGTGATGAACTCGTGGGCGCCGATGGCCCGGGCCGCGGCTTCGATCTCGGCCCGGGTGGCGTCCGGCTTGCCGACCGCGATGTTCTCGGCGACGGTGCCGGAGAACAGGAAGGACTCCTGGGTGACCATCACGACGGCGGCCCGCAGGTCGGTGGTGGTGAGGTCGCGGAGGTCGACGCCGTCGAGGGTGACGGCGCCGGCGGTGGGGTCGTAGAAGCGGGCGAGCAGTTTGGCGAGGGTGGACTTGCCGGCGCCGGTCGCGCCGACCACGGCGGTGGTCTGTCCGGCGGGGAGGACGAGGTCGAACTCGGGGAGGATCTCCTTGCCGTTGGCGTACGCGAACCGGGTGTCGCGGAAGGCGACTTCGCGGCCCTTGCCGGTGGCGGCGGGAAGCGGGGTGGGCTCGGTGGGCTCGGGGACGGAGGGCTCGTGGGCGAGCAGGCCGGCCATCTTCTCCAGGGCGGCGGCGGCCGACTGGTAGCTGTTCAGGAACATCGCCAGCTGGTCGATCGGGTCGTAGAGCCGGCGCAGGTACAGCACGAAGGCGGTGAGGACGCCGAGTTCGAGGCTGCCGTCGCTGACCAGCAGCGCGCCGAGGACGACCACGCCGGTGATCCAGGTGTTGGCGGTGACCCGGGACAGGAAGACGTACCGGGCCATCTCCAGCAGGCCGTCCGCGGTGGCGGTGGCGGACTGCTGGTTGACGGTGTCGAAGGCCTTGTTGTTGGCGGACTCGCGGCGGAAGGCCTGGACCGGGCGGATGCCGTTCATGGTCTCGGTGAAGCGGACGATCAGTCCGGCGGTGACGGTGCGGGAGCGGCGGTAGACCTGCTGGGAGCGGCGCCGGAAGGACCGGATGATCAGGTACATCGGCAGGAAGGACACCAGGGCGGCGAGGCCCAGGCGCCAGTCCATCAGGATCAGCACCACGGTGATGTAGCCGACCGACAGGCAGACCATCAGGAGTTCCTGGAGGCCCTCGGCGAGCAGTTCGCGCAGGGTGTCCACGTCGCTGGTGGCGCGGGAGATGATCCGGCCGGAGGTGTAGCGCTCGTGGAAGTCCAGGCTGAGGCGCTGCGCGTGCTTGAAGATCCGGCCGCGCAGGTCGAGCAGGATGTCCTGGTTGATCCGGGCGGCGACCCGGATGAACGCTCGTTGCAGCAGGGTGGCGACCAGCGCGCAGCCCAGGTACGCGGCGGTGACGGCGATCAGCGGGCCGGAGTCGTGGTCGCGCAGCGCGGGGATGCCGCGGTCGATGGCGTAGGCGACCAGGAGCGGCCCGGCCTGCAGGGCGGCCTGCTGGACCAGGACGGCGAGCACGGCGACGGCGATCCGGCGGCGGTGCGGGGCGAGCAGCGAACCGAGCAGGGCGCGCGGGGCGCCGGGCGGGACGGGGATGTCTTGGTCGTCGGTGGCCGCGGGAACCAGGTCGTCCTCTTCGACGGCGGGTTCGGCGACGGCGGTGGTCATCGGGCCAGCGCCCCTTCCAGGTCGGATTCGCCGGACATCAGGGCCCGGTAGGCGGGACAGGACTGCAGGAGTTCCTGGTGGGTGCCGACGGCGGTGATCCGTCCGTCGGCGAGCAGCGCGACCCGGTCGGCCAGCAGCACGGTGGACGGGCGGTGCGCGACGACCAGCGCGGTGGTGTCGGCGAGGACCTGCCGCAGGGCACGCTCCACCAGTGCCTCGGTGTGCACGTCGAGCGCGGACAGCGGGTCGTCGAGGACCAGGAAGCGGGGTTCGCCGACCACGGCGCGGGCCAGCGCGAGGCGCTGGCGCTGGCCGCCGGACAGGCTCAGGCCCTGCTCGCCGACCTCGGTGTTCAGGCCCTCGGGGAGCCGGTCGACGAAGCCGGCCTGCGCGGTGTCGAGGGCGCGGGCGAGCCGCTGCTGGTCGGCGTTCGGGGCGCCCATCAGCACGTTCTCCCGGACGGTGGCGGAGAACAGGGTGGGTTCCTCGAAGGCGACGGCGACCTCGCGGCGGAGTTCCTCGCGGGACAGGTCGCGGATGTCGGTGCCGTCCAGCGTGATCGAGCCGGCGGTGGGCTCGTACAGGCGGGGGAGCAGTGCGGTGAGGGTGGTCTTGCCGCTGCCGGTGGCGCCGACCAGGGCGAGGGTCTCGCCGGGGCGGATGTGCAGGTCGATGCCGGACAGCAGGTCGGGGGTGCCTGCCGGGGCGTCGGGGTAGCGGAAGCGGACGCCGGTGAAGCGGATGCCGCGGTCGTCGGTGGGGCTTTCGCCGGAGGGCGGGTCGGTGGGCTCCGGCTCGTCCATCACCTCGAAGTAGCGGTTGGTGGCGCTGGCGGCCTCGGCGGCGAAGCCGAGCAGCCAGCCGATCGACTCGACCGGCCAGCGCAGGGCGAGCGCGGTGGACAGGAAGGCGACCAGGGTGCCGGCCGAGAGTTCGTCGTGGGCGACCAGGTAGACGCCGGTGGCGAGGGCGCCGCCGAGGGCGAGTTCGGGCAGGCCGACGATGACCGCCCACAGGTCGCCGAGCAGGCCGGCCTTGCGGAGTTCGGTGTCGCGCAGGTCGGCGCTGTGCCGGCGGAACTCCTCGGCCATGGTGCGGTGCCGGCCGAAGGCCTTGAGGATGCGGATGCCGAGCACCGACTCCTCGACCACGGTCGCGAGGTCGCCGTTCTGGTCCTGGGCGAGCCGGGAGGCGGCCGAGTACCCGGCCTCGAAGCGGCGGGTGAAGATCATCAGCGGGATGGCCGGGATCAGGGTGATCAGGGCGAGCCGCCAGTCCAGCGCGAACATCAGCGCGGTGCCGGTCAGGAAGACGGTGGAGTTGACCACCAGGAAGACCAGCGGGAAGGCCAGGAACAGCCGCATCACGAACAGGTCCGAGGTGGCCCGGGAGAGCAGCTGCCCGGACGGCCAGCGGTCGTGGAAGGAGATCGGCAGCCGCTGGAGCTTGGCGAACAGGTCGCCGCGGAGCTTGGTCTCCACCTTGGCCAGCGGGCGGGCCACGATGATCCGGCGGATGCCGAACAGGCCGGCCTCGGCGAGGCCGAGCAGCAGCAGGGCGACGGCCAGCGGCCACAGCCCGGCCAGGTCGTGGTGGGCGACCGGCCCGTCCACGATCTTGCGCAGCACGATCGGCACGGCCAGCACGCTGAGCGAGGCGAGCCCGGCGGCGGCCATCGAGCCGAAGATCCGCCAGCGGGCCTCCCGGGCGTACGGCCACAGGCGCAGCAGGGATCGCACCGGTGATCGGGGTACCGATTCGGGCGAAATTCCGGTGTCGTCCGTTGACGGAGTGTTCGAATCCGCGGGGGTGGGCGGAGCGGGGTTCTGGTTCTCGGCCATCGCCGAGAGGGTAGGCGCTGCCACCGACATTTCTCATCCGGTTTTTTGCCCCTGTCGGCGAGATCCGGCCAGGCCGGACGGGGCGTCAGGCCGGCCGAAGGCGCTCCCCATTGCGCCGTTCGGGTCGCTCGGAACGGTGTGCGCCGCCTCCGGGCGCAGGGAGCGCGCAATCATCGGAGACCGGCGTGAGGGGGCGCGGACCGGCCAACAACACGCAACGAGCGCCTCCTTGCAGGCCCCCGGGCACCGGGGTGTGTGATCTGGCCCGAGTGATCGCGGTGGATCACCGGAGCAGCCAGGAGACCCGCATGTCGGTCGAGACCGAGCACGCCCCCGAAGTCCAGGCCCCGGCACAGCAGAGCCTGAGCACCGCGGCGGCGCGCAACCTCGCCACCACGACCAAGTCCAAGCCGCAGATGCAGGAGATCAGCTCGCGCTGGCTGCTGCGCAAGCTGCCCTGGGTCCACGTCTCGGCCGGCACCTACCGGGTCAACCGGCGGCTCTCCTACGCGGTCGGCCGCGGCCGGGTGAGCTTCGTGCAGACCGGCCGGGAGGTCAAGGTGCTGGCGCCCAGCCTGCGCGAGGTCCCGGTGCTGCGCGGCTTCGAGGACCACGCGGTACTGAACGAGCTCGCCGGGCGCTTCGTCCAGCGCGGCTTCAGCGCCGGTGAGGTACTGGTCCAGGAGGGCACCCCGATCACCGAGGTCTTCCTGATCGCGCACGGCAAGGTCGAGCGGATCGGCACCGGCAAGTACGGCGACGACACCGTGCTCGCCGTGCACGCCGACGGCGACCACCTCGGCGACGAGGCGCTCAACGTCCCCGGCGGCCACTGGCCGTACACCGTGAAGGCCGCCACCGCGGGCACCGCCATGTCGCTGGCCTGGCCGGCCTTCCAGGAGGTCGTGGACCGCTCCCCGGGCCTCCAGGCACAGATCGCGCTCTTCCTCGCCGGACAGGCCGCCGGGCAGAACGAGCACGGCGAGGCCGAGATCGGCATGTCGGCCGGCCACGAGGGCGAGTACGCCCTGCCCACCGCCTTCGTCGACTACGAACTCGGCCCCCGCGAGTACGAGTTGAGCGTCGCCCAGACGGTGCTGCGGGTGCACAGCCGGGTCGGCGACCTGTACAGCAAGCCGATGGACCAGACCCAGGAACAGCTCCAGCTCACCATCGAGGCGCTGCGCGAGCGCCAGGAGCACGAGATCGTCAACAACCCCGACTTCGGGCTGCTCTCCAACTGCGCCTTCGACCAGCGGATCCAGACCCACAGCGGCGCACCCACCCCCGACGACCTGGACGAACTGCTCGCGATGCGCCGCGACACCGACTACCTGTTCGCCCACCCGAAGGCGATCGCCGCGTTCGGCCGGGAGGCCAACCGGCGCGGCGTCTACTTCTCCACCGCCGAGGTGCACGGCCACCGGGTGCCCGCCTGGCGCGGCGTCCCGCTGCTGCCCTGCGGCAAGATCCCGGTCCGCGGCGGCACCACCTCGATCCTCGCGATGCGCACCGGCGAGCACAACCAGGGCGTGGTCGGCCTCACCCAGGTCGGCATCCCCGACGAGGTCGAACCCGGCCTGAACGTCCGCTTCATGGGCATCGACGAGAAGGCCGTCGTCAACTACCTGGTCTCGACGTACTACTCCGCCGCGATCCTGGTCCCCGACGCGCTGGGCGTGCTGGAGAACGTCGAGGTCGACCACCCCCGGTCCTGACCGCCCCCACGCCGAAAGACGACCGACATGCCCTCACTGCTCACCCGGACGCTCGCCCCGCACGGCACCCACGAGCTGGCGGCGCTGGTCTCCGCCATCCTCACCCACCCCGAGCGCCCCGCCCCCGGCCGGCTCACCTGGCACGCCCCCGGCCCCACCGGACTCGGCACCAGCGGCCTGCTGACCCACCGCCCGACCGTCCCGAACCAGGCCACCGGGGCGACCGACGACATCGTCCGGGACGCCCCCAGGGCCCGGCCGATCACCAACGGCAAGGCGCCCGCGCTGTACTGCCCGCCCGCGGTGCGCGACGACCCCGCGCTCGGCGACCTGGTCAACGAGCGGCTGATCGAATGGGCCGAGGGGATCGGCATCTACCCCGGCCGCACCGACATGCTGCGCAAGGCCAACTTCGGCCGGCTGATGATGCTCGGCCACCCCGAGACCGACGACCCCGACCGGCTGCTCGCCGCCGCCAAGTGCGGCCTGGCCGAATGGTCGGTGGACGACCACATCGTGGACGCCGAGGTCGAGGAACCCCGGCACGAGGTGATCGGCCAGCGCCTGGCGATCTGCCACTCCGTCATCGACCAGGCCCAACTGCCGCTGCGCTACGCCCCCCAGCTGGAGGAGAACGTCCAGCGCGACCCGGTCGCCATGGCACTCCGCTCCTCCCTCGGAGACCTGGCCGCGTACGCCAGCTGGAACCAGGTCCGGCGGCTGCGGCACGAGCTGGCGATCATGTTCGTCGCGTACGGCCAGGAAGGCATGTGGCACACCACCGGGCACCGCCCGCCGGTGTGGGAGTACCTGATGCACCGCCACGAGAACTCCTTCATCCCGTGCATGGTGCTGGTCGACGCGATCGCCGGCTACGAGGTGCCACAGGCCGAGTTCGCCGACCCCGCCGTGCGCCGCACGTTCAACCTGGCCGGCACCGCCACCGTGCTGATGAACGACCTGTACTCGATGGGCAAGGAAGACCCCGGCGACTTCAGCCTGCCGATGCTGATCGCCACCGAGGAGGGCTGCTCGCTGGACGAGGCCGTCCGGCAGAGCGTGGCGATCCACGACGAACTGATGCACACCTTCGAGGCCGAGGCCTCCGCCCTCGCCCTGACCGGCTCGCCCGAGCTGCGCCGCTTCCTGGCCGGCACCTGGGCCTGGGTCGGCGGCAACCGCGAGTGGCATGCGGGCAGCGCCCGCTACCAGACCGACTGATCCCACCGTCCACCGCCCAGTTGAGGAGCACGCCGTACATGACCACCACCGCCGTCCCGAGCGCCACCAACGTGCTGCGCACCGCGTTCCAGAAGTCGGTCGCCAACTACTGGAACCTGGAGAAGGACCCGGTCAACATCAAGCTCGGTGAGGTCGACGGCCTCTACCACCACCACTACGGCCTCGGCCCGGTCGACCCCTCGGTGTTCGAGGGCCCGGACGAGACCCGCGACGAGCGCATGATCAAGGAGATGCATCGGCTGGAGACCGCCCAGGCCGACGTGCTGCTCGACCACCTCGGCGACATCGCGCCCACCGACGCGCTGCTGGACGCCGGCTCCGGCCGCGGCGGCACCAGCATCATGGCCAACCAGCGGTTCGGCTGCGAGGTGGACGGCGTCTCCATCTCCGAGCAGCAGGTGGCGTTCGCCAACGGGCAGGCGCACGAGCGCGGCATCGCCGACCGGGTCCGGTTCCACTTCCGCAACATGCTGGACACCGGCTTCGAGACCGCCTCCCGCCGGGCGATCTGGACCAACGAGACCACCATGTACGTGGACCTGTTCGAGGCGTTCGGCGAGTTCTCCCGGCTGCTCGCCCCCGGCGGCCGCTACGTCTGCATCACCGGCTGCTCCAACGACGTGATGGGCCTGCGCTCGAAGGCCGTCAGCCGGATCGACGAGCACTACATCTGCAACATCCACCCGCGCAGCCAGTACTTCAAGGCGCTGGCCGCCAACAACCTGGTGCCGATCAGCGTGGTCGACCTGACCGCCGACACCATCCCGTACTGGGAGCTGCGCGCGCAGTCCTCGGTGGCCACCGGCATCGAGGACCCGTTCCTGACGGCGTACAAGGAAGGCAGCTTCCACTACCTGATGATCGTCGCCGACCGGGTCTGACGGCCGCCTCGGCGGGAGGCCCGGGCCGGTGCCCGGGCCTCCCGTCATGCCGTCAGCAGCACGGCCGAGCGGGCGGCCAGGGTGACTTCGGCGACCGGCCCGGGCGCCGGTGGGCCGGCCAGCGCGGTGTCGATCAGCGGGCGGTGCGGGCCGGGCAGGGTGAAGTGCCGGGGCTCGGGGCCGGCGTTCAGCAGCAGCAGGAAGTCGGCGTCGTGCACCGCGCGGCCGTGCTGGTCGCGTTCGGCCATCGCGGTGCCGGACAGCCGCATCGCCAGCGCGTGGCCCGGGGCGAACCAGTCCGCCTCGGTCATCTCCCGCCCGTCCGGGGTGAGCCAGCTCAAGTCCCGCGGGCCGTCGGGCCCGGCCGGACGGCCGGAGAAGAACGCCCGCTGCCGCAGCACCGGGTGGGCCCGGCGCAGCCGGATCAGCCGGGCCGTCAGCTCGGCCAGCGAGCGCCACTGCGGGTCGTCCAGCAGCGACCAGTCCAGCCAGCCGGTCTCGTTGTCCTGGCAGTAGGCGTTGTTGTTGCCGCGCTGGGTGCGGCCGAGTTCGTCGCCCGCCGTCAGCATCGGCACGCCGCTGGACAGCAGCAGGGTGGTCAGCAGGTTGCGCAGCTGGCGCACGCGCAGTTCGCGGATCGCCGGGTCGTCGGTGTCGCCCTCCGCGCCGTGGTTCCAGGACCGGTTGTCGTCGGTGCCGTCCCGGTTGTCCTCGCCGTTGGCCAGGTTGTGCTTGCGGTCGTAGGAGACCAGGTCGCGCAGGGTGAAACCGTCGTGCGAGGTGATGAAGTTGACGGAGGCGTAGGGGCGCCGCCCGCCGCGCTGGTACAGGTCGGAGGAGCCGGCGATCCGGGTGGCCAGCTCGCGCACGTCCGGCCGGACGCCGCGCCAGAAGTCGCGCACGGTGTCCCGGTAGCGGTCGTTCCACTCGGCCCACAGCGGGGGGAAGCCGCCCAGCTGGTAGCCGCCCGGGCCGACGTCCCACGGCTCGGCGATCAGCTTGACCCGGCTGAGCACCGGGTCCTGCGACACCGCGGCCAGGAACGGGTGCTCCATCTCCACCGCGTCGCTGCCGCGGGCCAGCGCCGCCGCCAGGTCGAATCGGAAGCCGTCCACGCCCATCTCCTGCACCCAGTAGCGCAGCGAGTCGGTGATCAGCCGGATCACCTGCGGGCGGCGGGTGTCCAGGGTGTTGCCGCAGCCGGTGTAGTCGGCGTAGCCGCGGCGGGAGCGGTCGAGCCGGTAGTAGCCGGCGTTGTCGATGCCGCGGAAGGACAGCGCCGGGCCCATCACGCCCGACTCGGCGGTGTGGTTGTACACCACGTCGAGGATCACCTCGATGCCCGCCGCGTGCAGCGCCCGCACCATCCGCTTGAACTCGCCGACCTGCTGGCCCCGGCTGCCGGAGGACGAGTAGCCCGCGTGCGGGGCGAAGAAGCCGAGCGTGTTGTAGCCCCAGTAGTTGACCAGGCCGCGCTCCTGGAGGTGGTCCTCGCTGACGTGGTGGTGGACCGGCAGCAGCTCCACCGCCGTCACGCCCAGCCCCGTCAGGTGGGCGATCGCCGCCGGGTGCGCCAGGCCCGCGTAGGTGCCGCGCAGCTCGGGCGGGATGTCGGGGTGGCGCTTGGTGAAGCCGCGCACGTGCAGTTCGTACAGCACCGTCTCGGCCCACGGCGTCTTCGGGCGGTGGTCGTCGTACCAGTCGTCGGCGTCGTGCACCACCACCGCCCGGGGCACGTACGGCGCCGAGTCCCGGTCGTCCCGGACGGTGTCCGCGACGTCCCGCTCCGGCCAGTTGCGGACGGCCGAGCTCACCGCGTCGTGCGTCACGCAGCCGCCGTCGATGGCGCGGGCGTACGGGTCGAGCAGCAGCTTCGCCGGGTTGTGCCGGGCGCCCGTCCACGGGTCCCACCGGCCGTGCACCCGGAAGCCGTAGCGGGTGCCGGGCAGCACTCCAGGCAGGTAGCCGTGCCAGGTCTGGTAGGTCTGCTCGGTCAGCCAGTGCCGGCTCTCCCGGCCGCGGTCGTCGAACAGGCACAGCTCGACCGCCTCCGCGCCCGGTGACCAGAGCGCGAAGTTGGTGCCCCGGCCGCCCTCGCCGTCGGTGCGGAACCGGGCGCCGAGCGGCTGCCAGCTGCCCGGCCAGGGCGGCGCCGGGGCCGGCCGGGGCGCCGAGCCGTTCGGCCCGGCGGCCGGTCGTGCCTCCCGGGACGTGCTCCTGCCCAGCTCCTGCCACGCCGTCATGGCGACCCTCCCAGCCATCCGGGGGCCTGTCCCCGTTCTTCCGGTTGTTCCCTGTGCGACGGCGCTCGTCACCCCGGGTCGGAATGCGTGACGCACCGTGATCAATCCTGTGCCCAGCGCGGCCGGGTGGGGAAACCATCCGGTCGTGTCCGGGGAGTGCGATCGGTCGTTGTCCCCGGCATCGGGTGGTTCGCGCGACAGCGGGAGGACGGCATGCACGCCGCGGTACGGCTCTGGGCTCGGTGGGCGGCCGCGGCCGGACTGGTCCTGCTGACCGGCTGCTCGGGCGTGTTCTCGTCGGGCGACGCCGGGCCGCCGGTCTCCCGCGCCCAGCTCACGATCGGCCCCGCCGACGGCGCGCAGGGCGTCGCGGTGGACGGCGCGGTCAGGGTGAACGTCACCCAGGGCCGCCTGCTGGACGTCGAACTGACCGACGACAAGGGCGCCCGGGTGCCCGGCACGTTCACCGGTGACGCCACCGGCTGGACGCCCGACGACCGGCTGGCCGCCGGCACCGCCTACACCCTGGACGTGACCGCCGAGGACGCCGGCGGCCTGCGCGCCGTCCAGCACGCCCGGTTCGCCACGGTGCCGCCCGACCGCACCTTCGTCGCCTTCTTCACCCCCGAGGACGGCTCCACCGTCGGCGTCGGCATGCCCGTCTCGCTGCGCTTCTCCCGCCCCGTCCCGGCCGAGAACCGGGCCGCCGTCGAACGGGCCGTCTCCGTCACCGCCGACCCGCCGGAGGAGATCGCCGGCCACTGGTTCGGCGACCAGCGGCTCGACTTCCGCCCGCACGCGTTCTGGCCGACCGGCACCAAGGTCACCCTGGGGCTGCGGCTCAAGGACGTGGAGGGCGCGCCCGGCTTCCTCGGCACCCAGAACAAGGACATCCACTTCACCGTCGGCCGCTCACTGATCGCCACCGTGGACCTGGACCGGCACACCATGACGGTCCGCCAGGACGGCCGCCTGCTGCGCACCCTGGAGGTCAGCGGCGGCAGCCCCGAGCACTCCACCTACCTCGGCACCATGGTGGTCTCCGAGCGCTACCAGGTGACCAGGATGAACTCGCAGACCGTCGGCCTCGGCGACGAGTACGACATCAAGGACGTCCCGCACGCGCTGCGGCTCACCACCTCCGGCACCTTCGTGCACGGCAACTACTGGACCGACCGCGAGGTGTTCGGGGCCGCCAATACCAGCCACGGCTGCATCGGCCTGGCCGACACCAACGACGGCAGCCCCAACACCCCGGCCGGCTGGCTCTACCAGCACATCCAGGTCGGCGACGTGATGGAGGTGCGCGGCTCGCACGGCGACCGGGTCTCGCCCGACAACGGCCTGAACGGCTGGAACCTCTCCTGGTCGCAGTGGACGGTCGGGCGGTCGGTGCCGGTTCACTGAACGGGCACTCGGCTACCTCGGAAGATTCACTCAGCTTTGACGGTTATTGTTGCCCGCGCGCCCGACACGGTCGGGAGTGCGGTGGCTGTGCATACCGGAGGGGAGCAGCGCGGTGAAGGCGGTTCAGAAGGCCGAGGGCGGAATAGTCGGGGGCGGACGGCGGGCGCGGCAGGCCGCGACAGCCGTGCTGGTGGGCGGTGTCCTGCTGCTCGGCACGGCCTGCAGCAGCGGCGGCGGCTCGAGCGACGCCAAGGGCGGCGGCGGTTCCTCGTCCGCTTCGGACGCGACGCCGAAGGTGTCGACCGCTCAGCTGACGGTCACTCCGGCCGACGGGGCGAACGACGTGGCGCCCAAGGACGGTCTGCAGGTGACGGTGGCCAGCGGCAAGCTGACCACGGTCGCGGTGACCGACAAGAACGGCAAGGCGGTGGCCGGCGAGATCGCCGCCGACGGCCTGAGCTGGAAGCCCACCGAGCAGCTGACGGTCGGCACCACGTACACGGTGAACGCGCAGGCGACGGACTCGGCCGGCCTGGTGGCCGCCTCCACCACCACGTTCACCACGCTGACGCCGGCCAAGAAGGTCGCCACCAACGACAACATCGCCGACAACGGCCAGTACGGCGTCGGCATGATCGTCTCGGTGAACTTCAGCAAGGCCGTCAAGAACAAGGACGCGGTGCTGGCCGGCATCACCGTGGTGGGCTCGGACGGCACGGTGGCCAAGGGCCACTGGTTCGGCACCTCCCGGCTGGACTTCCGGCCGGAGCAGTACTGGAAGCCGGGCACCAAGGTGACGGTGAAGTACCGGCTGAAGAACGTCGAGATCGCGCCCGACGTGTACGGCGACGTCGACAAGGACGAGCCGTTCACCATCGGCCGCTACCAGGTCTCGACGGTGGACGCCGCGACCCACCAGATGACGGTCTCGCGCGGCGGCGGCGACAACCAGACCATTCCGATCACGGCGGGCGACGACCAGAACCCGTCCTGGAACGGCACCATGGTGATCGCCACCAAGGAGAAGGTCACCCGGATGAACTCCGCCACGGTGTCCAACATCAAGGGCAAGGAGTACGACGTCCCGGACGTGCCGCACGCGATGCGGCTGACCACCTCCGGCACCTACGTGCACGGCAACTACTGGGGCGACGCGTTCGGCAAGTCGAACGCCAGCCACGGCTGTGTCGGCATCGCCGACGTCAAGGGCGGCAGCGACGGTTCGAACGCCGGCAAGTTCTTCAACACGTCGATGGTCGGCGACGTGGTCAAGATCGTGAACTCCAAGAACGGCAAGACCGTCTCCGGGGACAACGGTCTGAGCGGCTGGACCATCCCGTGGAGCCAGTGGTAGCCGATCGGTTCAACCGGCAGTGGGACGGCCCGGCGATCGTGCGATCGCCGGGCCGTCGACCGTTCGTGACCGTACCGGGACACTTGGCGCGCAACGTTTCCCGCTGCCGACCCGTCATATCAACCGAAAGACCTGTCAGCCGACAGGCAGGGTGTTGGGGAGAGCGGAACGTGAAGGCTATACGCGGGGGTTACGCGGTGGGGGCACTCGCAGGAGCCCTGGTGCTGATGGCCACGGCCGGCTGCAGCACGAACCCGGCCAAGGCCGACAGCCCGGCGGCGGCCGCGAGTTCGGCCAAGCCGAGCGTGTCGGCCGCGACCATCGCGATCGAGCCCGCCAGCGGCGCCACCGACGTCAAGACCAACGGCACCGTCAAGGTGTCGGCCACCGGCGGCAAGCTGACCTCCGTCAAGGTCACCGGCCCCGACGGCGTCGAGGTGCCCGGCGCGCCCACCTCCGACGGCGCCGGGTGGGCGCCGTCCGGCAACCTCAAGATATCCACCGCCTACACGGTGGACGCGCTCGCCGAGGACTCCCAGGGCGTGGTCGCCAACGCGCGTTCCACCTTCACCACCCTCACCCCGGACAAGGACGCCGGCGTCAACGACAACGTCGCCGACAACGAGCAGTACGGCGTCGGCATGATCGTCTCGGTCCGGTTCAACCGGGCGGTGAAGAACAAGGACGCCGTGCTGGCCGGCATCACCTTCGAGGCCTCCGACGGCACCGTGGTCAAGGGCCACTGGTTCAACGACAAGCGGCTGGACTTCCGCCCCGAGAAGTACTGGAACCCCAACACCAAGGTCACCATCCACTACAAGCTCAAGGACGTGGAGACCGCCCCCGGCGTGTACGGCGGCGTCGACAAGGACGAGCCGTTCACCATCGGCCGCTCCCAGATCTCCACCGTCGACGTCAAGACCCACCGCATGGCGGTCGTCCGCGACGGCCAGCAGACCGACTCCATCGCGTTCACCGCGGGCAAGCCCGGCTACGACACCTGGAACGGCACCATGGTGGTCGAGGCCATGGAGGGCACCACCCGGATGACCTCCGCCGGCGTCACCAAGGCGGGTTCCGGGGACGAATACGATCTGGTGGTCCCGCACGCCATCCGGTTGACCGACACCGGCACCTACGTGCACGGAAACTCCTGGAGCGACGGGGTCATCGGCTACTCCAACGGCAGCCACGGCTGCATCGGCCTCACCGACACCAAGGCCGGCAGCGCGAGCAGCCCGGCGGGCAAGTTCTACGCCTCCACGCTGGTCGGAGACGTGATCACGGTGGTCAACTCCAAGGGCGCGGTGGTCGACCCGGTCAACGGACTCGGCGGCTGGAACGTCGACTGGGCGAAGTGGTGATCGTCGGGCGCCTGTTCGGTTGCTGACGGCATATGCCAAATGCGCGGTGATCGTTTGCTCATTGTCCGTACGCGGCTGCCCACGTTCCGCAATGATGGGCGCCATGGCGGGATGGGGCGAAGCGGAACAGGCATCACTTCCATTGGTCGACACCCGCGGTGACGGCCCGCCAGGGGCCGGCACCGCGGTCGTGCTCGCCGAACTGGAACGGATGACCGCGGACGAGATGGAGCACGCCTTCCTGGGCGTGCTCCGCGACACCGAGACCGCGGAAGAGGTGCGACTGCCCTCCCGGCCGGAGTCGGCGGGGGTCGCGCGGCGGCTGGTGCTCTCGGTCCTGGACTCCTGGAAACTCCACCACCTGCTGGAAGTCGGGGAGTTGCTCACCGGCGAGCTGGTCGCCAACGCCGTGCGACATGCCGGCGGGCGGATGATCGGACTCAAACTCGTCCGGCGACCAGGGTGGCTACGGATCGAAGTCCGAGACTCCTCGCGGGCGATGCCCTGTCTGATAGTCGCCCCCGAGATCGGCTACCAGAACGGCCACGGCCTCCAAGTGGTCAACGACCTCGCCGACCGCTGGGGAGCGGACCTGCTGCCACGCGGCAAGGGCGTCTGGTTCGAGATGAGGACCCGGGACCGAATGGCCCCCTAGTTTTTTCACCCTCTGCAAAAACGATGCGGGGCCCCTGTCCGCGGTTGTTCGCGGTCCGGGGCCCCTGCGCGTCATCCGGCAGCCAAGGGGGTGCGTGCCGCCGGATGGAAGTGGCCGGGCCGTAACGCCCGACACCCATAACTATCGCACGCCGTGGTGCCAAAAACAAGTCGAAACCAAGGTCTGAATCCCGTTAAACCTTAGGATCTCAGGCCGCTCGAAAATCATCTCATAATCCGGACACGCACTAACAGCCCCGAAGGTCCCGCGAACAGGGACCTTCTAGCTATACCCAAACCCCCGCCGGCAGGAGAAGCCCGCGCGGCGGGGTGCAGGCGCTCGGAAGGTGCACTACGGGAGCGTCTGCTGGCGCACTGGCCGTCTGGCGGACGCCTCGACGGTGCGTGCTGCTCGCTAGAGTGGAGCTCTGGCTTGCCAGGGGCCTCAGTCGAGTTACTGGCCACGGCGAGGAGTAGGAGGAGTCGATGAGCGCACAGCCCACCGAGGCGTATGGCGCGCGTCCCCGGACGCAGGACGAGATCGGGGCCGCGCTGCCGCCGCACCAGCGGATGGCCTTCTACCGCGACATGGGTTCGGCCGATGAGGACGAGATCGCGGGTGTGTTGCGTCGTTGGCGGCTGCGACTGGAGGTCTACAACGACCCCGCCACGGCTCGAGTCCACACCGCGGTCCAGCAGGGGACGGTCTCAGGGCGGGCCTTGTCGGCAGTCCTGAGGGAGCTCGGGCGCGGTGAGTGACTGGGACGACCCCTACGACGGCGACGAGGAGCACGACCCGATCACCCTGTCGCCGCAGGTCGAGGCAGTGTTCGACTACGCGGTGACGCCGCCGGACGTGGTCTCTGCGATCGCCGCGCTCCTGGTTGGTCTGCGCGAGACGTTGGACGGTGGGCGGCACCCGGAGCATGCTGAGGAGATCCCGGGCCTGCCGGGTGGCTACTTGGCCCCGCTGGTGAGGGATCTCGGGCTGGTTCAGTACCACGCGACCGAGACCCCCGGATGGACCAGGGTTCTACGTTGCCAGGGTCGTGCGCACGGACGATTACCCCGAGGGCTTCTGAGCTGGTTGTGTCCTGGGTGGACCCGTAGGCGCAGTACTGGCTCTAGCTCGCTCGCCTTGCGGACTGACCGGAACCAGTTCGGGCCACTGTCAGTCGAGATTGGTCGGATGGCTCGCCCGCCCCCCGCGTTCGGTCAGGATGCCCGCAGGAGACCGAAGGGGGAGCATCCGGTGGAAGGCGTAGGCACACCGATCGAGCGCATGCGGGCGCTGGATCATCTCAGTCCACGTGAAGCGGCGAAGGCATGGGGAGTCCCCAAGGAGGGGCTGACCAACGCCGCTGAGCAGATCAAGCAGATCCGCGCCGGCACCGACCGCGCGCTCGCCCCGGACCGGCCGCGCTGTCCGGAGCCGGTTACCTCGTTCTACGGGTTCCCCTGCAAGGTTCCGGTCGAGGCGGACATGGAAGTCTGCTACCAGCACCGGCGAGTCAAGGCGAAGCCCGGTGCGGAGGTCACGACCTACGCGCTCGCTGCGATTCAGGGACATGCAAGCTGGGAGCAACTGCGCGAGCGCTTCTGGAATCTGGACAAGCGGGCGTTACAGAGTGAGCGGCTTCGACTGTCGCGCGAACTCGAAGCCGGTGCCTCGCTTACCGAAGAGGACTACCGTCTTGCCGCACTGATCCTGCCTTCGCCGGACCCGGCCACTCAGGGGCGTCGTGCGCTGGGTCTCCCTGGCCCCAACGACGGCATCGGCGATGCCGCTCGCCTCCGGGGGCTCGGAGTTCTGCTGGCTGCGGCCGACGCTGCTGCGGTCGGCCTGCCGGTGAGGAACCCTGCGACGAAGCAGGCTGATAAGCCGCCGCTGAAGAAGGGGCCACTGCTCTACTCCATCGCTGAGGCGGCGGAGCGCCTGGGAGTAGCGGCGTCGTGGCTGCGCACCGAGTCCTCCGCCGGAAGGGTCCCGTACCGGCTGATCGGTAGCCACCGGATGTTCAGCGAGGAGGACCTCGAGCAGATTGTGAAGGACGCCTACCGACCGAGCAGCGGGAGAACTCGGTACGGCAGGCGTTGATTCCGACCGCCAGCCGCCACATGGACCGGGAGACCAGGCGGAGATGGGCCTGCTGGGTTATCTCGCCGCTCCACCGCCAGCCCTGGAGTCCCTGGTCAGTGCTCTGCCGACCAGGGACTCGCCAGGGGCTTTTCGGGGACTTTCAGAGCTGTCCGAGGGGCTTTTCAGGGACTTTTTGCTGTGCAAGCCGGGAGGCCTGCGACGGCTCAGAAAGGGTCAAACCCGCAGGTCAGGACCTATTTCTCTAGCATTCGATGACGTTGACGGCGAGGCCGCCGCGGGAGGTTTCCTTGTACTTGATCTTCATGTCGGCGCCGGTCTCCTTCATGGTCTTGATGGCCTTGTCGAGGGAGACGTGGTGGCGGCCGTCGCCGCGGAGGGCCATGCGGGCGGCGGTGACGGCCTTGACGGAGGCCATGCCGTTGCGTTCGATGCAGGGGATCTGGACGAGGCCGCCGACGGGGTCGCAGGTGAGGCCGAGGTTGTGTTCGATGCCGATCTCGGCGGCGTTCTCGACCTGTTCGGGGGTGCCGCCGAGGACCTCGGCGAGGCCGCCGGCGGCCATCGAGCAGGCGGAGCCGACCTCGCCCTGGCAGCCGACCTCGGCGCCGGAGATGGAGGCGTTCTCCTTGAAGAGCATGCCGATCGCGCCGGCGGCGAGGAGGAAGCGGACGATGCCGTCTTCGTCCGCGCCCGGGATGAAGTTCAGGTAGTAGTGCAGGACGGCGGGGATGATGCCGGCGGCGCCGTTGGTGGGGGCGGTGACGACGCGGCGGCCGGAGGCGTTCTCCTCGTTGACGGCCATCGCGTAGAGGGTGACCCATTCCATCGCGTTGCCGGGGCCGATGCCTTCCGCGCGCATGGCGCGGGCCGCGGACGCGGCGCGGCGGCGGACCTTGAGGCCGCCCGGGAGGATGCCCTCGCGGGACATGCCGGCGGCGACGCACTCCTTCATGACCTCCCAGATCTCGAGCAGCCCGGCCCGGATCTCGGCCTCGGTGCGCCAGGCCTTCTCGTTCTCCAGCATCAGGCCGGAGATGGACAGGCCGGTCTCGCGGGTGAGGCGGAGCAGTTCCTCGCCGGTGCGGAAGGGGTGGCGCAGCACGGTGTCGTCGGGCTTGACCCGGGCCTCGCCGATCGCGTCCTCGTCGACCACGAATCCGCCGCCGACGGAGTAGTAGGTCTTCTCGAGGAGGACCTCGCCGGCGGCGTCGTAGGCCCAGAGGGCCATGCCGTTGGCGTGGTAGGGCAGGGCCTTGCGGCGGTGCAGGATCAGCTCGGTGTCGGGGTCGAAGGCGATCTCGTGGCGGCCCAGCAGGTTGAGCCGCTTGGCGGCCCGGATCCGTTCGACGTCCACGTCTGCCTGGTCGACGTCGACGGTGCGGGGGGAGTTGTTCTCGAGGCCGAGCAGGACGGCCTTGGGGGTGCCGTGGCCGTGGCCGGTGGCGCCGAGCGAGCCGTACAGCTCGGCGCGGAGCGAGGCGACCTGGTCGAGGAGTCCTTCGGTGGCGAGCCGACGGGCGAACATCCGGGCGGCCCGCATCGGGCCGACGGTGTGCGAGGAGGACGGTCCGATGCCGATGGAGAAGAGGTCGAAGACGCTGATGGCCACGGGGTGACGTCCTTGTCTGGTCTCGTGGAGTGGTTCGTCCGGTGGGACGGGGGCTGCGCATGGAACGGGGCACCGCGCGCACGTTCCAGTGTGCGCGGTGCCCCGGGGGTTCCGGGCGACCGCCAGGTGTCGGCGGTCACAGGGAGGGGTTACAGCTCGGGGTACAGCGGGTGCTTGGCGGCGAGCGCGGAGACCCGGGCCTTCAGCGACTCGGCCTTGGCGGCGTCGAAGCCCGGCTTGAGGGTCTCGCCGATGATGTCGGCGACCTCGCGGAAGTCCTCGGTGTCGAAGCCGCGGGTGGCGAGCGCCGGGGTGCCGATGCGCAGACCCGAGGTGACCATCGGCGGGCGAGGGTCGTTCGGGACGGCGTTGCGGTTGACGGTGATGCCGACCTCGTGCAGGCGGTCCTCGGCGTCCTGGCCGTTGAGCTCGCTGTTGCGCAGGTCGACGAGCACCAGGTGCACGTCGGTGCCGCCGGACAGGACGGAGACGCCGGAGGCGGTCACGTCGTCCTGGAGCAGGCGCTCGGCGAGGATCTTCGCGCCTTCCAGGGTGCGGCGCTGGCGGTCCTTGAACTCGTCGGTGGCCGCGACCTTGAAGGCCACCGCCTTGCCGGCGATCACGTGCTCCAGCGGGCCGCCCTGCTGGCCGGGGAAGACCGCCGAGTTGATCTTCTTGGCGAACTCGGCCTTGGACAGGATGACACCGCCGCGCGGGCCGCCCAGGGTCTTGTGGGTGGTGGTGGTGACCACGTCCGCGTACGGCACCGGGGAGGGGTGCAGTCCGGCGGCGACCAGGCCGGCGAAGTGCGCCATGTCGACCATCAGCAGGGCGCCGACCTCGTCCGCGATGCGGCGGAACTCGGCGAAGTCCAGCTGGCGGGGGTAGGCGGACCAGCCGGCGATGATCAGCTTGGGCTGGTGCTCCTTGGCGAGGCGCTCGACCTCGGCCATGTCGACCCGGCCGGTCTTCTCGTCGACGTGGTACGCGGCCACGTTGTAGAGCTTGCCGGAGAAGTTGATCTTCATGCCGTGGGTCAGGTGACCGCCGTGGGCCAGGTTCAGGCCCAGGATGGTGTCGCCCGGCTGGATCAGCGCGAACATCGCCGCGGCGTTCGCCTGCGCGCCGGAGTGCGGCTGCACGTTGGCGTGCTCGGCGCCGAACAGCTCCTTGACCCGGTCGATGGCGAGCTGCTCGACCACGTCGACGTGCTCGCAGCCGCCGTAGTAGCGGCGGCCGGGGTAGCCCTCGGCGTACTTGTTGGTGAGCACCGAGCCCTGGGCCTCCATGACCGCCACCGGGGCGAAGTTCTCGGAGGCGATCATTTCCAGGGTGGTCTGCTGGCGGTGCAGCTCGGCGTCGACCGCGGCGGCGATCTCCGGGTCGAGCGCGTGGAGGGACTGGTTGAGAACCGTCATGAGGGGGATCTCCCGGTCAGGCGCCGATGAGGGCGTCGTAGCCGTCGGCGTCGAGCAGCTCGTCGGTGGCCTCGACCCGGACCTTGAACAGCCAACCGCCCTCGAAGGGCTCCGAGTTGACCAGGGCCGGGTCGTCGATGACCTCCTGGTTGACCTCGGTGACCTCGCCGGTGGCGGGGGAGAAGAGGTCGCTGACCGACTTGGTGGACTCGAGCTCGCCACAGGTCTCACCGGCGGTGACGGTGTCACCGACATTGGGGAGCTGGACGTAGACGATGTCGCCGAGGGCGTCGGCCGCGTGCGCGGTGATGCCGATCGTCGACACCCCGTCCACGGCGGCGGTCAGCCACTCGTGCTCCTTGGTGTACTGCAGGTGCGTGGGGTTGCTCATGACGTCATTCTCCAGGATCGCAAGAGGGGCGGGCGCGGCCGTCCGCTGGGCGGACGAACCGGAAACGACTGCTGGGACAGCAGGTGAAGGGCTGAGCGAAGGTCAGCGGGCGCGCTTGTAGAACGGCAGCGCGACGACCTGGACCGGCTCGGCCTTGCCGCGCACGTCCACCGCGACGGTGCTGCCCGGCTCGGCGTGCGCGGCGTCCACGTACGCGATGGCGATCGGCTTGCCCAGGGTCGGGGACGGCGAACCGGAGGTGATCCGGCCGATCACGGCGCCCTCGGCGTCCACCACGGAGTACTCGGCGCGCGGGACGCGGCGGCCCTCGGAGACCAGGCCGACCAGCTTGCGGGGCGCCTTGGCCTCGGCCGCGGCGGCGGCCTCCTCCAGCGCCTTGCGGCCGACGAACTCACCGTTGTTGGTGGTCTTGTCGAAGCGCACCACCCGGCCGAGGCCGGCGTCGAACGGGGTCAGCTCGGTGGACAGCTCGTGCCCGTACAGCGGCATGCCGGCCTCCAGGCGCAGCGTGTCGCGGCAGGACAGGCCGCACGGGACCAGACCCTCGGCGGTGCCGGCCTCGGTCAGCGCCGTCCACAGGTGCTCGGCGTCGGCGGGGGCGCAGAAGACCTCGAAGCCGTCCTCGCCGGTGTAGCCGGTGCGGGCCAGCCAGACCTGACGGTCCGCCACGGTGGCGGGCAGCAGCGCGTAGTACTTGAGGCCGGGCAGGTCGGCGTCGGTGAGCTTGGCCAGGATGCCGTTGGCCTCCGGGCCCTGGACGGCGAGCAGCGCGTAGGCGTCGCGGTCGTCGCGGACGGTGGCGTCGAAGCCGGCCGCGCGCTCGGTCAGGGCGTCCAGCACCACCTGGGCGTTGGAGGCGTTGGCGACGACCAGGTACTCGTTCTCCGCGGTGCGGTAGACGATCAGGTCGTCCAGGATGCCGCCGTCCTCGCGGCAGATCATGGTGTAGCGGGCGCGCAGCACGCCGAGCGCGGAGATGAAGCCGACCAGCGCGTGGTCGAGCAGCTCGCCGGCCTGCGGGCCGGAGACGGTGATCTCGCCCATGTGCGACAGGTCGAACAGGCCGGCCTTGGTGCGGACCGCGAGGTGCTCCTCGCGCTCGCTGCCGTAGCGCAGCGGCATGTCCCAGCCCGCGAAGTCGGTCATGGTGGCGCCGAGCGAGCGGTGCAGCGCGTCGAGTGCGGTGAGGCGGAGGGACACGGCAGGACTCCCGGGATCTGGAAACGGGCAGGCTGGGGCGAACCTCCCCGTCTGTCGTCGAACCTGAGAGCTTCACCGCCATCCGAAAGGATGGCGGTTTGCACCGTGGGTGGGCGCACGGCGCGGCCGTGTCCACTTTCCAGATCTGCCTCGCCCGGGCGGTTAGGGGGCCTGAGAGATTCCGGGGAGGACTTGCTCCTTCGGCGCCGGTCGCGACCTGGTGACGGTCGTTCCGGCTCTCCCGCGCGGGTTCGAGCGGCCGGTATGAAGTTTGGGCGGGCCCATCATGGCATGCCGGGACCCGCTGGTGGGAGTGGGGTTCGGCGGCGGCCGCCGCGGGGGACCCGTGCGCGCCGCTAACCTGATCGCAACCGTGAGTGTGGAGGGGCGAGATGAGCATCCCGCTGGGGCAGGTTCCGGAAGGCGGGAGCTGGCCGGCCAACGAGCTGGAGCAGGTGCTGATGGCGGCCCTGGGCGATCCGGGGGCGACACCCCGGGTGATCGAGGTGCTGGCCCGCAGCCAGGTGTGGATCCCGCTGCCGTCGGGCGCCGATCCGCAGTCCGGCGAACTCGACCTGCCGACCCTCGAACTGGCGGGCGCGCCCTACGTGCCGGTGTACAGCTCGCAGGAGCTGTACCTGCGGCACGTGCCGGGCATCCCGTTCGCGATCGCCCCGATGTGGGAGTTCGCCCGGGGGCTGCCGCTGGGCATCGGCATCGCGGTCAACCCCGAGGCGCCGGTGGGCATCCCGGTGCCGCCGGAGGGCGTGGGTGAGCTGCGGCGCGGGCCGCGCGGCGACCAGTGGGAGGCGCAGGGCGTCACCGAGGGCGCCAGGGTGGCGCTCAAGGAACCCGAGCCGCACCAGGAGCCGCTCGCCTTCCTGGCCGCCGCGACCGGCGAACTCGCCGCGCTGCCGGGCGTGTTGACGGCCCGCCGGGCGCTGGCCCGGGTGGAGGGCGAGTCGACCCTGCTGTACGTCGGCGTCCAGCTGGACCCGGCGGCCCCCGCCGACCCCGGCGACGTCAATCTGGCGCTCGGCCGGGCACTCGGAACCGCGGCGCCGAGCTGGGGCGTCCACCTGGTGCTGCTCGACCTGGTCGCCGACCCGGTGGTGGACTGGATGCTGGGGCGGGTACAGCCCTTCTACGTCAGACCGTGAATCCACCGGATGTCCGGGACGGCGGCATGACGGTTGTCGGGCGCGCCCCATAGGGTTGCCCCGGCACACCGCCGCGCGGTGGACGGGTGGACGAGGGAAGTCGAGAAAGAGGCGACGACGTGACGGGAGCAGCCGACGACCCGGGCGCGATCGAGCGCGCCCTCGCAGCGGTCGCACCGGAGCGCTGGGACGCGTACGAGGGGCTGCTGCGCGCCCTCGCGGGCGGTCAGGTCTGGATGCTGCTGTGGCACGGCAGCCAGGGCAGCCCGGACGCCCAGTACGGGAACATGGACGTCGGCGGGCACGGCTACGCGCCCTGCGTGACCTCCCCGGGGCAGCTGACGGCCAGTGGCTGGGCGCGCGGCCACGAGGTGGTGTCGGGGCCGGAGATCGCCGGCTCGCTGTACCGCTCCCGCTGGGGCCTGTGGCTGGACCCGCACCGCCCGGGCGGCGGCATCGGCGTACCGTGGGCCGACCTGCGGCGGATCGCCGTCGGCCTGGACCGGCTGCCGGCCGGGCCGCTGCGGATCTCCGAACCGGCCGGGCAGGCACCGCAGTTCTTCGCCGTGCTGGAGCAACAGGCCGCCGAGGTGCGCCCGTTGCGCTCGCTGCGCCGGGCCTGGGTGCAACCGGTGCTGGGCGAGCCGTACTTGGCGATCGGTCTGGACCTGTACGACACCTCGCCGCCGGCCGTGGAGGCCGCCCGGGCGCTGGTGCAGCGGGCCGCCGCGCACGCCCCCGAGGGGCCGGCCGTGTCGACCGTGATGATGGCCGACGAGTTCGACCCGGTGGCGATGTGGCTGTGGGCCAACGCCCGCCCGTTCTTCGACCGGCAGGGCCCGCCGCAGTCCTTCACCACCGGTTTCGGTTACGCAGCGCAACCGCCGGCCGGGCCCGCGCCGGGCTGGCCGCAGCCCCAGTGGCCGGGATATCCGGGTCGCTGACCGTACCGCGACAGAACGCCGGAAGACCCCCGTACGAACCTTCTTTCGAAGGTCGGCGGGGGTTTTTCGCTGTCCGGCCCTCTACGCGCGCCACCACGGCGTCACCTGGCGTTTCCCCGCCACTGGCGGGGTGTCGTCAGTGTGCCCCTTGACGTGTGAGTGACGGCTGTGTGAAGAGCGATATGCCAGCGCAACGAAAGTGCATGCGAGCAGATCACAGTTAGGCATCCTTCGCCATGGGGGTCTTCCGTACGGCACATCCCATGACAGAGAGTGCTGCCCAATGCGGAGCGCGAGACGATCCTCACGAAGGTGAACGTGCCGCCGCCACAGCATGAACCGCACGATGCGCATCTCCGTGCGGCAGCACCATGCGCGCCGGGGCACTCCGCCCGGCGTCGAACGGCACCACCCCGCAACGCCCTGCTTGCCAAACGCACTTCTGCACCGCCGCAACGGCACCCGGCACCACCGCAACCGCTCTGCCTTCCGCACCAAACGCGACTCCGTGGGCCGGCCACCGTCGGCGAGGGGAACGAACTGACTCATGACCACACCCACCGAGACCTCGGGTCCGCCGGCCGGCGCGCAGCCTGACGGCGCGTCAAACTCCGAGCCGGCCAAGAAGATCGAGGGTCGCTCGCCGGGCCGCATCGCCTGGGACCGCCTCAAGCGCGACAAGATCGCGCTGGCCGGCGGTGTCGTGGTGCTGCTCCTGGTGCTCGCGGCGATCTTCGCGCCGGTGCTGACCGCGCTGTTCGGCCACCCGGTCGACGAACCGCACCCGGACCAGATCAACCCTGACCTCGGCCTGCCCAAGGGCGCGTTCGGCGGCATCAGTGGCGACTTCCTGCTCGGCGTCGACCCGGTGTTCGGCCGCGACGTGTTCTCCCGCGTCCTCTACGGCGCGCAGATCTCGCTGCTGGTGGCGCTCGGCGCGGCCGTGCTGTCGGTCTGCATCGGCGTGGTCATGGGCGTCATGGCCGGCTACTTCGGCGGCTGGGTGGACGCGTTCATCAGCCGGATCATGGACATCCTGCTGGCCTTCCCGCAGCTGCTGTTCAGCATCGCGCTCGTGTCGGTGATGCCCACCACCGCGTTCGGCCTTTCGGACAAGTGGCTCCGCGTGGGCATCCTCGCGGTGGTCATCGGCTTCTTCGGCTGGCCCTACATCGGACGCATCGTCAGAGGCCAGGCCATGTCGCTGCGTGAGCGGGAGTTCGTCGACGCCGCCCGCAGCCTCGGTGCCGGCCGCGCCCACATCCTGTTCCGTGAACTTCTGCCCAACCTGGTGGCGCCGATCCTGGTCTACGCGACCCTGATCATCCCCACCAACATCCTCAGCGAGGCGGCACTCAGCTTCCTCGGGGCCGGCGTCCGCCCGCCCACCCCGTCGTGGGGCCAGATGCTCTCCGACGCGGTCCGGATCTACCAGGCGGATCCCACCTACATGGTGGTCCCCGGTATCGCCATCTTCATCACCGTGCTCGCCTTCAACCTGTTCGGCGACGGCCTGCGCGACGCGCTCGACCCCAAGGGCAACTGAGCCCGCAACCCTGGAGGTTCCCAAACCCATGAAGCGAAACAGGACGCTCGCGGTCGCAGCCCTCGCGGCCACCCTCGCCCTCACCGCCACCGCCTGCGGCGGCAGCAAGGGCGGCGAAGGCGGCGGCGACAACAAGGGCAGCGGCGCGGGCTTCAACGCCGCGGTCGACAAGGTGGTGAACGCCTCGGACAAGAAGGGCGGCACCCTCAACATGTGGACCACCACCGACGTGGACTCGCTCGACCCCGGTCGCGCGTACTACGCCTCGGTGTGGAACTTCGAGCGCTTCTACACCCGCACCCTGCTGGCCTTCGACGGCAAGCCGGGCAAGGAAGGCCTGAAGCTGGTCCCCGACCTGGCCGCCGCCCAGCCGGAGATCTCCGCGGACGGCAAGACCTACACCTTCAAGATGAAGCCGGGCCTGAAGTTCGAGGACGGCTCGGTCATCACCTCGAAGGACATCAAGTACGGCATCGAGCGCATCTTCGCGCAGGACGTCATCTCGGGTGGCCCGACCTACCTGATCAACGAGCTCGACCAGGGCCAGAGCTACAAGGGCCCCTACACCGACTCGGACCCGAACAAGCTGGGCCTGAAGTCGGTCACCACCCCGGACGACAACACCATCGTCTTCTCGCTGGCCAAGCCCAACTCGGACTTCCCGTACCTGCTGGCCATGGGCTCCGCCGCCCCGGTCCCGCAGAAGCTGGACACCGGCTCGCAGTACGGCCAGAAGCCGGTCTCCTCCGGCCCCTACAAGTTCAAGTCGGCCGAGGCCGGCAAGAGCTACGAGCTGGTCCGCAACGAGAACTGGGACCCGGCCTCCGACCCGTTCCGCAAGGCGCTGCCGGACGTCGTCAAGCTGACCGTCACCACCAACGCCGACGACATGGACACCCAGCTGCTGGCGAACACCGCCGACCTCGACTGGGCCCAGACCGGCCTGTCGCAGGCCGCGCAGGTCAAGGTCCTGCAGGACCAGGCGCTCAAGGCCAACACGGACGACCCGTACAACGGCTTCATCCGCTACATCAGCCTCGTCCCGGCGGTCGCCCCGTTCGACAACCAGCACTGCCGCAACGCGGTGCTGTACGCGGCCGACACCACCGCCCTGCAGACCGCCCGCGGTGGCTCGGTGGCCGGCTCGATCTACGGCTCGATGCTGCCCCCGAACATCCTCGGCTCGGACGACTACGACCCGTTCAAGCTGACCCAGGGCAAGCCGAACGTCGAGAAGGCCAAGGAAGAGCTGAAGGCCTGCGGCAAGCCGGAAGGCTTCAAGACCAACATCGCGGTCCGTGGCAACAAGCCGAAGGAGGTCAACTCCGCGGTGGCGCTGCAGACCGCCCTCAAGGCCGTCAACATCGACGTCACGGTCCAGCAGTACGACGGCAAGCTGATCGCCTCCGAGATCGGCGCGCCCGACGTCGTCAAGGCCAAGAGCTACGGCCTGATCGTGATGGGCTGGGGCGCCGACTTCCCGACCGGCTCCGGCTACCTGCAGCCGCTGATGGACGGTCGCTTCATCCCGAGCAACGGCAACAGCAACTACTCCGAGATCAACGACCCGGAGATCAACAGCTGGTTCGACCAGGCCGCCGCGATGACCGACCCGGCCAAGGCCGCCGAGCTGTACAAGAAGATCAACCACAAGGTTGTCGACGGCGCCTACTACCTGCCGATCGTCGCCGACAAGGCCCTGAACTGGCGCAACCCGCGCCTGACCAACGTCTACATCACCGACGCGTTCGGCGAGGTGGACTTCCAGGCCCTCGGCGTCTCCGACGGCAAGTGACCTGACCTTCCCCCTTTAGTTCGCACCGCTAGTCCGAAGGGCAGGTGAAGGCCCTGCCCGGGCCGGCCGGGGGCACCCCCACAGGGGAACCCCGGCCGGCCCGTGGCAGGGCCGACCGCAGTGCTCGTGTATCTCTTCAGGCGACTGATCAACGTCGTCCTCATGCTGCTGGTGGTCGCTGCGGTGACCTTCGGCATCTTCTTCATGGTGCCCAAGCTCACCGGAACCGACCCCGCGATGCTCTACGTGGGCAAGATCGCGGACAAGGTGGCCATCGAGGGTATCCGCCACAAGATGGGCCTCGACAAGTCGATCATCGAACAGTTCTGGCTCTTCCTGAAGGGCATCGTCGTCGGCCGCGACTACAACGCCGGTACCGACGTCACCCACTGCTACGCCCCCTGCCTGGGCTACTCGTTCAAGACCGAGCGCGAAGTGTGGCCGGTGCTGCTCGACCGGGTCGGCGTGGACTTCTCGCTGGCCGCCGGCGCCTCGATCCTGTGGCTGGTGCTCGGCACCGCCACCGGCATCATCTCCGCGCTGCGCCGCGGCACCGCGCTGGACCGCATCTCGATGTCCGTCGCGCTGGCCGGCGTCTCGCTGCCGATGTACTTCACCGGCCTGGTCTCGCTCGCCGTCTTCGTGCACCAACTCGGCTGGTTCCCGAGCAAGTACACCGACTTCACGGACGATCCGGTGTCCTGGTTCCAGGGGCTGGTACTGCCCTGGATCACCCTGGCCTTCCTGTTCGCCGCGACCTACGCCCGACTCAGCCGGGCCACCCTGCTGGACGTGCTCGGTGAGGACTACATCCGCACCGCGCGCGCCAAGGGCCTCCGGGAACCCGTGGTCATCGGCAAGCACGCGCTGCGTTCCACGCTGACGCCGATCCTCACCATCTTCGGTATGGACCTCGGCGGCCTGCTCGGTGGCGCGGTGCTCACCGAGTCCACCTTCAACCTGCGCGGGCTCGGCTACGAGGCGGTCCAGTCGATCGCCTCCAGCGACCTGCCGGTGATCATGGGCGTGACGCTCTTCGCCGCGTTCTTCATCGTGATGGCCAATCTCCTGGTTGACCTGCTGTACGCCGTCGTCGATCCCCGGGTGAAGCTGGCATGAGCAACATGGACAAGCCCCTCCAGGCAGACAAGCCCTTCCTTTCGGTTCGCGACCTGAAGGTGCACTTCCCGACCGACGACGGACTGGTCAAGTCCGTCAACGGCCTGAGCTTCGACCTGGAGCGCGGGAAGACCCTCGGCATCGTCGGCGAGTCCGGCTCCGGAAAGTCCGTCACCTCGCTGTCGATCATGGGTCTGCACCGCACCGGCACCAAGCGCGGCGCCCCGCAGATCTCCGGCGAAATCTGGCTGGACGGCCAGGAGTTGGTCTCCGCCGACCCGGACGAGGTGCGCAAGCTCCGCGGCCACAAGATGGCGATGATCTTCCAGGACCCGCTGACCGCGATGCACCCGTACTACTCGGTCGGCGCCCAGATCATCGAGGGCTACCGGGCCCACCACCCCGGCACCTCCAAGAAGGTCGCCCGCACCCGGGCCATCGAGATGCTCGACCGGGTCGGCATCCCGCAGCCCGACAAGCGGGTCGACAACTACCCGCACGAGTTCTCCGGCGGTATGCGCCAGCGCGCCATGATCGCCATGGCCCTGGTCAACGACCCCTCGCTGCTGATCGCCGACGAGCCGACCACCGCCCTGGACGTCACCGTCCAGGCGCAGATCCTCGACCTGATCCGGGACCTGCAGAAGGAGTTCGGCTCCGCCGTCATCATCATCACGCACGACCTGGGCGTGGTCGCCGAGATCGCCGACGACATCCTGGTCATGTACGGCGGCAAGCCCGTCGAGCGCGGCCCCGCCGACACCATCTTCGAAGCTCCCGAGCACCCCTACACCTGGGGCCTGCTCGGCTCGATGCCCCGCCTCGACCGGGAGCTCCAGGACCGGCTGATCCCGGTCAAGGGCACCCCGCCGAGCCTGATCAACGTGCCGTCCGGCTGCGCGTTCCACCCGCGCTGCCCGTACGCCGAGCTCACCGGCGGCCGCTCCACCAGCGAGGTGCCCGTGCTGGCCGAGGCCGCCCCCCGGCACCTCGCCGCCTGCCACCTGCCGGTCGCCGAACGCCACCGGATCTTCACCGACGAGATCGCGCCCCGGCTGTGAGCACGTACCACCCACTTGGAGACAACCGATGACGGACAGCCAGACGGCGGCCCCGCAGGCCGCGAAGGTGCCCGCCCAGGCACCCGGCCAGGACCGTGAACCCCTGCTGCGGGTCACCGGACTGACCCGGCACTTCCCGGTCACCAAGGGCCTGCTGAAGCGTCAGGTCGGCGCGGTGCGCGCGGTCGACGGCATCGACTTCGAGGTCATGCCCGGCGAGACGCTCGGCGTGGTCGGCGAGTCCGGCTGCGGCAAGTCCACCATGGGACGCCTGGTCACCCGACTCGACGAACCCACCGGCGGGAAGATCGAGTTCGAGGGCGCCGACATCACCCACCTGGGAGTCTCGGCGATGCGGCCCTACCGCCGCGACATCCAGATGATCTTCCAGGACCCGTACTCCTCGCTGAACCCCCGGCACACCATCGGCACCATCGTCGGTGCGCCGTTCCGGCTCCAGAACGTCCAGACCGAGCACGGCGTCAAGAAGGCCGTCCAGGACCTGCTGGAACTGTGCGGCCTCAGCCCCGAGCACTACAACCGCTACCCGCACGAATTCTCCGGCGGCCAGCGCCAGCGCATCGGCATCGCCCGCGCGCTCGCCCTCCGCCCGAAGATGATCGTCGCGGACGAGCCGGTCTCGGCGCTGGACGTCTCCATCCAGGCCCAGGTGGTCAACCTGCTGGACGACCTCCAGAAGGAACTCGGCCTGACCTACCTGATCATCGCGCACGACCTCTCGGTGGTCCGGCACGTCTCCGACCGGGTCGCCGTGATGTACCTCGGCAAGGTGGTGGAGATCGCCGACCGCGACTCCCTGTACGCCAAGCCGATGCACCCCTACACCAACGCCCTGATGTCCGCGGTGCCGGTTCCGGACCCGAAGCGCAAGGAGCGGCGCGAGCGGATCCTGCTCACCGGCGACGTCCCGTCGCCGCTCAACCCGCCGTCGGGGTGCCGGTTCCGCACCCGGTGCTGGAAGGCGCAGGACATTTGCGCGAGCCAGGAGCCCCCGCTCAGTGCTGCGCGGGCCGGGCACCAGGTGGCTTGCCACTTCCCGGAGAACGCTGAGTAGTTCGCTGTCCGAGGTCCGCCCGTGGAGGGGAGTTCTCTCCGCGGGCGGACCTTGCCGTTCACGGGGAGCGTTCGCGCGGCTCCGCCCCCTCGGCTTCGCCTGGCGGAACCCCCGGCGCCCCTGGCGGGGCGCGGGAACTGACGGTGCCGGCTGGGAGGATGGCGGGCATGCTTGAGATTGCGGTGCGGGACCGGACGGATGCGGTCCGGGTGCGGGTGTCGGAGGGCGAACTCCTCGACATGGTGCGGGACATGGGGGAATGGCCGGACTCCGTCCTGGTGCTGCAACGGGTGCCCGACCTGCCGCACACGTATGCGCAGGCGTGTCCGGAGTACGGGGCGTGGACGGTGGAGTACCGGGCGGGGAGCCCTGCGCGGCACTACGGGACTCAGGTGGGCGACGTGGAGCAGGTCGCCGCGCTGCTGCTCGGGTGGGCACGGGAGGACGATGGCTGGGGCGCCGGGGTCGCATGGGAGCGGATCGAGTTCGAAGTCCCGGAGCCCGCGCCGCTGGAGCTGTCCGCGCAGGACGAGGCGACCGTGGTCGACGAGGTCCGGCGGCTGCTGGTGGCGGGCTATGCGACCCGCGCGCAGGCGACCGAGGTCGCGGAGGAGTGCCTGGTGGACAAGGACTCCCGCCCGGTGACGAAGGAGCAGGCGAAGCAGCTGGTCGACCGGATGTGGCTGGAGCGGGTCGCCGAGCAGCGGTCGTGGGTGGGGGAGACCGACCCGGAGCGGGTGGCCAAGGCGTTCGCCGCGCTGGAAGCGACCGGCATCACGGCGCGGGAGAACTTCACCTGCTGCCGCAATTGCGGCAACGGGGAGATCTGGGCGGAGAACCCGGAGGCGCGCGGCTTCGTGTACTTCCACTCCCAGTGCACCGAGGGCGTGGCGTCCGGTGGGGACCTGTGGCTGCTGTACGGCGGCTTCGACGACTCGGCGGACACCACGGCGGCGGTCGGCCGGGAGGTCGTCGCGGCGCTGGAGGAGTGCGGCCTGGGGGTGAGTTGGGACGGCAGCCCGGACGACGCGATCCGGGTCACCGGCCTGGACTGGCGGCGCCGGCTGGTCGGGTAGTCCGAGTCGGCACAGCTTTCGTTCGTCCGGCGCAGTGCGGGGCGTGAGCTGTTGCCCGGGTGGTGGGGGTGCCTTGAGCTGGACCGGAATGTTCCGGCTCCCGTGCGAGGGGTAGGTCCACCATGCTGTCGGCCCGCAGTCTGTTCCAGGAGATCCACGACGACGACCGGGCGTTCCGGCTGTTCTGCTCGATCGCGGCCAAGGGGGAGGACCAGGGCGGCTGGGAGAACGGCCGGATCGCCCGGCTGGTGCCCGACCAGGAGTTGGCACCGAAGGTGGCCCGGCACGGAGCGGACGAGGACAAGCACGGGCGGATCTTCAAGGCGCTGATGCACAAGCGGGGACTGGATCCGGCCGAAGTCCCGGACGAGACCGACTACACGATGATCCTGGAACGGCAGGGCATCGGCCTGGCGCACGCCCGGCTGCGCCGGGACGAGCCGTTGTCCGAGCAGGACGTGATCACGTACCTGGCGCACAGCCGGGTGACCGAGCAGCGGGCGTCCGAGCAGATGCGGATGCTGAAGCGGATCTTCGGCGAGCACCCCGAGGTGGGCCGGGCGGTGCGGATGATCTCCAACGACGAGGACAACCACCTGGCGTTCTGCCACGAGGAGTTGCTGCGGCTCGCGTACCGCGGGCACGGCCGGTCGATCCTGGACACCCTGCAGGACACCGCGCGGGCGGAGATCCGCACCTACCGGGACGTCAGCCTTGCGGTGATGGCGCACATGGGGGAGCTGCTGCGCTGGCCGCGGGCGAAGTCGGCGGCGCTGGCGGCGGGCATCCACACGGTGTACGGGTACGAACGGGCGGGCGGGTGGCGGCGGATGACCACGCTGCGGATGCCGGCCAAGCTGAACGCGCTGGGCGGGCCGGCGCCGCACGAGTCGTTCGCCTGACCGCCCGGCGAACGGCGCCGGTCGGTCGGCATGGACACTGACCAGGTGAGCTCCGAGATCTTCCCGCACGACGTCCAGCAGGTCCTCGACCTGGTGGGCATCTTCGTCTTCGCACTGTCCGGCGGCCTGATGGCGGTCCGCAAGAACATGGACATCTTCGGCATCTGTGTCCTGGCCGAGGCCACCGCGCTCGGCGGCGGTGTGCTGCGGGACTTGATGATCGGGGCGCTGCCGGTGGCCGCGTTCACCAACGCCGGTTATTTCGCGACTCCGCTGGTGGCGGGACTGGTGGTGTTCTTCCTGCACCCGGAGGTGGAGCGGATCACCCGGTCGGTGATGGTGCTGGACGCGGCGGGCCTCGGACTGTTCGCCGTCACCGGCACCATCAAGGCGCACGACTACGGGCTGGGCGCGGTCCCCTCGGTGGCCTGCGGGATGCTGACCGCGGCGGGCGGCGGTGTGGTGCGCGACGTGCTGGCGATGGAGCCGCCCTCGCTGCTGCGCTGGGACCGGGAGATCTACGCGGTGCCGGCGCTGGTCGGCGCGGCGATCACGGCGATCCTGATCGCCGTCGGCCAACTCGCCCCGGTGAACGCCGCGCTGGCGGCGGTGGCCGCCTTCACGATGCGGCTGCTGGCGCTCAGGTACGGCTGGCGGGCGCCGCGGGCCTGGCACCGCAACGGTTCGCGGGCCGGTGAGGAGTAAGGCCCTCACGGGCGCCGCGGGCAGGCACCGCAACGGTTCGCGGGTCGGTGAGGAGTAAGGCCCTCAGCTGCGTGCGGCGCGGACCTCGTGCTTGGCGCCGCAGCGGTTCTCGCACCAGCGGGGGGTGGGGGAGCCGCCGTAGGCCAGCGAGATCGCCTCGACCGTGCAGAGCAGTTCCGGCAGCAGTTTGCTGAGTTCGACGACCGAGGCGACCTGCACCGGGGCGGAGATCGAGCAGGCGGCGATCGCGGTGCCCTCGGTGCCGGCGATCGGGGCGGCGATGCAGTTCACCGACGGGTGGTACTCGGCCTGGTCGACGGCCCAGCCGCGCCGCTGCACCTCGACCAGCTCGGCCCGCAGTTGCTCCGGGTCGCTGATCGACTGCGGGGTGCGGGCCGGGAATTCGGCCTCGGCGAGGTAGGCGGTGAGCCGGTCGGCGGGCAGGTCGGCCAGCAGCACCTTGCCGGCCGCGGTGGCCGCGGCGGGGGCGCGCCGGCCGATCCGGCTGTCCTCGCCGAGCCAGCTGCGGCCGGGGTCCGGGTACTTGGCGTCCACCTTGTCCAGGTAGAGCACCTCGTCGCCCTCCAGGACCGACAGGTGGACGGTGTGCCCGTAGCGCTCGTTGAGCACCGCCAGGTAGGGGGCGGCGACCTGGCGGATGTCGATGCCCTCGAGGGCCTGGTGGGCGAGCGCGAACAGCCGGCCGCCGAGCCGGTAGCGGTGGTCGGACTGCCGGGTGACGAAGCCGTGTTCCTGCAGGGTGCGCAGCAGCCGCAGGGCGGTGGACTTGTGCACGCCGATCCGGGCGGCGGCCTGCTCCAGCGAGGCCGGGCCCTCGCCGAGCGAGGCCAGGATGGTCAGCGCGCGGTCGACCGTCTGGGACACGGCCCTCCCCCTCTCACAGCGGCGTGGCCGGAACGCTAACGGCGCGTTGCAGAGGGTGCAATGGCCAAATCGTGACCTGCGGGCCGCCTACACTGGACCCGCTATGGCTTACCTCGACCACGCCGCCACCACCCCGATGCTGCCCGAGGCGATCGCCGCGATGACGGCGCAGTTCGGGACCGTCGGCAACGCTTCCTCCCTGCACACCGCCGGGCGGCGGGCCCGCCGGGTGATCGAGGAGTCCCGGGAGTCGCTGGGCGAGTCGCTGGGCGCGCGGCCCAGCGAGATCGTGCTCACCGCGGGCGGCACCGAATCCGACAACCTGGCGGTCAAGGGCCTGTACTGGGCCCGGCTGGCCGCCGACCCGGCCCGCCGCCGTGTGCTGAGCAGCCCGGTCGAGCACCACGCGGTGCTGGACGCGGTGCACTGGCTGGCCGAGCACGAGGGCGCCGAGGTCGAGTACCTGCCGGTGGACGAGGCCGGCCGGGTGCGCCCGGAGGCGCTGCGCGAGGCGATCGAGCGGGCGCCGGAGACGGTCGCGCTGGTCACCGTGATGTGGGCCAACAACGAGGTCGGCACCGTCCAGCCGGTACGCGAACTCGCGGCCGTCGCCGCCGAGTTCGGGATCCCGATGCATGCGGACGCGGTGCAGGCGCTGGGCCAGGTCCCGGTGTCCTTCGCCGACTCCGGGCTGACGGCGCTCACCGTCACCAGCCACAAGATCGGCGGCCCGTACGGGGTCGGCGCGCTGCTGCTGTCCCGCTCCGCGACGCCCGTTCCGCTGCTGCACGGCGGCGGCCAGGAGCGCGACGTCCGCTCCGGGACGCTGGACGTGCCCGGCGCGGCCGGGTTCGCGGTGGCGGCCGAGCTGGCCGTCGAGCGGCAGCCCGAGTACGCGGCGGGTGTCGGCATGCTGCGTGACGACCTGGTCGCGGTGGTCCGGGCGGCCGCGCCCGAGGCGCTGCTGAACGGCGACCCGGACCCGGCGGGCCGGCTGCCCGCCAACGCGCACTTCTCCTTCCCCGGCTGCGAGGGCGACGCGCTGCTGATGCTGCTGGACGCGGCCGGTGTGGAGTGCTCCACCGGTTCGGCCTGTTCGGCGGGCGTCCCGCAGCCCAGCCACGTGCTGCTGGCGATGGGCGTGGCCCCCGAACTCGCCCGCGCCTCGCTGCGGTTCTCGCTCGGCCACACCTCCACCCGGGCGGACGTCGAGGCGCTGGCCGCCGCGCTGCCCGGAGCGGTGGAGCGGGCCCGCCGGGCCGGTCTGGTGCGGGCCGGTCGCTGACCGGATCTGTTCTGTGGCGGAACGATCTGCTGTCGAGCCGACCGTCCGGCGAGCCGCCCGTCCTGGTGTCGAACTGACCGTCCGGCGAGCCGCCCGTCCTGGTGTCGAACTGACCGTCCGGCGAGCCGCCCGGCCACCGTTAGGCTGGACTCCTTATGACTGACTTCCCCGGCGCCCCGACCACCCCGTCCACCGGCCGACTGCGCGTGCTCGCCGCGATGTCCGGCGGCGTCGACTCCGCCGTCGCCGCCGCCCGGGCCGTCGAAGCCGGCCACGAGGTGACCGGCGTCCACCTGGCGCTCGCCAGCAACCCGCAGTCCTTCCGCACCGGCGCGCGCGGCTGCTGCACCCTGGAGGACTCCCGGGACGCCCGCCGCGCCGCCGACGTGATCGGCATCCCGTTCTACGTCTGGGACTTGGCGGAACGCTTCCGCGAGGACGTGATCGAGGACTTCGTCGCCGAGTACGCCGCCGGGCGCACCCCCAACCCGTGCCTGCGCTGCAACGAGAAGATCAAGTTCGCCGCGCTGCTCGACAAGGCGATCGCACTCGGCTTCGACGCCGTCTGCACCGGCCACTACGCCCGGATCGTCGACCTGCCCGACGGCACCCGCGAACTCCACCGGGCCGTCGACGGCGCCAAGGACCAGTCGTACGTGCTCGGCGTGCTCGACGCCGACCAGCTCGCCCACTCGCTGTTCCCGCTCGGCGACACCACCAAGGACGTCATCCGCGAAGAGGCCGACCGGCGCGGCCTCGCCGTCGCCAAGAAGCCCGACAGCCACGACATCTGCTTCATCACCGACGGCGACACCCAGGGCTTCCTCGCCGAACGCCTCGGCACCGCCACCGGCGACATCCTCGACACCGACGGCACCAAGCTCGGCGAACACGACGGCGCCTACGGCTTCACCATCGGCCAGCGCAAGGGCCTCCGCCTCGGCCGCCCCGCCGCCGACGGCAAGCCCCGCTACGTCCTCGACATCTCGCCGGTCAACAACACCGTCACCGTCGGCCCCGCCAGCGGCCTCGACGTGCACGCCCTCACCGCCATCCGCCCCCGCTGGTGCGGCACCCCCGCGAGCGGCGAAGGCCGCTACACCGCGCAGCTCCGCGCCCACGGCGAAGAGGTGCCGGTGACGGCGGTGATGACCGGTGACGAGCTTCACGTCCGCCTCGACACCCCCGCCCGCGGCATCGCGCCCGGGCAGGCCGTGGTGCTGTACGACGGCACCCGGGTGGTCGGCTCGGCGACCATCGCGAGCACCGAGCGGGCCGTCGAGGCCTAGGGGCTGTCTTCAAACCCCCGCCTGCCCCACAGCGCCTGGCACGCACTCTCGCCGCACCGGGCGAAAGACCAAGTACACCCAGTACGAGGCCTTCCACCCGGCACGCCGAGAGCACGCACCAGACGCCGCGGGGCTGCGCCGCGGGTTTGAAGACAGCCCCTAGCCACTATTGGTTTGACCCGGGCGTGGCGGGCGGTGATAGGACTGTTTGCACTATGAACATCACGGTCTTCTGTTCGGCGAACCTGCTCGATGCCAAGTACACCGCTCCGGCGGCGGAGTTCGCCCGGCTGCTCGGGGCCGGTGGGCACACGCTGGTGTGGGGCGGGTCGCACACCGGGCTCATGGGGCTGCTGGCCGACGAGGTGCAGCAGGCCGGGGGGCGGCTCGTCGGGGTGTCGGTGGAGTTCCTGCGGCACAAGGCGTACGAGGGCGCCGACGAGCTGGTGGTGACGCCCGATCTGGCCACGCGGAAGGCCGAGTTGCTGGCGCGCGGGGACGCAGTGGTGGTGCTGGTCGGCGGGCTCGGGACGCTGGACGAGGTCACCGAGGTGCTGGAGCTGAAGAAGCACGGGCGGCACGACAAGCCGATCGTGTTCCTCGACACCGAGGGGTTCTACGCCGGGACGCGGACCCAGCTCGAGCGGATGGACAGCGAAGGGTTCCTGCCGCGTCCGCTCGCCGAGCTGGTGAGTTTCGCGCAGACTCCCGCCGAAGCCCTCGCCCACGCGACCGCAACCGCCAAGCAGAACTGAGGAATCCCATGGGTGTCCACCTGATCACCGGCGCCGGCTCCGGCATCGGCTCCGCCGTCGCCGACAAGCTCACCGCCCGCGGCGAAGAGGTCTGGCTGCTCGCCCGGGACGCGCGCCGCGCCGCCCAGTTGCGCGAGCGCTACCCCGAGGCGCGGACGCTGGTCGGCGACCTCGACGACCCGGCCAAGCTGTCCTGGGCGTTCGGCCACCAGGCGCTGCCCGTCGAACTCGACTCGCTGCTGCACATCGCCGGCGTCGTCGAACTCGGCACCGTCGGCGAGACCCCCGTGAAGGCGTGGCAGCAGCAGTTGAACGTCAACACCGTCGCACCCGCCGAGATCACCCGCCTGCTGCTCCCTTCGCTGCGCCTCGCGCGCGGACACGTGGTGTTCGTCAACTCCGGTGCCGGCCTGCGCGCCGACCCGACCTGGGGCTCGTACGCGGCCAGCAAGTTCGCAGTCCGCGCGGTCGCCGACGCACTGCGGCAGGAGGAGCACGCCAACGGGGTCCGGGTCACCACCGTCTACCCCGGGCGGACCGCCACCGCGATGCAGGTGAAGGTGCACCAGCAGGAGGGCAAGGAGTACGACCCCTCGAAGTGGATCGCTCCGGAATCGGTCGCCACCGCGATCCTCGCCGCCCTCGACCTGCCGCGCGACGCGGAGATCACCGAGATCACCGTCCGCCCCGGCCAGTAGGGCGGTCACCCCAGGCGGTGGCGGAGCCAGGCCAGGCCATGGGCACCGAGCGCGTCGGCGCGCAGCGTCCACAGCCCGGTGAGGGTCGCGACGAACGCAGTGACGGCCCCCGGTGAGGCTGCGCGCCACATCGACACGCCGTTGGCCCATCGTTCCGCGTTCTCGGGTGTGTGCCCCGCCTGGATCAGCCGGACGACCAGGTACGCCGTGTCGCCCCAGGCCGCGCCGGGTGCGGGGAACGCCCAGTCCACGACCCGGACCGTGTCGCCGTCCACCAGGAGGTTGGGGCCGGTGAGGTCGGTGTGGACGAGAGTCCCGCCGTCGATCAGGCCGGGTGCTTCGCGTTCCGCGCGGGTCAGCGTGTCCAGATGCTCGACGGCCCACGGGTCGAGCCGTTCCTGGTGCCGGTCGCCGAGCGTGTGCCAGAAATCCTGGCCGGACCACCGGTCGGCCAGCCGCAGAGCTCGCAGCGGCGGAGCGGGGGTCAGCGTCTCGGCGAGGGTTTCCAGCGCCTGGGCGAGCAGGGGCAGATCGGCCGATCCGGGGGACAGATCCGCGTGTCGCCCGGGCGCGCGTTCGAACCCGAGGGCCAGCCACCCGGCGGCCTCGACCGTCCACAGCAGGCGGGGGCCGATGCTGGGCGGGAGGACGGCGTTGACGGCCGATTCCAGTCGGTGCATCCACGCCTTGGCGTTGTCCTCCCGGACCGCTTTGCAGAACACCGGCCCCCCGGCCGCGTCCAGTAGCGCAGCGAAGTCGGAGACGGTCCCGGCGGTCGGCGGCGTCGCGCGGGCAACTGGTCCGGTCCGTCCCTCGATTCCGCTTCGCAGTTCGGACGGCAGTTGGTGCCAGGCGTAGCCCACGGGAGTCCTCCGGAGTGCGGCCCGCCCCGGTCAAGTCGCGAGCGGAGCGGGCCGGTCGGTTTCTAACTGCTGTGGCAACCGCGATGGCACTGGCTGCAACTGCCGCTCCCGCTGGTGTCGCTGCCGTCGCCCCCGCTGCCCTCGGAGCAGTCGGCGGACATGGCCCACAGCTCGCCGTCCACGGCGAATCCGCTGGCCTCGATGACGGCCACCCAAGGTGATCGCTCGCCATGCGTGCGACAGTACGCCGCTGCACGGTGTCCAACCAGAACGGCCAGCAGACGGCGCCTCCGCCGCGCTCGACCTGCCGCGCGACGCGGAGATCACCGAGATCACCGTCCGCCCCGGCCAGTAGCCGGGGGAGCGCGGCTGCGGTCCACTGGAGGGACGGGGCCGTGGTTGCGGCTCCACCAGGTGAGGAGCGGTCGCATGCCTGTGGCCCGGGTGAACGGTGTCGGCCTGTACTACGAGCTGGCGGGGGACGGCGATCCGCTGGTGCTGGTGCACGGGTCCTGGACCGACCACGGCACCTGGGGCGGCGTGGTGCCCGACCTCGCCGAGCGGTACCGCGTGCTGGCCTACGACCGGCGGGGGCACAGCCGGAGCGAACGCCCGGCCGGGCAGGGGACGCGGACCGAGGACGAGCAGGATCTCGCCGCGCTGATCGAGACGTTCGACCTGGCACCGGCGCACGTGACCGGCAACTCCTTCGGGGCCTCGACGGCGCTGGGCCTGGCGGCGAGGCGTCCTGAGCTGTTCCGGAGCCTGGTGGCGCACGAGCCCCCGCTGATGGGGATCGTGGGGGAGGACCCGGACCTTGGGCCGCTGATGCGGGCCATGGGGGAGAAGCTGGAGTCCGTCCGGGAGCATCTGCGTGCGGGCGAGAACCTCGCGGGCGCCGAGCAGTTCGTCGAGGAGGTCGCTCTCGGCCCCGGGAACTGGGAGCAGCTCCCGGACTGGCTCCGGGACACCCTGGTCACCAACGCCCCCACCTTTCTCGACGAACTGGCCGATCCCGACTGGCTGTTCCTCGACCTCGCCGGGCTGTCCGGTTACACCGGCCCCGCCCTGCTGACCAACGGCACCGAGAGCCCGCCGTGGTTCCCGGCCATCATCTCCCGGCTCGGCGAGGCGCTGCCCCGGGCCGAGGTCAGGACGCTGGAGGGAACCGGCCACGTCCCGCACGTCTCGCACCCCGAGGACTACCTGCGCAGCCTGACCGGCTTCCTCGATGCCGTCTGAGGGCGAGGCTGCGTAGGCTCTGTCCCGTGACTGACGTGGACGTTTTCGGAGAGCTGGCCGGGGCCGCGACCGGGGTGGGGTCGATGCCCGGCGGGGATGTGCGGGACATGGTCCGGGGGGTGATGGCCGAGCTGGAACAGCTGCCGCACCTGCCGGAGCTGCCCGGGCGCGGGCCCGGGGCCGACATGATCGGGCGCGGGGCGGGCCTGCTGACCGAGCTGTTCGTGCAGACCGAGCCGAGCGGGTGGCGGTTCACCGACCACCCCGGGCGGGACACCAAGCGGGCCCGGTCCTGGCTGGGCGAGGACCTGGACGCGCTGGAGGAGTACACCCAGGGCTACCAGGGGCTGCTGAAGATCCAGGCGGTCGGGCCGTGGACGCTGGCCGGGTCGATCGAGCTGCGGCACGGCGAGAAGGCGCTCAGCGACCCCGGCGCCTGCCGGGACATCGCGGAGTCGCTGACCGAGGGCCTGCGCCGTCACCTGGAGGACGTCCGCCGCCGGGTGCCGGAAGCGACGATCGTGCTGCAGTTGGACGAGCCGCTGCTGCCCGCCGTCCTCGCCGGTTCGGTGAAGACCGCCAGCGGCTTCCAGCGGCTGCGCGCGATCGACCGCCAACTCGCCGAGCAGGCGCTGCGCGAGGTGATCCGGGGCGTGGAAACGCCGGTGCTGGTGCACAGTTGCGCGCCGAAGGTGCCGATTCCCTTGCTGCGCCGGGCCGGTGCGGCCGGGATCAGCCTGGACTTCTCGTTCCTGACGGAGCGTGACGACGACGACCTGGGCGAGGCGGTCGAGGGCGGGACGCTGATCCTCGCCGGTGTGGTGCCCTCCACCGACGCCGAATCGTCAGACCCGGCCGGTAGTGTCCAGGGTGTCAGGACGTTGTGGCGCAGGCTCGGGCTGGCCCCGGAGCTGTTGGGCCGCCGGGTGGTGGTGACGCCGACGTGCGGGCTCGCGGGGGCGTCCCCGGTGTACGCGCGGCGGGCGCTGGCCTCGGCGGTGCGGGCGGCACGGAGCCTGGTGGACAACCCGGAGTGACGAGCGAGGAGGACGGCGCGGTGGCGGCTGTGGAGGGCTGGGAGGAGATCCCGGCGGAGGTGCGGACCCGGCACGCCGAACTGGCGACCGAGATCGAGGAGCACCGGGCCCGGTACTACGAGCTGGACGCGCCGACCGTCAGCGACGCCGAATTCGACCGGCTGATGCGCGAGTTGGAGTCGCTGGAGGCCGAGCACCCGGCGCTGGTGACGCCCGACTCGCCGACCCAGAAGGTCGGTGGCGCGCCGGCCGTGCTGTTCGCGCCGGTCGAGCACCGGGAGCGGCTGCTCAGCCTCGACAACGCGATGGACGCCGAGGAGTTGGCGGCCTGGGCCGAGCGGGTCGCCACCGAACTGTCCGGCATCGAGTACCACTACCTGTGCGAACTGAAGGTCGACGGCCTGGCCGTCAACCTGACGTACGAGAACGGGGCGCTGGTGCAGGCCGCGACCCGCGGCGACGGCCGGGTCGGCGAGGACATCACCGCCAACGTCCGCACCATCAAGGAGATCCCGCACCGCCTGCGCGGCGACAACATCCCCGCGCTGGTGGAGATCCGCGGCGAGGTGTACTTCCCCACCGAGGAGTTCGACGCGCTGAACGCCTCCTTCGCCGAGGAGAACGAGCGCCGCCGGCAGGAGAACGAGGAGCGCGCCAAGGAGGGCAAGCGGCCGCGGGCGATGATCCGACTGTTCATGAACCCGCGCAACGCCGCCGCCGGATCGCTCCGGCAGAAGGACCCGCTGGTCACCGCCGCCCGCCCGCTGCGGATGGTGGTGCACGGCATCGGCGCCCGGGTCGGCTTCGACATCGACAACCAGTCGCACGCCTACCAGCTGCTGCACGACTGGGGCCTGCCGACCGCCAAGCACAACAAGGTGGTCGGCTCGCTCGAGGAAGTGCGGGCGTTCATCAAGTACTTCGGCGAGCAGCGGCACTCCGTCGAGCACGAGATCGACGGCGTGGTGGTCAAGGTCGACGAGATCGCCCTGCAGGGCCGGCTCGGCTCCACCTCCAAGTCGCCGCGCTGGGCGATCGCCTGGAAGTACCCGCCGGAGGAGGTCACCGGCAAGCTCGCCGAGATCAAGATCGGCATCGGCCGCACCGGCCGGGCCACCCCGTACGCGGTGCTGGCCGAGCCGGTGAAGGTGGCCGGCTCGATGGTGCAGTACGCGACGCTGCACAACCAGCAGATCGTCAAGGCCAAGGACGTGCTGCTCGGCGACACCATCGTGCTGCGCAAGGCCGGTGACGTGATCCCGGAGATCCTCGGCCCGGTCTACGACCTGCGCGACGGCAGCGAGCGGGCGTTCGAGATGCCCACGCACTGCCCGGAGTGCGGCGGCGAGCTGCGCCCGATGTCCGAGGGCGACATCGACCTGCGCTGCCCGAACGCGCAGCACTGCCCGGCGCAGATCCGCGAGCGGATCGCGTTCCTCGGCGGCCGCCAGTGCCTGGACATCGAGGGCCTCGGCTACGTCGCGGCCACCGCGCTCACCCAGCCGCTGGAGCCCGCCGACCCGCCGGTCAAGGACGAGGGCGACATCTTCGGCCTGACCGAGGAGCAGCTGCTGCCGATCAAGGTGCTGGTGCGCGACCCGAAGACCGGCATGCCCAAGCCGGACGACAAGACCGGCAAGGAGAAGCGGACGTCCTTCTTCGCCACCACCGCCGGCGCCCCGAAGAAGAACACCGGTGTTCTGCTGGACAACCTGGACAAGGCCAGGGACCGCCCGCTGTGGCGCTTCCTGAACGGGCTGTCGATCCGCCACGTCGGCCCGGTGGCCGCGCAGGAACTGGCCCGCGAATTCCGTGACCTGGACCGGATCTTCGCCGCCGACGAGACCGAACTCGCCGCCGTCGAGGGCGTCGGGCCGACCATCGCCAAGGCCATCAAGGAGTGGTACGCGGAGGAGTGGCACCGCGAGATCCTCCGCAAGTGGCGCGACGCGGGCGTGCAGTTCACCGAGGAGGCCGGCGAGGAGCAGGGCGAACGCCCGCTGGAGGGGCTGACGTTGGTGGTCACCGGAACCCTCGCCGGGCACACCCGGGACGGCGCGAAGGAGGCGCTGACCTCGCGCGGCGCGAAGGTGACCGGATCGGTGTCGAAGAAGACCCACTTCGTGGTGGTCGGCGACAACCCCGGCTCCAAGTACGACAAGGCGGTGCAGCTCGGCGTCCCGGTGCTGGACGACGCCGGGTTCGCGGTGCTGCTGGAGCAGGGCGCGGACGCCGCCCGCAAGCACCTCGGGCTGGACGTCGAGGGGGACGGCGCGGAGGGCGAGGCCGGTGGGGAAAATGCCGGAGAAGTACCGGAGGAGCAGGTTTCCTGACAGGTCGTTACCGTCCTGATGCCGCGTCAGTCGGGTGTTCGGGAGCGAAATCGGGCATTGTGTCATCGAGCAGCGCGCGGATATGACGTCGCGCTCGGAGGTGACCGGAAAGTGCGCCCGTACGGCGGACCCCGGCTTACCCTGGGCGCTACGAACTGTCAGCAGGAGTGTGTGGCACCGGTTCTGCCGGAGCCCCGGGGACACGCCCTCGTCTGACGTCCACCGGCATCCCGAGGAGGGGGTGCCTCACCGTGAGGCGGCCCAGCGGGGGCGGGCCCGACGGAGGACTGGGCTTATGGATCGTACGACCGGCGGCGCGCCCACACGCCCGCCGCAGGGGATGGCGGGGGCGGTGCTGCTGCTCGGCGTCCTGCTGGCCGGGGCCGCGCCGCTGATCCCGCTGGCCGTCCTGGTGTACCGCTACGAACCCGAACTGCTCCCGCTGTTCGCGGTTCCGCTGGCCGTACTGGTCGCCGCCTGGCGGATCGCCCGGGACCGGGCCAGGGACCAGCTCACCGACCCGCTGACTGACCTGCCCAACCGGCAGGCCCTGCTGATCGCCACCCAGGAGGCGCTGGCCGCGCACGAGGGCGAGGACGGCTACAGCGTCGGCCTGATCCTGCTCGACCTGGACCGCTTCCGGTCGCTGAACGACGCGCTCGGGCACACCGCCGGCGACCGGCTGCTGGTGCACATCGCCCGCCGCCTGCACCGGGCGCTGCGCTCCGGCCCCAGCTTCGCGCCGGGCCCGGACACCGCCGTGCTGCCCCCGCAGGTGCGCCGCCGCAGCGAACGCCCGGTGGTGGCCCGGATGGGCGGCGACGAGTTCGCGGTGCTGCTCCCCGGCGTCGGCAGCCCCGAACTGCTGGAGCGGATCGCCAAGGGGCTGATCACCGAACTCGCCGCACCGATCCGGCTGGACGGGCTGCTGCTGGTGCTGGAGGCCAGTGCCGGGGTCTGTGTGCACCCGACGCACGCCCAGGACGCAGAATCGCTTCTGCGGCGCGCCGACGTGGCGATGGGCCACGCCCAGCACAGCCGCAGCGGCGTCGAACTGTACGACGAGGCACGGGACTTGGAGACCCCGTACCGGATCGGCCTGCTCGGCGACCTGCGGCGTGCGCTGGAGATGAACGAGGTCGCCCTGCACTACCAGCCGAAGGTCGCCTTCGACGGCCGGGTGGTCGGCCTGGAGGCGCTGGTGCGCTGGGAACGGCCCGGGCAGGGCCGGGTGCCCCCCGACGAGTTCATCAGCCTCGCCGAGTCCTCCGGCCTGATGCCCCGGCTCACCGACTACGTGCTGGAGAGCGCCGTCGGGCAGATCGCCCGCTGGCGCCACCAGGGCCTGATGGTGCCGGTCGCCGTCAACGTCTCGCCGCGCGACGTCCTCAATCCGGGTTTCGCCGCCCGGGTCGCCGGACACCTCACCCGGCACCAGGTCCCCGCCGAGGCGCTCCAACTGGAGATCACCGAACGGCTGCTGCTCGACGACAGCCGGCGGGCCGCCGACACCTTGGCCGAACTGCGCCGCTACGGCGTGCGGATGTCGCTGGACGACTTCGGCACCGGGCACTCCTCACTGGTGCGGCTGCGCAGCCTCCCGGTCGGCGAACTGAAGATCGACCGCTCGTTCGTCTCCCGGATGGTCGCCGACGACCACGACGCGGCAGTGGTCCGCTGCTCCGTCGAACTCGCCCACTCGCTGGGCCTGACGGTGGTCGCCGAGGGCGTCGAGGACGACGAGACCTGGGAGCGCTTGCACGACCTCGGGGTGGACGCCGTGCAGGGGTGGCTGGTGTCGGCCGCGCTGCCGGTCGACCAGGCGACGGCGTGGCTGCAGGTGCGGCGGACGGGGGCGGTTTCCTCGCTGCCGCGATAGTCGTTCGTTCGCGAGGTCCGTCCGGGGAGGGAGTTCTGTCCCCGGGCGGACCTTGCTGTTGGTCCCCTTCCGCCTCGCGCAGTTCCCCGCGCCCCTGAAGGGGCACATAGGATGGCCCTCAAGACCAAAAAGGACGGGTGTGCCCAGGGCCGCCCGGTCTACCGGAACTCACCCTTGAGGATCGCTGCATGCCTGGCATCACGCGCGAGGAGGTCGCCCACCTCGCCCGGCTGTCGCGTCTGGAGTTGCAGGCGGAGGAGTTGGACCACTTCGCCGAGCAGCTCGACGTGATCATCGGCGCGGTCGCCCGCGTTTCCGAGGTCGCGGGGCAGGACGTCCCGCCGACCTCCCACCCGCTCCCGCTGAGCAACGTCATGCGGGCGGACGAGGTGCGACAGTCGCTGACCCCGGAGCAGGCGCTGTCCGGCGCCCCGGCGAGTGAGGACCAGCGTTTCCGCGTGCCGCAGATCCTCGGGGAGGACTGACCGAGATGACCGACCTGATCAAGTACACGGCGGCCGAGACGGCCTCCGCGATCGCCAAGGGCGAGGTGTCGGCCGTCGAGGTCGCGCAGGCCCACCTGGACCGCATCAACGCCGTCGACAAGAAGGTCAACGCCTTCCTGCACGTCGACAACGAGGGCGCGCTGGCCGCCGCCCGCAAGGTCGACGACAAGCGGGCCAAGGGCGAGCAGCTCAGCCCGCTGGCCGGTGTGCCGCTGGCGCTGAAGGACGTCTTCACCACCAAGGGCATCCCGACCACCTGCGGTTCGAAGATGCTCGAGGGCTGGATCCCGCCCTACGACGCCACGCTGACGCGGCGTCTGAAGGACGCGGACGTCGTCATCCTCGGCAAGACCAACATGGACGAGTTCGCGATGGGCTCCTCCACCGAGAACTCGGCGTACGGCCCGACCGGCAACCCGTGGGACCTGACCCGGATCCCCGGCGGCTCCGGCGGCGGCTCCGCGGCGGCGCTCGCCGCGTTCGAGGCGCCGCTGGCGATCGGCACCGACACCGGCGGCTCGATCCGCCAGCCCGGCGCCGTCACCGGCACCGTCGGCGTCAAGCCGACCTACGGCGCGGTGTCCCGCTACGGCCTGGTCGCCTTCTCGTCCTCGCTGGACCAGGGCGGCCCGTGCGCCCGCACTGTGCTGGACGCGGCGCTGCTGCACGAGGCGATCGCCGGCCACGACCCGCTGGACTCCACCTCGATCGACGCGCCGGTGCCGGCCGTCGTCGAGGCCGCGAAGATGCGTGACATCCGCGGCATGCGGATCGGCATCGTCAAGGAGTTCGCCGGCGAGGGCTACCAGCCCGGCGTCATGCAGCGCTTCAACGAGTCGGTGGAGCTGCTGCGCGAGCTGGGCGCCGAGGTCGTCGAGGTGTCCTGCCCGTCGTTCACGCTGGCGCTGCCCGCGTACTACCTGATCGCCCCGTCCGAGTGCTCCTCGAACCTGGCCCGGTTCGACGCGATGCGCTACGGCCTGCGGGTCGGCGACGACGGCAACCGCTCCGCCGAGCAGGTCACCGCGCTGACCCGTGAGGCCGGCTTCGGTGACGAGGTCAAGCGCCGCATCATCCTCGGCACCTACGCGCTGTCCTCCGGCTACTACGACGCCTACTACGGCTCGGCGCAGAAGGTCCGGACGCTGATCTCCCGGGACTTCGACGCCGCGTTCGCCGGTGTGGACGTGCTGATCTCCCCGACCACGCCGACCACCGCGTTCCCGATCGGCGAGCGGGCGGACGACCCGATGGCGATGTACCTCGCCGACCTGTGCACCATCCCCTCGAACCTGGCGGGCAACGCGGCCATGTCGCTGCCCTGCGGGCTCGCCCCGGAGGACAATCTCCCGGTCGGCCTGCAGATCATCGCCCCCGCGATGGCGGACGACCGCCTCTACCGCGTGGGCGGCGCCGTCGAGGCCGCGCTCAACGACAAGTGGGGTCACACCCTGCTGGAGGAGGCACCGGCACTATGAGCAAGATCGAGAAGGCCAAGGGCTGGAAGCACTCGAAGCCCGGCCTGTGGCTGTCCATCGGCGGAAGCGCGTTCGGGGCGATCTCCATCGTCAAGGACATTCGCCACGCCCGTGAGGACCACGACACCCTCAAGCTGATCAACGCCGTGGTCGGGGCCGCCGCCCTGATCACCGGGACCGCGCTCCTCGTCCGCGAGCTCAAGCGTCTCGGCGACGACGACGTCCTGCTCGGCTGAACCTCCCATGACTGAAGAAGGGACGCTGTGAGCGTCATGAGCCTGGTCTCCTACGAGGAGGCACTCGCCTCGTACGACCCGGTGATGGGCCTTGAGGTCCACGTCGAGCTGGGTACCAAGACCAAGATGTTCTGCGGCTGCTCCACCGAGCTGGGCGCGGAACCGAACTCGCAGACCTGCCCGACCTGCCTCGGCCTGCCCGGCTCGCTGCCGGTGGTCAACGCGGTCGGTGTGGAGTCGGCGATCCGGATCGGTCTCGCGCTGAACTGCGAGATCGCCCAGTGGTGCCGGTTCGCCCGGAAGAACTACTTCTACCCGGACATGCCGAAGAACTTCCAGACCAGCCAGTACGACGAGCCGATCGCCTTCAACGGCTACCTCGACGTGCAGCTGGAGGACGGCGAGGTCTTCCGCGTGGAGATCGAGCGCGCCCACATGGAGGAGGACACCGGCAAGTCCACCCACGTCGGTGGCGCGACCGGCCGCATCCACGGCGCCGAGTACTCGCTGCTCGACTACAACCGGGCCGGCATCCCGCTGATCGAGATCGTCACCAAGCCGATCGAGGGCGCGGGCCACCGGGCCCCCGAGGTCGCGAAGGCGTACGTCGCCGAGCTGCGCGAGCTGATCAAGGCGCTGGGCGTCTCCGAGGCCCGGATGGACAAGGGCCAGATGCGCTGCGACGTCAACCTGTCGCTGCGCCCCAACGGCACCGAGAAGTTCGGCACCCGCAGCGAGACCAAGAACGTCAACTCGCTGCGCAGCGTGGAGCGGGCCGCCCGGTTCGAGATCATGCGCCACGCCACCGTGCTGACCGACGGCGGGACGATCGTCCAGGAGACCCGGCACTTCCACGAGGAGGACGGCTCCACCACGGCCGGCCGGATCAAGGACAACGCCGAGGACTACCGGTACTTCCCGGAGCCCGACCTGGTCCCCGTCGCCCCGGCCCGTGAGTGGGTCGAGGAGCTGCGGGCCGAACTGCCCGAGCTGCCGCGGGTCCGCCGGGCCCGGCTGCAGGCCGAGTGGGGTCTGAACGACCAGGACATGCAGTCGGTGCTGAACGCCGGCGCGGTCGAGCCGATCACCGAGACCATCGCGGCCGGCGCCCCCGCCGACCAGGCCCGCAAGTGGTGGATGGGCGAGCTGGCGCGGCGCGCCAACGAGACCGGCACCGAGCTGTCCGAGCAGCCGATCACCCCGGCGCAGGTGGCCCGGGTCTGCGCGCTGGTCGCCGAGGGCAAGCTGAACGACAAGCTGGCCCGCCAGGTCATCGAGGGCGTCCTCGCCGGCGAGGGCGAGCCGGACCAGGTCGTCGAGAAGCGCGGCCTGGCCGTGGTCTCCGACGACTCGGCGCTCGGCGCGGCCGTCGACCAGGCGATCGCCGACAACCCCGACGTCGCCGCGAAGATCCGCGACGGCAAGGTGCAGGCGGTCGGCGCGCTGGTCGGCGCCGTCATGAAGGCCACCCGCGGGCAGGCCGACGCGGCGAAGGTCAAGGACCTGATCCTGGAGAAGCTGGCCTGAGGCTGCTGCTCCGTACGGTGCCCGTCCCCGAACCGGGGGCGGGCACCGTCGTTTTCCGGCACCGTCGTTTTCCGGCACCGTCGTCTTTCGGCACCGTCGTCTTTCGGCACGGTTCGTTCTCCGGCGCGGTTCGAGCGGCGCTCCAGCCGTCGGCCGGATCCTGCCCACCGCGATACGCCGGAGACGAAGCGAGGTGGAGCAATGGCCGGGGTGACCCGTTCGGGACGGAGGCTGCTGGGGGCGGCCGTGAGACGGCTGCTGTGGGGACTGTCGCTGCTCGGCGACATGTATCTCTGTACGGCGGCGTCCCGGTACGAGGCAATGCTGCTGGGGCGGCCGGTGGAGCGGCCGTGGCCGCTGGAGCCGCCGATCACGCTGCTGCCGCCGCCGCCCGGGCACCCCGAGCAGCTGATCCCGGACGTTCCGCTGAGCGCGGTCGAACTCGAGCTGCGGTCCGAACTGCTGCACCTGAGGCGGCTGCTGCCCGGTGACGGGGTGCGGCGATGACCGTGCGGGAGCGGCCGAGCCGGAGGAGAGCGGGCTTCAAGAGGCGGTTGAGCGGCCCACCGGAGACTGGACGCAGCGCCGCCCGACGAGCGGGCCGGGCGCGGAACCTCCGGAGGTGCGGAATGCGGGAGCCGGCGACTCTGACCGAGGCCCTGGCCGAGCGGTTCGCCCGTGCGGCCGCCGACCCTGCGGTCCTCGAACCGGGCGATCCACACGATCCCGCTCCCGGTGCGCGCGCCGCGAGCTTCGGCGAACTCGACCGTCGGGCCCGCGAGTTGGGCCAGTGGCTGACGGAACGCCAGGTGGCCGGCCGGCCGGTGCTGGTGGCGCTGGAGACCGGCGTCGACCTCGCCGTCGCGGTGGTGGCCTGCCTGTATGCGGGCGCCGTCGCGGTGCCCGTCCCGCCGCCGTCGACGTCCGCGGCCGCCGCCGAGCGGACCACCGCGATCGCCCGGGAGACCGGCGCGGCCGTGGTGCTCACCGTCGCCCGGCACGCCGCGGACGTCTCGCGCCGGCTGTCCGACGCGGGGCGCGGCGCGGTGCTCTGCCTGGCCGTCGACACGGCGCTGCCGGCGGCGGACGGGTGGCAGCCGGCCCGGCTCGGCCCGGAGGCGGTCGCGCTGATCCAGTACACCTCCGGCACCACCGCCGCCCCGCGCGGCGTCCAGGTCACCCACGCCAACCTGCTGGCCACCATGCGGGAGATCCAGCAGGCGCTCGGCACCCACGCCGGTTCGCGGATCGGCGGCTGGCTGCCCTGCTACCACGACCTGGGCCTGATCGGGCAGTTGCTGCACCCGCTGTGGCTGGGCGCGACCGCCGTGCTGATGCCGCCCCGGCTGTTCCTGGGCCGTCCGGCGCGCTGGCTGGAGGCGATCGACCGGTACGGCGTGACGGTGGCCGCGGCCCCCGACTCGGCGTACGCCCGGTGCGCCGCCGAGGTCACCGACGCGGAACTCGGCGGGCTCGACCTGTCGCGCTGGGAGACCGCCGTGAACGCCGCCGAGCCGGTGTCCGCCGCCACCGTCGAGGCGTTCGCCGGTCGGTTCGCCGCGGCCGGGCTGCGGCCCGGGGCGATGGTCGCCGGGTACGGGCTGGCCGAGGCCACCCTGCTGGTCAGCACCACCGGCGGCGGCCCGGTCGCGGTCCGGACCGGGCTGCCGGTGGGCGCGGGCGGCGACCGACGGGTGGTCAGCTGCGGCCGTCCGCGCGGTGGCGAGGTGCGGATCGTCGACCCGGCTTCCCGGGCCGAGTTGCCCGACGGCGCCGAGGGCGAGGTGTGGGTGCGCGGGGCGGCCGTCGCCGCCGGCTACTGGCAGCGGCCGCTGGAGACCGCCGAGGTGTTCGGCGCCGTCACCGCCGACGGCGCCCGCGGCTTCCTGCGCACCGGTGACCTCGGCGTCCTCAGCGACGGCGAGCTGTACCTGACCGGACGGCTCAAGGACACCGTGGTGGTGGCCGGGCAGAGCGTCCACCCCCAGGAGATGGAACGCCGCCTGATCGACTGCGGCGAACGCCTGGCCTCCGCCGTGGTGTTCGGCGCCGACCAGCCCGACCGGCTGGTCGTCGTCCAGGAGGTCCGGCACCCCGGCCGCGACCAGGCCGCGCTGGCGGCGCTGGCCGCGCGGGTGCGCGGCTGCCTGGCCGACGAGTTCGGCGCCCGGCCGGCCGGCGTGCTGCTGGTCCGCCCCGGTTCGGTGCGCCGCACCACCAGCGGCAAGGTCCGGCGCTCGACGATGCGGCAACTGTTCCTGCGCGGAGACCTGCGACCGGTGTACGCCGAACTCGACGAGACGCTGCCGGCGCCGCCCCGGGAGGTGGTCCGGTGAACGTGATCGAGCAGCAGGAGGAGTGGGCCGAACTCGCCGTCGCCGCAGGCCCGGTGGGCGTCACCGAGCAACGGGTCCGGGAGCGCGTCGCGGAGTGGGAGCGGCGGCTCGGGGATCCCGACGACCCGGAGAATCCGGCCGGGTTCCGGGCGCTGCTGGCCGCCGACGAGCGGGCCGAGCCCGCCGAGGGTGCGGTGGCCGTGCTGCACGAGGGCGGGTTCGGGGCCGAGCTGGTGCCGGTGGAGCTCGGCGGGCGCTTCGAGCGGGCCGACGTGCTGGCGCGGGTGCTGCGGCCGGTGTTCCGGCGGGACGTCTCGCTGGGATTCGGGCACGGGATCACCTCGCTGTTCGCCGCCGCCCCGGTGTGGGCGGCCGGCAGCCCGGGGCAGCGGCGCCGGCTGGCCCGGCTGCTGCTGGACGGGCGGCCGGTGGCGATCGCGCACCACTCGCTGGCGCACGGCAACGCGATGTGGCAGGGGGAGTTCAGGGCTGTCGCGGACGGCGACGGGTACCTGCTGCGCGGGCGCAAGGACGTGGTGATCAACGCCGACCGGGCCGGTGCGGTGGTGGTGTACGCCCGCACCGGGCAGCAGGGCGGCAGTCACTCGGTGCTGCTGGTGGACCCGGCGGAGGCCGTCGGCGCGCTGACGGTGCTGCCGCGGCGGATCAGTACGGGCCTGCGCGGCTGCCGGTTCGCGGGGCTGGAGTTCACCGACCTCCCGGTGCCCGAGGACGCGCGGGTCGGACCGGACGGCGAAGGCGTCCGGCTGGCGCTGCGCACCTTCCAGCTGAACCGGACGCTGATCCCGGCGGTGGTGGTCGCCGCCGCCGACACGGTGCTGCGGGCCGCCGCCCGGGCGGCCAGCGGGCCGCGCCACCGGGCGCTGCTGGCAGGGGTGTTCGCCGATCTGCTGGTGTGCGACGCGATGGCCACCGCCGTGCTGCGGGCCCTGCACCTGCTGCCGGACAGCGCCCACCTGGGTGCGGCGGCCGTGAAGTACCTGGTGCCCGACCTGTTGCAGGAGGACGTGGAGGAGCTGTCCACGGTGCTCGGCGCGGCCGGGTACGACCGGGCGGGCGGGCCCGGCAGCCTGCAGAAGCTGCTGCGGGACCTGCCGGCGGCCAGCCTCGGGCACGTCGGGACGGCCGCCTGCCAGGCCGTGCTGATCCCGCAACTGCCGCTGCTGGCCCGGGAGTCCTGGCTGCGGGCGGACGAGCCGCCGGCCGCGCTGTACGCCTGGGAGGAGCCGCTGCCGCCGCTCGACCTGGGCGGGCTCGGGGTGGCCGGCGGCACCGACTTCCTGGCGGCCACGCTGACGGGCGCGGCGGCCCGGCTGCGCGCCCGCCCGCCCGCGGGGCCGGACGGGGTGGCCCTGGCCGAACTGGCCGGGGTGCTGGCCGAGGAGCTGTCGGCGGTGCGGGAGCGGGCGCTGGCGCTGCCCGCGGACAGCGCCGCCGCCCTGGCCAGCCCGTCCTGGTGCGCGCTGGTGGAGCGGTACGCGCTGCTGGCGGCGGCGGGGGCGGCGCTCGGCGGCTGGGAGGCCCGGCGGGGCGGGGGCGGTTTCCCGGCCGACCCGGCGTGGCCGGCGCTGGCGCTGTCCCGGCTGGCCCGCCGGCTCGGCCTGCCGGTGCCGCCGCCGTCCGCGGACTGCGTGCGGCGGGTGCACGACGAGGTGCTGGAGCGGGTGGCCGGCGGGCGCTCCCTGGACCTGTACGACACGCCGCCGGCCGGAGGAGGGGTGCAGTGACGAGCTATCAGGAGGCGGTGAACGCGCCACTGCTGATGCCCGGGCCGGGCGCCAAGTGGCTGCAGGTGCGGCAGGCGATGGCCTGGCACGGGCACGCGGTGGTGTACGCCTACACCGAGCAGTGGCAGGACGCGGTGCTGGCCGAGCCGGACCTGCGGCAGTTCCTCGGCAACCGCGACTGGCAGCGGCTCAGTTCGCTGGAGCAGGTCCGCACCCGGGAGCGGTTCGCGGCGTCCCGGCTGCTCGTCAGGTACGCGGCGGGGGCCGCGTTGCAGGTGCCGCCGGACGCGGTGGAGCTGGGCTACAAGCCCGGCGGCCGGCCGTACCTGCGGGGCTGCGACCAGATCGACGTCAGCATCAGCCACACCCGGGACCTGATCGTGGTGGGGCTGAGCCGGCGCGGCCGGATCGGGGTGGACACCGAACTGGCCGACCGCAAGGTCCGTTACCAGGACATGCGGCGCCTGCTGTGCACGCCCGCCGAGCGGGGCTGGCTGGGCGGGCTGCCGGCGCGGCGGCAGGAGAAGCAGCTGCTGCGGCTGTGGACGCTGAAGGAGGCGTACACGAAGGCGCTCGGGCAGGGCATGCGGCTGGGCTTCACCGAGTTCGGGTTCGCCGAGTTCGGTTCCGGCCCGGGGACGGCCCTGCACACCCCGGACGGTGCGGCGGCCGGGTTCGGCGAGTGGACGTTCGGTACGTATGCCCTCAAACGCGGCTACCTGGTGAGCATCGCCTGTCACGACGCCGGGCATCAGGCGGTGGCGGACACCGCGGTCTCCACCATGCTCGACGGCGGCTTCCTCGCGGAGGTGGTGAACCTGTTGAAGGCCGGTGCCCGGTAGCCGCGGACCCTGGAAATCCGTTTGTCCCAGAAGATCACAAGCTGCGCTGAGATCGTTATTGTTCAGCCTGATCGTGTGTCAAGTCTGTGGAAATAACGGGGGCAAGCCAATGATTCGCGTGCTGTTGGCGGAGGACATGCAGGTGCTGCGCAGAGCCCTGGTCGCGCTACTACAGCTGGAACCCGACCTGGATGTGGTGGCGGAGACCGGGTCCGGAGCGGAGGTGGTGGCCCGGGCGAAGGAGAGCGCGCCGGATGTCGCCGTGCTCGACATCGACCTGCCGGGAATGGACGGCATCACCGCGGCCGGAGAGCTGGCCAGGGAAGTGCCGGCCTGCCGGACGCTGATCCTCACCAGTCTCGGCCGGCCCGGCAATCTGCGCCGGGCCATGGCCGCGCACGTCGCCGGGTTCCTGCTGAAGGACATCGAACCGGGCCAACTGGCCGCCGCCATCCGGACGGTGGCGGCCGGCGGGCGGGCGATCGACCCGGCGCTGGCGGTCGCCGCGCTCGACTCCGAGCCCTCGCCGCTCACCTGCCGCGAACTGGAGGTGCTCCGGCTCGCCGCGGACGGCATGGAGGCCGGGCAGATCGCCGCCCGGCTGTTCCTGTCCGCCGGGACCGTCCGCAACTATCTGACCACCGTGGTCGGCAAGTTGAACGCCCGCAACCGGGTGGACGCGATCCGGATCGCCCGGGACGCCGGCTGGCTCTGACGTACGCCGGTGCGCCCGCTCAGGCCGCCTGGGCGGGCGCGTTCCGGCGGCCGGTGCCGCCGGAGCCCGACAGCGCCAGCGTCGCCGCGTCCAGGTCGATCGCGGCCTCCACCACGAACCAGCCGGTGCCGTGCGGGCCCGCGGTCAGCGTGCCGCCGAGCTCGCGCGCCCGGGTGGTGAGGTTGCCGATGCCGCTGCCGCCGCCGGTGTCCCGCACCAGCGGCGGCTGCCCGGGCACGGTGCGCCCGACGCCGTCGTTGGCCAGCCGGAACCGGACGATCCGGCCCTCGCGGACCGCCGAGATCTCGCACTGCTCGACCTTGCTGTGCCGCAGCATGTTGGTCAGCCCCTCGCGCAGCACCGTCGCCAGCACCGTCTCCACCTGCTGCGGCAGCAGCCCGAAGTCCAACCGGGCGGTGCAGCGCACCCCGAGCGTGGCCAGCATCGCCTTGGCGCTCTCCACCTCCGCGCTGAGCGACATCTCCCGGTAGCCGCGGGCCACCGCCCGGACGTCCGACAGGGCTTGACGGGCCGTCTGCAGAATCTCCGTCAACTCCTGCTGTGCCAGCTCGTGCTGGCCGGGCACCAGCCGGTACGCGAGTTCACACTTGAGGGTGATCGCGGAGAGGCTGTAGCCGAGCAGGTCGTGCAGGTCGCGGGCGAACCGCAGACGCTCCTGCGCCACCGCCAGGTTGGCGAGTTCGGCACGCGAGCGGTGCACCTCGATCACCAGGTCGGTCAGCCGGGACAGCCCGAAGATCACCAGGCCGTTGGTGACCGTGGCGACCGAGATGTAGAAGGTCTCACCGACCGGGTCGCCCATCAGCAGCATCAGCACGTTGCTGCCCACCACCACGCCGACGAACCCGGGCCAGGCCACCACCGGCCGCAACAGCAGCAGCATCGATCCGGCCAGGAAGCTCGGGATGCCGATCCACAGCGGGCCCAGCCAGCAGAACGGCACGTAGGTGATCACCGCCTGCACGGCCAGCGTCACCGGCCAGCGCCTGGCCAGCGAGGGGACCAACCGCGGGAAGGAATGCACCAGTTGGATGCCCAGCAGCAGCGCCAGCAGGACCAGCGTGCCGGACAGCAGCAGGCCGCTGGGGTGCAGTGCGAGGACGTAACTGGTCGCCACTCCGGTGTAGCCGAGGAACACCAGGGCGGTGATCGTCACCGCGGCCTTCGGTGCCAGCTGGTTGCCGCCCGGGTCGGGTTTCGGCCATGAAGCCTCATCGTTCACGATTTCCCCCTCGGACTCGTACGTTTCCCGCTTGCCGCTGCTCCCGGATCGTACGGGACATGACTAGCCCAGGTCTGCTGCCGGCGGGCTCGTACCGACCACGAACTCTCCGACGCTCGACTCGACGGCCCAGTCCAGTCCGAAGGCGCGGGCCGCGGTGTCCGAGTTGCCGGAGGCGAGCGCGCACGGGGCCAGGCCCATCGCGGTCGACACCAGGTAGAGGTTCTGCATCAGCACGCCGACGTCCTTCATCAGGCTGGTGTAGGCGATGCCGCTGAAGGCCTGGGTGGCGCGCCGGAACCGGGCGGTGATCACCAGCAGCAGCGGCGGCGGCCCGTCGGCGGACAGCGTGGCCTGGGCGGCCTCCCGCAGCTCGGCGGTCTCGGCGGCGGGCGCGTCCAGCGGCTCCAGCAGGTGGCCGAGCGGGTCGTAGTGGTAGACGCCGGGCGGCAGTTCGGTGTCCGGGCCGGCCACCAGGTACAGCTCCAGGGCGTACACCGAGCCCATGCTCGGGTACGGCCGCCCGTCCCGGTCGGCGCCCTCGCGGATCCGGCAGGCCCGGAACAGCAGTTCGCCGATCTGACGGGTGCTCAGCGGTGCCGGGCCGTACCGGCGCAGCGAGCGGCGGCGCTCCAGCACCGAGCTGAACGGCTCGTCGGAGGTGCGCAGTTCACCGAGGTCGGGGCGCGGCAGCGGGACGGCGGTGCGGGCGCCGAGCGGCTTGACGGCCGGCTCGGCGGGCATCCGGCCCAGGTGGGCGAAGGTCGCGCCGAACGGGCCGTCGCTGCGGCCGAGCCGGCTGCGGGCGTGCACCATCATGTCGTCGGCGGACCAGCCGGCCAGCGTCGGGTCGTCGTCCTCGGCGTACCGGGGCGCGTCGGCGCCGACGGCGGGGTGCTCGGCGGCGACCGCGATCCGGGAGGCCAGCAGGTAGCCGATCGCGGCCTCGGTCACCTCCTGGTCGAGCTGCAGGCCCACCGGCCGGTCGCCGCCGGACAGCAGGCCCAGCAGCTGCACCATCTCGGGGCGGTGCAGCTGCACCCGGTGGTGGGCGAGCGGCGACTCCATGCGCAGCCCGCCCTCGGCCCAGCGCAGCACCGCGAACCGGGACAGCCGGCACGGCCGGTCCTCGGGCACCGGCTGCGGGACGAACCAGGTGTCGCGGGCCAGCGGGACGACGCTCAGCAGCGGGGTGCCGCCGAGCGCCAGGGTGCGCACCAGGCAGTGGCGGATCCGGCGCAGCCCGCGCAGCAGCGCGGCCACCTCGGGGGAGTGGGCCTCGGGCCGGTCGAGGTCCTCCAGGCCGGGGAAGCCCGGCAGCACGTTGCTCAGCGACACCGGGCCGAGCGTCATCCGCTCCAGCGCGGTCCGCAGCACCGGGTCGGGGTTCTCGAAGTGCACCGGCCCCCAGCGGGTCTGGACGGTCACGGGGCCGTCCGGCCCGTCGTCCGGGTCGACCAGGGTGTCCTCGCGCAGCGACCACAGCTCGTTGAGCTGCGGGGCGGCCAGGCATTCGATACGCATCAGTCATCCAGCACGGTGAGCGGGGGCTGTTCAGACGAACAGCGGTACGGGGTTGAGCAGGTGGTACGGGGTGGGCGCGGTGAGGCGGCCCAGTCGCACCGGCACGTCGAACAGGCGGCCGGGGGCGAACCGGTTCCAGTGCGGGCGCAGGCCCGGCACCACGACCTTGGCGACCGGCAGGCCGGCCTCCGGGCGGGTCTGGTCGAGCACCAGCAGTTCCAGGCCGGCCCGGCGGACCAGCTGCTCGGCGGCCGTGACGTCGTCGCGCAGGTCGTCGTGCGGGCCGAGGGCGGCGGGGGCCGGGCGGCCGGCCGGGCGGGCCTGGTCGGGCAGCAGGTACGGGAGTTCGGCGACCTTCGCGGTGCGCATCCAGTCCATCGCCTGCGGGTCGGTGAAGCCGTAGCCGGTGCCGTCGGCGCGGGCGTCCACCACGTTCGGCAGCAGCTGGTTGACCTCGGCGAGGGCGCGGCGCAGGGCGATCGCCGGGTCCAGGTGGGCGCCGAAGCCGGGCATGATGTCCTCGGCAGGCTTGTCGGTGCGGCGGGAGAACGCCGCGACCACCGGGATGCCCAGGTCGGAGGTCAGCTCGATCGCCCACACCTCGCGGTGCAGCGAGGCGTGCAGGTCGCGCAGCTGGGCGACCCACGGGTCGGGGCAGGCGTCCAGGTCGATGCCGGGCTGCGCGGTGCGGTTGTACCACCACAGCGCGATGGCGTCGCGTTCCACCAGTTCCAGGAAGCCCTGCAGGACGGCGTCCTCCAGGGTGCCGCCGGCCGCCGCGCCGTTGGAGTTGGCCAGGCAGTAGCGGCGGCCGCGCTGCTGCGGGGCGTTGTAGTAGAGGAGTGCGGCGGGCATCAGCTTCTGCCGCTGCTCGGTCAGCGACCACACCGGCAGCCAGTCGATCGGGTCGTTCTCGTCGAACGGGTCGGCGATCTGGTGGAAGGCGCCCGCCCGGGCGTTCCACTCCTCGCGGCCGGCGAACTGCCGCGGGTCGAACAGCTGGACGGTGTCGGGGTGGACGGCGTCCGCCGCCAGCTCCCGGTAGCGGCCGCGGACGATCGGCTCGCCGCCCTGCAGGTGGCCGGAGTGCCGCTCCAGCGACTCGGCGAGCGCGCCGACCTCGGCCTGCAGGGCGGTCTGGCCCTTGCCGGAGGCGTTGGCGCGCAGCCCGGCGCGGACCGAGGCCAGGCCGGCGGCGCCGCCCACCGGGTTCAGCCCGGCGTGGAAGCAGTTCAGCTCGGCGGGTCCGCGCGGGTCGCGGCGGATCTCCTTGACCAGGCCGGTCAGCGGATCGACGTGGTGGCCGTAGCGCTCCATCATCTGTTCCAGCGTCAGCGCCCGGTGCCCGCCGCCGTCGGTCTGCGCCTTGGGCCGCGAACGCAGCACCACGGGTGCGTTGATGCGTGCGGCGACCAGTCCGGGGTCGCCGCACTGCGGGCACTCCGGGCGGCGGGTGACGGGGTGCCGGCGGCCGTCCAGGGTGAGCGAGTCCAGCGTCCACAGCTGCCGCTGGCCCGGGTGCCGGTGGCCGGCCAGCCACTTGGTGGCCTCCAGCGCGGCCAGTTGCAGCGCCGCGGTGCGGGCCGCGGGCAGCGAGCAGGCGCGGCGCGGGGCCGGGCCGGTGCGCTCCAGGGTGCGCTGGACGTGCGCCTCGACCTGCCGGCCGCACCACAGCCGGTCGGCCAGGCAGCTCCAGCACGCCCCGTCGGGCCCGAAGAACGGGCCGATCCAGGACTCCACGCCGTTCGCCCGGACCGGCAGCCAGGGCCGGCCCGCGGCCCGGTGCGCGGCGTCGATCGCGCCGAGCGCCGGGTCCAGGTAGTCCTCGCAGAGCACCACCGTCAGGTCGGCGCGGGGGCCGTCGGTGACGGTGTGCAGGCCCGCGGCGTCCAGCGCGCCGCGCAGCTCGGGCCGGTCGGCGCCGTCCGGGCCGATCGCCCGTACGGTGGCCGCGCCGAGCCGCTCGCCCGCCGCGAGTTCGTCCTGCCCGGCGGCCGACCAGTAGCCGTGCTGGGCGGTGGCCGGCCCGGCCGGGCGTTCGGACACCAGCCCGGCCCGGCGCAGTTTGGCGACCAGCGCGGCGGTCTGCTCCGCGCCGAGCTGACCGGCGGTCTCCCGCTGGAGGTCGTGCAGACTCCTCGTCCCGTCCAACAGCGGTGCCAGCCGGGCGATCTGCGCTCCGTGCAGCGCGGTGACCTGCTGGTCCGAGATCAGGTAGACCGCCTCGCCGGGAACCTGCTGCACGCTCAGGTGCGGCCGGAAGGCGAGGAACGGGCCGGGGCCGGCCGGGTCGAGGAGGTCGCTCACGCCAGGCGTCCGGAGGTGGCCTCGGCCGGGGCGGTCAGGTAGGCGTCGGCGGCGCGGCAGAAGCAGAAGATGCCGGGGCCGGTCGGCCGGGCGGCGGAGGAGTGCTGGCTCAGATCCTCGATGAAGAGGTCGTCGTCCTGACCGATGACACTGGCGTGGGGGCCCATGGTCTCTCCCGTGGTCGAGTTCGAGTCGCTGTTCGCTCGATGTGACCAGAAGTCTCCTGGCGGCGGCCCGATGGCAGCCAGTGCCAGCCTCACGAGCCGGATGTGAAGGATTCACGTTCGCCGGGTGCCGAAACGCATGCCCCGCTCGGGAGCCTGGCACTGGCCGCCGCGGAGCCGGCCGAGGGAGCCTGATGACGGCAGCGGAACCGCTCCGGTCCCGCATCCCCCACGGCGCGTCCCGGCAGTCGCCGGACGGGCCCATCCACGGGAGGAACCCTCATGGACATCAGAGTGCTCGGCCCGCTGAGCGCCGAGACGCGGCGCAGCTCCATCGTGCCGAGCGCCGGCAAGCCCCGGCAGATCCTCGCGCTGCTCGCGCTGTACGCCAACCAGGTCGTCCCGGTGCCGACCCTGCTGGAGGAGCTGTGGGGCATGGACGCCCCGCGCAGCGCCCTCACCACCCTCCAGACGTACATCCTCCACCTGCGCCGGCTGCTCGGTCAGGCGCTCGGCCCGGACGCCCCCTGCGGGGCCAAGGACATCCTGGTCACCCGGCACGGCGGCTACCTGCTGGAGGTCCAGCCCGGCGCCGTCGACGTGCACGAGTACGACCGGCTCGCCGAACTCGGCCGGGACACCACCGACGCCGGCGACGACGAGACCGCCGCCGAGATCTACCGCGAGGCGCTGGCACTGTGGCGCGGCCCCGCACTGGTGGACGTCAAGGTCGGGCCGATCCTGGACATCGAACTGGCCCGGCTGGAGGAGAGCCGGCTGCGGGTGCTGGAGCGCCGCATCGAGGCCGACCTGCGGCTCGACCGGCACGCCGACCTGGTCGCCGAACTCACCGGACTGACGGTCCGTCACCCCCTGCACGAGGGGCTGCACGCCCAGGCCATGGTCGCGCTGTACCGGTCCGGCCGGCAGTGGCAGGCGCTGGAGGTCTACCAGGGGCTGCGGGGGCGCCTGGTGGAGGAACTCGGCCTGGAACCGTCGCCGCGGGTGCGCAAGCTCCAGCAGGCGATGCTGGCCGCCGACCCCGCCCTCGACGGACGGTCCGGCCGCCGCACCCCGGTCCTCGACCTGTTCGCCGCCTGACGGCCCGGCGGCCCCAGCGCCGCCCTGCCCCGCCTCGAACGAGGTTCGAGGCGGCGACCGCACAGTGCTCCCACGCGTTCCGCCGCCCACCTGGCGCGGAACCCCGCACCCGACCGTGGGGGAGAACTTGCGGATCATCGACCTGTCGTCACCGGTGGACGCGGCCGGCTGGGAGCCGGACCCGATCGTCCACGAGATCATGACGCCCGCCGAGGGCGCCCGTCACATGGCCGACGAGATGCGCCTGCACTTCGGCCTCGACTTCGACCCGGCCGACCTGCCCGGCGGTGAGCTGCTGTCCCTGGACACACTCACCCTCACCAGCCACACCGGCACCCACGTCGACGCGCCGTCGCACTACGGCTCGGTCGGCGACTACGGGACGCCCCGCCACATCGACGCCATGCCGTTGGACTGGTTCCTGCGGCCCGCCCTGGTGCTCGACGTCTCCGACGTCGGGATCGGGGTGATCGGCGTCGAACGGATCGAGAAGGCCTTCGCCGAACTCGGCCACCGGCCCGCGCCGATGGACATCGTGCTGCTGTACACCGGCGCCTCGAGGCACGCCGGTACCCCGCGGTACTTCACCGATTTCGCCGGACTCGACGGCCCGGCCACCGACCACCTGCTCGACCTCGGGGTCCGGGTGATCGGCACCGACGCCTGGAGCCTGGACGCCCCGTTCGGGCACATGATCCGCAGCTACCAGGAGACCGGCGACAAGTCCGTACTGTGGCCCGCCCACTTCGCCGGGCGGCGCCGCGAGTACTGCCAGGTCGAACGGCTCACCAACCTGGACCAGCTGCCCGGACACGGCTTCACCGTCTCCTGCTTCCCGGTCAAGATCGCCGGCGCCGGAGCGGGCTGGACCCGCGCCGTCGCCCTGGTCGAGGAGTGAGCGGCACCCCGCCACCCCGGCTGATCTGCTTCCACCACGCCGGGGCCGGGATCTCCGCCTTCGCCCGCTGGCAGTCCGTCATCGGCCCCTCCGCCGACGTGGTGCCGCTGCTGCTGCCCGGGCGCGGCCCGCGGATCAGGGAACGGCGGATCACCGACCCCGACCGGCTGGTCGCCGAACTCGACTCCCTGATCGAACCGTTGCTCGACCGCCCGTTCGCCCTCTACGGCCACAGCCTGGGCGGACTGGTCGCACACGCCTGGGCCGCCGCCCGCCAGCGCTCCGGCGGCCCGCAACCCGAACTGGTCGCGCTCGGCGCCGTCCTGCCCCCGCACCTGCGCTCGCCGGTGCTCGCCGCCGCCGCCCTGCCCGACCCCGAACTGCTGCGCCGGCTGGTCGGATACGGAGTACTGCCGCCCGGCGCCGTCGAGGAGGACGAGGCGACCGGACTGTGGCGGCGCCGGGTGCTGCCCGCGCTCCGCGACGACCTGTACCTGGGCCGGGCGATCTGCGAACGCGGCGGCGAGCCGCTGCACACCCGGGTGCTGGCGGTGGCCGGCGAGGGCGACCCGATCGCCCCGCTGTCCGGGGTCTCGCAGTGGGCCCGGTACGCGCCGGGCGGCTTCGAGCTGCGCACCGTCCCCGGCGGCCACTTCTTCGTCCGGGAACGCGCCGCGCCGCGGCTGCTCGCCGAGCAACTCGACGGCCCGCGGGCCGGGTCGCGAGCGCTGCCCCGCCCGGCGTCGAGCGCGGCTTGAGGACGCCGCCGCAGGCTACCGGCGAACGCGGCGCGACCGCGGACGGCGACGCAGGCCACCGGCGAACGCGGCGCGACCGCGGAACCACGAGCGGCGAAACCGCAGAACCACAAGAGGAAGGAACGGCGTTGAACAGGACTAAGGGGAGGCGGCCATGAGCCGGCGAGTGGTCATCACCGGGATCGGCGTGGTCGCCCCCGGCGGGGTCGGCAGCAAGGAATTCTGGTCGCTGCTCACCGACGGCCGGACCGCGACCAGGGCGATCTCGCTCTTCGACGCCTCTTCGTTCCGCTCGCGGATCGCCGCCGAGGCCGACTTCGACCCGGTCGCCGCCGGGCTGAGCCCGCAGGAGATCCGCCGGATGGACCGGGCTGCCCAGTTCGCCGTGGTCAGCGCCCGCGAAGCGGTCGCCGACAGCGGACTCGACCTGGCCGCGCTCGACCCGTTCCGCACCGGCGTCACCGTCGGCAGCGCGGTCGGCGCCACCATGGGCCTGGACACCGAGTACAACGTGGTCAGCGACGGCGGCCGCGGCTGGCTGGTCGACCACCGCTACGCCGTCCCGCACCTGTTCGACTACTTCGTGCCCAGCTCGTTCGCCGCCGAGGTCGCCTGGAGCGTCGGCGCGCAGGGCCCCGCCGGAGTCGTCTCCACCGGCTGCACCTCCGGCCTGGACGCCGTCGGCCACGCCGTCGAACTCATCCGCGAAGGCAGCGCCGACGTGATGATCGCCGGCGCCACCGAGGCCCCCATCTCGCCGATCTCGGTCGCCTGCTTCGACGCGATCAAGGCCACCTCCCCGCGCAACGACGACCCCGAGCACGCCTCCCGGCCGTTCGACCGCACCCGCAACGGCTTCGTGCTCGGCGAAGGCTCCGCGATCTTCGTCCTGGAGGAACTCGGCGCCGCCCGCCGCCGCGGCGCCCACATCTACGCCGAGATCGCCGGATTCGCCACCCGCTCCAACGCGTACCACATGACCGGACTGCGGCCCGACGGCAAGGAGATGGCCGAGTCCATCCGGGTCGCCCTCGACGAGGCCCGGCTGCCCGGCACCGCCGTCGACTACATCAACGCGCACGGCTCCGGCACCAAGCAGAACGACCGCCACGAGACCGCCGCGTTCAAGCGCAGCCTCGGCGACCACGCGTACGCCACCCCCGTCAGCTCCATCAAGTCGATGATCGGTCACTCGCTGGGCGCCATCGGCTCGCTGGAGATCGCCGCCAGCGCCCTCGCCATCGAACACGGCGTCGTGCCCCCCACCGCCAACCTGCACGAACCCGACCCCGAGTGCGACCTCGACTACACCCCCCTCACCGCCCGCGAGCGGAAGATCGACACCGTGCTGAGCGTCGGCAGCGGCTTCGGCGGCTTCCAGAGCGCCATGGTGCTCACCCGACCCGAGCGGAGGACCGCATGAGCAGCGACCTGCTGGAACGTACTGGGACTGCCACGGCCGTGTTCACCGGCATCGGCGTGGCCGCCCCCAACGGCCTCGGCACCGACGCCTGGTGGCAGGCCACCCTCGAAGGCCGCAGCGGCATCCGCCCCGTCGAGCGGTTCGACGCCGCCCAGTACCCGGCCACCCTGGCCGGCGAAGTCCCCGGCTTCGCACCCGCCGAACACATCCCCGGCCGACTGCTCCCGCAGACCGACCACATGACCCGGCTCGCCCTGGTCGCCGCCCAGGAAGCCATCGGCCACGCCGGCCTCGACCTCGAACAACTCCCCGAATACGCCGCGGGCGTGGTCACCGCCGCCTCCGCCGGCGGCTTCGAATTCGGCCAGCGCGAACTGGAAGCGCTGTGGAGCAGAGGCGGCAAGCACGTCAGCGCGTACCAGTCCTTCGCCTGGTTCTACGCCGTCAACACCGGCCAGATCTCCATCCGGCACGGACTGCGCGGCCCCAGCGGCGTCCTGGTCAGCGAGCAGGCCGGCGGCATCGACGCCGTCGCCCAGGCCCGCCGCCAGCTCCGCAAGGGCAGCCGGGTCATCGTCACCGGCGGCGTCGACGGCTCCATCTGCCCCTGGGGCTGGGCCGCGCAACTCGCCGGCGGCCGGCTCTCCACCGCGACCGACCCCGCCCGCGCCTACCTGCCGTTCTCGCCCGACGCGGCCGGATACGTGGCCGGGGAGGGCGGGGCGATCCTGATCCTCGAGAACGCCGAATCGGCGCGGGAACGCGGCGCCACCGTCTACGGGCAACTCGCCGGATACGCCGCGACCTTCGACCCGCGGCCCGGCAGCGGGCTCGAACCCGGGCTGCGACGCACGATTCTGCTTGCGCTCGCCGAGGCCGGGGTGACCCCCGACCAGGTGGACGTGGTGTTCGCCGACGCCGCCGGCACGACCGAACCCGACCGGCAGGAGGCCGACGCGCTGCGCGCCGTCTTCGGGCCGCGCGGCGTCCCCGTCACCGCCCCCAAGACCATGACCGGACGCCTCTACGCCGGCGGCGGCTCGCTCGACCTGGCCGCCGCGCTGCTCACCCTCCGGGACCAGGTCATCCCGCCCACCGTCAACGTCGAACACGTCGCGGACGGCCTCGACCTCGACCTCGTCCTCGGCACGGCCCGACCCGCGACGGTCCGCACCGCCCTCGTCCTCGCCCGCGGCGCCGGCGGCTTCAACTCCGCCGCCGTCGTGACCGCCTGAACCTCCCCCACATCCCACGCCCCACACCCCGCACCGCACACCAGAAAGGCACCACCAGCCATGGCCGAGATGACCCTGACCGAACTCACCGCCCTGCTCCGCGAATGCGCCGGCGAGGACGAGAGCGTCGACCTCGACGGCGACGTCCTCGACACCCCGCTCGACGACCTCGGCTACGACTCGCTGGCGGTCCTCCAGACCACCGGCCGGATCGAGCGCGAGTACAACATCGAACTCGCCGAGGAGACCGTCGCCGAGGCCCACACGCCGCGCCTGCTGCTCCAGTTCATCAACGCCGGCCTCACCGAGAACGCGGCCGTCGCCGCCTGACACCACCACCGCGAGGGCCTGCGCCCGGCGGAAGGGGCCCCCTCCCCCTCCGCCGGGCGCAGGCCCTCGCGCCCATCCGCCGTGCGCGGCCGGGGACACGAGTGCGCTCCGCGCGGGGGCAGTGGGTGACGAGGGGCTTTGCGCTCCGCGCGGTGACTCGCGTCTGGCGACGATCTCGCGCTGCGCGGCGGCTTGGGTCCGGCGGCGGTTCGCGCTGCGCGCGGGGGCTGCGCCGCACCGGAGTGTCGGGCTGCGCCCCTCGGCGCCTTCGCTCCGCGCGGCCTCACAGCGTGCCCCAGCCCGCAGTCGCCGGCTCCGAGCGGGAGGTTGCGCTTCGCGCGCGCGGGAGGTTGCGCTTCGCGCGGTGATTCGCGTCTGGCGACGGTCTGCGCTGCGCGCGGGGGCTGCGCCGCACCGGGGTGTCGGGCTGCGCCCCTGCGGCGCCGTCGCTCCGCGCGGCCTCACGGTGTGCCCCGGCCCGCGGCTGACCGCAGTCGTCGGCTCCGCGCGGGCTTTGCGCTGCGCGCGGTGATTCGCGTCTGGCGACGGTCTGCGCTGCGCGCGGGGGCTGCGCCGCACCGGGGTGTCGGGCTGCGCCCCTGCGGCGCCGTCGCTCCG
>NZ_JBIUCB010000001.1:858275-889427 GCF_044593455.1 Kitasatospora sp. NPDC051984
CGCGCGGCCTCACGGTGTGCCCCGGCCCGCGGCTGACCGCAGTCGCCGGCTCCGCGCGGGCTTTGCGCTGCGCGCGGTGATTCGCGTCTGGCGACGGTCTGCGCTGCGCGCGGTGATTCGCGTCTGGCGACGGTCTGCGCTGCGCGCGGTGATTCGCGTCTGGCGACGGTCTGCGCTGCGCGCGGCGGCTTGGGCCTGGGGCGGTTCTCGCTCGATGCCCCTTGCGCTTCCAGCCCGGCGCGGGCATCGCGCTTCGCGCGGGGCCCGGGCGTGGCTGTGCCCGCCGGCCGGGGGAGGGGGCGGGCGGGCACAGCGGGGGTGGGGGAGTGGGTCAGAGGTCGTCGCGGGTGACCTGGCGGTGCTGGACGAGCCAGTGGCCGGATTCGCGGACGAGGAGGTCCTCGCAGAGGGTGCTGACGCGGATGGCGGCCTGGCCGCCCTTGGGGGTTTCGATGACGACGGCGTAGCTGCGGACGGCGGCGGTGTTCTCGTCGCGGGGTTCGACGGTGACCATGCCGAGCCAGTGGCGTCGCTGGATGCCCTTGGCGGCGTACGCGTCGGTCGCGGCCTGGGCGGCGGCGGTGATGGCGGCGCGGCCGGCGGCGGGTTCGGGGTGGGCGTTGGCGGCGAAGACGCCGTCCTCGGTGAAGGTGGCGGCCCATTCGGCGACCCGGCCGCTGTCGAGCAGCTGCATCTGGGACGCGAGGAACTGCTGGACCTGGAAGTACAGCTCGGCGGTGGCGGTGGCGGGCACCTGCTCCGTCGCGGTCATGGGGGAAGTCCTTTCCTGGCCGGTGCGGTCTGTCGCAGCGTCGCCGTCCGGGGTCGTGGGGGCCTCGAACGGAACTGGAGCCGGGGGGTCCGAGCGCGGCTCGATCGGGTGTCGAGACGGCGTCGGCACGCTGTTCGCCGTTGACGAGCGAAGCGAGAGGAGTGCGCCGATGAGCGGCGAGCAGCGGGTGGCTCTGGTGACGGGTGCGACCAGCGGTATCGGTCTGGCGGTGGCCCGCGGTCTGGCGGCGAGCGGTCTGGCGGTGTTCATCTGCGCGCGCAGCGCGGACGCGGTCGAGCTGACCGTGAAGGAGCTGCGGGCGGAGGGCCTGGAGGTGGCCGGCGCGACTGCCGACATCCGTAAGCCCGAGCAGGTGAAGGCGCTGGTGGACGCGGCGCTGGAGCAGTACGGCCGGATCGACGTGCTGGTGAACAACGCCGGGCGCAGCGGCGGCGGGGTGACCGCGCAGATCGCCGACGAGCTCTGGTACGACGTGATCGACACCAACCTGAACAGCGTGTTCCTGACCACCCGTGAGGTGCTGAACCGGGGTGGTCTGCAGGAGCGCGGCTGGGGCCGGGTGATCAACATCGCGTCGACCGGCGGCAAGCAGGGCGTGGTGCTGGGTGCCCCGTACTCGGCGTCGAAGCACGCGGTGGTGGGTTTCACCAAGGCGCTGGGCCTGGAGCTGGCGAAGACCGGTGTCACGGTCAACGCGGTGTGCCCGGGTTACGTGGAGACGCCGATGGCGCAGCGGGTCCGGCAGGGGTACGCGGCCGCGTACGACGCCACCGAGGAGCAGATCCTGGAGCGCTTCCAGGCGAAGATCCCGCTCGGCCGCTACTCGTCGCCGGAGGAGGTGGCCGGCCTGGTCGGCTACCTGGCGACCGACACCGCCGCTTCGATCACCGCGCAGGCGCTGAACGTCTGCGGCGGTCTGGGCAACTACTGAGCCGGTCAGGACAAGGAGACAGAGACATGTCCGAGCAGCACCGCACCGTCCACAGCACCACCGTCGCCGCACCCGCCGAGGCGGTGTACGGGATCGTCGCGGACGTCACCACCTGGCCGCTGTACTTCGCGCCGAACGTGCACGTCGAGCACCTGGAGCAGTCCGAGGGCAGTGAGCGGATCCGGATCTGGGCGACCGCGAACGGCGAGGTGAAGACCTGGGTGTCGCGCCGCGAGCTGGACGCCGAGGGATTGAAGGTGACGTTCCGGCAGGAGATCTCGACGCCGCCGGTGGCGTCGATGGGCGGCACCTGGGCGGTCACCGCGATCGACGAGAGCACCTCGCTGCTTGAGCTGCACCACGACTTCACCGCGGTCGACGACCTGCCGGAGAACGTGGAGTGGATCAACGCGGCGCTGGACCGCAACAGCGCGTCCGAGCTGGCCGGGATCAAGCAGATCGCCGAACTGGGCTCCGAGCTGGACGAGTTGGTGTTCAGCTTCGACGACACGGTGCACGTGGCCGGCGCCGGTGCGGACGTCTTCGAGTTCCTCAACCGGGCCGACCTGTGGCCGGAGCGGCTGCCGCACGTCGCCGCGCTGGACCTCCAGGAGGACGTCCCCGGCATCCAGGTGATGTCGATGGACACCAGCACCGCGGACGGTTCGGTGCACACCACCAAGTCGATCCGGGTGGTGTTCGGCGAGGACCGCATCGTCTACAAGCAGATCGCCGTCCCCGCGCTGATGACCGCGCACACCGGCCGCTGGACCATCGTCCAGGTGGACGGCGGCGTGGACGTCACCTCCCGGCACTCCGTCACCCTGAAGCCGTCGGCGATCGAGAAGATCCTCGGCGAGGGCAAGACCGTCGCCGACGCCCGCGAGTACGTGCACCGGGCGCTGTCCACCAACAGCACCACCACGCTGAAGCACGCGATGGCGTTCGCGGAGGCCCGCCGTGTCTGACCGGGCACTGCCCGGCCCCGGGCGGCTGGACTCGCTGCCGGCGCGGGCCGCCGCCGACCACCCCGGGCGGGTCGCCGTCGCGGGCGTCGAGGGCGCCGAGCTGGACTTCGCCACGCTGGACGCCCGGGCCACCGCGGTGGCCCGGGCGCTGGCCGGGCGGCTGGACGGGCCCGGCACCGTCGCGGTCGCCTCCGCGCTGCACCCGGACTTCGCGGTCGCCTACTACGGCGCCGCCCGCGCCGGGCAGGTGGTCGCGGTGGTCAACCCGCTGATCCCGGAGATCGGGGTGCAGCACGTGCTGGCCACCAGCCGGGCCCGGCTGGCGTTCGTGGACGCCGGCCTGCTGCCCAAGCTGAACGCGGTGCGGGCCAACCTGCCGGAGCTGCGCGAGGTCGTGCTGATCGGCGGCGCCGGTCAAGACGAGGACGGCGAGGCGGAGACGCTGGCCGCGCTGATCGCGGGCGCGCCGGACGGTGACGGCTGGCAGCCGCCCGCCGTCGAGCTGGACGACACCGCCTGCCTGCAGTTCACCAGCGGCACCACCGGCCTGCCGAAGGCCGTCCGGCTCACCCACCGCAACCTCACGGTGAACGCCGCTCAGATCGCCGCCGCGCACCTGCTGGACGCGGACGCGACCACCCTCAACCACCTGCCCACCTACCACCCGATGCACCTCAACTCGGCGGTCGCCGCGGCCGCCACCCAGGTGCTGTGCGCCGACCCCGAGCCGGTGGACGCGGTGCACGCCGCCAACGCCCACGGCGCGACGCACTTCTACAGCCTGCCGGTGCGCCTGGCCCGGCTGGCCGCCGATCCGGCCCTCGACGGGCTCGCTCTGCGCACCGTCACCCGGATCGCCTCCGGCGGCTCCGCGCTGCCCGTGGAGGCCGCGCGCACGCTGACCGAGCGGTTCGGCATCCCGGTGTTCCAGGGTTACGGCCTGGCCGAGACCTCCCCGCTGACCCACAGCGACGACCCCGAGCACCCCGTGCACGGCTCGGTCGGCCGGACCGTGCCGGGCACCGAGTGCCGGGTGGTGGACCTGGACAGCGGCGCCGAACTGGCCGCCGGGCAGACCGGCGAAGTCCAGCTGCGCGGGCCGCAGGTGATGAAGGGCTACCTCGGCGGGCCCGACCTGGCCCCCGGCGAGTGGTTCACCACCGGCGACATCGGCCGGACCGACGAGCAGGGACGGCTGTTCCTGATCGACCGGCTCGGCGACGTCTTCAAGGTCGACAACTTCCTGGTCGCCCCGTCCGAGGTCGAACAGGTGCTCACCGAGCACCCGCTGGTGCGGGAGGCGGTCGTGGTCGGCCTGCCCGACGGGCAGGGCTACCGGGTGGCCGGCGCCCTGCTGGTGCTCGACGAGCCCGGGCGGCTCGCCGAGGTGCTTGAGCAGGTGGGCGGCGAACTGCCGTACTACCAGCGGCCGGTGCACGCCGAGGCGGTCGGGTCGATCCCTCGCTCGGGCAACGGAAAGATCCAACGACGCGTCCTGGCCGGGCAGTTCGCCGCCCGCCTGGGCCTCGCCGACCCAACGACCGAAGGGAGCCAGGAGATGGCCGCCCCGCAGTTCACCGTCATCAACACCTTCACCCTCAAGGACCCGGCCGGCGGCGACGCCTTCGAGGAGCGCTTCCTGGACCACGTCCAGTGGATGCGCGCCCAGTTCGGGTTCCGCGCGCACCAGGCCGTCCGGGCCGCCGACCGGCCCGAGGTGTACGTCAACTTCGGCTGGTGGGCCACCCCCGGCGACTTCCAGCAGGTACTCGGCAGCGACACCTTCAAGGCGCACGCCGAGGAGTTCCACCGGATCGTGGACGTCCAGGCCGAGCCGTCGATGGGCGTGCTGCGGGTGGACGGCGAGGCCACCGGCGACGGCGCGGTGCTGGTCGTGGAGCGCTTCACCGTCACCGAGGACGCCGACAAGTTCGAGGCCGCGTACGGCAGTTGGATCGAGGCGCTGGCCGGCGGCCTCGGGCACGCCGACCTGGCCAAGGCGCTGATGCGGCCCGGCGGCTACACCGCGCTCACCCGCTGGGCGAGCGAGCAGGACTGGCAGGCCGCCCGCGAACTGCCCGAGTACGCCGACCTGGCCGCGCTCGCCACCGTCGAGACGCAGCTCGCCGCGCCGGTGGCCGGCACCCGCACCGCCCCGGCGGCCGACGGTGCCTGAGCCGTCCGACCTCGGGCTGTCCGGGAAGACCGCGGTCGTCACCGGGGCGACCCGCGGCGTGGGGCTGGCGGTCGCCCGCCGGCTCTGCGCCGGGGGCGCCCGGGTGGTGCTCAACTACGCGCACTCCGAGCAGGACGCCGCCCGGGCCGTCGAGGAGCTCGACGGGCTGGGGGGCGGCGCGCACGCCGTCCGCGCCGACATCACCACCGCGGCGGGCCTGGACCTGCTGCTCGGCGAGGTCCGCGACCGGTACGGCCGGCTCGACGTGTTCGTGCACAATGCCGCACCATGGCGGCCCACCCCCGCCGTCGGCGGGGACGCCGCCGCCGTCACCGCCGCCGTCGGCGCCGCGCTCGACCCGCTGCTGCGCGGCGGCGCCGCGATCGCCGAACTGATGGGCGGCGGACCGGGCCGGATCGTCGCCGTCTCCAGTTCCGGCGCCCGCTCCGTGGTGCCCCGGTACGTCGCCGCGGGCGTCGCCAAGGCCGCGCTGGAGTCCCTGGTGCGCTACCTGGCGGTCGAACTGGCCGGCCGCGGCATCACCGTCAACGCGGTCTCCACCGCGAAGCTCGACAAGGGCCCCGCCACCCCGCAGCCCGAGGTCGCCGCGATGCTCGCCGCCCGCACCCCGGCCGGCCGGCTCACCACCCCCGAGGACCTGGCCGACGTCGTCGCGCTGCTGTGCAGCCCCGAAGCGGCCTGGCTGCACGGCCAGACCGTCACCGCCGACGGCGGCCTCGGACTCCTCTGAAACTCCTGCACCGGAGAGGAACGGCATGAGCGAGGACACCGGCCGGGAGGCCGAGGCGGACGTCTGCGTGGTCGGCGCCGGGCCGGCCGGGCTGGTGCTGGCGCTGCTGCTGCTGAAGTCCGGGCTGCGGGTCGCGGTGGTCGAACGGGCCCGCGCCCACCAGCGGGAGTTCCGCGGCGAGATCCTGCAGCCCGGCGCGATGGCGCTGCTGGACCGGCTGGGCGTGCTGTCCGGCGCCCGCACCCGCGGCGCGCACGAGCACGAGCGGTTCCGGCTGGTCGAGGGCGGCCGCGTGCTGCTCGACATCGACTACCGCCGCCTGCCCGCCCCGTACGACCACCTGCTGAGCCTGCCGCAGGCCCACCTGCTGGACGAACTGCTGCTGCACTGCGAGAAGTTCGAGGGCTTCGCGTACTTCGACGGCCACCGGGTCGGCGAGCTGCTCCAGGACGGCGGCCGCACCACCGGCGTCCGCGCGGGAACACTGACCGTCCGGGCGGCCGTGGTGGTCGGCGCGGACGGCCGGTACTCCAAGGTGCGCCGGCTGGCCGGGATCGAGGCCGGCCGCACCGAGGCGTTCGACCTGGACGTGCTCTGGTTCAAGCTCAAGCTGCCCGGCCGCCGCCCGGGCGAGCGCCGCGACGTACGGGTGTTCCGCGACGGCGGCAACCCGGTGCTGGCGTACGACTCGTACCCGGACAGCGCGCAGATCGGCTGGACCCTGCCGCACAAGGGCTACCAGCAGGTCGCCGTCCACGGCATCGACCACATCCGCGAGCAGCTGGCCGCGGCGATCCCGCCGTACGCCGAACTGATCCGGGAACAGATCCGCTCCACCCGCGACGTCACCCTGCTCGACGTGTTCTCCGGCCGGGCCGACCGCTGGGCCGCCGACGGCCTGGTGCTGATCGGCGACGCCGCGCACACCCACAGCCCGATCGGCGCGCAGGGCATCAACCTGGCCGTCCAGGACGCCGTGGTGCTGCACCCGATCCTGGTGCGGGCACTGGCCGACGGGGACACCTCGGCGGCCCGGCTGGGCGAGTTCGAGACCCTGCGCGGGCCGGACATCGCCGCGACCATGAAGCTCCAGGGCCTGCAGAGCAAGGCCATGCTGTCCCGGGGCGGGCTGGCCGCGAAGATCCGGCCGAAGCTGGCGGCGGTCGTCCAGCGCACCCCGCTGGGGCGCAAGATCCTCGACCGGATCGCGTTCGGCAACCGCCGGGTGCGGATCGCCGAGGAGTGCTTCACCGACTGAGCCCCGGAACTGAGCCCCGGAACCGGGTCCCGGAACCGGGTCCCGGAGAAGACGAAGAGCGCCTCCCCGCGGGGAGGCGCTCTTCGGCGTCCCGTTCCGTCAGTCCGTCGCCGGGACCAGGAACGGTGTCAGCAGGCCGGGCAGCACCTGGTCGGCGAGCTCCGGCAGCTGATCGACGGGCAGGTCGATCACCTGGTACTTCTTGCGCCCGGCGGCGGTGGTCGCGGTCAGCGTCACCAGGCCGGCCCGGCGCTGGCCCCAGGAGCGGCGCAGGTTCCAGCCGATCACGCCCTCGCCCGACAGCACCGTCCGGCGGCGCACCAGCGAACCGTGCCGGGACACCAGGAAACCGTCCGCCACGGCGTGCCCCAGCGAGCGGTACCGGTCCAGGGCCAGCGGCACGGTGAACGGCAGCAGCGCCGCCCAGCCGAGCGCGCACCAGGCCGGCAGCAGGTCCAGTGCCGCCGCCGCGCCGAGCAGCGCCAGGCCCAGCGCCCAGCCGCCCAGCGCCCTGGTCAGCCGGCGGGTGCGGGCCCGCGGCCCGTGCCCGACCAGCGGCGCGCGCAGCGGCCCGTCGCCCACCACCTCCTCGGCCACCGCCAGCGCGGTCGCCAGCGGCGCGGCCGGGACCAGCGGCGGGCCGCCGCGCTCCCGGTGCGCGACCGTCGCGACGGCCGAGCAGCGCGCGCCGCCGAGCAGCCGCACCGGCAGGCTCTCGGCCAGCTCGACGCCGTACACCCGGCGCTTCTCCAGCGCGATGGCCCGCTTGCTCACCACCCCGTGCCGGATCTCCAGGGACCCGCCGGAGCCGCGCAGCAGGGCGAAGCCGACGGTGCGTTCGGCGAAGGTCAGCAGGTTGATCGCGGTGCCGACGAGCAGGATCACCAGCGGCAGCCGGACGGACTTCGGGCCGAGCGCGTCGATGTGCAGCAGCCACTCCACCGTCGACCCGATCGGGGTCTGCTGGGTGATGCTGGACATCGGGCCGGTCAGCGACAGGCCGATCGCCAGCAGCGGCAGGAAACCGGTCAGCGCGAACGGCGCGTACCGGAGCCAGGTGGGCGAGAACCGCAGCAGTACGGTGGAGGGCTCCTGGGCGGCCACCGGGGTGGCCCGGGCGCCGGCGAGGAGTTCCTCGCGCAGCGCCAGCGCCTCGGTGCGCCGCAGCGCGTCCAGCTTCAGCCGGTCCCCGCGCGCGGTCGCCGCCTGCCCGGTGCCGACGGACACGGTGGCCAGGCCCAGCATCCGGTGGACGGCGCCGGAGTGCAGGTCGACGGTGCGCACCCGGTCGGCGGGCACCGCGATGTGACGCCGTATCAGCAGGCCGTGCCGCAGCTCCACCAGGCCCGGGGCGACCCGGAACCGGGTGGTCCACCAGCGCAGCAGGCCGGCGCCGACCGCAAGCGCCGTCACCAGGTACGCCCAGTTGTTGTGGTGTCCGGAGCTGTGCCCGAAGACGAGCGCCGTGATCAGCAGCGGCGCCATCTTGACCACCTCGTGCACCGGGTGGACCAGCAGCATCCGCGGGTCGAGCCGCCGCCAGCCGTCCTGGTCGGCCGGTGCCTCGGCGGGCGGGGCGGGCGGGGCGGGGACGGCGGTCATGTGGCGTCCCCCGTGCCGGACCTGACGGCGGCGGTGAGGTCGGCGGTGAGCCGGCTCGCGGTGTCCTCGGCCAGGCCGCGGATCTTCAGCGGGCCGGCCGAGGACGCGGTGGTGACGGTGATGGTGGTCAGGCCGAGGCGGCGCTCCAGCGGCCCGCGCTCGTGGTCGATGGTCTGCACCCGGGCGAGCGGGGCGATCCGCCGCTCCTCGACCAGCCAGCCGCTCTGGGTGTAGATCGCGCTGTCGGTGGTCTCCCAGCGGTGGACGGCGAAGCGGCGGCGCGGCATCACGGCCAGGTGGACGGCGGCCAGCACCACGGTCAGCGCCAGCGCGGCCAGCCGGGGGACCGTCGCCCAGGACGGCAGCAGCACCAGCAGCGCGATCTGCGCGGCGGCGGCGAGCAGCCAGCGGAGCAGCGCGCTCAGCCGCCACCAGCGCACCGCGCGCGGGTCGACGGAATGCTCGGGCGGCCTCAGCCGCAGTGCGGGGGGCGGGAGTTGGGACCCGGGCGGGGGCGTGGTGGCGGACATGTCGATCAGCATCGCGCAGCCCTGGCGCGCCCCGCCGGTGATTCGCTCGACTTCCGCTGGAGCCGGCCCGCGGCCCGGCCCACCGATCCTGACGGCCGGGTTCGAGGGATTCTCCACCGCGAGCTCCCATCCTCCGGCTGTCCGCGCCATTGACCGTTGAGGAAGAGGACCCCGATGAAGGCTCTGGTGCTGTCGGGCGGGTCGGGAACCCGTCTGCGTCCATTCACCTATTCGATGCCCAAGCAGCTCATCCCGGTCGCCAACCGCCCGGTGCTCGAACACGTCCTGGAGAACATCCGCGAGCTCGGGGTCACCGAGATCGGCGTGATCGTCGGCGAACGGCGGCCGGAGATCGAGGCCGTGCTGGGCGACGGCGCCCGGCTCGGGGTGCGCATCACCTACCTCCACCAGGAGCAGCCGCTCGGCCTGGCGCACACCGTGACCGTCGCCCGGGAGTTCCTCGGCGACGACGACTTCGTGATGTACCTCGGCGACAACATGCTCCCGGACGGGATCGTGGAGATCGCCGAGGAGTTCCGGGCCAACCGGCCGGCCGCCCAGGTGGTGGTCCACAAGGTCGCCGACCCGCGGGCGTTCGGGGTGGCCGAGGTCGCCCCCGACGGCACGGTGCAGCGCCTGGTCGAGAAGCCCCAGCAGCCGCGCAGCGACCTGGCGCTGATCGGCGTCTACTTCTTCACCCCGGCGATCCACCGGGCGGTCGCGGGCATCGCGCCCAGCGCCCGCGGCGAGCTGGAGATCACCGACGCCATCCAGTGGCTGGTCACCGAAGGGGCGCAGGTCAGCGCCAGTGAGTACCGGGGATACTGGAAGGACACCGGCCGGGTCGACGACGTCCTGGACTGCAACCGGCAACTGCTGGACGGCCTGCGCCGCTCGGTCGCCGGCGAGGTGGACGAGAGCAGCGAGCTGATCGGCGAGGTGCTGGTCGAGCCCGGTGCCAAGGTGATCCGCTCGCGGATCGAGGGCCCGGCGGTGGTCGGAGCGGGCAGCGTGATCGAGGACAGCCACATCGGCCCGCACACCTCGATCGGCCGGGACTGCGTCCTGCGCGACACCCACGTGTCCTACTCCATCGCGCTGGACGGCGCGACCGTCCGCGGTGTCAGCGGCGTGCACGGCTCGTTGATCGGCCGTTCCGCCAACGTCACCAGCGTGCAGAGCACCCTGCGTCACCACCGCCTGGTGGTCGGCGATCACACTCAGGTCGAGGTGGCAGCATGAGAATCCTGGTCACCGGCGGTGCCGGTTTCATCGGGTCGCACTACGTCCGGACGCTGCTCGAGGGCGGCTACCCCGGCTACGAGGACGCGCAGGTCACCGTCCTCGACAAACTCACCTACGCCGGCAACCGGGACAACCTGCCGGCCTCCGGCCCCCGGCTGGACTTCGTCCAGGGCGACATCTGCGACCTGCCGCTGCTGCTCGAACTGATGCCCGGCCACGACGCCGTGGTGCACTTCGCCGCCGAGTCGCACGTGGACCGCTCGCTGGAGTCCGCCGCCGAGTTCGTCCGCACCAACGTCGGCGGCACCCAGAACGTCATGGAGGCCGCGCTGCGCTCCGGCGTGCCGCGGGTGGTGCACGTCTCCACCGACGAGGTGTACGGCTCCATCGACGAGGGCTCCTGGACCGAGGAGTGGCCGCTGCTGCCGAACTCCCCGTACGCCGCCTCCAAGGCTGGCTCCGACCTGATCGCCCGCGCCTACTGGCGCACCCACGGGCTGAACGTCTCGGTCACCCGCTGCTCCAACAACTACGGGCCCTACCAGCACCCCGAGAAGCTCATCCCGCTGTTCGTCACCAACCTGCTGGAGGGCAAGCAGGTCCCGCTGTACGGCGAGGGCGCCAACATCCGCGAATGGCTGCACGTGGACGACCACTGCCGGGCCATCCAGCTGGTGCTGACCGGCGGCCGGGCCGGCGAGATCTACAACGTCGGCGGCGGCAACGAGCAGACCAACCTGCAGATCACCGAACAGCTGCTGGAGCACCTGGGCGCCGACTGGAGCGCGGTGCGCAAGGTCGCCGACCGCAAGGGCCACGACCTGCGGTACTCGCTGGACGAGAGCAAGATCCGCGAGGAGCTCGGCTACGAACCGCGGATCCCGTTCGCTCAGGGCCTGGCCGACACCGTCGACTGGTACCGGGACAACCCGGGCTGGTGGAAGACCGTCAAGCACGGCCTGGAGGAGAGCCGGTGACCACCGCACAGGTCCTGGTCGTCGGCGCCGGGCCGGTCGGCCTGACCGCCGCCCACGAACTCGCCCGGCACGGCGTCACCGTCCGGCTGGTCGACGCCGCCGACGGCCCCGCCACCACCAGCAGGGCCCTGGCCACCCACGCCCGCACCCTGGAGGTCTACGACCAGATCGGCATCCTGGACGAGGTACTGCCGCGCGGCCAGCGCGTCGAACACTTCACGCTGCACCAGAACGGCCGCCGGCTGGCCCGCTTCGACACCGACTACAGCCACCTGCCCACCCGCTTCCCGTTCACCCTGATGGTCGACCAGGTGATCACCGAGGAGGTGCTGCGCACCGCCTGCGCCCGCCAGGGCGTCCAGGTCGAGTGGGGCGTGCGGCTCGCCTCGTTCGACGACCGCGGGGACGGCGTCGGGGCCGTGCTCACGCACCCCGACGGCCGCACCGAACACGCCTCGTTCGACTGGATGATCGGCTGCGACGGCGGGCACAGCACCGTCCGCAAACAGCTCGGCATCCCGCTGATCGGCGAGAGCAGCGAGACCTGGCTGATCGCCGACGCGGTGGTCGACTGCGACCTCCCCCGGGACAGCATCCACTGGATGCGCACCCCCGCCGGCACCGTGATGATGGTGCCCTTCCCCGACCCCGGCAAGTGGCGGCTGCTGGACACCGCCGACGCCTCGTACCCCAGCGACGAGGCGGTCGCCCGGCGCTTCGCCGAGAAGATCTCGATCGGCACCGGACGGCCCGTCGAGGTCGAACTGCCCACCTGGGTCTCGGTGTTCACCATCCAGCAGCGGATGATCGAGCAGATGCGCAGCGGCCGGGTGTTCCTGGCCGGCGACGCCGCGCACGTCCACAGCCCCGCCTCCGGACAGGGCCTGAACACCGGCATCCAGGACGCCGTCAACCTGGCCTGGAAACTCGCCGCGGTGGTCAACGGCGAGGCCGCCGAAACCCTGCTCGACAGCTACAGCGCCGAACGGGTCCCGGTCGGGGCGACCCTGCTGAAGTCCACCCGGATGGCCACCATGCTGGTGCAGCTCCGCAGCCGGAAGGCCGCCGCCGCACTGCGCACCCTCTTCACCGTGGTCCGCTCGGTACGGCCGCTGAAGTCGAAGATCGAACGGAAGATCATGGGCGGCATGTCGGCCCTGGACCTCTCCTACGCCGACGGCCCGCTCGCCCTGCCCTCCGCACCCGCCACCGGCTCCGGCCCGGCACCCGGACAGCGGGTCGCCAAGGTCACCGACCCGTCGCCCGCCTGGACCGCGCTGCTGGACGAACTGCGCACGCCCGGCTGGACACTGCTGGCCCGCGCCGTCCCCGCCCAGTACCCGGCGCTGCACCGGCTCGCCGAGGAGCACCCGGCCGTCCGGGTCCGCACCCTGGGCGAGGACGGGCCAGGACCGCTCGCCGACCCCGACGGCGCGCTCGCCGCCGACCTCGGCGTCCCGGCCGGCGGCTGGCTGCTGATCCGACCCGACGGCCACCTCGCCGCGTCCGGGCCCGGCCTGGACGCCGCCCCGCCCGCCGAGGCGTTCGCCGCGCTCGGCCTCCGCGCGGGCGCCGCGGACCGGCTCGCCGTCGGCTGACGCGGCGAGGTGGCGGGGCGGCGCACCGCCACCTCGCCACCCCACCGCGCCGGCCTTTTTCACCGACCACTTCGCAGACGGAGACATGTGATGGGAAAGCTGACCGGACGTACCGTCCTCATCAGCGGCGCGGCCGGCGGCCAGGGCGCCGTCACCGCACGGCGGTTCGTCGCCGAGGGCGCCCGGGTGGTGCTCGGCGACCTGCGCGAGGACGTGAAGGAACTCGCCGACGAGCTCGGCGAATCGGCCGCGGCGATCCGGCTGGACGTCCGCCGCGAGGAGGACTGGGCGGCCGCCGTCGCACTCGCCGAGCAGACCTTCGGCGGACTCGACGGCCTGGTCAACAACGCCGGCATCCTGCACCAGGGCCTGCTGGAGGCCACCACCCGCGACGACTACCTGAACGTGATCGAGGTCAACCAGCTCGGCGTGTTCCTCGGCATGCGCGCCGTCGTCCCCGCGCTGCGCGCCGCCGGCGGCGGAACGATCGTCAACATCGCGTCCGTCAACGCCCAGCAGGGCGTGCCGATGCTCACCGCCTACTGCGCCAGCAAGTTCGCGGTGCTCGGCATGACCAAGGTCGCCGCGCTGGAACTCGGCCGCGACGGCATCCGGGTCAACGCCGTCTGCCCGGGCGTGATCCGCACCGACATGACCGGCGGCATGCCCGAGCGGATCGAGCAGCGGCTGCTGGAGGGCATCCCGCTCGGCCGGTTCGGCGCCCCCGACGAGATCGCCGCCCTCACCCTGTTCCTCACCAGCGCCGAGTCCGGGTACTGCTCCGGCGGCGAGTTCGTCGCCGACGGCGGCTGGACGGCCGGCTGACACCCCGTTCGAGCGGCCCTCGACCGGCCGCGGCCAGACTCCCCGCACGGACCGAGACCACGACAGGACACCGCACATGACCGACGACCAGACCACCGACCGCCCGATCACCGTGGTCGCCACCTTCACCCTGAAGGGCGACGCCGCCGAGTTCGAGCAGCTGCTCGCCGAGCAGGCCGAACTGATGCGCGCCGGCGACGGCTTCGAACTCGGCGTCCTGGCCCGCTCCACCACCTCGCCCGACACCTACGTCAACCTCGCCTGGTGGCGCGACTCCCAGTCGTACCTGTCGGTGGTGCGCTCCTACGCCTTCGCGGCCAAGGCGATGAGCGAGCTGCCCCGGCTCGCGGACGCCCGGATCGACCGCTTCGTCCCCACCGCCGACCACGGCACGCTGCTGCCCGCCGACGGCGCCGAGCAGGGCGTGCTGGTGCTGGCGGTGCACGCCGCCGACGAGTCCGCCGCCGAACAGGTCGAGGCCGGCTGGGCCGCGCACACCGGGCAACTGACCGGCCAGGAGGGCTTCCTGGGCGCGGCCCTCGGCCGCTCCGAGGTCCGCCCCGGCGGCCACGGACAGCTCGGCTGGTGGCGCGACGAGGCCGCGGCCGCCGCCGCGCCCGGCTACCGCGCGGAGGGCACCGAGACGCTGGTGCTCCGCCCGGTGCACACGGTCTCCGGCCGGACCGCCTGAACCGCGCCGCAATCGCGATCGCGACCGCCCGCCCGCCGGTACCACGGCCGGGCGGGCGGCCGTCTGCGTTGGACCGGTGGCGGGCAACGAGAACGGCCCCCGCCGGGGCGGGGGCCGTTCGGGCCCGGGGGAGCGGTGAACGCTCAGGCGGCGCCGGCCAGTTCGACCAGCACCGGGACGGTCTCCGCCGGGCTCGGCTGCCCGGCCATGCCCGCGCGCAGCCGGGCCGCGCCCTCCGCGTGGGCCGGGTCGGACACCAGCGCCCGCAGCGCCTTGTGCACGGCCTCCACGTCGTTCTGCTGCGCCGCCTCGTCCAGGCTCAGGCCCGCGCCGCAGGCGACGATCCGGTCGCCGACCACGAAGGTGTCCAGGTGACCGGGCAGCACCAGCTGCGGCAGGCCGAACGCGGTCGCCGTCAACTGGGTGCCGGAGCCGCCGTGGTGGACCACCGCCGTGCAGCCGCCGAGCACCGCGTCCAGCGGCACCGGGTCGACCAGCCGCACCGAGGACGGCACCGGGCCGAGCTGCTCCCGGTACGGGGCGCCGACGGTGACCAGCGCCTCGGTGTCCGGGATGCCGTCGAAGGCGTCGACGATCCGGCGCAGCAGCGGCAGCCCGTTCATCGCCAGCGTCAACTGCCCGAGCGACACGCACACCCGGTGCCCGGCCGGCTCGTCGAACGCCCAGTCGGGCACCGGGCCTGAGCCGTTGCTCGGCACGTACCGGATCGGGGTGCCGGGGGTGACGGACGGGTCCTGGAAACCGGGCGGGCACGGGTCGAGCACCAGGTCCGGCTGCGGCAGGCCGTCCGGCAGGCCGAGGCGGGCGCACACCCCGCTCAGCGAGTGCGCGCCCACCGCGTGCGCGACCTCGCCGACCGGGTCGACGCCCCAGCGGTGCTGCACCACCGGGACGCCCAGCAGGCCGCCGACGATCAGCGCGCCGTACTCCAGCCGGTCGGAGAGCACCAGGTCCGGCTTCCAGGAGCGGGCGATCTCCAGGTACGCGCCCACCGTGTACCGGGTGTGCATGGTCCACGGGCGCACCGCGCCGGCGAACGCGGCCGGCGCCGGACGCCCGCCGGCCTCGATCGGACGCAGCCCGGCCGGCAGCCCCAGCGACATCAACTCGCCCGCGTGGAAAGCCTCGCCGACGCTGTGGCCGCTCAGCCCGGCCGCGTGCGCGGCGGCGATCACGTCCGGCTGGCCGGCCACCAGCACCTCGTGCCCGGCCCCGCGCAGCGCCCAGGCCAGCGGGGCGAGCGGGGCGAAGTGGGTTGCCACCGGGGTGGTGATGATGAGTACCTTCATCGGGGTCCTCGGCTCCTCGAACAGGTGTCAACTGACGGACGCAGACGGTCCGTCGGCGCGCTGGAGCCGCCCTCGGCGGCGGCTGGAGCCGGGTCGTCCGGCCGCTCCAGCGGGCTTCGAGCGGTACCCGAGGTGCGGTCGTTAGCGTCGGCGTCGCCACCGCCCATGACCCCGGAAGGATCATCCGTCATGTCCGAATTCGCCATCCACGCCAGGGGACTGCGCAAGCGGTACGGCGACACGCTCGCGGTCGACTCGGTCGACCTGGACGTCCGGCACGGCGAGATCTTCGCGCTGCTGGGCCCGAACGGCGCGGGCAAGACCACGACCACCGAGATGCTCGAGGGCTTCCGCACCCGCGACGGCGGCGAACTGAACGTGCTCGGCGAGGACCCCGGCAAGGCCGGCCCGGCCTGGCGCTCGCGGATCGGCATCGTGCTCCAGGGCTCCAAGGACTTCGCGGACCTCACCGTCGCCGAGGTGGTGCACCACTTCACCGCCTACTACCCGCAGCCGCGGGACGCCGACGAGGTGATCGAGGCGGTCGGCCTGACCGAGAAGCGCAAGACCCGCGCCGCCTCGCTCTCCGGCGGCCAGCGCCGCCGCCTGGACGTGGCGCTCGGCATCATCGGCAATCCCGAACTGCTGTTCCTGGACGAGCCCACCACCGGTTTCGACCCCGAGGTGCGGCGCAAGTTCTGGGCGCTGATCGCCGGTCTGCGCAGCACCGGCACCACCATCCTGCTCACCACCCACTACCTGGACGAGGTCGAGTACCTGGCCGACCGGGTCGGCGTGGTCACCTCCGGCCGGGTGGTGGAGGTCTCCACCCCCGAGCGGCTCGGCGACCGGCACCTGGCGCCCGCCACCGTCCGCTGGATCGGCGCGGACGGACCGCAGGAGATCCAGACCGCCACCCCCACCCGCACCGTCTCCGAGCTGGCCGCCCGCTTCGGCGGCGAGGTCCCGGAGCTGACGGTGACCCGCCCGTCGCTGGAAGACGTCTACCTGCAGATGATCGGAGACCGGTGATGGAAGCGACCAGGACGCCCGCGGTGGCCACCGCCACCACCGCCGGCCGGGCCCGCACCGCGGCCGGGCCCGCGCTGCTGAGGATCGCCGCCGCCCGCGCGGTGCTGGAGATCCGCGGCTTCTTCCGCTCCCGCGGCCAGATGATCCTCACCTTCTCGACGCCGATCGTGCTGCTGATCCTGTTCAGCGCGATCTTCGGCGGCAAGGTCGAGGGCACCGACCTGCAGATGTCCCAGCTGTACTCGACCGGCATGCTCGCGGTCGGCGTGATGTCCACCAGCTTCCAGACGCTGGCCCTGCAGGTCGCCGCCGAGCGCCGCAACGGCGCGCTCAAGCGGCTGCGCGGCACCCCCATGCCGCCGGTCGCCTACTTCCTCGGCAAGATCGCCATGGTGCTGGTCTCCAGCCTCGGCCAGGCCATCGTGCTGATGGTCATCGGCTCGCTGTTCTTCGGCCTCAAGCTGCCCACCGACGTGACCAGTTGGCTGACCTTCGGCTGGATCTACCTGCTCGGCATCTCCGCGTGCAGCCTGCTCGGCCTGGCCTTCTCCTCGCTGATCGGCGGCGAGGAGGGCGGCGGCCCGATCGTGATCCTGCCGTTCATGGCGCTGCAGTTCATCTCCGGCGTGTTCGTGCCGTTCCAGACCCTGCCGCACTACCTCCAGCAGATCGCCTCGTTCTTCCCGCTCAAGTGGCTGTGCCAGGGCATGCGTTCGGTGTTCCTGCCGGACACCTACCTGTCCCAGGAGCTGGCCCACTCGTGGGAGCTCGGCCGGGTCGCGCTGGTGCTCGGCGGCTGGGTGGTGGTCGGCCTGGTGATCTGCCTGACCACCTTCCGCTGGAAGACCCGCCACGACGGCTGAGCCGCCCCGTCCCCACACGTACGACACCGTCCCCCACACGTACGACACCGTCCCCCACACGTACGACACCGGCCCGCCGGGGCAGACCGCCCCGGCGGGCCTCGCCGTGCCCGCGCCCGGCCCGGAGCTCCCAGCGGGATTCGAGCAGCCGTCGTCCGGGCGGCAGCAGGCTGATGGCCGAACCGGCATGGGCCGTGCGGCCGGTGTCGACCCGCGGACGAAACAGGAGAGCACGAGATGGCGAACCCGGTGCAGCCGGATCCGGCTCCAAGCCCCTACCGACGGGGCGGGACCATGCACGACCTCTTCCGGTGGAGCGCCGAGCGCACCCCCGGCGCGACCGCCCTGGTGGACGGCGAACGGCGGATCGGTTACCGGCAGCTCGACGACGCCTCCGACCACTTCGCCGCCGCCCTGGAGGACGCCGGCGTCGGCCCCGGCCGGATCGTCCCGCTGCTGCTGCCGCGCGGCCCCGAACTGGTGGTCGCCATGCTGGCCGTGCTCAAGCGCGGCGCCGCGTACGCCGCGCTCGACCCGCGCTGGCCCGCCGACCGCACCGCCGGCCTGGTCGCCCAGCTGGACGCGCCGCTGCTGGTCACCGACCTGCCCGGCGACTGGCCGGTCCCGGTGGCCGCTCCGCCCGCCGACCCGGCCGCCCCGCCCGCCGGACCGCAGCGCCGCCCCACCCCCGTCGAGGTGCGCGGCGAGGACGTCAGCACCGTCTTCTTCACCTCCGGCACCACCGGCGCCCCCAAGGCCGTGCTCTCGCCGCACCGCGGCACCGTCCGGCTCTTCGACGACTGCGCGTTCTCCGACTTCGGCCCCGGCAGCGCCATCCTGCAGATCGCCGCCGCCCCGTGGGACGGCTTCACGTGCGACTGCTGGGGCGCGCTGCTGTGCGGCGGCAAGGTGGTGTTCACCGACTCGCTGCTGATGCCCGACACCCTGCGCGCGCTGATCGCCGCCGAGGGCATCACCCACGGCTTCATCACCACCTCGCTGTTCAACATGATCGTCGACGAGGGCGTGGACGCCTTCGCGGGCCTGCGCAAGGTGCTGATCGGCGGCGAGAAGGTCTCGCCCCCGCACGCCCGCCGCTTCCTGGAGCGCCACCCCGGCATCCCGCTCGGCAACGGCTACGGCCCGGTCGAGTGCACCGTGTTCGCCACCGAGTACGAGATCACCGCCGCCGACTGCGACTCCCCGGACGGCATCCCGCTCGGCCACCCGCTGCCGCACACCGAGGTGTTCGTGCTGGACGGCGACCGGCTGTGCGCGACCGACGAGGAGGGCGAGCTCTGCCTGGCCGGCGACGGTCTCGCGCACGGCTACCTCGACCCGGAACTGACGGCCCGCAAGTTCACCGAGGTCACCGTCGAGGGCCGCACCGTCCGGGTCTACCGCACCGGCGACCGCGGCCGGCGGCGCGCCGACGGGCTGCTGCGCTACGGCGGCCGGATGGACCGGCAGGTCAAGATGCGCGGCCTGCGGATCGAGGTCGAGGAGATCGAGGCGCACGCCGCCGCCGTCCCCGGCGTCGCCGACGCCGTGGTCGTCCCGGTGCTCGACCCCGGCGGCGCGTGCACCGCGCTGAACCTGTTCTTCACCGCCCTGGGCACCCCGCCGCTCGACCCCGACGGCCTGCGGGCCGCGCTGTCCGCGGCCCTGCCCGGCTACCTGGTGCCCGCCCGGCTGATCCGGCTGGAGCGGATGCCGCTCACCGCCAACTCCAAGCTCGACCGCAAGGCCCTGGACGCCCTCGCCGCCGCCCCGGACGCCCCCGAGGAGGCCGAGGAGGAGACCGCCGACCCCACCGAACGCGCCGTCGCCGAGGCCTTCGCCGCCGTCCTGCGCCGGCCGCACGTCCCGCTCGCCGCCTCGTTCTTCGACCTCGGCGGCAGCTCGCTGGACGCCGCCCGGCTGTGCGCCCGCCTCGGCGCGCACGGCCACGCCGTGGTGGCCGCCCAGCTGTACCGCACCCCGACCGTGCGCACCCTCGCCGCCTGGCTCGACCGGGCCGATCCCGCCGCGCCCGCCGCCACCGGCCCCGCGCTGCCCGCCGGTGCCGTCGAACTCACCTCCATGCAGGACGTGTTCCTGGTGCTCGACGACATCTCGGTGTCCGCCTGGCGGCTCGACGGCGACCTCGACCCGGCCGCGCTGCGGGCCGCCGCCGGCGACCTGCACCGCCGCCACCAGGCCCTGCACGCCCGCTACCAGGCCCGCGGCCGCTCCGTCGCGGTGCTGCCCGAGCAGCCCGGCGAGGCCGAGTTCGCACAGCTCCCCGACGCGGACGGAGCCACCGCCGCCGCCCGGGCGCTGCGGGCCCACCTGGCGAGCCCGCTGTCGGTCGGTGCCGGCCGGATCTGGCGCACCGCCGCCGTCCGGATCCGGGAGACCGGCAGCTGGCTGATCGGCGTCGCCGTGCACCACATCGCCTTCGACGGCTGGTCCCAGGCGTTGCTCGCCGAGGACCTCTCCACCGCGTACGCCGCCCGGGCGCGCGGCGAGCAGCCGGTCTTCGCCCACCCCGCCGGCACCCTCGCCGAGGCGGCCGAGGAGCACCGCCGGCACCTCGCCCGGGTTGACCTGGACGCCCAACGGGCGTTCTGGCGCGAGGAATTGACGGGCCTCGCGGCGCTGGAGCTGCCCGGAGCGCAGTCGGTACGCGTCGCGCCGCTCGGCCCGGTGCGCACCGACCGGATCCGGCTGACCGCCGAGCAGCGCGCCCGGCTGGAGGAGGCCGCCCGGGAGTCCGGCAGCACCCCGTTCACGCACTGGTACGGCGCGCTGGTCGGCGTGCTGCGCTCGCTGACCGGGCAGGAGGACGTGACCGTCGGCGTGCCCGTCGCCCGGCGCGGCGGCCCGCGGATGGACGCCACCGTCACCACCCGCGTCGACCTGCTCTGCCTGCGGGCCCGCCCCGGCGGCGGGGACCTCGCGCAGGTCGTCGGCCGGGCCCTCGCCCACCAGGAACTCCCGTTCCGCGACGTGGTGATGGCGCTCGCACTGGCCGGCCAGGACATCGGCCGGCTGCTGGCCGTGCCGCTGTTCGTCCTCCAGGACAACGCGCTGCCCCGGCTCACCCTGCCCGGCCTGCCCGCCACCCCGCTCGACCTGGACGAGGAGCAGTCCGCGCAGGCCCTGGTGATCGAGGTCGGCCCGCTGCCCGACGGCGGCGCCGAGGTGACCGTCCGGACCCGCACCGACCTGCTCCCGGACGGCCTGGGCGACCGGATCGGCCGCGAACTGGTGGCAGCGGCACAGGAATTCGCGCGGCCCGCAGCAGCGGGTCGCGCCGGGACGGGACGCGTGCCGGCCGGCGCGGCGTCCGCGGTGTGAGGAGCGAGTCGTGCGGGTGTTGTTCACGGTGTCGGACTGGTTCGGCCACTGGTCGGCGATGGTGCCGCTCGGCTGGGCGCTTCAGGGCGCCGGCCACGAGGTGCGGGTGCTGTGCGCGCCCTCCCAGGCGGACGCGCTGACCCGGGCCGGACTGACCGCCGTCCCGGTGCTGGACGGCTGGGACATGGCCTTCCAGGGCCGGCTGCAGAACTACTTGAACGCGGGGAAGGGCCTGTGGTCCTACCCCGAGCCGCCGCCGCACCCCGTCACCGGGCAGCCGCTGGCCGATCTCGCCGACTTCGACCTCGGCGGCTGGTTCGGCGCGAACCTGCCCGCCCTGGCCGAGCGCGCCCGGCAGTCCACCGACGCCGCCGTCGCGTACGCCCGCCGCTGGCAGCCCGACGTCCACGTCCACGACCTGGTCAGCATCGAGGGACTGCTGCTCGGCCGGGTGCTGGACGTCCCGTCCGCCATCCACCTGTGGGGGCCGGCCGGGACCGACGAACAGGAGCCCGGGCTGACCCTGGTGCCCGTCGACATGAGCAAGTCCTTCGAACGGTACGGCGTCGGCGAACCCGGGTTCGAGCAGGTCACCCACGTGATCGATGCCAACCCGGCGAGCCTCGCCCCCGCCGTCCAGGGCGCCGAACGGCTGCCCGTCCGGTTCGTCCCGTACAACGGTCCCGGCGCCGAGCCGGACTGGCTGGCCGGGCTGCCCGAGCGGCCCCGGGTCTGCGTGGTGTGGGGGACCTCGGTGTCCGAGATGTTCGGCGAGGTGTCCTTCACCGTGCCGCAGGTGATCGAGGAACTGGCCGCGCTGGACGTCGAGGTGGTACTCACGCTCACCGGCGCCGACCGCGAACGCCTCGGCGAACTCCCGTCGAACGTCCGCCTGTTGGAGCGGGTGCCGCTGCACCTGCTGCTGCCGCACTGCGACCTGGTGGTGCACCACGGCGGCGCCGGGTGCGTGATGACCGCACTCGCCGCCGGCACCCCGCAGCTCGCCCTCACCAACGGCGTCGAACAGCGGCTGAACGCCGACCGGATCGCCGCCGCCGGGGCGGGCCTCGGCCTGCCCAACGCCGGCCTGGAGGCCGGAGCGGTCCGCGCGGCCGCCGCCGCACTGCTCGGCGACCCCGCCCACCGGGCCGCCGCGAGAAGGCTGCGCGAGGAGAACGACCGGCGGCCCGCCCCGGCCGAACTGGTCAGCGTCCTGGAGGAGTTGGCCGCCGCCCGGCAGCCCGCCACGGTCGGCGGTGGCCGCTGATGCGGGTGCTGTTCACCGTCTCCGACTGGCCCGGCCACTGGTCCGCGATGGTGCCGCTCGGCTGGGCGCTGCAAGGCGCCGGCCACGAGGTGCGGGTGCTGTGCGCGCCCTCGCAGACCGAGCCGCTGACCCGGGCCGGACTGACCGCCGTTCCGCTGCTCGGCGGCTGGGACATGGCCGTCCAGGGCCGGCTGCAGAACTACGTCTCCGCCCGGGACGGCCAGTGGCGGTTCGCCGAACCCCCGCCGCACCCCGTCACCGGGCAGCCGCTGGCCCGGCTCGCCGACTTCGACCTCGGCGGCTGGTTCGCCCAGTACCACCCCACCCTGGTCGCCGACGCCACCCGCTCCACCGACGCCGCCGTCGGCTACGCCCGGCACTGGCAGCCGCAGCTGGTGGTGCACGACCAGCTCAGCATCGAAGGGCCGCTGGTCGGCCGGGTGCTCGACGTCCCCGCCGTGCTCCAGCTCTGGGGCCCGGTCGGGCCCGCCGACGAGGGCGAGGGGCTGATCATGCTGCCGCCCGACTACAGCGGCGCCTTCCGCCGCCACGGCGTCGGCGACCACGGGCCGCAGCACTACACGTACGCCATCGACCCCTGCCCGCCCGCCGTCGCCCCGCCGCTGCGCGGCGCCGCCCGCCGGCTGCCCGTCCGGTTCCTGCCGTACAACGGTCCCGGCGCCGAGCCCGGCTGGCTGGCCGGGCTGCCCGAGCGGCCCCGGGTCTGCGTGGTGTGGGGGACCTCGGTGTCCGACATGTTCGGCGAGGTGTCCTTCGCCGTCCCCAAGGTGATCGAGGCACTCGCCGCGCTGGACGTCGAAGTGGTGCTCACCCTGACCGGAGCCGACCGCGAACGGACCGAACGCCTCGGCGAACTCCCGTCGAACGTCCGCCTGTTGGAGCGGGTGCCGCTGCACCTTCTGCTGCCGCACTGCGACCTGGTGGTGCACCACGGCGGCGCCGGATGCGTGATGACCGCGCTCGCCGCCGGCACCCCGCAACTCGCCCTGCCCAACGGCCTCGACCAGCACCGCAACGCCGAACGGATCACCGCCGCGGGCATCGGCCTCGGCCTGCCCAACGCCACCGCCCGGGCCGACGACATCCGGACGGCCGCCACCACCCTGCTCGGCGACCCCGCCCACCGGGCCGCCGCGAGATGGCTGCGCGAGGAGAACGACCGGCGGCCCGCCCCGGCCGAACTGGTCCGCACCCTCCAGGAGCTGGCCGCCGTCGCCGCCCGCTGAAGGGACACACAGACAATGCACATCGTGGGAACCGGGTTTCTCGCCCGCAGCCTCACCCCGATCGCCGACGCCCACCCCGACACCGTCGTACTCGCCGCCGGCGTCTCCTGGGCCTCCGGCACCTCCGACACCGACTTCACCCGCGAGGCCGACCTACTGGCCGACACCGCCCGCCGGTGCGCCGCCGACGGACGCCGACTGCTGTTCTTCTCCACCGCCTCCACCGGCATGTACGGCAACGCCCACGGCCCCGGCCGGGAGGACGAACCCGTCGAACCCTGCACCCCCTACGGACGCCACAAGCTGGCGCTGGAACGGCAGTTGCAGGACTCCCGAGCCGAGTACCTGATCCTCCGCCTCGGCCACCTGGTCGGCCCCGGCCAGCCCCCGCACCAGCTGCTGCCCGCCCTGCTCCGGCAGGTCCGCTCCGGCGCCGTGCAGATCCACCGCGGCGCCGCCCGCGACCTGATCAGCGTCGCCGACGTGATCACCGTCATCGACCGGCTGCTCGGCCGCGGCCTGCGCGGCGAAGTCGTCAACGTCGCCTCCGGATTCGCCGTCCCCGTCGAACGGATCGTCGACCACCTGGAACAGCGGCTCGGCCTGCACGTCGACCGCGGATACGCCGACTCCGGGGCCGCCCAGCACGCCATCGCCACCGACCGGCTGGCCGCCCTGGTGCCCGACGTAGCCCGGCAGTTCGGGCCCGAGTACTACCGGCCGGTGCTGGACACCTTCCTGGCCGCCGCCTGACGGAGCGCGCGGCTGCCGTGCGCGGGCAGACGGTCAGGCCCACGGCCGGGCCTGCCGCGAAGGTCTGCCCGGAGGCGCCCGGTGGCCACCGGGCCGGCCGGGCCACCGGGTGCGGGAACCGGCCGGCCCCGCAGGACGCAGGCCGGGACGGGTGCCCGCCGTTCGCCCCGAGCGGCCCAGCCACCCCCATCAGCCGGTCCGGCCCGAACGCGCCCGCGCCGGAGCCGTCGGGCGCCGCTGCGGTGCGACGGCATCGCCTTCCGCGCGGCCCGGGTCGGCATCCCGGTCTGCCCGGCCCACTGCGTGTCCGGGTCGTGCAAGCCGCCACCTGCGCCGGCCGTTGCCCGCCGCTGTGGTGTGGCGGCATTGCCTTCCGCGCGGCTCGGGTCGGCATCCCGGTCTGCCCGGCCCACTGCGTGTCCGGGTCGTGCAAGCCGCCACCTGCGCCGGAGCCGTCGCCGCCGCCGTGGTGCGACGGCATTGCCCTTCGCACCGCCCGGTCCGGCGCCCCGGTCTGCCCGGCCCACCGCGTGTCCGGGTCGTGCAAGCCGCCACCTGCGCCGGCCGTTGCCCGCCGCCGTGGTGCGACGGCATTGCCCTCCGCACCGCCCGGTCCGGCGCCCCGGCCTGCCCGGCCCACCGCGCGTCCGCGTTGCGCAAGCCGCCACCTGCGCCGGAGCCTGCCGCCCGCCGAGCTTCGAGCCGGACCCGAGCGGCGGCCCGCACGCTGCACGCCAGCAGCCGTCCGGCGCCTCGCCGCCCGCGCGGGCGAAGCCGCCCGACCGCCCCCGAACGCCGACGAGAGGACACCGCCGTGCGCGTCCTGGTGATGGCCAGCCCCGTGCCCACCCACCTGCTCCCGCTCCTGCCGATCGCCTGGGCCGCTCGCGCCGCCGGCCACGACGTACTGGTCGCCGGACAGCCGGACCTGGTCGAGGCCGCCCGCGGCGGCGGCCTGTCGATCGCCGTGGTCGGCCACGAGCAGCGCGAGATCGAGGAACGCCGCCAACGCCGGGCGCTCGGCCAGGCCGACCCCGGCGGGGACGGCGGCGCGCGCCGCGAACCGCCGTGGAAGTCGCTCGCCGACCGCTGGCGGGCCCGGGTCGAGGACGTGCTGCCGGACCTGCTGCGGATCGCCGAGCGCTGGCGGCCCGACGTGGTGCTCGCCGACCCGCTCGAGTACGCCTCGCTGATCGTCGGCGCGGTGCGCGGCATCCCGGTGGTCCACCACCGGTGGGGCGTCGACTCGTTCACCAGCCGCGACTTCGACCGGATCCAGGAAGCCCTGGCCGGCATCTGCCAGGCCCACGGCCTGCCCGGCCTGCCCACCCCCGACCTGGTGCTCGACCCCTGCCCGCCCAGCCTCCAGCACCCGGACGCGGCACCCGCCCGCCCTGTCCGCTTCGTTCCGAGCAACGGCGTCGGCCTGCGACCCGACTGGGCGCCGAAGCCCGCCGGGACGCGCCGGATCTGCGTCTCGCTCGGCCTGCGCACCCTCGCCCTGGAAGGGCCCGCCGTGATCGCCGCCGCACTGCGCGGCCTCGGCTCGCTGCCCGGCGTGCAGACCGTCGCGACCGTTCCCGCCGAGCACCGGGCCGGCCTCGGCGAACTCCCCGCCTCGGTACGGCTGGTCGATCCCACGCCGCTCGACCTGTTCCTGGACGGCTGCGACGCCGTGGTCCACCACGGCGGCAGCGGCACCGGCCTGGCCGCGATCGCCCGCGGCCTGCCGCAACTCGTCCTGCCGCAGACCCCGTGGACCGCCGAGCACGCCGAACGCGTCACCGCCCTCGGCATCGGCCTGAGCCTCCCCACCGACGAGCAGCAGCGCGACCCGCACGCCGTGGCCCACGCCGCCGCCCGCCTCCTCGACGACCCCAGCTTCCGCACCGCCACCGCCCACCTGCGCACCGAGATCGCGGCCATGCCCACCCCGGCGGACGTCGTCACCACCCTCGCCGCCCTCGTTGGGTAGGCGTTGGCCTTCCGTCCGGGTTCGATCGTGGGTCGAGCGGGGCGCCGGACGCTGGGCCCGCGTCCGTCGTCGCGGCGGAGTCGAACCGAGCGCATGGAGGAGAACAGTGCGCGTCCTCTTCACCACCTGGGCCTCCCCGTCCCACCTGTTTCCGATGGTCCCGCTGGCCTGGGCGTTCCAGGCGGCGGGTCACGAGGTGCGGGTCGCTGTGCCGCCCAACTGCACCGCTCATGTGTCGGGGGCGGGGCTGACGCCGGTGGCGATCGGTCCGGTGCCCGGGGCGATGGCCGGGAGCGGGCAGGGGCAGGCGAAGGGGCAGTTGAAGGTCTGGCATTCGCAGCGGTCCTGGCCGGCCGACTGGCCGTTGCACCTCGACCGGTTGGACGAGGGTCAGCTCGGCCTGCTCCAGGCGCTGGTGGACCGGCAGGCGGTGACCGCCGAGGCGATGGTGCCCGAACTGCTGGAGTTCGCCCGGCACTTCGGGCCGGACCTGATCGTTCGGGACGCGGGCACGTACGCGGCCGCGGTGGTCGCCGACCTGCTTGGGGTGCCGCTGGCCAGCCACCAGTGGGGCAGCCCGGCGGTGCTCGACGTCGAGCACTCCGCGCCCGGGGGAGAGGCGTGGCCGGGCTACCGGGCGCTGTTCGAGAAGTTCGGCGCGCAGGTCGACGACGGCACCGGCGTATTCGTCGACCCGTGCCCGCCGTCCCTCCAACTTCCCACCCCGGCAACCCGGTTGAACACCCGGATCGTGTCGTACAACGGCCCGGGCGAGCTGCCCGACTGGCTGCGGAAGGAGCCGGAGGCGCCGCGGGTGTGCATCACCTGGGGAGTCACGGCGGGCAAGCTGGACCCGAAGTCCGCGTTGCCCGCGCCGCTGCTCGGCGCCGCCCACTCGCTGGCGGCGGCCGGCCTGGAGGTGGTGCTCGCCGTCACCGAGGCGCAGCGCGAGCTGCTGGGGGAGCTGCCGAGCGGCATCCGGACGGTGTCGATGCTGCCGCTGCACCTGCTGCTGCCGACCTGCGCGGCGGTGGCGCACCAGGGCGGTGGCGGCACCGCGATGACCGCGGTCGCGGCCGGCACCCCGCAGCTGATCCTCTCGCCGCGCCCGGAGCAGATGCTCACCGGCGACCGGCTGACCGGCGCCGGCGCGGCCCGGCACGTCCCGTACAACGAGCTGATCGAGGACGAGCGGGCCGGGCAGCGGGTGCACGAGGACGTGCTCGCGCTGGTCGAGGACCCGGCCCACCGGGACGCCGCCGCCCGGCTGCGCGAGGAGTCGCAGGCGCAGCCCAGCCCGGCGCGGACCGCGGAGCGGCTGCTCGAACTGGTGCGCTGAACCGACAAAGCTGAGCCGACGAAGCTGAGCCGACGAAGCTGAGCCGACGAAGGGGCGGCCCCGACCATTGCGGTCGGGGCCGCCCCTTCAGCGACTTCAGGGGACTCAGGCCACCGCGTCCACCAGCACCGCGACCCGCTCGGCGGGCGTCGGCTCGGCGAGCATCTCCTCGCGCAGCGCGGCGGCGGCCTTGCCGTACCGCGGGTCGTCCAGCAGCGCGGCGACCGAGGCGCCGATCACCGCCGGGTCGTGCTGCTCGCCGGGGGCGGGGAGCAGCCCGGCGCCGGCGTGTGCCAGCCGTTCGCCGATCTCGGCGGAGATCGGCACCTGCGGCAGCACGAGTTGCGGTATGCCGTGCGCGGCGGCGGTCAGGCCGGTGCCGGACCCGCCGTGGTGGACGACGGCCGCGCAGGTCGGCAGCAGCGCGGTCATCGGCAGCGATTCGGCGACCCGGACGCCGTCCGGCAGGCCGCCGAGCTTCCCGGCCTGGCCGGCGCCGACGGCCAGCACCACCTCGACGTCGAGTGCGGTGAGTGCGGCCAGTGCGCCGGTGAGGACGTCGGGCAGCCGGTCGGGGGAGACCTTGCCGCCGGACACCCCGGCGGTGACGCAGACCCGGGGGCGGCCGGAGTCGGTGTGCAGCCAGTCGGGCAGCAGGCCGGGGCCGTTGTACGGCACGTAGCGGACGGGGATGCGCCGGCGTGGCGCCGGGTCGGGCAGCCGCAGCGACGGCGGGCACGGGTCGAACCAGCCGATCGGCCCGCGCTCGGGGTCGGCGCCGTGCCGCTCGAACAAGTCGCGGTAGCCGGGCCGGAGTTCACCGTCCAGCCGGTCCGTCTCGATCCGGATCACGGTGGCGGTGCCCCAGGTGTGGCCGAGCGCGGGGACACCGAGGACGGCGGCGGTCAGCGGGCCGGCGAAGGTCAGCGAGTCGTGCACCACGACGTCGGGCCGCCAGGCGCGGGCGAACGCGATCAGGTCGTCGGCCATCGCGTCGGCGACGGTGAGCTGCTTGTCCGCCAGCGCGGCCAGCACGGTGCGGTGCCCGTCGTCCAGCAGCTCGGGGCGGGCGGCCCAGCTCTCGGGCCAGCGGCCGAAGCTGCGCCACGGTGCGAGGTCCACGCGGTTGCGGATCTGGGCGACCGCGACGTCCTGCCCGACCGCCACCCCGATCAGCCCGGCCCGGGCGACCGCGGGGGCGCTGGCCGGCGGGGTGGCGAACCGTACCTCGTGGCCCGCCGCCTGGCAGGCCCAGGCCAGCTGGACCAGGCTGTACAGGTGCCCGGGCTCCGCCCAGGTGGCGAACAGCACTCGCATGTCATCTCCTCGGTGGGCGCTGCCGCGCGTAGAGCGCGCGGCACTCGTCATAGGTGGACAGGACCCCGCGTTCGGTCAGCTCGGCCAGCGACGGCGCGCACCGGTCCTTCTCGGACAGCAGCGGTTCACCGTCGAGCCAGTTCTTCCACGGGATGTTCAGCTCGGGGTCGAAGGGCTGGATGTCGAACTGCGTCCCGGGGACGAACTGGGTGGAGCACAGGTAGCTGATGCAGGCGTCGTCGGTGAGCGCCACGAAGCCGTGCGCCAGGCCCTCGGCGACGAACACCGCGGTGCCCTCCTTGGCGTCGAGCACGGTGGTGACGTGCGTGCCGAAGGTGGGCGAGCCGAGCCGGACGTCGACCACCACGTCCAGCAGGACGCCGCGCACGCAACTGACGTACTTGGCCTGCCCGGGCGGGATGGTGACCCCGTGGATCCCGCGCAGCGTGTTGCGGGACGAGGTCGAGTAGTTCACCTGCAGTGGCGTGAACAGGTGGCCGGTCGCCTCGGCGAGCGCGTCGCGCTTGTACGACTCGAAGAAGTTGCCCCGGGAGTCGGGGTGTTGACGCGGGGTGATCCGATAGGCGTCGGGCACCGCGGTGGCTTGTATCCCCATGGGTGCGGACTGTAGGGAGCGCCGCTAGAGCACCGGTAGCGGCGGCGGCGAGCAGCGGCCCGGCCGTCCACCAGGATTCGAGCCGACTGCTGCACCATGCGGCGCGACCACGGAGAGGCACGCGGCGATCCGGCCGCGGGCCGATGCAGACGGAGGTGCCGACGGTGTCCCAGTTCGACGTGCGGAGCGCGGATCGACCACCGGCCGCCCAGGGCCGGCGGGTAGCGGTCCTCGGCGCGACCGGATTCGTCGGCCGTCGTGTCTGCCAGGCGCTCGCCGCGGCCGGCGCCCGGGTGTACGGGGTCGCGCGCAGCGCCGCCGGCGCCGCGGACTTCGAGCCGATCCCGCTCGACCTCGCCGCCACCTCGCCCGAGCGGCTCGCCGAGGTGCTGCGCAGCACCGGCGCCGACGTGGTGGTGAACGCGGCGGGCGCGGTGTGGGGTGTGACGGACCAGCAGATGGCGCAGGCCAACGCCGAGTTGCCGGAACGGCTGGTCACGGCGGTCGGCCTGCTGCCCGGGCGGCCGCGGGTGGTGCACCTCGGTTCGGTGCACGAGTACGGGCCGGGCCCGTGGGGCGTGGCCATCCCGGAGAGCCTGCCGCCCGCGCCGGTCAGCTCGTACGGGCGGACCAAGCTGCTCGGCACCGAGGCGGTGCTGGCCGCCGCCCGGGACCGCGGGCTGGACGGGGTGGTGCTGCGGATCGTCAACGTGTCCGGGCCCGGCACCCCGGCGGGCAGCCTGCTCGGCATGATCGCCGGCCGGCTCGCCGAGGTCGCCCGCGGCGGCCCGGGCGAGCCGCTGCGGCTCACCCCGCTGCGGGCCCGGCGGGACTTCGTGGACGTCCGGGACGTCGCCGACGCGGTGGTGGCGGCCGCCGTCGCGGACGCCCCTGGCGGGCTGGCCGGCCAGGTGATCAACATCGGCCGGGGCGAGGCCGTCGCGGTGCGCCGGCTGGTGGACCGGCTGATCGAGCTGAGCGGCCTGCCGCTGACCGTGGCCGAGGAGCCGGACACCGCCCCGCAGCGCGGCGCGGTGGACTGGCAGCAGGTCGACATCGGCAAGGCCGCCCGGCTGCTCGACTGGCGGCCGCAGCGCGACCTGGACACCTCGCTGCGCGACCTGCTGACCTCGACGCCGGGGCTCGTCCCGGAGCAGGAGGCGGTGGCCGGGTAGTCCGCCTTCCGCGCCGACTGACCTGCCAGGAGGCGGAGTTGTCGCCCGTCTGCGAGTGCCGCGCCGGCCGGTGCTTGCCCCGGAGTCGGAGGCGGTGGCCTGGTAGTCCGCCTTCAGCGCCAACTGAACTGCTAGGAGTCGGAGTTGTCGCCCGTCCGCGAGTGCCGCGCCGGCCGGGGCTCGTCCCGGAGCGGGAGGCGGTGGCCTGGTAGTCCGCCTTCAGCGCGAACTGACTTGCCAGGAGTCGGAGTTGTCGCCCGTCCGCGAGCGCCGCGCCGACCGGTGCTTGCCCCGGAGCCGGAGGCGATGCCCGCGCCAACTGGCGTGCCAGAAGCTGAAGTTGCTACCTATCCGCGAGTGCCGCGCCGGCCGGTGCTTTCCCCCGAACCGGAGGTGGTGGACGGGTAGTCCGCCTTCGGCGTGAACTGACCTGCCAGGAGTCGGAGTTGTCGCCCGTCCGCGAGTGCCGCGCCGGCCGGTGCTTGCCCCGGAGCCGGAGGCGATGCCCGCGCCAACTGGCGTGCCAGAAGCTGAAGTTGCTACCTATCCGCGAGTGCCGCGCCGGCCGGTG
>NZ_JBIUCB010000001.1:889525-912592 GCF_044593455.1 Kitasatospora sp. NPDC051984
TGCTTTCCCCCGAACCGGAGGTGGTGGACGGGTAGTCCGCCTTCGGCGTGAACTGACCTGCCAGGAGTCGGAGTTGCCGCCCGTCCGCGAGCGCCGCGCCGGCCCGGGGCTCGTTCCGAATCCGGAGGCGGTCGCCGGGTAGTCCACTTCAAGCGCCAACTGTCCTGCCAGGGCGCGGAGTTGCGACCCTCCCGCGAGCACCGCGCCGGCCCTGGGTTCGTCCCGGAACCGGGGAGGTCGTCGGATGGCCCTTATTGGGCGCGCCAACTTCCCCGCCACGACGCCGAGTTGCGACCCGTCCGCGAGCACCGCTCCAGCCCGCGGGCGCAGGCTCGGGGCTGCCGTCGACGGCGGGTCGGCACCCGGCGGCCGGGCCGCCCCGCGTCGGGGCGGGACCCGTCCGGGCCGGCCGCGCACCGAGGAGTGGCATGGACCTGGGACTGCGAGAGCGCGTCGTACTGGTGACCGGGGCGACCGGCGGGATCGGGCGCGCGGTCGCCCGGGCGTACGCCGCCGAAGGGGCCCGGGTGGCCGTCGCCTACCGCTCCGACCGGGCTGCCGCCGAGCAGTTCGCCGACGAACTCGGCGGCCCTGAGCGGGCGTTCGCGCTGCCGTACGACCTGGAGGACCCGAAGTCGCCGCAGCTCGCGGTGGCCGAGGTCGAGCGCCGCTGGGGCCGGCTGGACGTGCTGGTGGCGAACGCCGTCCGCTGGGGCGAGCGGCGCATCCCCGGCACCCGGTTCGAGGACGTCCCGGAGCCGGACTGGCTGCCGGTGATCGACGGCAACCTGGCGCCGACCGTCCGCACCGTGCAGGCCGCCGTCGGCGGCATGCGGGCCCGCGGCTGGGGCCGGATCGTGCTGATCTCCTCGCACAACGCGCTCGGCGGCAACCGCGGCCAGGAGTTCTACGGCGCCGCCAAGGCCGGACTGCACGGCCTGACCCGCAGCCTGATGTGGGACCTGACCGGCACCGACGTGCTGGTGAACGTGGTCTGCCCCGGCCTGACCACCACCGAGCGGGTCGCCGCCGGGCTGCCCGCGCCGGTCCGCGAGCGGGAGACCGCCGCCACCCCGAGCGGTCGGCTCAGCTCCCCCGAGGAGGTGGCCCGGGCCGTGCTGTACCTGGGCTCGGCCGCCAACGGCAACGTCACCGGCGAGGCCCTCGCCGTCGCCGGCGGCCGCTGAACCGGCTGCTGAACCGGCTGCTGAACCGCCCGCCGAGGCACTGTCGAGTCCGGCTCCAGCAGCCGCCCGCAAGCTGGACCGGACCGACGAGAAGACCCCACCCGATGCCCCATCAGAAGGAGACCGGCGATGAGCGTGCACAAGGAGCTCGTCCTCGACGAGGTTCGCAAGTTCCACCAGGAGCAGGAGGACGACGGCGCGTTCGTGCCCGGGGTCACCGAGATCTGGCCGTCCGGCGCGGTGCTGGACGCGGAGGACCGGGTGGCGCTGGTCGAGGCCGCGCTGGAGATGCGGATCGCGGCCGGCCGCAGCTCCCGCAAGTTCGAGTCGCTGTTCGCCAAGAAGTGCAAGCGGCGCAAGGCGCACCTGACCAACTCCGGCTCGTCCGCCAACCTGCTGGCGATGACCGCGCTGACCTCCGACCACCTGGAGGACCGCAAGCTGGTCCCGGGCGACGAGGTGATCACCGTCGCGGCGGGCTTCCCGACCACCGTCAACCCGATCCTGCAGAACGGGCTGATCCCGGTCTTCGTCGACATCGAGCTCGGCACCTACAACACCACCGCCGACCGGGTGGCCGCCGCGATCGGCCCGCGCACCAAGGCGATCATGATCGCGCACGCGCTGGGCAACCCGTTCCCGGTCGCCGAGATCGCGCAGCTCGCCGAGGAGCACGACCTGTTCCTGATCGAGGACAACTGCGACGCCGTCGGCGCCACCTACAACGGCCAGCTCACCGGCACCTTCGGCGACCTGACCACCGTCAGCTTCTACCCGGCGCACCACCTGACGATGGGCGAGGGCGGCTGCGTGCTGACCTCCAACCTGGCGCTGGCCCGGATCGTCGAGTCGCTGCGCGACTGGGGCCGGGACTGCTGGTGCGAGCCGGGCGAGAGCAACAAGTGCCTCAAGCGCTTCGACTACCAGATGGGCACCCTGCCCGCCGGGTACGACCACAAGTACATTTTCTCGCACGTCGGTTACAACCTGAAGGCCACCGACATCCAGGCCGCCCTCGGCCTCACCCAGCTGGCCAAGCTGGACTCCTTCGTCGATGCCCGCAAGGCCAACTGGCAGCGCCTGCGCGACGGCCTGGCCGACGTGCCGTGGCTGCTGCTCCCGCACGCCACCCCGAACTCCGACCCGAGCTGGTTCGGCTTCGTGCTCACCGTCGACCCCGAGGCCCCGTTCACCCGGGCCGCGCTGGTCGACTTCCTGGAGGCCCGCAAGATCGGCACCCGCCGCCTGTTCGCCGGCAACCTGACCCGTCACCCCGCCTACATCGGCAAGCCGCACCGCGTCGTCGGCGACCTCACCAACAGCGACATCGTCACCGAGCACACCTTCTGGGTCGGCGTGTACCCCGGCCTGAGCGAGGCCCAGCTCGACTACATCATCGAGTCCGTTCGCGAGTTCGTCGCCAAGAACAGCTGAGAGGGAACGCCCGATGCCCGCACCGGACACCGCCGCCGCCCGCCCGCGCGCGACCGCCCGCCCCCGCGGGGACGCAGCCCCGGCCGCCAGGATCGCCCGCTCCGCCGCCGCCACCGAGGGCGCCAGGCTGAGCACCGCCGCCTTCGCCGACTGGCTGGCCGGGCGCGGCCGGGCCAACGACTTCACCGTGCGGAAGATCCCGTTCGCCGAACTGAACGGCTGGTCCTTCGCCGAGGGCACCGGCAACCTGGTCCACCGCAGCGGCCGCTTCTTCTCCGTCGAGGGCCTGCACGTCACCCTCGACGACGGCCCCTACCGGGAGTGGTACCAGCCGATCATCAAGCAGCCCGAGGTCGGCATCCTCGGCATCCTGGTCAAGGAGTTCGACGGCGTCCTGCACTGCCTGATGCAGGCCAAGATGGAACCCGGCAACCGCAACCTGCTCCAGCTCTCGCCGACCGTCCAGGCCACCCGCAGCAACTACACCAAGGTGCACCAGGGCGCCGACGTGAAGTACATCGAGTACTTCACCGGCGGCCGCCCCCGCCGGGTGCTCGCCGACGTGCTGCAGTCCGAGCACGGCTCCTGGTTCTTCCACAAGAGCAACCGCAACATGATCGTCGAGGCGCTGGACGACGTCCCCGAGGACGACGACTTCTGCTGGCTGACGTTCGGCCAGATCGCCGAACTGCTGCGCCGCGACAACGTGGTGAACATGGACTCCCGCACCGTGCTGGCCTGCGCCCCGGTCGCCGACCCGGACGGCCGCGCCCTGCACACCGACACCGAGCTGCTCTCCTGGTTCACCGGGCAGCGCTCCCGCCACGACATCCACGCCGAACGCGTCCCGCTGGCCGACCTGCCCGGCTGGACGCAGGACGAGGAGACCATCGCGCACGAGCAGGGCCGGTTCTTCAAGGTCGTCGCGGTCAACGTCACCGCCGGGAACCGCGAAGTCACCAGCTGGACCCAGCCGTTGATCGAACCCGTCGGCCGCGGCGTCGCCGCCTTCCTCACCCGCCGGATCGACGGCGTCCGGCACGTCCTGGCGCATGCCAAGGTCGAGGGCGGCTTCCTGGACGCCGTCGAACTCGCCCCCACCGTCCAGTGCACCCCCGGCAACCACGAGGAGCGGCCCCCGTTCCTCGACCGGGTACTGAACGGGCAGGTCGCCTACCGGGCCGTGCACTCCGAGGAGGGCGGGCGCTTCCTGCACGCCGAGGCCGACTACCTGCTGGTCGAGACCGGCGACGACGAACCGCTCGACGAGCCCGAGGGCTACGCCTGGGTGACGCCGGGTCAGCTCTCCGAGCTCGTCCGGCACGGCCACTACGTCAACGTCCAGGCCCGCACCCTGCTGGCCGTACTGAACGGCCTGGACGACCGTGACTGACCCCCTGCGGATCGGCGTGCTGGGCTGCGCGGAGATCGCCCGGCGGCGGATGCTGCCCGCGATCGCCGCCCAGCCCGGCCTGCGCCTCACCGCGATCGCCAGCCGCGACCCGGAACGCGCGAAACCGCTCGCCGCCCAGTACGGCTGCCGGGCCACCGACTACCGCGCACTGGTCGAATCCCCCGACGTGGACGCGGTGTACGTGCCGCTGCCGATCGCCCTGCACGCCGAGTGGGTGGCCGCCGCCCTCGACGCCGGCAAGCACGTCCTCGCCGAGAAGCCGCTCACCGCCGACCCGGCCGCCACCGCGGCCCTGCAACGCCGGGCCGAGGAGCGCGAGTTGGTGCTCCGGGAGAACGTGATGTTCGTCCACCACCCGGTGCACGAGCAGGTCCGGCGGCTGGTCGCCGACGGCGCGATCGGCGAACTGCGGATGTTCTCCGCCGCGTTCGCCATCCCCGCGCTGCCCGCCGACAACATCCGGCACCGGCCCGAACTCGGCGGCGGCGCCCTGCTGGACGTCGGCTACTACCCCGTCCGGGCCGCCCTGCACTTCCTGGGCCCGGAACTCACGGTGACCGGCGCCGCCCTGCACCGCGGCGCCGGCAGCGCCGTGGAGACCTCCGGCGCGGCCGTGCTGACCACCCCCGGCGGCGTGCTCGCCCAGCTCGCCTTCGGCATGGACCACGCCTACCGCAACAGCTACGAACTGTGGGGGAGCACCGGCCGGATCCGGGTCGAGCGCGCTTTCACCCCGCCCGCCGACCAGCCCCCCACCGTCCTGCTGGAACGCGGCGGCAACACCGAGCAGCCCTTGTTCGCCGCCGCCGACCAAGTCGCCGAAACACTCGCCGCGTTCACCCGCGCCGTCGCCGAAGGAGCCACCGCCGCAGACGAATTGACCCACCGGCAGTCCGAACTGCTGTACCGGCTCCGCGCCGCCGCCACCCCCACCGCCTGAGCCGAACGGGCGACACCCGCCCGAAGGTCCCCCGCCTCACCTGCCAATCATTACGCTGAGTTGAGACTGCGTGCCGGTGCGTGACCGGATTGGTGTAGGGTCCGAAGCGGGAACACCGGTACGGCCACGGGCCGGAGGGGGAGATGTCGATTGAACTCCACCGAATCGGTGCTGCCTGCCCATCCCGCCCTGCGCAGGCTCACGGCCGTGCTGCTCGCGGTGCTCTGCGCCGGGTACGCGGTGGGTTCCGGACTCGGCTGGGGCTCGTGCGAACTCGCCCTGGTGATGGGCGACTTCGGCCTCGCCGGGGCGGCCCTCGCGGCCGCCCTGTCCTGCCTCGCGCACGGCATCGCGGTCGGCGGCCACACCCGGCCCGCCTGGCTGCTGTTCGGCCTCTCCTCCGCCGTGGTCGCGTTCGGCAACGGCCTGTGGGGCTGGTACGAGGTGGTGCTCGGCCGGCCGCTGCCGCCGGACTCCTCCGCCGAGTACCCGTTCCTGCTGTTCGCCCCGCTCGCCATCACCGGCCTGCTGGTGCTCGCCCAGCGCCCGCGCAACCCGGCCGGCTGGCTCTGCCTGATGCTGGACGGCTGGCTGGTGGCCGGCTCGCTGTTCACCCTCAGCTGGAGCCTGGCACTCGGCCGGGTCGCCGCCGGCGACGGTGACGACCCGCTGAAGCTCGCCATCGGCCTCGGCTACCCCGTACTGGACATCCTGCTGGTCGGCCTGGTGGTCGGCCTCAACGTCCGCGGCCGGGACCGCAATCGGGCCGCCGTGCACACCGCGATGATCGGCCTGGTCGTCACCGTGGTCTGCGACGCCCTGTTCACCACCCCGCAGTTCCACAGCGACTACCACTCCGGCGAACTGCTGGACGCCGGCTGGTTCGCCGGCTCCCTGCTGCTCGCCTGGGCCCCCTGGTCGCACACCCGCCGCCCCAGCCGCCAGCACCCCTCCACCCAGGGCGGGCCGCGCCGCCGGGTCGCCTCCACCTTCAGCGCGCTCACGCCCTACGCCGCCGCCGCGGTGTGCACCGCCGGCATCCTCTACAACGCGCTCGGCGGCCGCCCGCTGGACCGGGTGATGCTCGCCGCCGCCAGCACCGTCGGCCTGGCCCTGATCGTCCGGCAGGGCGTGATGCTGCTCGACAACCTGTCGCTCGCACAGGAACTCGCCACCAAGGAAGCCCACTTCCGCTCCCTGGTGCAGGGCTCCAGCGACGTCATCATGATCGCCGGGCCGTCCGGTGCGCTGTCCTACGTCAGCCCCGCCGCGCTGCGGGTCTACAACCGCGACCCGGAGGACCTGGTCGGCGGCAACCTGCTCAACCTGGTCCACCCCGAGGACGTCGACCGGGTGCTCGCCGAGGTACGCCGCATCCTGGCCCGCAGCCGGGGCGCCCGGTTCCAGCCCGGCGAACCCTCCGCCCGGGTCGAATGCCGGATCCGCTCGGGCGAGAACGAGGGCGAGGGCGAGGGGGAGTGGCTGCACGTCGAATCCACCGTCAACCCGTACCGCGACGGACTGATCCTGAACAGCCGCGACATCACCGAACGGGTGCGCCTGCAGGCCCAGTTGCAGCACAACGCGTTCCACGACCCGCTCACCGACCTGCCCAACCGCGCCCTGTTCGCCCAGCGCGTCCGGGCCGCGCTCACCGCGCAGGGCCCGGCCGGCACCGCCCTCGCCGTGCTCTTCCTCGACCTGGACGGCTTCAAGGCCGTCAACGACACCGCCGGCCACCAGGTCGGTGACGAACTGCTGGTGCAGGCCGCCCGCCGCCTCCAGGCCGCCGTCCGCACCGAGGACACCGTCGCCCGGTTCGGCGGCGACGAGTTCGCCGTCCTGGTCCGCGGCCGGCTCGGCCACCCGCAGGTCCGCGACCTCGCCGAACGCATCCGCGCCGCCCTCTCCGAGCCGTACTGGATCGGCGGCACCGAACTCGGCGTCGCCGCCTCGATCGGCATCGCCTTCGGCCCCGACGCCCCACTGCCCGTCCCCGAACCCGCCCCCGGCGAGGACGAGGACGCGCGCGCCCGCAGCGCCGACAGCCGGGCCGCGAGCGCCGCCGACGAACTGCTCCGCAACGCCGACCTCGCGATGTACCAGGCCAAGTCCCGCGGCAAGGGCCGGGTGGTGCTCTACACCCCGGCGATGCGCGCCGAACTCGACCGGCGCGGCGAACTGGAGGAGCGGCTGCGCGCCGCCGTCCGCGAAGGCTCCTTCGCGCTGCTCCACCAACCCGTCGTCGAACTGGCCGGCGGCCGGCTCACCGGCGTCGAGGCCCAGGCCCGCTGGCGCTCCGCCGAAGGCCTGCTGCTCACTCCCGCAGAGTTCCTGCGCACCGCCGACACCGGCGACGGCGCCACCCGGTTCGCCCGCTGGCTGGTCACCGAAGCCGTCGCAGCCGCCGCCCGCCGCCGCGCCGACGGCCCCGCCGCCCCGCCCGTCCCCGTCACCGTCCGGCTGGCCGCCGAACGGCTCTGCGCCCCCGGCATGTACGAAACCCTGGCCGGCGCCCTGCGGGACACCGAACTGCCGCCCGACCTGCTCGTCCTGGAAGTCTCCCGGACCGGCCCCGACGCGCTCGCCGACGAACTCGGCCGCCGCCTGGCCGCGTTCCGCCGCCTCGGGGTGTCCACCGCGCTCGCCGGGTTCGGCGCCGGCGGCGGCTCGCTCGGCGCACTCGCCCGGATGCCGTTCGACGCGCTCAAACTGGACCGCAGCCTGGTCCAGGACATCGCCGACTCCACCCTCACCCGGGCACTCGCCGGGCACGCCCTGCGCCTCGGCCGCGACCTCGGCCTGGTCACCGGCGCCGACGGCGTCGACCACCCCCGGCAGCTCGCCGTGCTCCAGGAACTCGGCTGCCGGCGCGGCCAGGGCCTGGCCTTCGACCGCCCGCTCGACGAACTGCGGCTGCGCCGCGCCCTGCTGCGCCGCGGCTACTCCGTCCCTCGCCCCGGCCAGGGCCACCCCGGCCGCCGCCCGCTGCTCACCCCGGAGGCCCGCACGAATGGATTGGCGGAGGCTTCCGCGGCCCGCCCGGGGCACCTGCACAGCGGCCTTGAGCTGCCGCAACGGCACACCGTCGGGGGTCCGAGCGGTGGCCCGCATGGTGAGACGGCGGTCCCACCAGCTTGACACCCACCACTGCGTGGGAGGAAGGTCGGTGCCATGACCACCCGAATTCTCGTACTTGGCGGGCGCGTCGGCTGAAGAACAGCCTGACGCGCCTCCCCCTCGCATGCCCTTGGCACGAGGGGTTTTTTGTTGCACGAATCCGGGTCGGCCACCGCAGGAATCCTGGCCTCAACCCCCCGAAATCCGGACGATCGAGGCACCGCCGGAGACCGCCCAGGGAGCCACCGCCCCCGGGCCGGCGCCACCCCGAGCAGAACCCGAGAAGAGACAGGCAGATGACTGAGCACGCCGCAACCCCCCGTCGTGGGGACCACCCGGCCGCCCACGCTCCGGGTCAGCAGACCATCGAGACCATGACCGGCGCACAGTCGCTCATTCGCTCGCTCGAGGCCGTCGGGGCCGACACGGTCTTCGGCATTCCGGGCGGTGCCATCCTCCCTGCGTACGACCCGCTGATGGACTCCACCAAGGTCCGGCACATCCTGGTCCGCCACGAGCAGGGCGCCGGCCACGCCGCGACCGGCTACGCGCAGGCCACCGGCCGGGTCGGCGTCTGCATGGCCACCTCGGGCCCCGGCGCCACCAACCTGGTCACCCCGATCGCCGACGCCTACATGGACTCCGTCCCGATGGTCGCGATCACCGGCCAGGTCGCCTCCAAGGCGATCGGCACGGACGCCTTCCAGGAGGCGGACATCTGCGGCATCACGATGCCGATCACCAAGCACAACTACCTGGTCACCGACCCCGCCGAGATCCCCCGGGTGATCGCCGAGGCCTTCCACATCGCCGCCACCGGCCGCCCCGGCCCGGTCCTGGTCGACATCGCCAAGGACGCCCTGCAGGCCACCACCACCTTCCGCTGGCCGGTCGAGACCTCGCTGCCCGGCTACCGCCCGGTCACCAAGCCGCACGCCAAGCAGATCCGCGAGGCCGCCAAGCTGCTGGTGAACTCCAAGCGCCCGGTGCTGTACGTCGGCGGCGGCGTGCTGAAGGCCAACGCCGGCGCGGAGCTGCGCATCCTGGCCGAGCTGACCGGCGCCCCGGTGGTCACCACCCTGATGGCGATCGGCGTCTTCCCGGACAGCCACCCGCAGCACCTGGGCATGCCCGGCATGCACGGCTCGGTCCCCGCGGTCACCGCGCTGCAGAAGTCCGACCTGCTGTTCACCCTGGGCGCCCGCTTCGACGACCGGGTCACCGGCAAGCTCGACTCGTTCGCCCCGAACGCCAAGGTCGTGCACGCCGACATCGACCCCGCCGAGATCGGCAAGAACCGCCCGGCGGACGTCCCGATCGTCGGCGACGCCCGCGAGGTGCTGGCCGACCTGATCGTCGCCGTCCAGGCCGAGTTCGACGCCGGCCACCGCGGCGACTACGCGGACTGGTGGACCAAGCTGAACCAGTGGAAGCAGACCTACCCGCTGGGCTACGAGCCCGCCCCCGAGGGCATGCTGTCGCCGCAGCAGGTGATCGAGCGGATCGGCCAACTGGTCGGCCCGGACGCCATCTACGCCGCGGGCGTCGGCCAGCACCAGATGTGGGCCAGCCAGTTCATCAAGTTCGAGAAGCCCGCCACCTGGCTGAACTCCGGCGGCGCCGGCACCATGGGCTACGCCGTCCCGGCCGCGATGGGCGCCAAGGCCGGTCAGCCCGACGTCCCGGTCTGGGCGATCGACGGCGACGGCTGCTTCCAGATGACCAATCAGGAACTGACCACCTGCAGCCTGAACAACCTGCCGATCAAGGTCGCGGTCATCAACAACGGTTCGCTGGGCATGGTCCGCCAGTGGCAGACGCTGTTCTACAACCAGCGCTACTCCAACACCGTCCTGCACTCCGGCCCCGGCCATGACGGCATCGAGCAGCCCGCCCAGGGCACCCGGATCCCGGACTTCGTGAAGCTGTCCGAGGCGATGGGCTGCGTCGGCCTGCGCTGCGAGCGCCCCGAGGACCTGGACGCCGTCATCAAGCAGGCCATGGAGATCAACGACCGCCCGGTGGTCATCGACTTCATCGTCCACCAGGACGCCATGGTCTGGCCGATGGTCGCGGCCGGCACCAGCAACGACGAGATCCAGTTCGCCCGGGGCGTCCGCCCCGACTTCGGCGACGACCAGGACTGACGGACCAGAAAGCGATGACCACCATGTCCAAGCACACCCTGTCCGTCCTGGTCGAGAACAAGCCCGGCGTGCTCGCCCGGATCGCCGCACTGTTCTCCCGCCGCGGCTTCAACATCGACTCGCTGGCGGTCGGCCCGACCGAGCACCCCGACATCTCCCGGATGACCATCGTGGTCAACGTCGAGGAGCTGCCGCTGGAGCAGGTCACCAAGCAGCTCAACAAGCTGGTCAACGTGATCAAGATCGTCGAACTGGACCAGACCCAGGCCGTCCAGCGCGAACTGATCCTGGTGAAGGTCCGCGCCGACGCCGAGACCCGCTCCCAGGTCACCGAGATCGTCCAGCTGTTCCGCGCCAAGACCGTCGACGTGTCGCCCGAGGCGGTGACCATCGAGGCGACCGGCGCATCGGACAAGCTGGAGGCCATGCTGAAGATGCTGGAGCCTTACGGCATCAAGGAGTTGGTGCAGTCCGGCCTGGTCGCGATCGGCCGTGGCGCCCGCTCCATCACCGACCGCTCGCTGCGCGCGCTCGACCGCACCGCCTGACGCGCACTGTCTCAACACTTAAGCAGCAACACCGAACCCCCGCCGGGTCCGCCTACGGTAGGAACCCCCGGCAACACCACCACGCAAGGAGATGTGCCCCCGTGGCCGAGCTGTTCTACGAAGACGACGCCGACCTGTCCATCATCCAGGCCCGCAAGGTCGCGGTCATCGGCTACGGCAGCCAGGGCCACGCCCACGCGCTGTCGCTGCGCGACTCGGGCGTCGACGTCCGCGTCGGCCTGCTGGAGGGCTCCAAGTCCCGTGCCGCCGCCCAGGAGGCCGGCCTGCGCGTGGTCACCCCGTCCGAGGCCGCGGCCGAGGCCGACGTCATCATGATCCTGGTGCCGGACCCGATCCAGGCCGACGTCTACAAGGAGGCCATCGAGCCGAACCTGAAGGCGGGCGACGCCCTGTTCTTCGGCCACGGCCTGAACATCCGCTTCGGCTTCATCCAGCCGCCGGCCGACGTCGACGTCTGCATGGTCGCCCCGAAGGGCCCGGGCCACCTGGTCCGCCGTCAGTACCAGGAGGGCCGCGGCGTTCCGTGCATCGTGGCCGTCGAGCAGGACGCCACCGGCAAGGGCTTCGACCTGGCGCTGTCGTACGCCAAGGGCATCGGCGGCACCAAGGCCGGCGTCATCAAGACCACCTTCACCGAGGAGACCGAGACCGACCTGTTCGGTGAGCAGGCCGTCCTCTGCGGTGGCACCGCCGCCCTGGTCAAGGCCGGCTTCGAGACCCTGGTCGAGGCGGGCTACCAGCCCGAGATCGCCTACTTCGAGTGCCTGCACGAGCTGAAGCTGATCGTCGACCTGATGTACGAGGGCGGCCTGGAGAAGATGCGCTGGTCGGTCTCCGAGACCGCCGAGTGGGGCGACTACGTCACCGGCCCCCGCATCATCACCGCCGACACCAAGGCCGAGATGAAGAAGGTCCTGACCGAGATCCAGGACGGCACCTTCGCCAACACCTGGATCGCCGAGTACAAGGCCGGTCTGCCGAAGTACAACGAGTACAAGAACGCGGACGCCGACCACCTGCTGGAGACCACCGGCAAGAAGCTCCGCAAGCTGATGAGCTGGGTGGACCAGGAAGCCTGATCCGGCTTGTACAACAAGGCTGTTCCCGTCCGGGTGATTTCGCCGGACGGGAGCAGTCCCCCCGGCGGCCCGCCGATAGACTCCCGAGTACGCGTCAGGCCCACAGCGTCGTGCGTCTAGCTACGCGACATGCCACCTTCCCCCGCCCTGCGCACGCCACCTTCGTGCCCTCCGCGCGGCGGGGTGAACCGGACAGTTAAGGACACTGTCGTGAGCGCTGTGACATCGAAGAACGCTGTAGTCCTCATCGCCGAAGAGCTCTCGCCCGCGACCGTCGACGCCCTCGGGCCCGACTTCGAGATCCGGCACTGCAACGGCGCCGACCGCGCCGAGCTGCTGACCGCGATCGCCGACGTGGACGCCATCCTGATCCGCTCCGCCACCAAGGTGGACGCCGAGGCACTGGCCGCCGCGAAGAAGCTCAAGGTGGTCGCCCGCGCCGGCGTCGGCCTGGACAACGTGGACGTCGCCGCCTCCACCAAGGCCGGCGTGATGGTCGTCAACGCGCCGACCTCCAACATCGTCACCGCCGCCGAGCTCGCCTGCGGCCTGCTGATCTCGGTCGCCCGCAACATCGCGCCCGCCAACGCCGCGCTCAAGGGCGGCGAGTGGAAGCGCAACAAGTACACCGGCGTCGAGCTCAGCGAGAAGACCCTCGGCGTGGTCGGCCTCGGCCGGATCGGCGTGCTGGTCGCGCAGCGGATGTCCGCGTTCGGCATGAAGATCGTCGCCTACGACCCCTACATCCAGGCCGCCCGCGCGGCCCAGATGGGCGTCAAGCTGCTCTCGCTCGAGGAGCTGCTGGAGGTCGCGGACTTCATCACCGTGCACCTGCCGAAGACCCCGGAGACCATCGGCCTGATCGGCGACGAGGCGCTGCACAAGGTCAAGCCGAGCGTGCGGATCGTCAACGCCGCCCGCGGTGGCATCGTCGACGAGGAAGCGCTGCTGCGCGCCCTCCAGGACGGCCGGGTGGCCGGCGCCGGCCTGGACGTGTACGCCAAGGAGCCGTGCACCGACTCGCCGCTGTTCGCCCTCGACAACGTGGTCGCCACCCCGCACCTGGGCGCCTCCACCGACGAGGCCCAGGAGAAGGCCGGCATCGCCGTCGCCAAGTCCGTGCGCCTCGCGCTGGCCGGCGAACTGGTACCGGACGCGGTCAACGTTCAGGGCGGCGTGATCGCCGAGGACGTGCGCCCGGGCCTGCCGCTGGCCGAGAAGCTCGGCCGGATCTTCACCGCGCTGGCCGGCGAGGTCGCCGTCCGCCTCGACGTCGAGGTCCGCGGCGAGATCACCCAGCACGACGTCAAGGTGCTCGAACTCTCCGCGCTGAAGGGCGTGTTCGAGGACGTGGTGGCCGAGACGGTGTCCTACGTCAACGCCCCGCTGTTCGCCCAGGAGCGCGGCGTCGAGGTCCGCCTGACCACCTCCAGCGAGTCGCCCGAGCACCGCAACGTGATCACCGTCCGCGGCACCCTGGCGGACGGCGGCGAGGTGTCGATCTCCGGCACCCTCTCCGGCCCGAAGCTGACCCAGAAGATCGTCGGCGTGGACGGCTTCGACGTGGACGTGGCCCTCACCGACCACATGGCGTTCTTCCACTACGAGGACCGCCCCGGCGTGGTCGGCACCCTCGGCCGGATCCTCGGCGACGCCGGCATCAACATCGCGGGCATGCAGGTCGCCCGCGACGGTGACAATGCGCTCGCCTCGATCACCGTGGACACCGAGGTCTCGCAGGAGGTCCTCGCCGAGATCGCCGGCGCCATCGGCGCCCGCTTCGCCCGCGCGGTGAACCTCGGCTGACGCCCCCTCAGCACTCCAGAACGGCCCTTCCGACCTTGAGGCGGAAGGGCCGTTCGCATACCCGGTGGTCGTCGCCGTCTCAGATAGTAGGAAATCCAAGTAATTCGGCGACACCGCGGCCCGCCCGCCGTACTGTGGAGTAGTCATACGGTGCGCCACCCCCGCAACGCCGGGGAGCGTGGCCCGTGTGCACGTACGCGGTGCGGCAGGCGACCCCTGCCAGGCGTACTTCTTGTAGTCACCACCCTCGCGCGCTGCTGCGCCCCCGTATGCAAGGAGCCCGGTATGCCTTTCGTCGCAGACCGCACCACCGCCCCCACCACCGCCACCGCCGCCGCCACGCTCGTCCAGCGTCGGCGCCGCCGCGCCCAGGCCGACCCCCGCGCCGCCGCCGCCCTGCAGCGCGCCCTCGACCGGCGCGACAACGGCGCCCCCGCCGAGCACTGAGCCGCACGCACGCCACTGCGCCAGCCGGGTGACTTACCGTCACCCATGCGGTGAACGTCCGCACCCGGCCCGGCGGCCCCTCCTAGGTTGGGCGGGGTGCGTACCGCCCTCGGCCTTCTCGTCACCCTCGCCCTGCTCGCCCCGGCCACCCCGGCCCATTCGGTCGGGACACCCAGGCCCAGCACCGCCGTGCTGCTGGAGTTAGCCACCGAACCCGCCGCCACCGCCTGGCAACGCGCCCAGGACGGCGCCCGGCGCGAACACCGCACCCCCGACCAGACCCGGCGCGCCGCGGCCGCCGCCGGCAGCGCCCAGCGCGCCGCCGCCGACCGCTCGCTGGACGCCCTCACCGCCACCCTGCGGCACGCCGTCCCCGACGCCCGCCCGCTGTACCGCACCCGCACCCTGGTCAGCGGCCTCGCCCTGCGGCTGCCCGCCGGCCAACTCCCGCGCCTGGCCGGCCTGCCCGGCGTCAAGGCCGTCCACCCCGTGGCGCTCAAGCAGCGCACCAACGGGTACGCGGTGCCGCTCACCGGCGCCCCCAAGGTGTGGGACGGCCCGGAGGGGCACACCGGAGAAGGCGTCCGGATCGGCATCGTCGACTCCGGCATCGACTACACCCACGCAGACTTCGGCGGCCCCGGCACCCCCGAGGCCTACGCCGCCGTGAACGCCGCCGAGCCCGCGCCCGCCGGACTCTTCCCCAACGACAAGGTGATCGGCGGCAGGGACCTGGTCGGCGACGACTACGACCCCGACCCGGCCGCCGAACACCCGCAGCCCGTCCCGCACCCCGACGACAACCCGCTCGACTGCGCCGCCAACGGCCACGGCACCCACGTCGCCGGCACCGCCGCCGGCCTCGGCGTCACCGCCGACGGCAAGCCCTACCGCGGCCCCTACCGGCCCGGCCTGAACCCCGCCGACTTCAAGGTCGCCCCCGGCGCGGCCCCCGGCGCCCAGCTGTACGCCATCAAGGTGTTCGGCTGCCACGGCTCCACCGACCAGCTCGCCGCCGCCCTCGACCTGGCCGCCGACCCCAACGGCGACGGCGACCTGAGCGACCGCCTCGACGTGGTCAACCTCTCCCTCGGCAGCCCGTTCGGCAGCCCCGACGACGCCGACGCCCTCGCCGCCGACCGGCTCGCCGCGCTCGGCACCCTGGTGGTCGCCGCCTCCGGCAACGAGGGCGACGTGTACGGCGTCGGCGGCAGCCCCGGCACAGCGGGCCGAGTGCTCACCGCCGCCGCCTCCGTCGACCCGCACGGCGACGCCGACGGCATCACCGTGCTCGCCCCCGCCGCTCTCGCCGGAACCGTCCCCGCACACTGGAGCGGCCGGTACACCCAGTGGGACACCGCCACCGTCAGCGGCGAACTCGCCGTTCCGGCCCAGGACTTGGACGGCTGCGCGGCCTTTGGCGCCGACGATCTCGAACGGCTGCGCGGAAAGATCGCCGTCCTGCGCTGGACCACCAAGGACGCCGACCGGGCCTGCGGCTCCGCCCCGCGCGCCGACCACGCCGCCGACGCCGGAGCCATCGGCGCACTGTACGCCGCCGACGGCGACGACCTCGGCGAGATCGCCGGCGACGAACGGATCCCCGCCGCGATCCTGGCCCGCGCCGACGGCGAACGCCTCCTCGCGGCCACCGGCCCTGTGACGGTCCGGCTCGCCACACCCGGCAATCCGCTGCACGGCGCCGTCCCGCAGGACCAGCCGCAACGCACCGACACCCTCGCCACGTTCACCTCCCGCGGCATCGGCGTCGACGGCATCGTCAAACCCGACCTGGCCGCACCCGGCGAAACCATCTGGTCCGCGAAAGCCGGCTCCGGCAGCGCCGGCATGCGCGAGGACGGCACCTCCATGGCCACCCCGCAGCTGGCCGGCCTCGCCGCACTGGTCCGCTCCGCCCACCCCGAACTGGGTGCCGCCGAGATCAAGGCCGCACTGATGAACACCGCCACCGACACCTACCGGCACGACAACCGCACCGGCCCCGTCTACGGCCCCGAACGCACCGGCAGCGGCCGGGCCCGCGCCGACGACGCCGTCCGCACCCCCGTCCTCGCCTACGGCACCCAACTCGACGGCGCGGTCGGCGTCTCGTTCGGCGTGGTCGAAGCCACCGGGGCCCTGACGGCCACCCGCGAGGTCGAAGTCCGCAACCTGGGCGACCGCCAACTCGCCTACGGCGTCGGCTACTCCGGCTCCACCTCCGTCCCCGGCGCCTCGTTCGCCCTCTCACCCGCCCGGGTCGTCCTCCCACCGCACGGCACCGCGACCGTCACCGTCACACTCCGCCTCACCAGCGGCCTCGGCCGCGCCCCCGACCCCACCCTCGACCTGATCCAGGCCGGCCACCCCCGCACCTACCGCGGCGAACTCTCCGGCCGGCTCACCCTCACCCCCGCCGACCCCACCCTCCCCGCCCTCCGCGTCCCCCTCTTCGCCGCCCCGCGCCCCGCCACGGACGCCACCGCGTTCGGCACCCCCACCAACTTCGCCGTCACCGGCGGCATCCGCCCCGACCTGCTCACCGTCCTGCAACCCGGCGGCGAAGGCTCCGGCGAGCTGCGACACGCTGCCGCCGCCGTCGACGACCAGGGCATGCTCTACCTCGCCGCCGTGCTGGCCGCCCCCACCGCCACCCCCGTCGGCGCCTCCGCCGTCCGCGCCACCCTCGACCTCGACGGCGACGGCACCCCCGACGCCGCTGTCACCGCCGAACGCCTCCCCGGCAGCGACGTCCTGGTCGCCCGCACCCGCGACGCCCGCACCGGCACCGAACTCGACGTCCAACCCCTGGGCGGCCGCTGGGGCGACACCGACACCGCCCTCCTCGACTCCGACACCGTCCTCCTCCCCGTCCGCCTCGCCGCCCTCCCCGCCGCCACCAACCTCCACTACACCCTCTCGACCGGCCCCTCCACCCTCGGCCCCTTCGCTGTGGACCTCACCCGCCCCACCCCCGTCCTCCACCCCGCCCACCCCGGCGAGCTCTTCCACACCAAGCTGCGCGACGCCCTGCTGATCCACCACCTGAACCCGGTCGGGCAGCGCGTTCAGCTCCTCACCCCGAAGGGCGACTGATCACATGGACGACCTCACTCCGTACCCCGACTGGATCCGCCCACCTGTGCACGGATACCGGGCGGATGACCTCGACCGCCTCCCGGACGCCCCGCCGCGCACCGAGCTGATCGCAGGGTCGCTGATCTTCACCGCCCCGCGCACCAAGTGGGAAACCTGGGTTACGGGCCTGTTGGAGAAGGCATTGGTGGCCGCCGCTCCGGCGATCTGGGAGGTCTGGCGCTCGATGACCGTCACGCTCGATGCGCGCAATCGGTTTGAGCCCGACCTGATGGCGGTCGACTCGCGGCCGGGCTGGGGGCCGGAGACCACCTTCTGCCGGGCGGAGGACGTACTGCTCGCTGTCGAGGCGGTCACGGAGGAGTCGGTGGAACGCGACCGCGAGATCAAGCCCCGCAAGTACGCCGCCGCCGGCATCCGCCACTTCTGGCGGGTGGAGAACGTGGATGACCGACCCGTCGTCTACACCTACGAGTTGGACCCGGCTACCAACCGCTACACCCCCACCGGCACCTTCCACGACCGTCTCAAGGTCGAGCACCCCTTCCCCGTCGACATCGAGCTGAGCTGACGTCCCGTCCGGATCGTGGACGCCGCGTGCTCAGGGCCTGGGACGGTTGTACTGTCCGAAACATGTCTCGCACCATTCGTCTCGCAGTGATCCCGGGTGACGGCATCGGCCAGGAGGTCGTGGCCGAGGGCCTCAAGGTGCTTCGCGCCGCCCTGCCCTCCGATGTGAAGCTGGAGACCACCGAGTACGACCTCGGTGCCCGGCTGTACCACCGGACCGGGGAGACCCTGCCGGACGCGGTGCTGGAGGAGCTGAAGGGGCAGGACGCCATCCTGCTCGGCGCGATCGGTGACCCGAGCGTGCCGTCCGGCGTGCTGGAGCGCGGGCTGCTGCTGAAACTGCGGTTCGCCTTCGACCACCACATCAACCTCCGCCCCGGCAAGCTGTTCCCGGGCGTGCAGTCGCCGCTGGCGGGGCAGCCGGAGATCGACTTCGTGGTGGTCCGCGAGGGCACCGAGGGCCCGTACGTCGGCAACGGCGGCACGCTGCGCACCGGCACTCCGCAGGAGGTCGCCACCGAGGTCAGCCTGAACACCGCGTTCGGCATCGAGCGGGTCGTCCGGGACGCGTACCGTCGCGCCCAGGCCCGTCCGCGCAAGAAGCTGACGCTGGTCCACAAGAACAACGTGCTGGTGCACGCCGGTCACCTGTGGACCCGGATCTTCGAGCAGGTCGGCCGGGAGTTCCCCGAGGTCACCACCGACTACCTGCACGTGGACGCGGCGACGATCTTCTTCGTCACGCAGCCCGAGCGGTTCGACGTGATCGTCACCGACAACCTGTTCGGCGACATCCTGACCGACCTCGCCGCGGCCGTCACCGGCGGCATCGGCCTGGCCGCGTCCGGCAACATCAACCCGAGCGGCGACTTCCCGTCGATGTTCGAGCCGGTGCACGGCTCCGCCCCGGACATCGCCGGACAGGGCAAGGCCGACCCGACCGCCACCGTGCTCTCGGTCGCCATGCTGCTGGAGCACCTCGGCTTCGCCGCCGAGGCCGCCCAGGTCGAGGCCGCGGTCGCCGCGGACCTCACCGCGCGCACCGGCCCCCGGTCCACCTCCGCGGTCGGCGACGCGATCGCCGCCCGAGTATCGGGCTGACCGGCCGGATCACAATTCCGGCCGACGGGCCGGTTCACAGACGTACAGCCTCCCGGCTGTTCGGCACGGCCCTCTGGATGCGAGTATCGACAGTGGGCCGTGCCGTCATGCGTTCCTCCGCCCGGCGGTGGCCCAGCCAAACCCCACGGTGAAGGACAGACAGCCATGAGCACGCCCACCCAGGCGCCCATCACGTTCGACCTCAAGCCCTCGGCGCAGCCGCTGTCCGACGCGGAGCGCGAGGCCCGACTGGCCAACCCCGGCTTCGGCCGGATCTTCACCGACCACATGGTGACCATCCGCTGGACCGAGGGCCGCGGCTGGCACGACGCCCAGCTGACGCCGTACGCGCCGCTGGAGATCGACCCGGCCAACATGACGCTGCACTACGGCCAGGCGATCTTCGAGGGCCTGAAGGCCTACCGCCAGGCCGACGGCTCCATCGCGACCTTCCGCCCGGAGGCCAACGCGGAGCGCTTCCAGGCCTCCGCCCGCCGCCTGGCGATGCCCGAACTGCCCGTCGAGGCCTTCGTCGAGGCGGTCGAGCTGCTGGTCCAGCAGGACCAGGCGTGGGTGCCGAACCAGCCGGAGCAGAGCCTCTACCTGCGTCCGTTCATGTTCGCCACCGAGGTCGGGCTGGGTGTGCGCCCCGCCAACTCCTACATCTTCATGATCATCGCCTCGCCGGCCGGCGCGTACTTCCCCGGCGGCGTCAAGCCGGTCTCGGTCTGGCTCTCCGAGGACTACGTGCGCGCCGCGCCGGGCGGCACCGGCGCCGCGAAGTGCGCCGGCAACTACGCGGCCTCCCTGGTCGCCCAGGCCGAGGCCGCCGCCAAGGGCTGCGACCAGGTGGTCTGGCTGGACGCCGCCGAGCACAAGTGGGTCGAGGAGATGGGAGGCATGAACCTCTACTTCGTCGTCGGCAAGGGCGAGAACGCCACCGTCGTCACCCCCGAACTCTCCGGCGCCCTGCTCCCCGGCATCACCCGCGACTCGCTGCTCGCCCTGGCCAATGACCTCGGCTACCGCTCCGAGGAGCGCAAGATCTCCACCGGCGAGTGGAAGCAGGGCAACGCCGACGGCACCATCACCGAGGTCTTCGCCTGCGGCACCGCCGCCGTCATCACCCCCGTCGGCCACGTCAAGTCCGCCACCGCCGACTGGACCATCGGCACCGGCGAGCCCGGCCCCATCACCATGCAGCTCCGCGAGGCCCTCCTCGCCATCCAGGGCGGCCACCGCCCGGACACCCACCACTGGCTCCACAAGATCGTCTGACGACGCCGGCCCGGGCATTCCATGGCGGAATGCCCGGGCCGACAACCTTTGGCGCGGCGGCACGTTGGGCTCGGTGACAGAAGGAGCCTGCCGTGTGTGCGAGCGAACCGGAAGACCCGTACCTGGTGGCCGACTTCCTCGCCATGGAGACCCCGGAGGGCTACCGCGCCGAGCTGGTCGCGGGCGAGATCGTGGTGTCCCCACCGCAGGACGGCGGCCACGACACCGTGATCAGCCGGGTCCTCCGGCAGGTGTTCCGTTCGGGGGGTGACTTCGACGCCGGCCTGCGGAAGGGGCTGATCGTGCCGGGAGGCTACTACATCCCCGACGCGACGTTCACCGAGCGGAACGCGATGAACGGACAACCGCCGTGGTGGGTGCCGTCCGGTGTGGTGCTGGTGCTGGAGGTGACCTCGCGGCTGCCGCTCCGGGAGCGCGCCATCAAGAGGCTGGGATACGCGGCGGCGGGGATCCCGCTGTACCTGCTGGTGGACCGCAGTGTCGACGAAGTGGTGCTGCACAGCATCCCGGCCCACGGTGATTACGCCACCACCGGAACGGTGCCCGTCGGTGCCTCGCTCCCGTTGCCCGAGCCGTTCGGGTTCGAGCTCGACACGGCCGAGCTGTTCGCGTAGGCGTTTCGGATGGCGAGACGGGTCTGTCGTATCGCGGACCGTGTGCAAGACTGCAAAGGTGTCCTCGCTTTCGCTGATTATTAGCAGCAGGCGCGCCGGTCCGCAGTGACCGCTTCCGTGGCAACACCCTGATCGCGGAGCGACCACCAGCGTCCAGACCCGCGCGCAGACCTCTCGCACCCGCGAGGGGTCTTTTGTTTTGTCCCGGACCGGCCCGGGCCCTCACGAGGGGGCCGGAGACACCGGGGAGCGCGCGGGATGCTGGACAGTGGAGCCGGATCACGATCCCGGCAAAATGCATGAAAATACTCCACCGAACGGAGAACCCAGGGCCATGACCGAGGCCAACGACCGTCCGCACGACGGCTTCCACGTCTTCGACACCACGCTCCGCGACGGCGCCCAGCGTGAGGGGATCAACCTCACGGTGGCGGACAAGCTGGCCATCGCGCGCCACCTGGACGAGTTCGGCGTCGGCTTCATCGAGGGAGGCTGGCCCGGCGCCAACCCCCGGGACACCGAGTTCTTCGCCCGCGCGCAGGCCGAACTGGAGCTGAAGAACGCCCAGTTGGTGGCGTTCGGCGCGACCCGCCGGGCCGGCGGGAAAGCTGCCGAGGACCCGCAGCTCGCGGCGCTGGTGGCGTCCGGCGCGCCGGTGGTGACGCTGGTGGCGAAGTCGCACGACCGGCATGTGGAGCTGGCGCTGCGCACCACGCTGGAGGAGAACCTGGAGATGGTCCGGGACAGCGTGGAGTTCCTGCGCTCCCAGGGCCGCCGGGTGTTCATCGACTGCGAGCACTTCTTCGACGGGTACCGGGCGAACCCGGAGTACGCGCTGGCCGTGGTCAGGGCCGCCCACGAGGCCGGCGCGGACGTGGTCGTGCTGTGCGACACCAACGGCGGGATGCTGCCGTCCGGTGTGCGGGAGATCGTCGCGACGGTGCTGGCGGAGACGGGTGCCCGGCTGGGCATCCACGCGCAGGACGACACCGGCTGCGCGGTCGCCAACACGCTGGCCGCGGTGGACGCGGGCGCCACGCACGTGCAGTGCACCGCGAACGGCTACGGCGAGCGGGTCGGCAACGCCAACCTGTTCCCGGTGGCGGGGGCGCTGGAGCTGAAGTACGACCGCCGGGTGCTGCCGGCCGGCAGTCTCGCCGAGATGACCCGCATCTCGCACGCCATCGCCGAGGTGGTGAACCTGACCCCGTCCACCCACCAGCCGTACGTCGGCTTCTCGGCGTTCGCGCACAAGGCGGGCCTGCACGCCTCGGCGATCAAGGTGGACCCGGACCTGTACCAGCACATCGATCCGGAGCGGGTCGGCAACACCATGCGGATGCTGGTGTCCGACATGGCGGGCCGGGCGTCGATCGAGCTGAAGGGCAAGGAGCTGGGCTACGACCTGTCCAGCGACCGTGACCTGGCGGGCCGGGTGGTGGCCCGGGTGAAGGCGCAGGAGAACCTGGGCTACACCTACGAGGCGGCGGACGCGTCGTTCGAGCTGCTGCTGCGCGACGAGGTGAACGGCGGCGAGCGGCTGCGGTTCTTCGAGCTGGAGTCCTGGCGGACCATCAGCGAGCAGGGCCCGGAGGGCCGGGCGGGCAACGAGGCCACGGTGAAGCTGTGGGCGCGGGGCGAGCGGAAGGTCGCCACCGGCGAGGGCAACGGCCCCGTGGACGCGCTGGACAAGGCGCTGCGGGCGGCGCTGGAGCCGATCTTCCCGCCGCTGGCGAAGCTGGAGCTGGTGGACTACAAGGTCCGCATCCTGGAGGGCCAGCACGGTACGGGCTCGAAGACCCGGGTGCTGATCCAGTCCACCGACGGCACCGGGACGTGGTCCACGGTCGGGGTGGCGGACAACGTGATCGCGGCGTCCTGGGTGGCGCTGGAGGACGCGTACACCTACGGCCTGCTGAGGGCCGATCAGCGGCCGTAATCGCGGTCGGTGCGAGGAAGTGCCCAGGGGGCGTGCGGATGACTCCGCACGCCCCCTGCTGGCGTGGCCATGCCCGTGTCTCGTCAGCGCAGGCGGGCGAGGAGGGCGTGCTCGACGAGGGTGATGAGTGCGCTCTTGGCGCTGTCCCGGCGTCGGGCGTCGAGCGTGATGATCGGGATGTCCGCGTTGAGCTGGAGGGCTTCGCGGACTTCGTCGCCGGTGTGGGGCTGGTGTCCGTCGAAGCCGTTGAGGGCGACGACGAAGGGGAGTCCCGAGTTCTCGAAGTAGTCGAGGGCGGGGAAGCA
>NZ_JBIUCB010000002.1:0-9042 GCF_044593455.1 Kitasatospora sp. NPDC051984
CTCAGGCGCGTGCTCAGACTTCGACCCGGGCGACGCAAGCTCCGCCGGGGGCGTGTACTCCGACTTCAGCGCGGACGATGCGGGCTCCGCCGGGGGCGTGTGCTCGGGCTTCGGCGCGGACGATGCGGGCTCCGCCGGGGACGTGTACTCCGACTTAGGCGTCGGCAGCACAAGCTCCGCCTCAGGCGCGTGCTCAGACTTCGACCCGGGCGACGCAAGCTCCGCCGGGGGCGTGTACTCCGACTTCAGCGCGGACGATGCGGGCTCCGCCGGGGGCGTGTGCTCGGGCTTCGGCGCGGGCGACGCAAGCTCCGCCGGGGACGTGTACTCCGACTTAGGCGTCGGCAGCACAAGCTCCGCCTCAGGCGCGTGCTCAGACTTCGACCCGGGCGACGCAAGCTCCGCCAGGGGCGTGTACTCCGACTTCGACCCGGGCGGCACAAGCTCCGCCTCAGGCGCGTGCTCAGACTTCGACCCGGGCGACCCCAACTCCGGCTCAAGCGTGTGCTCGGAGTTCGGTGCAAGCGACGCGGCGCGCTCGCCCCCCTCGGGGGAAGTCGGGCGCAGGGGGCTCTCCGGGCCCGTCCCGGTGCGGGGTTCGGTGACGGTCTCGGAGCGGGCCGAAGCAGCGGCGCTCTCGGCCCGGACCGGGCCGGTGGCAGTCTCCGACCGGACGGGAGCGGCGACGGTCTCGGACCTGGCCGGGGTGGCGGGCGTGCGCGGTCCGAACTCGGCCGGGGCCGAGGCCGACCGGGGGCGGTTCGGTCCGCCCGTCGCACGGCTGCCGCCGCCCGTCGAGGCCGGCCCACCAGCCAGGTTCGGGCCACCCGCCACGTGGCCGCTGGCACCGCCGGGCGTGCTCGGCGGCGGGGTGCTGGGCGTCGTCAGCCCCGGCGCGTCCAGTCCGTCGTCGCCGGACGAGGTCCGGCTGGTCGGCTGCGGGGCGCCCGGCTGCGGCGCAGCGTCGTTCGGCGCCCCGCCCGGGTGCTCGTCCAGCACCTCCGTCCGGGACGGACTCTCGGTGCCGAAGCCGTCGTCGATGTCCATCGGCTCGGACGTGTCGTGCGACGGCTCGCCGCGGGTGAACGTGCTGTAGCGCTCCATGAATTGGGGGTCGTGCGGCCCGGAGATGTTGGTCTCGTGCCGGTCCGCGACGGAGGCCCACACCGTCCAGGAGGGGTCGAAGCTGTAGGGCATCTCCCCGGGCCTGGCGGCGACCACCCGGCGGTCGGTCAGGTCCGCCCAGCGCAGTGCGCCGTCCCGGTCGTGGACCAGCGCGACGGCGTGGCCGGCGCCGGTCGGCCCGGCGCCCAGTACGGTGGCGAAGCTGCCGCGCCCACCGGCCTTCACCTTCGCCATCAACTCGTTGACCGCGCCCGGCCCTTCGCCGAACAGCGCGGGCCCGTCGTGCCGCTTCCACAGGACGTTGCCGGGGATCGGCTCGACCGTGCCGTTCAGGGTCTGGCCGGAAACCCGGGGCCGCCCGAAGTGGGTGTCCCGGTACGCCTCGACGTTCTCGAAGCAGGCCTTCAGGTCGTTGCCGGGCTGGAAGCCCTCGACCGGCCGGACCGGCGACTGGTGCGGATTGACCTTCTGCAGCAGCGAGTTGCTCATCGGCGGGTGCAACTTCGGTGCGCCACCGAGGTAGTCGACCAGCTGCCCGGTCAACTCGTGCTGCGGGCCCACCGCTTGGTAGCCGCGGTCGCGCATGACAGCGTCGGTGTTCTCGTACGCGGGGGTGCGCTGCCGCTTGGCCTGCGGCCCGGTCGGCTCGGTCTCCCGGCGCAGCGACACCTCCTCGTCGTCGTCGCGGCCGCGCTTGCGGTTGTTGCGGGGCTGCTCCCGGGGCACGGTGTCGCCGCCGTGCTCAACTTCCGCTTGGTGCGGGGTGGTTGAGGGTGGGGTCTCGACGTCCATCGGCTCGACGCCACGACTGGTGCCGCGCTCAACCGGCGGCGCGTGCACGCCAGTTGCCGACGGCGTCTCGATGTCCATCGGCTCGACGCCACGGCTCGTACCGCGCTCAACCGGCGGCGCGTGCACGCCAGTTGCCGACGGCGTCTCGATGTCCATCGGCTCGACGCCACGACTGGTCACGTGCTCGGTCGGCGGAGCGCCGTGCTGACCGCCGGCGGGCGCGCCGAACCCCTCGCCGGAGGCCATCGCGTTGTGGGCCTGGAGCTGCTTCGCGCCGTCCTGGTTCATCCGTTCGATCCAGCGACCGCCCCGCCGCGGTTCGAGGGCCTCCAGCATGGTGTCGATCTTCCCCTGCCGCGAGTGCGGCTCGGCGTCCGCGCCGTACCCGACGGGCTCGTTCAGCAGCGCCCGCATGGTGCCCTCGATCAGCAGCTTGCTGTCATTCGCGGCCCGCCCGAGCTGCGCGGCGTTGTCGGCCAGCTGCTGAGCGGCGTTGCGCACGTCCTGGAGGCTGCGGCCGGGCTGCTGAAGAGCGGCCACGGTGTCCAGCTGGTCCGTCAGACGGCCGCGGAACTCGCCGATCTGCTGCTCCAGCACGCGGTACCCGGGGCTGTTGCGGTCGAACTCGCGCAGCGCCAACTCTGCCGCCCGGTCGAAGTTGCTCAACTGCTCGCGGGCGGTCACCTCGTACGTGCCGACCGTCATCCGGACCCGGTCGGCCTCGGTGGGCGGGGTGAAGTTCAGCGGACGCCGGTTCTGCCGGCCGACCCCGAACTCGCCGCCGTGGTCCACCACTTCGTGGCTGATCACCTCCCAGCCGTGCGCGCCGTGCTTGAGCATGTTGGTGACCGCGAACGGCCGCGACTGACCGGGCGTCATGTACTCCTCGACGCCGAACCAGTCGGTGACCGATTTGGTCGCCCGGAAGTCCGCGGTCATCCCGAGGTTCGAGGACGCCGAGTACGACTGGACGTGCCAGACGGTGAACTCGTGCGGCGTCACGTCGGTGATCGCGAACGCGCAGCCGTTCATGCCGCCGGTCAGCACCAGGCCGTCGTTCGGCCGGGACGGGTCCGGGTGCATCGGGACCACGGTCTTGCCGATCGCGTCGGGCAGGTTCGGGTCCGGGCGGCCGGTCTTGTACGGCACGTACGAACCGGTCACGTAGTGGTGGTCGGGCTGCGGCGCGGGCAGCGCGGTGCCGGCCGGGGGACGCGGGAACGACGGGTCGTGCTCGGCGTACTTCTCCCAGGCCGGGGTCAGCACGAAGCCGTTCTTGCCCGCCCCGACGTGGTTGCGGTCCGGCACCAGCGTGAACCAGTGCTGGTCCGCCTTCTCGACGGCGGCGACGAAGGAGTTGGCCTGCTGCTGGTTCAGCCCGGGCATCCGCTGCATCGCGCCGTCGGCGTAGTTCACCGTCACCGGCGCCTGCGACATCAGCTCGGCCGGGTCCTGTACCAGCCAGCGCTCCACCGTGCCGGGCGGTGGCAGCAACGGCTCGGCGTGCGGCGGTTGTTGGGCGGCGTGCGGCTGCTCGTGCGACGGCACTTCGTGCACCGGCGGCGCGTCGTGGGACGGCGCCTCGTGGACAGCGCTCGGCGGCGGCGGGGGCGGCGGCTGGTGTCCGAAGACCGGCGCACCCTCGTGGACGCTGCCCATCGGCGGCGGGGGCGGCGGCGCAACCGGGCTGCCGAACCCGCGAGTGCCGGTACCCGCGCCGTGCCCGGTGGCCGCGGGCGGCGGCGGGGGCGGCGGCGCAGCCGGGCTGCCGAACCCACGCGTGCCGGTACCCGCGCCCTGCCGGGTGGCCGTGGGCGGCGGGGGCGGCGGCGGCGCAGCCGGGCTGCCGAACCCACGCGTGCCGGTACCCGCGCCCTGCCGGGTGGCCGTGGGCGGCGGCGGGGGCGGGGTGGGGTCGTCCAGGCGGAGGCGCGCGGTCTCCCGACTGAACTCCTCGTCGGATTCGCTGTCGTCCCGGCGGCGCTTGCGGCCGGGCCCCGCAGCGTCCGCCGTCCCGTCGTGCATCTGCACGTCCCCGTCGGGGGTGTGGGCGGTGGACTGGCTGGCGTCGGCCATCACCACGTCGTGGTCGGGCGCCGGCTGCGGCACGTGGTCGGGCCGGTACAGGCCCTCCACGCCGAGGCGCTGAAGCTGTTCGTCCGTCAGCTTGGTGGCGTCTGCGCGGTTGGCGAACTCACCGGACGAAGAGACCGGCAGCTTGGCGGCGTGCGGGGACGGGACGCCGAGGTCCTCGACGACGATCGTCGAGCTGTCGCTGAGCTTCTCGGCCGTCCGGAGGTGCTCCAGGTCGGCCTGGGTCTTGGGGGCCATGAGGTCGCGCAGCTCGAGCGGCACCAGGCCGTTCGCCTCCAGGCTGCGGACCGCCTGCAACAGGTCGGCGGTGTGCGGCGCGTACAGCACCTCGGGCGGCAACTGCTCGTGGGCGACGGCGGTCAGCAGATCGGGCTCGCGGATGATGTGCGGGTCCAGGAAGTTCTGGATCCACTTGTTCACCCACTCATCGCCGAACCGCAGGTTGGAGGCGCTGTTGGACAGGTCGGCCGTGAGCTTCTCGATCAGGGCGGGCACATCGTCGAGGTGTGCGGTCAGTGCCTGCTCGAACATCGCGGCCGGGTGCTTCGCCCCGTCCCCGGCGCGCGCGTACGAGCCGCCGTACTGTTTGCCGACCGTCTCCAGGTCGACCGTCGCCCGGGCCACCCGGCCTGCGGCGTTCTTCTGCGCGGTCGAGGGCGTGGTGACGCCCGACACCTGCTCGGCGTAGACCTCCTTCACCCGGTCGCGCAGTGCCTTGGTGGTGGCCAGGTGCTGCTCGGCGCCGGGTAGTTTGGCAGTCTCGTCGTCCACCTGCTTCGCGGCTTTGTCGACCGCAGCCTTGGCCTTCTGCTCGGCCTTGACGTCGGCCTCTGCTCTGTCCTTGTTCGCGGTCGTCGGGTTGTCCACGGCGGCCTTCGCGGATGCCTGGGCCGCCTGCTCGGCGGTGGCGTGCGCGGCCTCGGCGGCCGCCAGATCGTTCTCGGCGGTGGCGATGGTCTTCCTGAGTGTCGCCAGAGTCTTCTCCGCGGCCTTCACTTCCCGCTCCGCCGGGGCCTCCGCCGTCCGCGGGTTCGTGCCCTTCTTGACCGACTCGTTCAGCACCTTGGCGATCTCGCTCTGCCGCACGCCGGGCCGATCGTTCGCCAGCTTGTCCGCGACATCGCCGTACCGGTCCGGGGTGAGCTGGTCCGGGTGATCGCGCAGGTCGCCCGCCAGGTCGCGGACCGGCTTCGGGTCCTTGCCGGCCGCCTGGAGGTGGTCGGCCAGGTCGTCCAACTTCCCGGCCAGCCGCTGCTGCTGCTCGGGCGTCTGCAGCCCGCCCTTCCCCTCGGCGGCCCTGGTCAGCACGGCCGCCGCCTCGTCCAGCTTCTGCGGCCCGGTGACGCCGTGGACCAGCGCCAAGTCGTCGACCGCCTGTTCCTTGATCTTCTGGTGGACCGCGCCCACCGCCCAGTGCACGTCGGCGAGTTGCTTCGCGGTCGGGTTGTCCGGGTGCACCTCGGCCACTGCGGCGTTCAACCTGTTGAGCTGCTCGCGGGCAGGCATGTCCAGGCCGGACCGGCCGAGTTCTCGCTCCAGGTTCTTCGCCGCCGTCTCGGCGCTGCCGTGGTCGGTGATCCCGGTGGTCTCGAACGCGCCCGGCAACCGCTCGTTGCCGTAGGTTGCCCTCAGATCGACGGTGCCGGGAGTGCGGGTCAGCTCGTGCTCCCTCAGCCCGGCCAGGTCGTAGACCTCCGTGCGGATCCGGGCCTGGGCCTTCTTGCCGTAGCCGTCGTAGATCCGGTGCTGGTCCGGGGACATCGCGGAGACGAAGTCTCCGAACGCGTCCGAGGCCGCCCGATGGTCGCCCTCGTCCATCGCACGCGCCTTGAACACGGCCGCCGTGACGTACTTGTGCACCATGTAGTCGGCGATCACGTGGTTGCGGTTGATGTTCGCCGGCCCGATCGAGGGGGCGTGGTTCTCCATCCGGGCCACGACCTTCTCGGCGTGCGGCTGATGGCCCATCACGCCTTGGTCGGAGTACCCGAACGCCTTGCGGTAGGTGTTGTCGAAGTCCGTCCAGGCCTCCTTGCTGGCCGGCGCCTCCACCCCGCCCCTGCGGGTGCTGCCCGCCGGGGCTGCCGACGGGGCCGGCTTCTTGATCTCCGCCTGCGCCGTCGCAAGGTCCTTCTCGCGCTGCGTGAGATCCTTGGCCAGGTTCTTCTTGTGAGTCTTCAGGTCTTCGTACCGGTCGTTGTGAACCTTGTTCTTGTAACTGCCGTCGGGCTGCTTTCCGTCCTCCCGGTGCTGCGTGGCCTGTGCCAGCAGGGCGTCGTTGCGCAGCTGCTCGGCCTTGATCCGCTCGATGCTGCCCGGCAGGACCCGGACCTCGGCCTCGTACCGGGCCCTGGCCAGCGCGGCGTCCTTGAGCAGCTCGTGCTCGAAGATCGCCATCCGGTCGCGCTGTTCCTGCATGCTCGCCTTGGCGTTCTCCAACCCCTCACGCTGCGACCGGAGTTCGGCGACCCGCTCGGGCGGGTGGTTGCCGGTGGTCAGCTCGTGCTCGACCGCCTGCAACCGCTCGTCGACCTTGGCGATCGCCTTCGGGAGCTGCTCGGCGTTGCGCGACAGCACATCCACGTGCTGGAGCTTCTCGTTCCGGTACTGGGAGAGCACCGCGTTCGTGTCGCCGGTCTTCAGCTCGTCCCGGTCGTAGCCCTGCACCTGCTCGCGGACCCGCTGGAACTCAGTGGAGTCGCTGAGGAACCTGTCGAGGGTCTCGAAGGTCTTCTTGCCGTCGATCTTGTGCTGGTACTCCGCGCTGGTGGCGGGCGGCGGCGGGTGCGGCAATCGGTCACCCGTCGGGGGCGTGTGCTCGGTCGGAGCAGGTGTGCGATCAGCCGCAGGGGGCATGTGCTCGGTCGGAGCAAGTGTGCGATCAGCCGCAGGGGGCGTGTGCTCGGTCGCCGGCGGGACGTGCTCGCCGGTGGGGGCCGGGGTGCCGTCCACGTGCTGCATGAACTCGCGGAAGCCGTCGTACGCGGCGTTCTGCGCGGTGGTCTCGCGCACCGGGTTCGCGGGGCCGTCGTGGATGGCGGACGGGTTCTCGCCGTACAGCTTCTTCAGTAGCGGGTACAGGTCGGGCTCGTGCTGCTTCACCCACTCCGGGCCGTTGTTGCGCGGCTCGCGGGTGAACGCGTCGTGGCCGTGGTTCGTCCCCAGGTAGGCGTTGGTGGCCTGCGCGAAGTACTCGTGCTGGTCCTGCGAGGAGTAGTTGCCGGGCCTCGAACCGTCCGGCCACTGCACGGACTTCGTCGGGTCCTGGGCGTCGGCCTTCTTCTTGTTGAAGGCGTCCGTGATCGTCTGCTTGTCCGCGGGGGTCAGCCCGTGCTCGTGCAGCGTGTGGCTGAACTCGTGCGTGGTGGTGGAGTACCCGTCCGCGTAGTGGCCGCCCGCGCCGATCGTGGTGCGCTCGCCGAGCAGGTTCTCCTCGGTGACGGCGGAGTGCTTGCCGCCGGAGCCGCGCATGTCGTCGTAGCCGCGACCGCCGCCCGCGTCGGAGTCGTTGGTCCCGCCGCGCAGGTTGTGCAGTTCGGGGACGTCGGTCATCCGGACGTCCTTCGGGACGATCACCACGTCCGCGCCGCTCTTCATCAACTGTGCGGCGGTGTCCGGGTCCTGGAGCATCCGGGCGACCTGCTGCTGCGCCTCGTGGCGCGCGGACGGGGCCTGTTCGGCCCGCGGGTCCACGTGCACGATCAGGTCGGCGGCCACCTTGGCGAAGTCCTTCGGCGGCAGCGAGGACTTCAGCGTGTCCACGAACTCGGGGTCCTGGGCCAGCCAACGCCGGTTCTCCGGCTTCAGGTTGGCGAGCTCCTGCGCCCGCTGCTCCGGCGTCATACCGGGCATGTCCTGCCGCAGCCGGTCCGCGTCGGCGGGACGACGGAGCCGCTGGCCGGGCCGCTGGGTACGACCGAGTTGCTGGACGGCGTCCCGCACGTTCGTCGCCCGGCCGAGCCGGTCGAGCTCGGTCTGGCGTTCCTGCCGCTGACGGTCCAACAGCTGGTCGTGGGCCTGCTCCGCCGTCGGCTTGCCGTTGCTGCCCGCCTCAGGGGCGCGACCCGCACCGGGGCGGATCGTGCCACCGGCCGGGGCGGCGGCCGGGTTCGGGGTGGTGGCCGGCTTGGCACCGCCCTGGTGCGGGACGGTCGGGGACGGCGTGGCGTGGGCCGAGGCCCCGGACCCGCCGTGTCCGCCGGCACCGCCGACCGGGCCTGGCGTGAACCCGCCCGCCATCGGCGCACCGGCCATCGGGCTCTGCGTGGTGCTCGCGGCGGCCGGGGCATCGCCCGGACCGTCCGGCACGAGGTGCGCGGCCACCTGCTCCGGCCCCGCCGGACGGGCCGTCGCCGGCCCTGCGGACAGGCGGGTCCCACCGTCCAGATGGGTGCCCCCGGCCCCCGCCAAGTGCCCGGCACCGCCGAGCACACCCGACAGGTTGGGCATCGCGGACGCGCCGCTCGGCCTCGGCTCCCGCGGATCGTTCTGCGGGGTGAACCCGTCCGGCGCCGAACTGTCGTGCGCGCCAGGCTGGTTGACACTCTCCTGACGCGGCACCGACTCGTGGGCCGGCGCCGCAGGCTGCGACTCGCTGCGCGGGGCGGCATTCTCGTGCGCGGGAGCCGCCGACTCGTGACGCGGCACCGACTCATGCACGGCCGCAGCAGGCTGCGACTCGCTGCGCGGCGCCATCTGCTCACGCGTGGGCTCGACGCGATCCTGACGTGGCGTCGTCTCGTGAACCTGCGCGGCAGGCTGCGAGTCGCCGCGCGGAGCGAGGTTCTCGTGCACCGGGGCCACCGACTCCTGACGCGGCACCGACTCAAGCACAGGCGCAGCAGACTGCGACTCGCCGCGCGGCGTCATCTGCTCACGCCCGGGCTCAACGCGATCCTGACGCGGCACCGACTCGTGAACCTGCGCGGCAGGCTGCGACTCGCTGCGCGGGGCGACATTCTCGTGCACCGGAGCCACCGACTCCTGACGCGGCACGGACCGCTCGGCGGCCGGGGCAACGCTCTCCTGACG
>NZ_JBIUCB010000002.1:9140-28316 GCF_044593455.1 Kitasatospora sp. NPDC051984
CGCGGCACTGTTTCATGGACCTGCGCAGCAGGCTGCGAGTCGCCGCGCGGAGCGACGTTCTCGTGCGCCGGAGCCACCGACTCCTGACGCGGCACGAACCGCTCGGCGGCCGGGGCAACGCTCTCCTGACGCGGCACTGTTTCATGGACCTGCGCAGCAGGCTGCGAGTCGCCGCGCGGAGCGACGTTCTCGTGCGCCGGAGCCACCGACTCCTGACGCGGCACGGACCGCTCGGCGGCCGGGGCAACGCTCTCCTGACGCGGCACCGACTCATGCACAGGCGCAGCAGACTGCGACTCGCCGCGCGGAGCGACATTCTCATGCACCGGAGCCACCGACTCCTGACGCGGCACGGACCGCTCGGCGGCCGGGGCAACGCCCTCCTGGCGCGGCACCGACTCATGCACAGGCGCGGCAAGCTGCGACTCGCCGCGCGGCGTCGCCTGCTCACGCGTGGGCGCGACGCTCTCCTGACGCGGCACCGACTCCTGCGCAGGCGCGGCAGCCCGCGACTCGGCGCGCGGGGCCATCGACTCCTGGACGTGCGACGCCACCTGCTCGTGCGTGGTCGGCGTCGACGTCGGCGTCGGCGCCGTGTTGTGGCCGGCGGCCGACGAGCCGGCGGACGGAGCGTCCCCGGACCGTCCCCCGCCGAACGGGGTCAGCCCGCTGACCTTCGACGCACCAGCACCAGATCCCGTCTCGTGCGACGAACCCGAAGCCGACGAACCCGAGTTGGACGACCCCGAACTCGACACCCCCGACTCCGCCGTGCGCGAAGCACCGGCACCGGAGCCGCCGGACGGCCCGTGGTACGCGGAGGCGCCCGTGGCGGTGTCGGACTTGTTGAAGCTTGGCGTCCCACCATGCTCGCCCGCGCCGGCACCGCCACCGGCCCCGGGCAGCTTCGGCGCTTCCGCCGCCTTCGGCGTGGCGAAGTGCCCCTTGACCTTGGACGCGCCCGCGTGCAGACCCGCGCCCGCGCCGCCCGAAAGGCCGGAGCCGAGCAGGGAGTTGCCGTCGACCTTGCCGGTGGTGATCAGCTGGGTGGAGACGTCCGCGCCGACGCCGACGGCCGCGCCGGTGGCCATCTTGCCGGCGGTGGACTTGAGCGCGGTCTCGACGCCGAGCTTCTCGCCCGCCTTGCCGATGCCCTTGCCGATCAGGTGGCCGGAGGCGCCGCCGATCGCGCCACCCTTGGCGCTTTCGCCGACTTCTTTCATGTCGATGCTCTTACGGTGGCCCTCGGCGAGTTCGATGCCCTGTGCCATCAGGTTGATCGCGGCCATCTGGGCGGCCTGCTTGGCCGCCATGATGATCATTTCCTTGAGCAGGGCCTTCAGGGTCGCCATGACCGTGAGCTTGCTCGCCGCGATGAACCCGGGCACCTCCAGCATCGAGAGGCCGCCGGTGAACGGCGCTTCGGCCTCCGCGGTCGCGATCTCGAAGGCCAGGATGCCGAGTTGGGCGATGATCTGAATCTTGGCTGTCTCCGCGGAGTTGGCGACCTGCTCCAGCATGTCGCCCATGCCGTTGAGCGCGTTGATCGCGCCGGGCAGGTAGCCGGGGTCCTGTTCGGTGCCCTTGCCGACCGAGTACTTCTCCCAGTACTTGCCCAACGCCTCGGCAGCGACGCCCTGTTGGCCCTCGAGTGCGCGCTTGATCGTGGCGTCGCCGCTCTGCGCGGCGTCCTTCAGGGTCTCCGCGGCCTTGCGGCAGTGGTCGGCCATGTCGCGGAGCTGGTCCTCGTCGGCTTCCGGCCAGCGGCAGCCCGCGAGCAGCAGGAGCACCCACTGGAGGGGCTCCGGGAGTTCGACAGCCATCTGGTCAGTGCCTTCCGCTCTGGTAGATCCGCGGGGTGATCCGCATGGGTGCCGTGGCCGCCTGCTGCGGCGAGGCGGGCATCGGCGCGCTGCCGGGGTCCACGCCGTTCAGCTCGGTGATGACGCCGTCGTCGGCGCTCTGGTAGCCGTCGGCCATCGCCTTCAGGCCGTCGGCGATGCCCTTGAGGGCGGCCGGGAGACCCTTGATGACGTCCAGGGTGTCCTTGCTGTACTTCAGGTAGCCCTTCTCGCCCTCGGCGAACTGCTTGCCCGACTCGTCGTTGCCCCAAGGGTTTTGGGATTCCAGCGACGGCAGGTACGAACTCAGCGAGGCGTACAGCGAGCCGACCTGTTCGGCGACGGCGAGCATCGGCGACACCGCGGCCTGGTACTGCGCGGGGTCGACCTGGAAGCCCTGGCCGGCGCTCCCGGACGCGTCCCGGTTGACGGATGCGGGCCGACTGCTGATCCGGTTGGCCGCGGCGGTGTCCGACTTCCCGCGGGCCGCCGACGGAGCGGTGGCGTGCTCCGCGGGCGTCCCCCGTTCCGTCGGCTTCGCGGCGACCGCCGGTTCGGACCGGCCGAGCCCACGGGCCGTGATCCGCGGGGTCTCCGCCCCCTCGAAGGGCTCCACCGGCGAGGCCGCCACCTCCCGCTCGAACGGCCGCAACGGCGTGGCCGCCACGTCCCGCTGGAACGCCTCGGGCGCGATCCGCGCCGATTCCGCCTGCTCGAAGGGCCGGAGCGGGGTCGCCTCGGCCTGCTGGTACGGCTCGGGGCTGATCCAGCCCGGCTCCTCGGCGGGGACGGCCTGCTGGCGCGGCTCCACCGGGACGCTCGCGGGGAGGACGGTGCCCACCCTCAGCCGGGCCGTCTCCGCGGGTTCGGTGGCGGCGTACCAGGCCTGCTCGTCGTTGCTCACGGTGCTCCTTCGTCTGGTCGGATCGACGGCGGGCGCGGTCAGCCCGCGGCGGGAGCGCCGGGCGCGGTGGCCAGGCGGGACAGGGCGGCGCGCAGGAACGGGCTGGGCACCTGGAAGCCGCCCTCCTCGCGCAGCGGGGCGCGCTGCGGCGTCCCACCCTCGCCCGCCGCAGCGCCCGAACCCGACGAACCGGCCGACCCCGAAGTCGCGGACGCCCCGGCCGAACTGGCCGAACTGGCCGAACCGGCCGATCCGGCCGCCCCGGCAGCTGGCGCGTCCCCGTGCCCACGCCTGGCGGCGACGCTGCGCGCACGGTCCAGGTAAGCGTCGTCCGAGCTGTCGGCCGACGTCTCCGCCGGGGCCGCCGCGGCCTCGCGACGACCCGCCAGGCCGCTCGCCGACCCGCCGCCACCGCCGGTCGCGGTCGCGTCCGCCGCCGCATCCCCGGCACCGGCACCGGCACCGGCACCGGCGGCCGCATCCGCACCCGCCTCCGCGCCGCCGCCCGTGCCGAGCAGGATGCCGGCCAGCTGGCTGAGCGCCTCCTGCTCGCTGGCGGGGCCGGCCGGAGCGGGCGGGGCCGCAGCGGTCTCGGGCGCGGCGAAGTGGCCTTCGGCGCGCGCGTCGTCCAGCCAACGGCGGCGTGCGCGCGACCAGTTGCGGTCGCGCGGACCGACGTCCCCGGCCTGGCCGAGGATGCCGCTGTCGTGCAGCAGCTCGTCCTCCTCCTCGCCCTCGGCGCCGAACCGGGTGGCGCTGAGGAAGCGGTTGGCGCCCTTGTTGTCCTTGCCGCCACCGCCGCGGCCCGCACCACCCGTGCCGGGCATGTGGCCGCCCGCGCCCATGCCCGCACCACCGGCTGCGCCGCCGCCGCGCCCGGCCGCGCCGCCACTGGCGAGCCCGCTGGAGCCGATCCGGCCGGCCGCCGAGGACGCGCCGGACAGGCCCTTGCCGGACGCGCCGAGCCCGGCACCGCCACCGGCCCGGGACGCCAGCGAGCTGCTGCCGACACCGGCACCCGCGCCGCCGCCGCGCATCGCCGAACCGACACCGCCGCCCGCGCCGCCGCCACGCGCGCTCGAACCGCCGAAGCCGCCGCGCGCGGTCGAGCCGCCCGCGCCGAACGGGCTTCCGCCGCCACCGCTGAACGGGGTCAGGCGACGGGACGGGGAGCTACCCGAACTGCCCTTGTAGCCACCGGTGTTGGGCATTCCGCCGATGTTGCCGAACGGGCTCCCCCCGGGGACACCGCCGCTCGGGCCGACGCCGGTGCCGGGGCTGTAGTTGCCGCTGCCGAGCGGCGAGTAGTGGCTTGCGCCGGACGAGTTGGTGCCGACGTTGCCGACGTTGCCGAGGTCACCGAGGCCCGCCAGGTTCAGCGGGCCCGCACCGGAGCTGCTGAACGGGTGGAACGCGGGCGTCCCGCCGCCGCCGGCCCCGCCGTCCTGGCCGAAGTTGGGCATGTTCGGGGTGGGCAGCTTGAACGGCGTCAGCGCCGGACCGCCACTCGCACCGCCCGTCGATCCGACCCCGCCGACGCCGCCCGTCGATCCGACCCCACCGATACCGCCCGTCGATCCGATCCCGCCGATGCCACCCGTGGCCCCGACCCCGCCGACGTGCGAGCCCGGCGCACCGGGGGCGTCGGGCAGCGAGAACGGGTGGGGCGTGGCCTGGGCGCCCACGCCGAGCGGGCTGCCGGGGACGTTGCCGTCGGCGCCGGTGCGCAGCCCGGCGGGCACGACGGAGGGGCTGCCCCCGGTCATGTCGGCACCCACGCCGCCCACGCCGCCCGGACCTCCGGCGCCACCCGCGCCACCGGCGCCGTTGAGGTTGCAGGTCTGGGCCATGCCGGTCATGTCGGCGATGTGGCCGGCGTTCTTCCGCAGCATGCCGTCGACGTCGCTGCCGACCGCTCCGACGTACTGGTGGTAGACGGCCGCGGCCTGCTTGATGCCTTCGGAGTTGGCGATGTCGTCGTGCTTGCCGGCCGGGTTCTGCTCCATGTACGTCTTGGCGTACTGGAGTTCACGGACCATCTCGTTCTTGGTGTCGATCACCGCGCCCGACGCGCCGTGCAGCGACTTGGCGACCGCGCGCCCGGACTGCAGGGTGGTCGCGACGTGCGAGTCCTCGCCGCCGGCGAACTTCTGCAGGTACTGCTGGAAGGTGTCGGCGGCGGGGCCGGACATGCTCTCCATCGCCCGTTGGGCGGTCTCGGCGATCGCGCGCACGTGGGTGTCGGCGACCTGGTTCCACTTGTCCCAGGCGGCGGCGAGGTCGGCGAGGAGTTCCTCGTTGGCGTCGGGGAAGGCGATGTCCTTCCCGTTCTCGTTCTTCTGAACGGTCTTCAGTACCTCGGCGAGGTCTGCGGGCAGCTGGATCATGGCGGGAGACTCTCCGGTCGGACGTTCGGAGTCGGCTCGGGGGTGTTGCTGCCACCCCCGGCGACAGTGGGACGGGGCGGGCGCAGCTGAGCTGCCGCCGGGCGACAAGTCGCCCGGCGGGTACGTCAGATGACCTGCCGGGTGCCGGGGCCGCTGCCACGGACCTGCTCGTCCGTGGTCCTTGCCTTGTGGTGGTTGTAGTCGAGCGTGGGCGCGTCGGCCCGGTGGTAGTCGTCGCCCGCGTCGGTGTTGCCGATCGGCTTGATGGCGGCCGGCGGCGGCGGGATCGGCGTGCTGTCCGTCTCCGGCGCGAGCGTCTCGTGCGGCGCGCGGATGACGCGGTCCGTACCCACCCGGTCCGTGGCAGGCTGGGCGCCCGCGAGGTGCGGGGAGGCCGGCATGTCCCCGCTGGTGCTGATCTGGCCGATCTTGCCGCTGTGCTCTTCGTCGTTGGTCCGGTGCCGGGCCGCCATGGTCTGGAGGTTCTGGCCCATCGCGTTGGCGTTCTTCAGCAACGCCCGGATCCCGGTGAGGGTTTGCTGCTGGTGCTTGCTCAGGCCGCCGACCGAGGATCCGGAGCCCTTGAGGGCCTTCCCGAGCAGGTCGGTGCCGTACACCGATTCCTCGACCTGCTTGATCACGGCCTCCAACTGGTTGGCCGGGCCTTCCAGTTCCTGTAGCAGGCTCATGATCTTCTTGGCTGCCGCATCGACCTCGTCGAGGTCGATCCATACCGTCTCGTCCGCCACTGTTCACCCTCCCGGTCACCGCCCCCGGGCAGTCGGGCCCCCGCCGGGCCGCCCACCGAAACGGGGCGCGCCGCAGCGCCCGCGCCGGATCCAGGGCAGGCCGAAGGCACCCGAGGCTGCCACACCCGCTCATTTGTCAGGTAACTTTACTAGGTGTCCGAGGGCGTACCTGCCAAGCACAACAACCGAAGTGACGAGACGTCACCTCGGTACGAGCTTCGCAGAACAGCGGAACCGGGCAGGTGGCCCAAAGGTATGCAGTTGGTAAATTCCCGGCGTGAATCACCGGCCGTGTGACAGTGGGGGCGCTCCGTTCGGGGGAGGTCGTGAATGTCCGGTGTGGATTGCGCGGTTCTCGGTGAACTGTGGTGGCGGCCGGGCCTCTTCGCGCAGAGACCCGGCCGTCGCGGTGGAGCCGCCGGGGTCACCGTCCGGCTTGACGCTCCTGGTAGGCGGCGATCACCGCGTCGATCGGGATCGACGGCCAGGTGCTGAGCTCTCCCGTCCCGCGGTCCACCACGCCGGTGGCGTCGCCGAGGTTGGCCGGCGGGCGGACCTGGCCGGTCACCGGGTCGACCTCCAGCGGCGCGGGCGCGGCCCACACCACCCAACCGAGGTCGAACTCCCGGAACTTGACCTCACGCGCGGTCCCCTCCGGGGCGCCTTCGTTCAGCCATGCCTGCGCCTTCGCGATGGCCTCGTCCTGGGTGATCATGCGGGTTCCTCCTGTGGTGCGATGTGTGCCGCGAGCGGTGCGGCCGGAGCCGCGACGCTCGCGCTGGCGGCGTCCGGACCGGACGGCCCCGTCGGGGCTGTCCGGTCCATGATCCTGGTCGTTCCGGCGGCTCAGTGCTCGCGCCCGGGGGCGGTGAAGGAGCCGAAGGTCTCGGTGAACTGCGGGTCCTGCGGGCCCGAGATGGTGTTCTCCTCCGGGTCGGAGACCGAGGCCCAGAGGTTCCAGCCCAGGCCGAAGCAGCTCGGCATACCGCCGGTGGCCTCGGACACCCGGCGTGCCGTCAGGTCGGCCCAGCGCAGGCGGCCGTCACGGTCGTGGACCAGCGCGACGGCATGGGCGCGCCCCTCCTCGCCGGCGCCCAGCACGGTGGCGAAGCTGCCCTTGCCACCGGCCTGCACCTTCTCCATCAGTGCCTTCACCGCGTCGTCGCCCTTGCCGAACGCGGCCGGCGCCTCGGGCCGCGTCCACGGCGTGCTGCCGGAGGCCGGCGCCGCGTCACCGTGCAGGGCGTCCCCGGACACCCGGGGACGCCCGAAGTGGGTGTCCCGGTACGCCTCCACGTTCTCCACCGACGCGTTCAGCTCGGGGCCCGGCCGGAAGCCGGTCCCGTCCTGCTCCGGCGCCTGCCGCGGATTGACGTGGCCCAGCAGCGTGTTGCTCATCGGCGGGTGCACGTTGCCCGGCCCGCCGACGTAACCGGCCAGCTTGAGCGCCCGCGGGTCGTCGTCCGGGACGGACTCGAAAGCCCGCTCCTGCGGCGCGCCAGCCGGGTCCCCGATCGGCCCGGCTTCCGCGAGCTGCTGGGCGGCGGCGGCATCCCGCTTCTGGATCTGGGCGCCGGCATCGTCGGTCATCACGCCGATCCAGTCCGACTTGCCGAACTCCGAGAACAGCGTCGCGGTGGTCCGGTTCGGATAGTCCGTCAGCACCTGGTTGGCCAGCGACTGGATGTGGTTCTCGTGGAGGGCGAGGAACCTCCGCTTCTCCTCGCTCTTCGCGCGCAGCTCGGCCGCGGCGGACTGGATGTCCTCCAGGGTCGCGTCGGGCCGCTGAAGTGCCTCCACCAGGTTCTTCTGCTCCAGGAGCATCTCCCGCATCTGGCCCATGCGCTGGTTCAGCGACCTGACATGGGGGTTCGTGAGGCTCAGGTCCTTGGTCAGGCCGTAGGCCGCGTCGTCGAAGTGGCCGAGCTGTTCCTTCGCGTTGATCAGGTACGGGTCGACCGTCATCTTGACGACGGCCTCCGGGGTCTGCGTCCCGACCTCGAACGGGACGGTGGACTGCCGGGAGATCCGCGGCGGGTTCAGCGGGTTCCGCGCGTCCTTCTGCACCTCCTGGCTGACCATCTCCCACCCGTCGGGGCCGTAACGCAGCATGTTGGTCGCCGCCGGGGTGTGCCCGGGGGGCAGGACCGCCGCGTAGTCGCCGCCGCCCATCCAGGTGGTGACCGTCTGCGCGGCCCGGAATTCGGCGGCCGTCCGCAGGGCGTCCGAGGCCGAGTACGACTGGTAGTGCCAGGCCGTGAAGGTGTCCCTGCCCGGTTCGACGGTGGCCACGAAGGCGCAGCCGTTCATCGCGTCGGTGAACACCAGACCCTCCCGGGGGCGGGCCGGGTTCGGGTGCAGCGGCACCTCGGTGTGGCCGATGGTGCTCAGGTCGGCGAGGCTGGCCCGCTTGTCCGCCTCGTAGGGCACGTACGCGCCCCTGACGTAGTGGCTGTCCTCCTTCACCGGCGGCAGCCCGCCACTGGGCCGGGGGAAGTCGGCATAGTGCTCGGCGTACTTCTCCCACGCGGGCACCAGGTAGTAGCCGGCCTTCCCGCCGGCGGCCGCGGACGGGTTCGGCACCATCTCGAACCAGTGCTGGTCGCGGCCCCGCATCGCCTTGAGCAGGGTGTTCTCCTCAAAGGGCTTCAGTCCGGGCATCCGCTGCCGGGCGCCGGCGGCGAAGTCCACCGCGACCAGGTTCTCCTCCAGGAAGGTGCGCGGGTCGTGCATGATCCCGTGCTCCGGCGTACCCACCGGCGGCAGCGGCTCGGGCATGGCGGGCGGGTGCTCGGCACCGTCGTGCGCGTCGTTGGCGTGCTCGGCACCGTCGTGCGCGTCGTTGCCTTGCGCGTCGTTGCCGTGCGCGTCGTTGCCGCCCTGGTGCTCACCGTCGGTGTGCTGCGACGATCCGCCGTCCGGGGCGGCGCCGGGCGAAGCGTCCGGACGGGGCTGCGAACCGCCCTCGTGCTCCCCCACCGACCGCTCGCGCGGCTGGTGTTCACCGAGGCCCGCCGGGTCCGCCGGCGGGCGGACGTCGGAGACGTAGTCCGAGTGCGCCGCCGGGACGCCCAGCTTGCCGAGCGCCTGGTCGAAGTCCCTTGCGGCGCCGAGGAATTCGTCGCGGCCCCGGAGCATCGTCTCGGCGCTGTGCTTGCGCCGCTCGGCGAGCTCCGCCCGCTCCTCGCGGGTGGCGGTCTCCTCCCACTTGAGCTGCTCGGCGCCCTCCGTGAAGTGCTTGGCGCCCTGCTCCGCCCGGTCCGCCAGCCGGTGCAACTCGGCCTTGAGCGCCGGGTCCTGGGCCAGGTCGGCGACCTGGCGCCGGGCCTTGACGTTGTCGTGCAGGTCGGCGGCGACCTCGTTGGCGATCCGCTCCGCCATCGGGATCTCCTGCCGCACCTGGACGGTGGACTTCGGATCCGGGTGGGCGGACAGTTCGGGGTTGCCGTGGTGCGGCTCGTCCAGCCCGAAGCTGCGGAAGCCGGCCATCGCCAGTGCCGCGTGCATCGCCACGTCGTCGGAGGCCCGGTCCCAGGCGTTCTGGAACCTGGCGCCGTGCTCGCCGACCTGCACCACGCCCTCGTCGGTCAGGAGCTCTCCCGCGCGGTCCTTGGCCGCCGCGCGCAGCTCGGAGAACTTCTGCTGGATCGCCTCCGGGTCGTAGGCGACGCCCTGCTTCTCGTTCTCCTTCAGCCAGCCGATGAACTCCTTCTGGTACCCGGGGTCCGGCGGCGGCCAGCCCTCGGGGTAGAACTCGTTGAGCTCCCGGATCGCCCGCCGGTGTTCCTCGGTGCGGCTCATCATGAAGCCGTGCGAGTTCTCGGCCTGGCCCTCACCGGTCAGTTCGGCGCTGCCGTACCGCTCGGTCATCCCCTTGTTGCCGGACCAGAGGTTGTACTGCACCTGGGAGTTGGGCACGCCCCCGGTCAGGCCCTCCTGCCCGAGGTCCAGCCGTCCCAGGTTGGTCCGGATCTGCTCGTAGATCTGCTCGGTGTGCACCTGGAGCCCGACCAGCCGGTCGCCGGCCACCTGGTTGGCGGTGGCGTCGTCCTTGCCGGTGAAGGCCGGCATCTTCGCCAACGACTCGTGCGGCAGCGACTCGTGCGACAGCGACTCGTGCGCGGACCGCGGCGAAGAGACGCCCGCCGGGTCGGCCGGGACCTGCTGGGCGGCGTCGTCGCGCTTCTTGATCTGCGCGGCGACATCCGAGGCCATGTGGTCGACCCAGTCCGGCTTTCCGGGCTCGATCGAGTAACCGAACTCGGAGAGCACGGTGTTGGCCGACCGGTTCGGGTGCAGCGGCGTCGCGTCCACCGCGAGGCGCTCGATCTCGGCCCGGTGCTCGTCCAGGAACATCTGGCGCGAACGCTTGATCCGGTTCATGCCGTTCGACAGCTGCTGCAGGTCCTCCAGGGTCGCGTCCGGCCGCTGGTACGCCTTCACCAGGTCGTTCTGCGCGCCGAGCATGTCGTTCATGTCGGACAGCAGCGGCTGCAGCTCCTTGAGCGCGCGGTTCTTCGGATCCAGCCCCGTGGTCAGGTCGTGCGCCGCCTTCTGGAAGCGGTCGAGCCGTTCCTGCGCGATGACGTGGTACGGGTCCAGCGTCATCTTGACGACGGTCCTGGGGTCCTGCGTCGCCACGTCGAACGGGATCCGCTGCGGCGGGTGCAGGGTCGGCGGGAACTTCTTCATCGCCTCCGAGTTGCCGCCGTACGTGTGCGACTCCTGGCTGATCATCTCCCAGCCGTTCGGGCCGTGCTTCAGCATGTTGGTCGCAGCCGGCTTGAAGTCCAGCGGCAGCGGGTGGGAGTAGTCGCCTACGCCCATCCACGACGTGACGGTGTGCTGCTCCCGGAACTTGTAGCCGCCCTCCAGGTGTCCCGCGGACGAGTACGACTGGAAGTGCCAGGCCGTGAAGGTGCCCTTGCCCGGCTCGACGGTGGTCACCAGGGCGCAGCCGTTCATCGCGTCGGTGAACACCAGCCCCTCGCGCGGCAGGTCGGGGTGCGGGTTCAGCGGCACCTCGGTGTGGCCGATGGTGTCCGGCCGGCTCGGGTCGGGACGCTCCTCGGACTTGTACGGGATGTACGCGCCCTTCACGTACTCGTGGTCCGCCTTGACCGGCGGCAGGCCGGAGTCGGGACGCGGGAAGCCCTCGTAGTGCGCGGCGTACTTCTCCCACGCCGGCACCAGGTGGTAGCCCGACGGCTCGCCGTTCTTGGTCTGGCCGTCCGGCTCCAGCACGAACCAGTGCTGGTCACGGCCCTTGATGGCCTCCAGGAACTCGGCGGCCTCCTCCGACCTCACACGCGGCATCCGCTCCTTGACGCCGGCGGCGAAGTCCACCGAGACCTGCTTGGTCTTCAGGAACTCGGCCGGGTCGTGCATGATCCCGTACTCCGGCGTACCCACCGGAGGCAGCGGCTCGGGCGTCACCGGCGGGTGCTCGCCGTCGCCGTGCGACTCCTGCTGCTGCTCCGCCTGGTGCGCCCCGTCAGTGTGTTGCGAGGACCCGGCATGCTCGGTGGCACCCGGCGACGCACCCGGGCGCAGCTCCTCGCCACCCGGCTGGTGCGCCGGACGCGGGCCGCCGGCCTGGTGGCCGGTGGTGCCGGCGGGCGGGCCGGACGGGTGCAGGGGTGCGCGGTCCGGGGTGAGCGGGACGGCGAACAGGCCGCCCTCGCCCGGGTACAGCGGCGTGTCGCTGGTGCGGCCCAACTGCGGGTCCGCGTACACGATCTTGCCGTTGTGGTTCATCGCGTTCCAGGCGTGGGTGCGCCCCTCGCTGTCACGGCTGATGATCACCGCCTGCGAACCGTGACCGCTGTCCAGCAGCGTCTGCGCCAGCTTGTCGTGCCCGGCCGGCCCGCTGCCCAGGTGCTCGAACTTCCCGCCGAGCGACTGCTCGATTCGGTCCCGGCCGCCCTTCTCGCCGACCGAGTTGTGCTCGGTCCGCGACGCGGCGACGGTCGGGTGGCCGTCGTACGTGTCAACCAGCGAAAGCGCCGCGTCCGCACAGTTGTTGGCCCGACCCGGGGCACCCGGGCCGTCGCCGTTCAGCTTCTTCAGCCAGTCGCCCGAACTCGGATCCGGGTGCCGCTGCGGCGAACCGTCCGCGTGGTGCGGAACCGCGTCCTGGAGCTGCTTCGACTCGTGCTCGGACGGCCGCTTCAGTCCACCCTCGACGTCGAACGGCCGCTGATCCGTGGCCGGGCGCCGCGGACCGTCGCCCTCGTGGTCGCCCAACGAGCGCTCGTGGTTCGGCTGCTCGTGGTTCGGCTGTTCGTGGTTCGGCTGCTGGTGGGACGGCTGTTCGTGGTTCGGCTGCTCGTGGTTCGGCTGCTCGTGCGAGGGCGCGCCGAGGCCGGCCGGTGCTGCGGGGGCGACGTCATGCGGCCCCGGCAGGTGTCCCAGCCGGAGGTCGTGCACCGCCGTACCACCGACCGCGTTCGTCCCGTCCGGAGTGGTCAGGCGCACCGACGGCGCTCCCAGCATCTCGGCCGTGCCGGGAATCCGTGAGCCGCCACCGGCGGTGGTGGGGTGCTCGTGCACATGGGCCTCGCCGGTGACCAGGATGTACTTCCCCGGCTGCCCGACCCGGTCGGAGGTGATCGCGTCGTGCATGTACGAGTTCAGCATCCGGGCCCGCTGCTCCAGCGGGGCGTTGCCGAATCCGTCCGGCTTGCGCGCCGGGTATCCGTCCACGGCCCGGACCCGCACGCCTTCTTCCTGCGCCTTCACCACTGTTTCGTAGAGACCGGCGTGCTCCGGGGAGTTGAGGTTCTTGTCGTAGGACCGGAGCATCCGCTCCAGGTTCGGCGGCATGGTGCCGCCGTGCTCCAGATAGGTGTCCAGGTCGCGCTGAAGGGAGTCGTCGCGAAGCGACTCGATGTAGATGGTGTCGACGCCGGCCTCCTTCAGACCGGCCATGTTCTCCTTGAGGAACTTCCAGCTGGGCGAGTTGCTGTGCCCCTCGCCCAGCACGATCCCGGGGTGCGCCGGGTTGGCGCCCTCCCCGTGGAACAGTCGCTGGACGCCGTCCAGGGCCGACGCCTGCCCGTCCAACCGCTGCTGCACCTGTGCCCCGTCGACCGGGTGCCAGGCGGTCTCCGAGTCCTGGCGGGCCAGCCGTTCCAGCACGTTGACACGTTCGCGCTGGGCCTGGAAGTTCGGATCGGTCCGGTAGTCGAGCTTGCCGCCGTGCTCCAGCAGCTTGTTGCCCGCGTACACGTAGGCCTCGGTCTCGCCGGTCGCCACCAGTTCGGCGCGCAGCCCGTCGTTCAGCGCCGACGCCGCGTCGGAGTGCAGCGCCTTCAGCGTCAGCGGGTCGAGGTGCGACTTGAAGGTCTGCGAGTACGGGCTGACCTTGACGTCGGGCGTCCCGCTCGCTGTGAAGGAGCCCGAGTGGTGGCGGCCCATATCGCTGTGCGGCAGCGAGTTGGCGGACAGCGCCAGATCACCGGTCAGGGTGAACTTGAACTTGTTGTCCTTCTTGTGCTGCGCGAGCGCCGCCGGGTCGGCGGAGGGCGGGTAGATCAGCGCGGGACCGGGCGGGTCCTGGTGGAGCTTGGCCTTCTCCTGGGCACTGGGACGTTGCTCGATCGGCGGAAGCGGCGGCTCGGGTCGGACCGCCATGCCCGGGGCCGGGTCCGGTCGTTGGGCGTCCGGCTTCGGGCCGGCCTGGTGGTCGGTGGTCCCGGCGGGCGGGCCGGACGGGTGCAGCGGCGCGCGGTCCGGGGTGAGCGGGAGGGCGAACACGCCACCCTCGCCCTGGTACAGCGGCGTGTGACTGGTACGGCCCATCTGCCCGTCCGTGTACACGATCTCACCGTTGTGGTTCATCGCGTTCCAGGCGTGGGTACGCCCCTCGCCGTCCCGACTGATGATCACCGCCTGCGAGCCGTGACCGTTCTCCAGCAGCGTCTGCGCCAGCTTGTCGTGCCCGGCCTGGCCCTTGCCCAGCGACTCGAACTTGCCGCCGAGCGACTGCTCGATCCGGTCCCGACTGCCCTTCTCACCGGCCGAGTTGTCCTCGACCCGCGGCGCGGCCACCGTCGGACGGCCGTCATAGGTGTCGACCACCGAAAGCGCCGCGTCCGCGCAGTTGTTGGCCCGACCCGGGGCACCCGGGCCGTCACCGTTCAGCTTCTTCACCCAGTCGCCCGACATCGGGTCCGGGTGCCGCTGCGGAGTGCCGTCCGCGTTGTGCGGAACCGCGTCCTGAAGCTGCTTCAGGTCGTGCTCGGACGGCCGCTTGAGTCCGCCCTCGACATCGAACGGTCGCCCGTCCGTGGCCGGGTGACGCGGACCGCCACCCTCGTTCTCGGCCAACGAGCGCTCGTGGGACGGCGGTTCGTGCGACGTCTGCTCGTGGTTCGGCTGCTCGTGCGGCTGCCCGGGGTTGTTGTGCTCGTTCGCGGGCTGGTGGTCGGTGGTGCCCTCGTGCTGATTGTGCTGGTTGGACTGGTCGTGCTGGTTGGACTGGTCGTGCTGCGGCCCCTGACCCTCCAGGTGTTCGGAACTCCCGTGCGGCGTCTGCGCATCGGGGTGCACCGGACCGAGCCCGCCCGGGGCCGACGGCGCGGCGCTGTGGGCGGCCGCCGGGTTACCGGCCGGGGAGTGGTTCTCGGGAGTGGGCAGGTAGCTGAGCCGGACGTCGCTCGCAGGCGTGTCGCGGCTCGCCCTCGGCGGCGCCTCGTGCGCCGTCCCCGAGCCGTGGGTCAGGTGGACGGCCGGGACGCCCAGCAGGTCGGCCGTGCCGGGGATGCGTCCGGCGCCGCCGGAGCCGGTCGTGGAGTGCGCATGGCTGGCGCCGACCACGGCCACGTACTTGCCCCCGCCGTTGGCGGCGTCCGAGCTGATCACGTCGTGCGCGTACGAGTTCATCAGGCGGGCCCGCTCGTGGACCCCGCCGTCCTCGTTGATGGTCCGGGCCGGGTATCCGTCCACCGCACGGACCTTGACGTTGTTGGCCTTCGCCGCTTCCAGCACCTCGGTCAGCTTGGCGCCGTGGCTGCTGTCGTACCTCGCGGCCGCCTTCTGAAGGGTCGGGGGCATGGGCCCCTTGTGGTCCGGGTCCAGGTACTTGTCCAGGTCGTGCTGGACGGCGTCGTCCCGAAGGGCCTCCAGGTAGAGGGTGTCGACCCCACTGGCCTTCAGCTGCTTCATGTTGTCCTTGAGGAACGGCCAGGTCGCGGACTGGCCGTGTCCCTCGCCGAGCACCACTCCGGGGAATCCGGCGTCGTTGCCGTGGCCGTTCAGCAGGCGGTCCACACCCTCCATCGCGGAGCCCTGGCCGGCGAGCTGGCCCGCCACCCGGTCGCCGTCGATCCAGGTGCCCTTCTCCGTGTTCTGGTCTGCGAGGTCCTTCAGCAGCTGCCGGCGATCGTGCTGCTGCTCCATGGTCGGCCTGGACCGGTAGTCCAGCTTCGCGGCCTCTTCGAACACCTTGTTGCCCGAGTAGGCGACGGCGTCCGGGCCAAGGGCATTGCGCAGCGGCTCCCGGAGCTTCCCACCGGCCTCGCCTTCCACCAGGGTCAGGGTCGCCGGGTCGACGTAGGCCTTGAAGGTGTGGTCCTTGATCTTGGCGTTCGGCTTCCCGCTCGCCGTCGAACCCTCCGACTGGTGGGTTTTGCCGTCCTTCACCGGCAGGTGGTTGCTGACGTTCGTCAGTTCCGGCGAGAGATCGGACTTGAACTTGTTCGCCACGGCCTTTCCGGCGTGGGTCACCATGTTGCTGCTCGGCGGGTAGACGAGGGACGGCCCGTCCGGGTTCTGGTGGAGCCGGTTCCGGCCCTCGGGCGTAAGCCCCTCGGGCGTGATCAGGGGCTTCTTCGGGCCGAACAGGCCGGCCGGTTCGGCATCCGGGCGCAGCCCGGCCGGCGAGCTGTCGGGGCGCAGCGATCCGGCGTCCGACGGCGTCTCGTGCGGCGTCGGCGTGCTCGGCCGCGAGCCGGGCGGAGTGTCGAACGGCGTCTCGAACGGGTTGTGGGCCGACGTCTCGGAGTGCGCCGGACCGCCGTCGCTCGGCGGCACGTGCGCGGGCGGCGTGGCGCCGTGGTTCGGCGCGACATGCGGAGGCGCGGGCGGAGCCGACGGAGCACCGTGGTTCGGCGCGACGTGCGGAGGCGGCGGCGGGGGCGGCGGCACAGCACCATGACCCGGCGCGACATGCGGGGCCGGCGGCACAGCGCCCTGGCCCGGCGCGACGTGCGAAGGCGGAGGCGGAGGCGGCGGCACAGCGCCATGACCCGGCGCGACATGCGGGGGCGGCGGCGGAGGCGGCGGCACAGCACCCGCGCTCGGCGGGACGTGCGAAGGCGGAGGCGGAGGCGGCGGCACAGCGCCATGACCCGGCGCGACATGCGGAGGCGGCGGCACAGCACCCGCGCTCGGCGGGACGTGCGAGGACGAGGACTCCGGCGACGAAGAACTGCTCGGCGGGACGTGCTCGTTGCCCGGGGTCGGCGCGGGCTTGGCCGCGTGCGCCTCCAGGAACGCCTTCGCGAAGTTGTTCCGGGACTTGTTGTCACCGGCGTAGCGCCCGGAGTCCAGCTCCTGCTCGATCCGGCTGAACAGCTCCCTCTCGTTGGGCGAACCGTGCTTCGAGAGCTCCTTCGCCGCCTTGAAGTAGTCCTCCAGCGGCACCCGGAACTTCTTGAAGTTCGGGTCGGCGTCCTTCAGCGCACTCTTCGCGACGTCCGCGGCCTTGCTGGACAGGCCGCCCTGCCCGTCCGCCGGCACGTACTCCTTGCGGAGGTTGCCGCCCTCACCGACGAACTTCGACTCGTTGGTGAAGATGTTGTGGTACTCGATCAGCGCGGGGTTCGTGGTCTTCTTGTCGATGCCGAAGCCGTCCAGGACCTGCTTGTGGTGGCCCAGCTCGTGCTGGATCACGTGCTCCTGGGTGAACCCGCCCACCGCGGTCGACTGGTTGACGACCAGAATGCCGGGGCGGCCGTCCTTCGGGCCGATGTACGCGCCCTCGCCCATCCGGCGGACGAAGTCGGTGGCGGAGCTGTGGTCGCCCGTCCGTCCGCCGTCGATGTCACCGAGGGTGAGGTCGAGCGTCGAGGACGGGAGCTTGTCCTTGCCGACGACGCCGCTCCGGAAGTCCTTGAACGGCGTCGAGACGGTGGCGCCCTCCGGCACGAACACCATGACCGGGAGCTGGTCCTGCGGAATTCCCAGCGTGTCGCCGTACTCCGCCATCCGCTCCGGGGTCGGGACGTGCGCCTCGGTGACCGGCGGCGCGTCCTCGATGGCACCGGGCGAGTCGTCCGGCCGATTCTCCTCCGACGGCGAGTTGTTCTCGTGCTCGGGCTGCGCCTCGGGGTGCGGCTCGGGGTGCTGCTGGCCGTCCGGCGTCGGCGACTCCTCGTGCTTCGGCGGCGCCTCGTGCTTCGGCGCGGTCTCGTGCTTGGGCGCGGTCTCGGGCTTCGGGGCTGTCTCGCGCTTCGGGGGCGTCTCGGTCCTCGGCGGCGCCTCGTGCTTCGGCGCGGTCTCGGGCTTCGGCGTGGTCTCGGGTCGGGCGCCGGCCTGGTGGTTGCCGGTGCCGTTCCCGGCGCCGTGGTTCGCGCCCTGGTTCGCACCGTGGTTGGTCGGGTGGAGCGCGGCGCCGTTCGGGCCGAGCGGGACGGCGAACAGGCCGCCCTCGCCCGCGTACAGCGGCTTGTCGCTGGTGCGGCCCATCTGTGGGTCGACGTAGACGATCTTGCCGTCGTGGTTGACCACGTTCCAGGCGTGCGAACGGCCCTCGCCGTCGGCGCTGATGATCAGCGCCTGCGAGCCCGGACCGCTCTCCAGCAGGGTCTTCTGGAGCTTCTCGTGGCCTCCCGCGCCCGCGCCCTGGTGCTCGAACCGGCCGCCGAGCGACTGCTCGATCCGGTCCCGGCCGCCCTTCTCGCCGGCGCCGTTGTTCTCGACGCGCGGCGCGGCCGCCGTGGGGTGGCCGTTGTAGGTGTCCATGAAGGACAGTGCCGCGTCGGCGCAGTTGTTGTTGCGGCCGGGCGCGAACGGGCCGTCGCCGTTGAGGTGCTTGACCCAGTCGCCCTGCTGGGGGTCCGGGTGGGTGGTCGGCTTGCCGTCCTCGTCGCGCGGGACGGCGTCCTCGATCCGCTTCTGGTCGTGCTCGGAGGGCTGCTTCAGCCCGCCGGGCTCGTCGATCCGACGCCCGTCCGTGGTCCTGGGACGCGGCTCGCCCTCGTGCGACTGCGACTCGTGCGGACGGGTGCTGCCCTCGTGCGACTGCTGCTGCTCGTGCGGCCGGTTGCTGCCGCCGTGCTCGTTCGGGGCGGTCGCGTGCTCGGTCGGCTTCGGGGCAGGCGTGTGCTGCTGCTCCGGCGCGGCGTGCGTCTCGGGGCGTGCACCACGACCGCCACCGGGGCGCAGCGAACCGCCACCCTGCTGGCTGCCGCCGCCGCTGTGGACGGTGCCGCTCTGGCTACCGGGCCTGGGCGCACCGGACGTTGACGGTGCGTCGGTTCGGGCGCTGCCGCCACCGATGTGGCTGCCGCCGCCGACCGGGCCGGGGGTGAACCCGGCGCCGCCCATCGGCGGGACGGCGCCCTGGTTCGGGCTCTGGGTACCGGAGTTGGGCGGGGTGTCACCGAGGCCCTCGGGCATGCCCTGGCCGGGAACGGTCGCCCCGTCCGGACGCGGCAGGGTCGCACCGCGGGCACCGTCGAGGTGCGTGCCGCCGGTGTTGCCACCGCCGCCACCGCCGTGGCCGGACGAGGACGCGGCGCCCGCGAGGCCCGCCGCACCACTCAGGACGCCGGACAGGTTCGGCACCGCACCCCCGCCCTGCGGACGCGGCGCGCTGTCGTCGCCCGACGGCCGCACGGACCCCTGGTCGCCGGCCGAACTCTCGCGCCCCACGGGCACGTTGTCGCGCCCGGAACCGCCCGACTCGTTCCGCACCGGCTGCTCGTGCACCGGCCGGCTCGGCTCCTGCCCCGACAGCGGCTCGTGCGTCGGCCGAACGGCCTCCGTCCGCTCATGAGCCGGCTGCGACGGAATGCGCTCGGTCAACGGCTCATGCGTCGGCCGAACGGCCTCCGTCCGCTCATGCGCCGGCTGCGACGGAGTGCGCTCGGTCAACGGCTCGTGCGTCGGCCGCACCGCCTCCGCCTGCTCGTGGTTCTTGCCACCACCGGACTGCTCGTGCGCGGGCGGCGGAGCCTGCTCGTGGGTCCGCCCACCACCCGACTGCTCGTGCGACGGCGGCGGAGCGTCGGCGCTGTTCCTGCCGCTACCGGACTGCTCATGCGCCGGCGGCGGAGCCTGCTCGTGGG
>NZ_JBIUCB010000002.1:28413-30726 GCF_044593455.1 Kitasatospora sp. NPDC051984
CCCACCACCCGACTGCTCGTGCGACGGCGGCGGAGCGTCGGCGCTGTTCCTGCCGCTACCGGACTGCTCATGCGCCGGCGGCGGAGCCTGCTCGTGGGTGCGCCCACCACCCGACTGCTCGTGCGACGGCGGCGGAGCCTGCTCGTGGCTCCGGCCACCACCCGTCTCGGAGTGGGACGGCGGGGCGTCGCCGCTGGTGCGGCCGGAGCCGAACGGGGACAGGCCGCCGGCCGTCGAGCCACCCGAACCCGAGCCACTCGACCTACCCGAACCCGCACCCGAACCCGAACCCGAACCACTGGAGCCCGAACCACTGGAGCTCGAACCCGAGCCGCTGGAGCCCGAGTTGGAGCTTCCGCTGTCGCCGGACGGGCCGTGGTAGGAGCTGTCGCCGCCCGAGGAGGTATCCGGCTTGGTGAACTTCGGCGGGCCGTCCTGGCGGCCGCCCTCGCCGGGGCCGACGGGGCCGTTGATGTGCGGGGCGTCGCCGGGCTTGGGCGCGGGGGCGTGCGTGTTCATCTTGACGGCACCGTGGTGCAGGCCGACGCCCGCACCGCCGGAGAGGCCGGAGCCGAGCAGCGAGGACGTGTCGACCTTGCCGGTGGTGAGGTACTGGGTGGCGGCGTCCGCGCCGACGCCGGTGGCCGCGCCGATCGCCATCTTGCCGCCGAGCGAGTTGGCGGCGGCGCCGAGGCCGACCTTGCCGGCCGCAGCGCCCAGGCCCTTGCCGATCAGGCCACCGGCGGCGCCGCCGATGGCGCCGCCCTTGGCGTTGTCGCCGACTTCCTTCCAGTCGATGCTCTTGCGGTGGCCCTCGGCGAGTTCGATGCCTTGTGCCATCAGGTTGATCGCGGCCATCTGGGCGGCCTGCTTGGCCGCCATCTTGGCCAAGTCGAGCACAAGTGTCTTCAGGGTCTTGGTGACGAACGTCCGCGCCGCCGCGATGAACCCGGGCACCTGGAGCATCGACGCACCCGCGGTGACCGGAGCCTCCGCCTCAGCAGTCGCCAACTCGAATGCCAGAATGCCGAGTTGGGCGACAATCTGGATCTTCGCCGTCTCGGCCGAGTTGGCCATGTTCTCCAGCATGTCACCCATGCCGCTGAGCGCGTTGATGGTCGCGGTCAGCCGGCCCGGGTCGTCCTCGGTGCCCTTGCCGACGGTGTAGGTGGCCCAGAACTTGTTCAGCCCGTCGGCGGCTGCGCCCTGCTGGCCCTCCAGCGCACGCTTGATCGCCGCGTCCACACCCTGGGTGGCGTCCCGCAGCGTCTCGGACGCCTTGCGGCACTCGTCCGCCATGTCACGCAGCTGGTCTTCGTCTGCTTCCGGCCACCGGCAGCCGGCGAGCAGCAGGAGCACCCACTGGAGGGGCTCCGGGAGTTCGACAGCCATGGGTCAGTGCCTTCCAGTCGAGCCGGTCGTACCGGGGGTGAACATCGGGCGGACGTGGGACGGCGCGGTCGGCGCCGTACCGGGCGACTGCGGCATCGGAGCCTGTCCGCCGTCCATGCCGGTGAAGGAGCTGGTCGCGCCCTCTTCGGCGGTGTCGTAGCTCTCGCCCATCTTCTTCAGGCCGTCCGCGATGTCGCGGACCTCCTTGACCAGGCTCTGAAGCGTCTTCAGGGTGTTGTGGCTGTACTCCAGGTAGCTGTTCTCACCGTTCTCACCCTCGGCGAACTTCTTGCCTGACTCGTCGTTGCCCCACGGGTTCTGGCCCTCCATCGAGGGCAGGTACGACGTCATCCGGGAGGCCAGCGACGCGATCTGCTCCGACGCGGAGAGCACCGGCGAGACCGCCGCCTTGTACTGATCGGGGTTCACCTGGAACCCCTGCCCGGCCCCCTTGCCCGTGTCCGAGCCCGCGTTGCTGCCGTTGGCCGTGCCCGCCCGCTGCCCGGCATCGGTCGACTGCCGCGGCACCCCCTCCTGAATCGGGGTCCCGCGCTCCTTCAGCTGCCCCGCCTCCGCCGCCGGCGTCAGGGGCTCACCAGGAGTGGCCGGCACCCCCGGCTGTAGCGGAGTCCCATGCGACTTCAGCTGCCCCGCCTCCGCCGCCGGCGTCAGAGGCACACCGGGCGTGGCCGGCACCCCCTCCGGGAGCGGAGTCCCATGCGACTTCAGCTGCCCCGCCTCCGCCGCCGGCGTAAGGGGCACACCGGGCGTGGCCGGCACCCCCTCCGGGAGCGGGGTACCACTCGACTTCAACCGCCCTGCCTCGGCGGACATCGCCGGGACCGTGTCACCCAACGGCACACCCTCCGACGACTTCAACCGCGCGGTCTCGGCGGGCATCGAAGGCATCGCCTCATGCAC
>NZ_JBIUCB010000002.1:30822-31206 GCF_044593455.1 Kitasatospora sp. NPDC051984
GCAAAGGCACACCCTCCGACGACTTCAACCGCCCCATCTCGGCAGGCATCGAAGGCATCGCCTCATGCAAAGGCACACCCTCCGACGACTTCAACCGCCCCATCTCGGCAGGCATCGAAGGCATCGCCTCATGCAAAGGCACACCCTCCGACGACTTCAACCGCGCGGTCTCCATCGGCTCGCCAACCGCCGTCCCGACCCGGAACGCGGGCGTCACATCCGGCTCGAACCGCCCAACGTGCGCCGCCTCCGTGAACGGCCCGCCCCCGTCGATGCGCTGCGCAGGCATCACATCCGGCTCGAACCGCCCCACATGCGCGGCCTCCGTAAACGGCCCGCCCCCGTCGATGCGCTGCGCAGGCATCACATCCGATTCGAACCGCC
>NZ_JBIUCB010000002.1:31304-329156 GCF_044593455.1 Kitasatospora sp. NPDC051984
CCCCACATGCGCGGCCTCCGTAAACGGCCCACCCCCCTCAATACGCTGCGCAGGCATCACATCCGATTCGAACCGCCCCACATGCGCGGCCTCCGTAAACGGCCCACCCCCGTCGATGCGCTGCGCAGGCATCACATCCGGCTCGAACCGCCCCACATGCGCGGCCTCCGTAAACGGCCCACCCCCCTCAATACGCTGCGCAGGCATCACATCCGATTCGAACCGCCCCACATGCGCGGCCTCCGTGAACGGCCCACCCCCGTCGATGCGCTGCGCAGGCATCACATCCGATTCGAACCGCCCCACATGCGCCGCCCCCGTAAACGGCCCACCCCCCTCAATACGCTGCGCAGGCATCACATCCGGCTCAACCCAGCCCACCCGCGCGGCTTCGCCGAACGTCGGCGCCTCCACGCCGATCCGCTCACCTTCCGGAATGCGCATGGTGTGCGCGGGTTCGACGCCGGGGTCGATCGCGAACCAGGGCACGTCGTTGCTCATGGGGGGTTCCTTAGTGAGTACGGATCAGCGCGGGGGTAGCGGGGCGGCGGCGGTCAGTCCGCGGGGGCGGCCAGGCGGGTGAGTGCGGCGCGCAGGAACGGGCTGGGAACCTGGTAGCCACCCTCCTCCCGGATCGGAGTCGGCTTGGCGGCTGCCGCAGGAGCCGCCGCGCTCACCGGAGTTGCGCGGGTGGCCGACGTGGCCACCGCCTCCGCGGCCTCGCCGTGTCCGCGCCGTGCGGCGACGCTGCGGGCCCGATCCAGGTACTCGGCGTCCCCGCCCGCCTTCGACTCACCGGACGAGCTGGACGACCCGGACGACCCGGACGCCTTCGACTCCCCGCGCGCCTCGGCCGCGATACTCTCCTGAGCCGGCGTCACCGCCTCCCCCGCGACGGGAGTCGCCGCCTCGCCGTCGGCAGTGACGGTGGCACCCAGCAGCACGCCCGCGAGCTGGTTGAGGACGGCCTGCTCGCTGGCGGGGGCCGCCGCGGCTTCGGCGGCTGCCACGGGCTCGGGCTCGGGCGCCGTGAGGACGCCCTCGGCGCGGGCGTCGTCGAGCCAACGGCGGCGGGCGCGCTGCCAGTTGCGGTCGCGGGGGTCGACCTCGCCGGCCTGGCCGAGGATGCCGCTGTCGTGCAGCAGTGCCTCTTCTTCCTCGCCCTCCGGTCCGAACCGGCTGGGGCCGAGGAAGCGGTTGGCGCCCTTCTTCTCGCCCTTGCCGCCCCGTCCGGCGCCGCCCATGCCGCCGCCGTGGGCGCCGCCCGCACCACCGGCGACGGCACCGGCACCGCGCGCACCGGCGCCGGCGCCGGCACCACGTCCACCGGCCGCACCGCCGCCTCGCATGCCGCCACCGCCGGCACCACCGGCGCCCGCGCCGGCCAGCGCGCCGCCGGCCCGGCCCATGGCGCCCATCGCGTTGCCGAAGGCGCTCGCGCCGCCGGCGCCGCCGAAGCCGCCACCGCCGAGCCCGGCGCCGCCGAGTCCGCCGCCGCCCGCGCCGCCGAACGCGGAGAGTCCGCCGCTGCCGACGCCGCCGAGCCCGGAGTGGCCGATGCCGAGGCCGGGGCCGCCGGAGCCGAGGTCGCCGAGGCCGGCCAGGTTGAGCGAGCCCTTCGGGCTGACCGGGAGGGGCGTGAAGGTCGGCGGGTGTCCGCCGCTGGTCAGGTCCGGCACGTGGCCGGGCGGCGGCGGCGAGAACGGCTTCAGGATGCTGGGCGTCTTGGCGCCGCCGTGGCCGCCCGCACCACCACCGCCGCCACCGGCCCCGCCGCCCGCGCCGCCGCCCTTGCCGCCGGCCCCGTCACCCGCACCGTCACCCGCACCGCCGCCGGCACCGCCGCCGCCGATCCCGTCCGGTCCGGCGCCCGCGCTGTCGATGCCGAGGCCCGAGCCGCCTCCGCCGCCCGCGCCGCCTCCGCCGCCGCCACCGCCGTTGAGGGTGCAGGTCTTGCCGATGCCGTTCATGTCGGCGATCTGGTTGGCGTTGTTGCGCAGGATGCCGTCGACCTGGTTGCTGACGCCGCTGACGTACTGGTGGTACAGGCTGGCGGCCTGCTTGACGCCCTCGGAGTTGGCGATGTCGTCGTGCTTGCCCGCCGGGTTCTGCGCCATGTACGTCTTGGCGTAGTCGAGTTCCCGGATCATCTCGTTCTTGGTGTCGATCACCGCCTGGTGCGCGCCGTGCAGGCCGCTGGCGATGTCGGTTCCGGCCTTGACGGTGGTGGCGACGTGCGAGGCGTCGCCGCCCGCGAACTTCTGCAGGTACGACTGGAAGCTGTCGGCGGCGTCGCCGGACATGCAGGACATGGCGCGCTGGGCGGCGTTGGCGATGCCGCGGATGTGCGTGTCCGCGACCTGGTTCCACTTGTCCCAGGCGGCGGCGAGGTCGCCGATCAGGTCCTCATTGCCGTCGGGGAACGAGATGTCCTTGCCGTTCTCGTTCTTCTGCACGGTCTTGAGCACTTCGGCGAGGTCGGCCGGCAGCTCGATCATGGCGGGAAGCTCTCTCGGATGGTGGGTGCGTCGGCGGCTGACACCGGATCAGCCGCCGTGGTGCGGGTGTGCGGTGTGGGTCAGATCAGGTTGCGGCCGCCGCCGACCGGGCCGTGCGGTTCCGGCGGGGGCTTGGGCTTGTTGTAGTCCAGCGACGGCCCGTCCTGGGTGTGGTAACCCCCGTTGTCCGGCGGCGGCACCGGCGCGGGTGCGGGCGCAGGCGTGGGCGCAGGCATGGGCGTGGGCGTGGGGGACGGCGCCACGGCCGGGGTGAGCGGCGCGAGCGGGGTACCGTCGCCGGCGCTGATCCGGCTGAGCGCGGAGGCGTGCTCCTCGTCGTTGGCCTGGTGCCGGGCGGCCATGGTCTGCAGGTTGGTGCCCATCGCGGTGGCGTTGCTGAGCAGCAGCTTGATGCCCGCCAGCACGTCCTTCTGGTGCTTGTTGAAGCCGCCGACCGAAGATCCGCCGCCGGTCAGCGACTTGCCCAGCAGGTCGGTCCCGTACACGGAGTCCTCGACCATGTTGATGTGGGCTTCCAGCTGGGCGAACGGCCCTTGCATTTCCTCCAGCAGCGCTGCGATCGTCTTGGCTGCCGCCTGGACCTCGTCCAGGTCGATGTTCACGCCGTCACCGGCCATCCGTCCCGCCCTCTCCCGATGTCTGCTCCCCGACGGTGCGGGCCGGTAAAAGGGGCGTTGCATGGAGGCCGGGGGCGACCGGGCGAGCGAGGGGCCGTACGCGGTGCCACGGGCAGTCCCGCGCACCCGCGGCTACCGCACGGAATCATCCTTGCGGTAGCCGTTTGCTTTCGGCTTGCGCTTCACTAACGCGCCGGTTTCCGGCGATTCACCAACGCGCCGGTTTCCGGCTCCCACCAGGGGCTTACGACAGCCCCAGCTGCTCTGCTCGCCGCCGGTGCGCGGTGGCGGCGTTGGCCAGTCCGGCGGCGTCCTCGGCGGCGGCGAGCGCGCCGAGCACCTCGGCGGTGGCCTCGTCGTGGCCGATCTGCTCGGCCTCGGCGAGGGCCGCGTTCAGCCGGCTGCGGGCCGCGGCGTGGCGGCCGAGCGCGGACAGCCCCTCGCCGCAGGCGGTGTGCAGCAGGACCCGGCGCGAGGACGGAATCTGATCCGCCGTCAACTCCAGCCCGAACAGCGCCTGTTCGATCGCGTACGCGGGACGGCCGGTGACCAGCAGGTGGCGGGCCAGGTGCTGGAGGGCGAGGGTGACGGTGTGGGTGTGGCCGATGGCGAGGGCGATCTCCAGGGCCTGGGTGAGGTTGTTGCCGGCCGTGGTGGTGTCGCCGAGTTCGGACTGGACGGCGGCCAGGTTGACCAGTGCGACGGCCCGGCCGACCTGGTTGCCGGCCCGGGCGGCGAGTTCGGCGGCCGGGGTCAGGCAGGTGACGGCCTCGGACAGCCGCCGGTTGGAGACCAGCACCCAGCCGAGCATGGCCCGCACCTGGCTCTCGCCGTCCGCGTCGCCGCACTCCAGGGTGGCGTCCAGGGCGTGTTCCAGCTGGGACACCCAGCCGTCCCGCAGACGGCGCAGGATCAGCGGCCACTGGGTGAGGACGAGTCGCCAGACCCGTTCCGGCGAGGCGGTGGCGATCACCTGGGCGAGTGTTTCGCGGTGCGCGCCGAGCCAGCGGATCGCGTCCTCGCCGCTGTCGAACTCCGCGACGGCGCGCGGCCGGTGGCTGCCCACCGGGGGTTCGCAGCAGGGCTTGCTGCCGGGTTCGGCGGCCTGGGCGGCGGCCAGGCCGGTGTACAGGTACTGGTCGGCGAGCCGTTCCCGGGCGAGGCGCTGTTCGGCGGGGTGGGTGCGGCTGCTCAGCTCGCGGGCGTACAGCCAGACCAGGTCGTGCAGGGTGTAGCGGCCGCCGTCGGTCTCGGTGATCAGGTGGGTGGCGGCCAGCTGGTCGAGGGCCTCGGCGGCGGCCGACGGGTCCAGGTCGCCGAGCGCGGCGGCGGTGTGGGCGTCGATCACCGGGCCGGGGTGGAAGCCCAGAGTGCGGAACAACTGGGCGGTGACGGGCGGGAGTTGCTCGTAGGAGATGCGCAGCGCGCTGGCCACGCTGATCTCCTCGGCGGCGAGGTGGCCGAGCCGGCGCTGTTCGTGGCGGAGTTGTTCGGTGATCGCGGCGAGGCCGCGGCGCGGGTCGGCGGCGATCTTGGCGGCGGCGATCCGCAGGGCCAGCGGCAGGCCGTCGCAGAGCCGGGCGAGTTCGCGGGCGGCCTCGGGTTCGGCGGCGATCCGGGCCGGGCCGAGCACCCGGGCGAGCAGCGCCGTGGACTCCTCGGGGCCGAGCACGGCGAGCGGCAGCGGGCGGGCGAGTTCGGCGGCGACCAGGCCGAGCATCCGGTGGCGGCTGGTGACGACGGCGACGGAGTCGGCGCCGGCCGGCAGCAGCGGCCGGACCTGGGCGGTGTCGCGGGCGTTGTCGACCATCACCAGCAGTCGGCGGCCGGTGGTGATCCGCCGGTACAGGGCGGCGCGGGCGGTGGTGCCGGCCGGCAGGTCCTCGCGGGCGACGCCGAGCGCGGCGAGGAATTCGGCGATCACCTCGTCGAGGTCGCGGCCGGGGCGGTCGCTGAAGCCGCCGAGGTCGGCGAAGAGCAGGCCGTCGGGGAAGCGTCCGGCGTTGCGGTGCGCCCAGTGCAGGGCGAGGGCGGTCTTGCCGACCCCGGCCGGTCCGGTGATCAGCGCGATCGCGCCGTCCGGTCCGCTGCGCACCGCGTCGGCGAGGGTGGCGAGTTCGGCGTCGCGGCCGTGGAAGCCGCGCGGGGCGCGCGGCAGCAGGTCGATGGCGGGGAGGTTCTCGATCGCGGGCGGTCCGGCGGGCGAGGGCACCTTCCATTCGACTTCCGCCATTACCACGGGAGTTGACGGAACAATCGGGGCCGGAGCCGGGGGCTCGGTGGGTTCGCCGCGCAGGATCCGCTCGTACGCGGCGTTCAGCGCCCGCCCGGGGTCGACGCCGAGCCGGTCGGCGAGCGATTCGCGGGTGCGGTGGTACCAGTCGAGCGCGTCGCACTGCCGTCCGGCCTTGAACAGCGCCAGCATCAGCGCGGAGACCAGCGATTCGCGCAGCGGGTGGGCGACCGTTTCGGCGCGCAGCAGTTCGGCGGCCCGGGCGGGGTCGCCGAGCCGCTGGTAGTGGTCGGCGAGGGATTCGACGGCGGCGAGCCGGTTCTCCTCCAGGGTCTGCCGCCAGGCCTCCAGCGGGGGGCTGGCGACGGTGCCGGTGAGGGCGGGTCCGCGCCACAGGGCGAGCGCGTGCTCCAGCGCGTCGACCACGTCCACCGAGCGTGCCTCGACCCGGGCGGCGGCCACCAGGGTGTCGAACTGCTCGACGTCCAGGCGTCCTTCGGGCAGGTGCAGGGTGTAGGCGTCGCCGGCGGTGGCGAGTTGGACGCCCTGGCCGGTGGCGCCCTGCTCGGTGAGCAGGGCGCGCAGCCGGGATATGTGGCTCTGCACCACGGTGCGGGCGTTGGCGGGGGGTTCGGCGATCCACAGCGCCTCGGTGAGCTGGGCGACCGAGACCGCCCGGTTGCGGCGCAGCAGCAGCAGGGCGAGCACGCTGCGCCGCTTCTCCGGTCCGAGTCGCAGTTCGCCGCCTTCGGCGTCATCCGCCGAAACGGCCCCGAGCAGCCGGAACTTCACCGCAGTAACCCCCAACTCCCCCCGAGTCGTGTCCGGTGAGGGAGGCTACCGGGTCGTTATCCGGTACACCCAATCAGGGCCGTCCGGACGGACCGTCAGAGGGTCATCGCACCGGCCGGGGTGACGATCCGCAGGCCCGCCTCGTCGAGTTCGATGGCCAGCGGAGTGCCGTCCAGCGCGGCTTCGTTGAGCAGGGTGGCGCTGCTCAGGTGCCACAGCCGCAGGGTGCCGGCGGCGTCTCCGGCGGCGAGCAGCGCCTCGCCGTCGAGCTCGCGGCCGACCACGGCGCGGACGGCCGCGCCGCCGCCGGTCAGCAGGGCGATGCGCTGGCCGCTCTGGACGTCCCAGACCAGCACGTTGCCGTCGGAGGTGCCGGCGATCAGCGTGGGGCGGTCGCCGATCTCGGTGAAGGACAGCACCTCGGCGGGCCGGGTGAGGCCTTCGCAGACCGGTCCGGCGGCGCCGCTGCCGGCGTGCCACATCCGGACCTTGAGGTCCTCGCCGGCGGTGGCGAGGATCGGCTGCCCGCCTGCGACGACGGCGGCCAGCGCGGTGATCGGTCCGTGGCCGGTGGCGAAGCGCCGGCTGTCGTCGCCGGTGGCGGCGGCGCGGACGGCGATCACGCCGTCGCGGCCGGCCGAGGCCAGCAGCGGCTGGTCGCCGGTGGTGAAGGCGAGTCCGGTGACGGCGCCGGCGTGCGGGACGGGCAGCGGGTTGGCGGTGCCGTCGGCGAGGCGGTGGCTGCGGACGGCGCCGGCGGTGGTGCCGCAGACCAGCAGCGGGCCGTCGGGGCCGTCGGCGGTCAGGTCGAGGGTGTGCACGGGGCCGCCGTCGGCCGCCAGGTCGAGGAGCTGGCTGCCCGTCGGGGCGTCCCAGACGAGGAGCGTGCCGTCGCCGAAGCCTGCGGCGAGGACGGGGCGGCCGCCCAGGGCGCCGGTGGCGAGCGCGGTGAGCGGGCTGCCGGGGCGCCCGGCGGGGGCGACGGTGCGGGCGGCGCCGGTGGCGGCGTCCCAGGCGGTGATCCGGCCGGTCTCGTCGCCGGTGAACAGGACGCCGTCGGTGGCGGCCAGCGCGGTGAGCCAGCTGCCGGCGGGCCAGCCGTGCAGCGGGCGGCCGTCGTACACGTCCCAGGTGCGCACGGTGCCGTCGAGGGCGCAGGAGGCGAGTACGGGGCGCTCGTCGAGGGTGGTGAAGGCGAGGCCTGTGACGGTGCCGGTGTGGCCGGCGAGTTCGGCGACCAGCTGGCCGGTGGCGAGGTCCCAGACCCGGACGGTGCGGTCGTGGCCGCCGGTGGCGAGCACGGCCTGGTCGTCGACGGTGAGGACGGCCATCGAGCGGACCTCGCCGCGGTGGCCGACGAGCAGGTGCAGCTGCTCGCCGGTGCCGGCGTCCCAGACCCGCACGGTGCCGTCGGCGGCGGCCGCGGCCAGCAGGTCGATGCCGGCGCAGTGCGCGGCGCGCAGCACGGTGGCGCCGTGGCCGCCGGTGGGCAGGTTGCCGAGGACGCGGCCGTCGTCGGCGCGCACGGCGCGCAGGTCGCCGCCCTGGCCGGCCGAGAACGCCACCGGGATGTCCCGGCAGATCAGCGCGGCCACGGCCTGGGCGCCTTCGCCGCCGGTGGAGCCGTGCACGACCTGGCCGGTGGTGGCGTCCCACACCTGCACCGAGCCGTCGCCGCCGCCGACGGCGAACAGCGAGCGGCCGCCGGCCTCGCCGAGGGCGACGGCGGACGGGGCGAGGCCGGCGTCGGAGTCGGAGCCGCCGAGCGAGGCGGCGTCGTCGAGGGCGGTCAGGCCGAACGAGCCGTCCTCCTCGACCAGGGCGTACGCGGCCCGGCCGCCGACGGTGCCGACGGCGGCGGCGCTGCGGGCGCCGTGCGCGGCCGGGTGGCCGAGGGCGACCGCGCCGGGCAGCGCGGCGGGTTCGCCGGGCTCGCCGAACGCCTGGGCCAGCAGGGTCGCGAACGGGGCGACGGCGGCGGGCACCGGCGCGTCGGTGCCGTCGACCCACTGCCGGTCCTGGCGGCCGTTCAGTCCGGCCACGGTGAGCCGGCGGCCGGCCGTCGGGGCGGCGGCGCCGGGCACCGGCGCGGGGGCCTCGCCGAGCGCGGACAGCACCCGGACGATCAGTGCGGCGTCCACCCGTCCGGTGCGCTCCTGCCCGTCCCGGGTGGCACGGAACCCGTCGGCGGTGATCAGCAGCTCGCCGAGCGCGCTGTCCTCCAGCCGGAGGCTGCTTTCTGACATGTCGTCACTCCTGGTTCAGGTGCGGGGAGTTTCCTGGTGGTGTCCCCGAGGGTCAGCAGAGGTCTTCCGGTACGAGGGTCGCGTACACGGCGTCGTGCAGTCGCTGGGTGCGTGAGCTGCGGAACAGCGCGGGGCGGTAGCCGGCCCGGCGGAAGCCGATCGCGGCGCCCGTCACCTGGCTGGGCATGTTGTCGGCGGCGGCGAACGCGTCGATCCGGCGCAGGCCTAGCCGTTCGAACCCGAACCGGCACACCAGCCGCATCGCGCTCTTCGCGGTGCGCAGCCGGCGGTGTTCGGGCAGCAGCCAGACGGTCATCTCGGCGCTGTCCTGATCCGCGTCGAGGTTCACCAACTCGGCCCAGCCGACGGCTCCTCCGGCTTCCTCGACGGTGAAGTAGGCGGCCCGTCCGGTCTCCCAGAGCATCGGCGGGATCTCGGTCAGCCAGCGCTCGGCGGCGGCCAGGTCCCGGTGCGGGATCACCGCCTGGAGGAATTCGCGCACCAGCGGGTCGTGGGTGCCGCGGTGCACCAGTGCGGCGTCCGCGGGCAGCGGCCTGCGCAGCACCACGTCGCCGTCCGTCAGCGGATCGTCCCGCACCTCGGCGAGCGCTCTCATGGCCACCCCCGTCGCCTCACCGGGCCGCCCGGCAGCTGCCCCGGCGTACCCTCCCCCGCCTATCGACCACGCGTCAAGTCAACCATATTCCACGGTTGTTCCTGCACGTCAGCGGGACGTTAGTGGGACGTGAGCACGCCCCGGCAGACTCATTTGCGGGGTTCGTCACTCCAGTCCCGCCGCCCACCCGGCCCACCTCTCTCCCGGGCCGGGCGCCCCCGCTACGGGCGGCGGGACGCCCCCCTTCTACCGGCGCACCGCGCTCGCGCCCGCGGGCAGTGGGGCGGCGCGCAACTCCCGCACCACCGCCCGCACGGCGGCCGTCCGGGCCAGCTCGGGGGTGGTGACGTAGCCGACCTCCCGGGACGGACGCTCCGCGCCGAGATCGGTGACGGCAAGCCCGTCGGGCAGCCGGTCCAGGGTGAGCATCGGCATGATCGCCATCCCGAGGCCCTGCGCGGCGAGCGACAGCACCACGGTGTCGTCGGAGACGTTGATGGTCGCGGACGGGATCCAGTCCTGCCGGCGCCACCAATCGGCCGTGTACGAGCCGCAGTTCTCGTCCCAGTCGACCAGCGGCAGACTGCGCGGATCCGGATGCCCCTGCTGGTGGGCGAGCGCGTAGCCCTCCCGGTACAGCGGCACCGCGACCAGCCCCCGCGGAATCGCCGCACCCATCGTGGCCAGCGCCAGATCGGCCCGGCCGTCGGCGACCTCACCCGCGGTGCCCCGCCCCAAGTCCCGCACCACCCGCACCTCGGGCTCCAACTCCGGGCAACTGACCGCCAGCCGGGCCAGCACCGCCGGCAGCACCCGCCCCGCCGCACTCCGGAACGCGACGATCCGCACCGGCCCGCGCGGCCCGCCGGGCTCCCCCTGCCGCGCCTCCCCGGGCAGCGCCGCCAACAGCCGCAGAATCCGCCGGGCGTGCCCCACCACCCGCTCCCCCGCCGCCGTCGGCACCGCCCCGCGCCGCCCCCGCTCGAACAGCACCGCCCCCAGCTTCCGCTCGCACCCCCGCACCGCGTGCGACACCGCCGACTGCGTCAGCCCCAGCCGCTCCCCCGCCGCCGTGAACCCACCGCTCTCGGCCACCGCCACCAACACCCGCAGCTCCTGCGGAAGAAGATCCTCTGCCACCTGCGCAGCGTACGGCGTCAGGGCCGTCGCCGACCCACCGCACCGACGCCGTACGCGGCACCCGCCGCGAGGAGCAGCACGGCGGCCGGTATCGCCAGGTTCAGCAACTGCCGGATCCCCGCCGGGTCACTGAACACGTTGACCGCAAAGCCGAGATCGTGCATCACGCCGAGGGCGTCGCGGGTGGCGAAGACGTAGGCCACGCCGCAGAATCCGACCGCGAACGCGAACAGCCCGGCACTGCGCTCGGCCACCGCCAGCGCGAGCAGCACGGGGGCGATCACCAGCAGCGACGTGGCCCCGTTGAACACCATCAGCACCGGTGTCTCCGCCCAGGCCGACGGCGAGCGGAAACCGTGCCAGTCCGCCCAGGTCAGGCCCGTCGTGGCCGCCGCCAGCAGCACCGCGACCAGCACACCCACGACGGCCCGCCGTCCCTCGCCCGCCCGCCGGTACCACCATCCGAGCGCGCAGCTGCCGATCACCAACGCGGCCAGCCAGTACAGCCGGACCCCTCCGGGATGCGCCAGGTCGTAGCTGCCCAGAACCCCCTCCGGCGACGAAACCGCTGCGACACACCCGAACCCCCCTTCCACCTCAGGCAGCTCCGGCCCGCAGAACCGACCCGGCGTCCGATAGAGCGGCAGGGACAGTGCGAGCAGCACCCCGCACACCATCAACGCGAACCAGTACCGCCGTGCCGCAGCCATCCCCGCCACCCCTCCCAGACCCCCACTCGGACAGGCCTTGGACGCACTCGGGCGGGACCCGGTTCCGCGGCGTCCCCCGGCCGCCGGACCGGGGGACGTCTCACGCCTCAACCGGCCAGCGGCGCCCGGGCGACCAGAAGCCGCTCCTTGTTGTCCGTCGACTCACCGATCGGCGAGATCAGCGTCAGCACCACCTCGTAGTCGCCCGGGTGCGCCCAGATCTGCGGCCAGGTCACGGACGGGCACAGTGCGTTCTGCTCGTGCAGCTTCAGGGCGAACGGCTCTCCCGCCCGGACCAGCCACATCTGGCCCCCGAGGGTCCCCTCCGTCTTCGGATCGCCCCGCCCGGTCAGCGTGAACCCGCCGCCGACGACGGCGCCGTTCTTGAGGTACAGCACCTCCAGGGCAGGGCCCGGATTCCCGCCCATGCCCACCATCCGTTCCGAGTTGAGCACGGCGTCAACGGCAGGCCCTGTCTCGTTGCTCACCCGCTGAACGGAACTCACCGACATCTCGAAGCCGTTGATCTTGGATCCCCCGCCCTCGGACTTCAGCGGTCGGCCGCACGTCTGGCCCCACGCGGTGCCGGTCGGCGACGCGGACGCCGCCCCTGCTCCGCCCGCTCCGGGCGAGGCCACCGTCGGCCCCACCGGCCCCATCGTGGTGAAGACGGCGCCCGCCACCGCCAGGACGGCCCCGGCCGTCAGCGCCGAGCGGGTCCGGCGGCGTCGGCGGACCGCCCGCGTGAGCCGTTCGGTGTCCACCTGCAGCGGTCCGGCCAGGTCGGCCGCCTCGGGCAGGCCCCTTCGAAGGTCTTCCGGGTTCATGAGCTCACACCTTCCCCAAGTTCTCGACAAGCGTCCGTAAGTGCCACACCCAGCCGCTCCAGCGCGTCGCTGAGGTGTCGTTTGACCGTTCCTTCGCGGCGCCCGAGCCGCTCCGCGACCGCCGCCACCGGCAGGTCCTCGTAGTACCGGAGCACCACGCAGGCCCGCTGGGTCGGCGACAACGTGCCGAGCGCGACCATCAGTTGGAGCCGGTCCGCGAGCTGTTCGCTGCCGTCCGGGCCGACCGGATCCTCGGCCAGCTGCGGCACCAGCGCGCGGTAGCGCGCTCTGCGCCGGTACAGGTCCAGGTAGCGGTTGAGCATGGTGCGGCGGACGTACCCCTCGATCTCCCCGAGCCGCCAGGCGCGTCGCGGGCGGGCGAACACCCGCACCAGCGCCTCCTGGACCAGGTCCGCCGCCTCTGCCCGGTCTCCCGTCAACAGGAAGCCGTAGCGCTGCAGTTCGGCGCCCCGGGTCGCCACCAACTCGGTGAGTTGATCCGCCCATTCGGCCACGTTCCCCCCTCTCCTCGCCTCTCACCCGTCACCACGAACAGCGGGCGGGTTTCGTTGGGGGGCATCCAGGCATGAACGCCGCTCATGGATCACGGGCTGCCATCAACGCCGGGCTCTGCCACGGCCGCACCGCCCGCCCTAGCGTTTCTCCTCGTCAACCCCGTTCATCTTTTGGAGCGTTCACCATGTCCAGCACCGCCACCCGCCACGCCCGGGCCGTCCACCTGCTCGCCCGTCCGACCGGGCTGCCCACCGCCGACCAGTTCGCCTTCGTGGACGACGAGCTGCCGCCGCTCGCCGAGGGCAGCGCGCTGGTCGAGAACGCCTACCTGTCCGTGGACCCGTACATGCTCGGCATGATGGAGGAGGCCGACGGCGGCAACGAACTGAACGCCCCGATGGAGGGCCGGACGGTGGGCCGCGTGGTGGAGTCCCGCAGCGCCGCGCTCCCCGTCGGCACGGCGGTGCTCCACCGCCACGGCTGGCGCACCCACGCCGTGGTGACCCGCGAGGAGGTGCGCGTCCTGCCCGATCTGCCGGGCGTCCCGCTCAGCGCGTTCCTGAGCGTCCTCGGCGGCACCGGCCTGTCCGCGTACGTCGGCCTCACCCGGATCGCCCACCTGGCCAACGGCGAGGACGTGTTCATCTCCGCGGCGGCCGGCGGCGTCGGCACCGCCGCCGGTCAGCTGGCCCGGCTGCTCGGCGCCCGCCGGGTGATCGGCTCGGCCGGCTCCCCCGCGAAGGTCGCCTTCCTCACCGAACAGCTCGGCTTCGACGCCGCGTTCGACTACCACGACGGCCCGGTCGCCGACCTGCTGACCGCCGCCGCCCCCGACGGCATCGACGTCTACCTCGACAACGTCGGCGGCGACCACCTGTCCGCCGCGATCAACTCGATGCGCGACTTCGGCCGGATCGCCTGGTGCGGCGCGATCGGCCAGTACCTCACCGAACCGCCCGCCGCCCCGCACAACCTGTTCGAACTGGTCGGCCGCAGCATCCGCCTCGAAGGCTTCCTGGTCCGCAACCACATGGACGCCCAGGAGGAGCTGTACGGCCTGCTCGGCCCGCACCTGGCCTCCGGCCGGGTGATCGCGCCGGAGACCGTGCTGGACGGCTTCGACCGCACCGTGGACGCCTTCCTCGGGGTGCTCACCGGCGCGAACACCGGAAAGATGCTGGTCCGGCTGTGACTCCTACTCCGCTGCCGCCAGCCGCAGTTGCTCGTCCTCCACGATCCTCACCGCCAGCGCGCGGTCCGAGACGTCCACCGCCTCGGGGGCCGACTCGGCGAGATCGCTGCGCCGCGCGTAGCTGTCGAACAACTCGGCCTTGCCGCGCAGCCGCTCGACCAGACCGCGGTCCAGGCTGTCGGTGGCGAGCAGCCGGTGCACCCGGACCCGGCGGATCTGACCCATCCGCTGGGCCCGGGCCACCGCCTGGTCCTCCAGCGTCGGCTTGAGCTGCGGTTCGCACAGCACCACCACGTTCGCCGCCTGCAGGTTCAGACCCAGCCCGCCCGCCTGGATCTGGCACAGCAGCACCGCATGGCCGTCCACGGCGGTGAACTCGTCCACCAACTCCTGCCGCGCCTCGGCGGCCATCGCCCCGGAGATCGTGCCGGCGACCACGTCCCCCAGCGCCTCCCCGACCGTGCCCAGCACCTCCCGGAAGTACGAGAACACCACCACCTTGTGCCCGCTCTCGGCCGCCTCCGCCACCAACTCGCGCAACCGCCGCAACTTCGCCGAATGCGCGGGCTCCGCGTACGCGGCCCGCCGCATCGCCATGAAGTTGCCCTCCGCGACGGCCGCGGCGTACGCGGCCCGGTCCGGCCCGGACAGCTCGTCCCACTCGTCCACCCGCACCACGTCCGGCAGTTCGGTCAGCACGTCCTGCTGATTGCGCCGCAGGTACGCGGGCGCGACGGCCCGCCGGAACGCGACCGACCCCGCCACGCCCAGCCCCGTGGGCAGCTCCGCCAGCAACTCCGGCTGAAGATGACCGATCAGGGTGCGGAACTCCTCCACCCGGTTCTCCATCGGCGTGCCCGTCAGGAACAGCACACGCTCCGTCCGCCCCGCCCACTCCGCCACCAGCCGGGTGCGCAGCGCGGCCGGGTTCTTCACGAAGTGCGCCTCGTCCACCACCAGCGCGGCCACCGGATCCTCGGGCAGCGTCCGCAGCGACTCGTACGTGGCCACCAGCACACCCCCCTCCGCCAGCCACTTTCCTCTGGCGTCCTCCCGCTCCGGACCGTGATACCGATAGGCACCCAACCTCGTCCGACTCGCCGTCTCCCGCTGCCAGTTGACCAGCACGGACGCCGGACACACCACCAGGAAGTGCCGCTCCCCCGCCGCCGCCAGATGCGCCAGCACGGCGAGCGCCTGCACGGTCTTCCCCAGACCCATCTCGTCGCCGATCATCACCCGCTTCCGGGCCAGCGCGAACCGCGCCCCGAACGCCTGGTAGCCACGCAACGAGACCGTGCAACCGGCATCGTCCAGCCGCTCCGCCCGCACCAACTCGGCCAGCGCGTCCGGCAGATGACCCTCGGAAGCGCCCCTCTCGACGCCGCCGACCCTGCCCTCCTCCACCAACAGCGCCAGCTCGGCGTAGAACTCCGCGGCCCGGTGCTCGAACTCGACCCAGACCTCCACCTCCCCCGCCCCCGGCCGCAACAGATCGGCCCCCGCCTGCGCGAACCGCAGCGGCACCCCGTCGGCCTCCGCCGCCCCGACCTTCTCCTCCAACAACTCGACCGCCCGCCGCGCCTCCTCCCGCCGCCCGGCCCCGGCCACCAGCCCCCTCACCCACCCGCACGCCGGCCCGGCCGCCCCCAACGGCGCCGCCAGCACCGCCTCCAACTCCCTCGCCTCGTCCGCGGCCCGCCGCGCCCCCGGCCCGGCCACCACCAGCCGGTGCAACGCGATCAGCAACTCCGTGCTGTCCCCGTCCGGCCGCGCCGGATCGATCCGCACCGCCGTGCTCTGCTCCACCGCCTCGGCAATCTGCCGCGCCGCCCCCACCAACTGACTTGCCGTAGACCCCCCGATCCCGGGAATCCGCACCAACTCCTGCGCACTCGCCCCACACACCTGCGCGACCGTCCGGTACCCCGCCCCCGCCAGCACCCCGGTCTGCAACCGCCCCTCCGTCACCTCCTTCAACCGCTCAACCGGTATCCCCTCCAACTCCCCCCGCACCAGCCCCCAAAAAATCCGCCCATGCGCCTCCACCACAGCCCCCACCGCAGCCCCCCACGCCGCCACCACCCCCGCGGCAGCCCCCCGCAACCCCTCGGCCCGCCCCACAACCTCCCTGCTCCGCCGCCCACTTCCCACGAACCCCACGCCTCCTCATGCCCAACCCACCAACCGGGGCAATTCTGGCATCCCGAACCGTCACCCCCAGCTGGCCGGAAACCGTGCGCGGACGTCAGCCACCGAAGACAGTGTCAGGCGGCGTGAAGCCTCTGCCATCCCGCCCCCGACGTGCCGCCTCGGCCTCCCGTGCCAGGACGGCTTCCATTGCAGGGGCCAGAATCGGACGCAGTTCGGCGATCAGTTCAGGTGGTGGTGGCGGCGCGGCCGCCACGCGGCGGTGGATGGCCGCAACTGTTTCCGCGCCGAGGATCTTGAGGCGCTCTTCCCTCATCATTCGGGCTCCCGACTGCGAGTAACTTCCTGACGGACGAGCCTTCCGAGTCAAGCGGTTCAAGAGGCCTCATGTCGGCAAATGACCGAGACTTTTTCGCGTGAAGCCGCATGCCGCCAACTCCTGTTCACAGATGCCTCTGCACCGCTTCACTGAGCCGGTAGGAGGGCCCTCCCTGCTCTGTCAGCCGCCCCTGTGGAGCATCGCGATCAGGTCGCCAGCCATGGCGCGTGTCCCCAACTACCCTGCCAGGCCAAGGTCTTCGGGCCCGCGATCGAGCAGAGCCTGCCGGGCGCACTGCTGCTCGTCCGGGTCCAGCACCTGATGCTCGCCCGGGCCGGCGCGGACGGCGGCAACCGCCGCGTCTCCGACCAGATCCGTCACGTCCGGATCAACGAGCTAGGAACCTGTCCGTTTCGGGCCAATAGATCGACCGCTCACGTCAAATGCCCCGCGAGGCGCTGAGCGAGTTCCTCAGGTGTGATGGTTTCGATGCCCAGAGCCCTGGCCTTGTCGATCTTGCTGCCGGCGTTCTCTCCAGCGACGACGAGATGGGTGCGGGCCGAGACGCTTGAGGACGCGCGCCCCCCTGCCCTGGTGATCAATTCGGTCATCTCAGTGCGGGACCGGTCCGAGAGAGGCCCGGTCATCGCGCCGGTTACCACCACGGTCTTCCCGGCCAGCGGCAGCTCGCTCCCGTTCCGCTGGGAGGTCGACTCGGCTTTGGCATCTGCGGTAGCGGGCGGGACGAAACCAGGCTGGTCCATGTTCACGCCTGCAGCGACGAGCTTGTCGATGAGCGTTGAGAGGTCAGCCAGTTCCGCCACGATCACTGTGGCCTTCTCGCCGCCGATGCCGTCGACTTGCTCCAGGGCGACGGAATCGGCGTCTCGGATGGCCTGCATGGAGCCGAAGTGCGCGGCGATGCGCAGCGACATGGAGCGGCCGGTGCCCAGGACGCCGAGGGCGCAAAAGACCCGATTGAGGGGCTTGGTCTTTGCGGCCTCGATGGCGGCCATGAGGTTGTCGGCGCGCTTGTCTCCCATGCGGTCCAGGGTGAGCAACTGGTCGCGGGTGAGGGTGAACAGGTCGGCGAAGTCCTCGATCGATCCCTGGACGACGAGTTGAACGATGATCTTCTCACCGATGCCGTCGATGTCGAGAGCGTCACGGGCGACGGCATACCGGATCGCCTCTGTCCGGCCGCAGGCGCGTCCCCGCTCACAGCGCCAGCGCTCCTGGCTGCGGTCGATGCTGGAGCCACAGCGCGGGCAGAGTTCGGGGAAGGCGATGGACTGCTCGCTGCCGGTACGGAGGCCGGCGACCGCGCCTTCGACGCGGGGGATGACTTCGCCGGCTCGGTAGACGACGACGTGGTCTCCGAGCATCAGGCCGCGGCGGGCGATGTCGGCCGGGTTGTGCAGGGTCGCGTAGGTGATGGTGGTGCCGGCAACGTCCAGGGGGTCGAGGACGGCGCGCGGGGCGATCACGCCGGTGCGGCCCACGCTCCACTCCACGGCGCGCAGCACAGTGATCTTCTGGGCAGCCGGAAACTTGAAGGCGGTGGCCCAGTACGGGGTACGGGAGCCCATCCCGGCCCGGAACTGGTCGGCGGGGCTGTCGGCCTTGATCACGGCCCCCTCGAGTTCGAAGTCGAGCCCTTCCCGCAGGGCGGCAATCTCCCGTACCCGGTCCATGACCTGGTCCAGGGTCGTGCAGGCCATGGTGGCGACCGGGGTGTCGGCCGTGGTCCCCAGCCCAAGGGCGGCCAGGCGAGCGACGAGCTGGGTGTGGGTGAGCCCGGCGAGGGTGGGATCGCCGGTGTGCTCGGGGTCGGTCAGCGCGGCGTAGGCCAGGAAGGTCTGCCCAATCCGGTAGGCCCGGTCCTTGGCGCGCAGCGAGCCGGAGGAGGCGTTGCGACGGTTGGCGAAAGCCGTGGCGCCGTGCACGGTCCGTAGCGCGTTCGCAGCGGCGAACTGGGCCTCTGTCATGAGGACTTCGCCCCGCACCTCGATCGTGACGGGTTCGGTCAGGGTCATTGGCAGACCGGCGATGTCCCCAATGGCGTGGGACACGTCCTCCCCGGTCGTCCCGTCGCCCCGGGTGACCAGTTGAACCAACTGGCCGTCGCGGTAACGGGCGGCCAAGGCCACACCGTCGAGCTTGGGCTCCACCGCCCAACCTGCCACCGCCGCCCCGCCCAGCCGCCGCTCCAGCGAGACGGCCCATGCCGTCAGCTCCTCGTCCGAGAAGACGTTACCCAGGCTGAGCATCGGGACGTTGTGCTCGACATCTCCAGTGGTCACCCCTGCCGCGACCTGCCGGGACGGGGAGTCGGCAGCGATCTGCCCAGGGTGTGCGTCCTCCCAGGCGGTGATGCCGCGCAGCAGCCGGTCGTATGTCTCGTCGTCCAAGCCCGACTCGCCGGAGCCGTAGTAGGCATTGGCGGCCTTTCGCGCCTGTGCGACGGCTTCAAGGTAGGCAGCCTCGTCGGCAAAGTCGACAGCGGGTGCCGCTGCGGAAGGCTTCGTCATGCTGCCCATTCTGGGGACCGGCACCGACAGTACGGCGGTAGCGCTGGGGCGATTCACTGTTGGCGCCTTGCGGGTGCGACCGGGCAGGGTTCCGTCCGCTCGCTCGGCAGGCCGGAGCCTCCGGATGGCGCCGGTTCATCGGTCCGGGGGCGTGCCGGGGAGAGCCCGAGCGTTCGGTAAAAGGTGTCGTTCTCGAAGCGTCGGCGCGGGTCGAACCTGCGGACGGCGCGGCAGAACTCGGGGAAGCCGTCGGCGTTGGAGGCGGGCAGCAATTCCGGGGTGAAGTACTTGCCCCAGTGCGGCCTTCCGCCCAGCCCGTAGAGCAGGCGCTGGATGTCGTCGAACAGCGGGCGCGCGGCAGCGATCAACCCCTCGGCGGTCATGTAGGACACGAAGCCGAAGTACGTGGCCTGGGCTGCCCGCGCGGGACTCAGGTGGCCGCGGGCAGGGCCGGTAGTGCGCAGGATGACGGGGTAGTGCAGCTTGTACGGGGAGACGTGCAGGAGTTCCTTGAGGCCGGCGTACGCCTTGGGCACGGCGTCCAGCGGGACGGCGATCTCCATGTTCAGCTGCGGGGCCGGGATGCCGTTCTTGAAGATCTCGTGGAACGTCCCCTTGGAGTCGGTCGCGCCGAGGAACTTCTCCAGCGTCTGTGCGGCCGGTGTCGGGCCCTGGCCGTCGCCGATGTCGGCCATCAACTGACGGCGGGTGCGTGCCACGATGCGGTCCAGGTCGGCTGGATCTTGGGCAGCGGAGTCCGTGGGCGTCCAGCTGTCGTCGTGGGTGAGCCAGGTATGCACGACTTGGTGCTCGGTGAACCACCAGCTCTTGGCAGCTACGGATTCGCGGTTCCAGGCGGCGTAGCGCTCGGGCAGGCTGTCCTCGGCGGCGGTGAAACGGGTGCAGAGCCACTTGTTTGCCGGTCGGCCGCGCAGTTCCAGGCCGACGACCACGCCGAGGCACCCGAGGTTGAGGATGGCAGCGTCGAAGTCGGCGTCACTGGGGGTGAGCTGGTGCAGGGTGCCCGTGCCGTCCATGAGCTCGATGGCTGCCACGCAGTCGGAGAAGGTACCGCCGGACAGACCCTGCGCGTGGGTGCCGGTGGCGAGGGCGCCAGCGACCGTCTGCCTCGTGATCACGGGCGGGCAGGCAGCCGGTTCCAGTCCGTGGCTGTCGAACGCCCGCCACACGTCTTCGAGCAGCGTGTCTCCGGTGACGTAGAGGTGCTCGCCCCGCAGCCGACCGGCCCCGCGACCGGGGAGGTCCAGGAGGATGCCGTGAGTCCCGTCCGGGCACCGCAGCTGGGCCGGGTAGGTGAACCTGGACCCGAGGACGCGCACTGTTCCTTCCTCGCGCGTCAGCATCGACTCCAGCTGTTCCAGGGACGTGATGCGCGTCCAGCCGTCGCGGGCGGCGATGGTGACGTTGCCGCCCCAGTTGGTGAGAGTCATAGGAGAAGTCCTCAGTGGTCTCGGTCGGCACCGAGGGGCGGACAGCGTCCGCCGTGTCCCGGTGCCGGGATGCCTCTGCTCGAACTCGCCGTCGTACCCCCGCGGCCGTGGCCGCAGGCGGGAGGCGGCGAAGGTGGTGCGGCGCGGGCCCGCGCGGGGCCCGCGCCGCTTCCCGGTCGCGCCCGCTTCTCAGGCGGGGCCGAACATGTGCTGCGTGGGCGGGTGCGGGTGGGGGCAGGAGGTGAAGGCGGGGCCGAAGCAGCAGGTGTGGGCCTTCGTCCACGTCTCCAGGTCGGTCGTGGGCCGCCCCAGGAGCTGCTCGGCGCTCCCGGTCGCCGGGGCGTCCCCGTCGGAACTGATCCGCTCCCACAGGCCGAGGACCTGCACTGCGGCCTCGCGGCGCATCCCGTACTTGGCCAGGCTGGCCACGAAGTGCTCATCCGTCTGACTCGCGAACGTGATCGGCCGCCCGCAGACCTCGCTGAGGGCCGACGCCCACTGGGCGCAGGTCGCCTGCACGTGGTGGCTCATCAGGGCACCGCTCAGGTTGACCGAGTCGGGAGAGAGGATCTTGCGGCAGAACAGCTCGGCGGCGTCGTCGCAGCTGATGTAGGAGAACGGGCGGTCGACGTCGACGGGGAAGGTGAACGACCCTGCCTCGGCGATCGACTGGCACTGGTAAAGGATGTTCTCCAGGAACATGGGCAGTTGGACGACGTCGAACGCGATCCCGGACTTCTCCAGGAGTGCTTCCAGCGCTGCCGCTTCGTCGGCCATCGTGCACTGCCCTGGGGTGAACTGGACGCCCAGACAGACGATCTCCTTCACGTCGGCCTTCTGCGCAGCCCGCAGGTACATCCCGCCGATGTCGACGCGCCGGTCGATCGGAGGCACCATCAGCAAGGTGTCCGTCCCGGCCAACGCCTCGACCAGCGAGGCGGGTTGTGCCGGTTCCCAGTCCCGGAGCTGCACGTCGATGTCGCTCACGGCGCGTCCGGCGATCCGGGCTTCCGGAATGGCCAGGCGTAGCATCAGCTGCGGTGCGTCGGCGGCAAGTCGGCGCAGCGTGTAGTGGCCGACCTTGAAGAAGTTCCGGGTTGCCCCGAGCACGGTGACGACCTGCGGCGACTTGGTCATCGCGCGCTCCAGCTCTCGGTGCTCGTCGGGTCCTTGTACAGGTCCACTGGGTTGACCGTGTTCGAGTGGTAGCCCAGCAACCGCCGGCTCTCGGCGGAGAGGTGGCCGGCTGCGGTGGCGGGGTCGCAGGGGTGGTCGTACGGGCGCAGCCACGCCTGCCCGAAGCGGATGATGGCGCTGCGTCGCTCCTGGGTCCGGTTGGGCAGTACCGCATGCCACATGGTGTTGCCGAAGACGACCGCGTCGCCGGGTGCCGCGTGGATGCTCAGGGCGCCCTCGGGAAGCGCGCCCCGGGCGAGGGCGTTGTTCGCCGTCTTCCAGTAGGCGTCGTCCTTGTGGTCGGCCGGCCACCGGTGGGAGCCGGGAATGAGCACGAGGTTGCCGCTGTCCTTGGGGCGCGTGTCGGTGAAGAACACCTGGGCCTTGAGGTGCAGCGGTCCGTTGAGCTCGTCGTACGGACGCTCCAGGTAGGACCCGGAGTCGCGGTGCCACGGCTCGTGGGCCTCCTGGTAGATCCCCCGCCGCAGCACCTCGGTGCCCAGGACCTGGAGCGACCCGTTGAGGATCCGATGGGGGACGGACATCAGGGCTCCGCACTCGAAGAGCAGGTGGTACTCGGCGATAGTGTTCGCGGCGTCGCGTACGTGGATCAGGGCCGGGTTCGTGTTGAAGGAGCTGTGCGTCAGGTCGGGGCCGCGATCGTCGGTGAGCCTGCGGACGGCCGTGTCCAGCATGCTGACGACGCGGTCGGGGACGACCCGCTTGAGGAGCACGAAGCCCTGTGCGGTGAACTGGGCGACGGCGTCGTCCGGTGAACTCGTCACGGTTAGCTGCTTTCTGTTTCGGCCTTGGGCGGCAGCGGGTTGTTGAGGGCCGTACGCAGGCGCTGTGCGACCTCGTGCTTGCGAGCCGGATCGGCCAGCCGAGGGAAGACGATGATCGAATCGCCGTCGTAGCGCGGCACGACGTGGACGTGGAAGTGGAAGACGGTCTGGTGAGCGGCCCGGCCGGTGGCGTGGACCAGGTTGATACCAGAGGCGCCGCAGGAGTCCCGCAGGGCGTTCGCCACCTGCTTCGCGGTCGCCATGACGTGCTGAAACAACTTTTCGGGGATGTCGAACAGGTCCTGGAAGTGCTGCTTTGGAACGACGAGGACGTGCCCGTAGGTCGCTGGGAGGTGGTCCAGGAAGCACAAGGTGTCCGGCGTCTCGGCTATGACGTGGGCCTCCGCCTCGCCGCGGCCGATGCCGCAGAAGACGCAGGAGGACTCCGCGTTGCCGACCAGATCTTGTGCCGCGTATCGGGACAACCACCGGGGATCGAAGCTCAAGGACACGATGTAAGTAGCCTTTCTCTGGGGGCGCTGCCTGCGAGCCGGAGTGCCAGGCGGGCATGGCGACATGGCCCGTGGGCGATCGGTGCTCGGGGCGGTGCCCGGATGGTGGGCTGGTCGGCGGCTGATCCTCTGTGGGGGGAACATGTCGAAGAAGTGCCGTCGATCGGCCCGGCTGCGGTGTTCGCCGGGTTACCCCAGCTCAGGTGGAGAAGCGGAAGACGAGGGGGCGGGGCCGCGCGGCCTGGATCCGCTGGCGAAGTTGCTCCGGTTGCGCGGCACTCGGCTGGGCAGCCAGAGTCAGTGTGGCCACGACCCGCTTGCCGTGGTCGGTTGCTTGCGAGGTCCAGCAGCCGGCCGTGAGGTGATCGACGATGAACAGGCCGCGTCCGTGCTCGGCTTCGTCGGCCACGGTCCGGAGTTCGGGGTGGTTGCTGCTTCCGTCGAGCACGTCGAGGGTCAGGGCGTGCTCGCTGCGGCTGGCGTACAGGCCGAGCGTGACGGGCTGGCCACCACCGTAGGTGAACGCGTTGGTGAGCAGTTCACTGACCAGCAGGACCACGTCATCGGCCCGGTCGCCCAGTTCGAAGCCCCATAGGCGCAAGGTGGCGATCACGAGCCTACGAGCGAAGCCCACCGCACCGTCGAACGGTGTGAGCGGCCAAACCGCTCGCAGGACGTCGTCGTTGGTCATGACTCCTCCAGCTGTTGGTCCTCGGCGGTGCCGGTGGGCTGCTCGGGGTCGTCGGCATCGGGCCATGCCTGCCAGTCGCTGTGCTCGTGCCGGGCTCTGACCTCTCGTACACGGTCGCGGCGGCTGCGCTTGGGCATGGGCGGGAAGATCGGGACGGGGCCACGGCCTCGGCTGCGCGGACGGAGCAGAAGGATGCGGATGCCGGCCTCGGTGAGCCCCGTGCTGCGGGCGGTGGCGAGGGTTCGCGGGCCGAGGTGCGAGGCGGCGGGCAGGACCACTCCGTACGTGTCGGGGAGGGCCAGGACATCGAGCAGACCGCTGAAGGCGGCGGAGCGCTCGCCCTGGGCCGGTGCCGTACGCTCGACGAACACGGCGCCGAGCAGCAGCTCGTGCTGGCCGCAGTACTCGGCGAGCGCCGCCGTGAGCGCGCCGTCGCGTCCGGCGGGTGCCTTGACCAGGTGCAGGAACCCGTAGACGACGGGGCTGTTGAGGGAGCGGTGCTCGGTCAGCGGTTCCATGGGCAGACCGTCCTTCACCGTGGGAAACGGGTTGTTAGGGATGCCTTGAGCGTGCCGCCGAACTGGTCCTCGCGGGAATGACCACCTGTTGCACTTTCGCTGCACTTCTGGCCCACCGGCTGCGTCTGCGGTGCTTCGATGTGTGCGAAGGGAGGCAACGACATGGCGACGGTGCACCGTTGGACTGGGCTTGAGGCCGCTGCTCTGCGCGCCGCCTTACGGATGAGCGTTCGGGGCTTCGCCGAGCACCTGGGCGTCGCTCCTCGCACGGTCGCCAAGTGGGAGAAGCACCGCGCCAAGACCGAGCCCTACCCCGACAACCAGGCCATCCTCGACACGGTGCTCACTCGGGCCGAGCCAGCTGTCCACATGCGCTTCGAGGTGCTTCTCTCCGAGGCCGGCCAGGCCACGGGCCATCCGCCTCGGATCACGGCAGCCGGTCCGCGCCTGTGGGAGTACGAGACCTGGGCCGAAGACCTGGAACGCTCCGTCGTGGCGCTCAACCGGCAGAACTTCGGCTTCGCCCACAGCCTGCTCTCCCGTTGGAGCACCCGCTGGCCGGTCGATGAACTGGACGACCGCGGGCTGTACCTGCTCGGCCGCAGCACCGTCCTGGAGGCCGACCTTTACCGCGACCAAGGCGTGCTCATCGGCCCGATGTCCGCGCAGCACGCCTACGCCAAGGCCCGTCAGATCTTCACCCAGCTCGACATTCCGCGCCGAATCGCACAGATCGAACTGTCGCAGGCGGTCGTGGCCGAGATGTCCGGCAAGCTGGACGCCGCAGCCCGCCGCTACGAGGCCCTCGCCCTCGACGAGCGACTCTCGCGCCGCGACCGCGCCCGCGCCCGGCTCTGGGTCGGGACCGCGCTCAGCAAGGACGGCAACCAGGACTTCGCGGCCCGGGTCATGCTCGCCGCAAGTCGCGACTTCGAGGATCTCAGCGAGCCCGAGGACTGGTCCGTCGCCCAACAGAAGCTGGCCCTGGCGTACCGCGGCTCCGGCGACCTGACCCGCGCCCTGCAGTTCATCGACACCGCCCGCGCCACCGGTACGACCGACACCCCGATGCAGCGCGTGCGCCTGGACACCGCGCACGGGCACATCCTGCTCTCCGATCCGGCGACCGTAGATGATGGTCTCCATGTCCTCGACCAAGCGGCGGCAGTGGCGGCTCAGTTCAGCCTCAGCCACCAACTCCGCGCTATCGAAGGCATTAAGACCCTCATTCCGTGGGCTGCCCAGCCCCCGGCCACGGTGACCAGGGAGAGCGCGTGACGTACGACGACAAGCCCGGCCTGACCGACCACCAGCGCGAGGCTGCCCAGCTGATCTGGGACTATCACCAGATGCACCACCAGCTCCGCCCCTGCGACGCGGCCATCGCCCTGGGCAGCCACGACCTGGGCGTGCCCGCCTACAGCGCCGAGTTGTTCCGCGCCGGCCTCTTCCCGATTCTGGTCTTCTCCGGCGGTCCGAACCCCACCGCCCCCGAACGCTTCCCGCGCGGCGAGGCAGTCCACTTCCGCGAGCACGCCGTCGACCTCGGCGTATCGGCCGACGCGATCCTCATCGAGCCGAACGCCACCAACACCGGCCAGAACATCACCCTCTCCCGCCAGGTCATGGCCGAGGCCGGCATCCGCCCGAGCACGCTGATGCTGATCGCCATGCCGTACATGGAACGACGCGCGTACGCCACCACCCGCAAGGTCTGGCCCGAGATCGAGATCGTGTGCGCCTCCCAGCCGATCGACTTCGACGACTACCTCAAGGGCATGGGCGACGAACGCAAGGTCGCCGAGATGCTCGTCGGGGACCTGCAGCGGGTGATCGAGTATCCGAAGCTCGGCTTCGCCGTCGAGCAGGAAGTCCCGGGGGACGTGCATGACGCCTACCAAGCTCTTGTCCGAGACGGCTTCACCAGCCGCCTCCTCAACTGACCCTCCCCCTCGGCCGGGCGGGGTCTGCGCGATCCACCAGCCCAACTTCCTGCCCCGGCTCAGCACCCTGGCCAAGATCTTCGCGGCGAACTACTGGATCGTCCTCGACGACGTCCAGTTCGCCCGCCGCGACTACCAGCACCGCGCCCGCATCGCCCCACTCGACCGCCCCGGCCAGCAGCACTGGCTGAGCCTGGCCACCCATCTCCCCAACGGCCGCGCCACCTTGATCCGCGACGCCCAACTGATCAACCAGCAGCGCAGCCGTGACCAGACCGCACAGGCGATCCGCCACTGCTACCGGCGCAGCCGTCACTGGCGGCACGTCAATGATGTCCTGGAGCGCGTACTTACGGCGTTCGCCAGCTCAGACCGCACCTCGTTCGTGGCGGAGAACTCCACCAGGGTCCTCCTCGACCTACTGGGCTGGCACGGCCGGATCATCCGCAGCAGTCAGCTCCCAGCCCGCCGCGGGCGTTCGCAGCGGCTCGCCAATCTCGCAACAGTCACGGGCGCGACCACGTACCTCTGCGGCCCAGGCGGACTCCGGTACCTCGATCACGGCCCGTTCAACGCTGCCGGCGTGCTGGTCGAACCGTTCCTCACACCTTCCGGGGGTCCTTGGAGCGGCAGCCGCCGAATGTCAGCACTGCACACGCTCGCTGCGCTAGGAACGGTTGGCTTCGCGGAAGCGCTCGCCGAGGCTGCCCGGCGACCGGCAGATCAGGAGCGACGAGGTGGAATTGTTCCCGCCTCTCGCCCCTGACATGCCGGAGCCCGGAGGGCAACATCACCTCGCCCGGTCTCATTCGCAAGACGCTCGGCAGCCGGGATGGTCCCCGGCCGCCGGGGACGGCCTGCCCGCTGTCGTCGGCGGCCGGCCTGCCGCGTTCGCCTGCCGGGTCCAAGTACCCAATGCGGTACGCGACTTGGGCGGCGCCGCCCGGGCCGGGTTACACGCCGGTGGTGCCGTCGATGCGTTCGCGGAGGAGGTCGGCGTGGCCGTTGTGGCGGGCGTACTCCTCGATCATGTGGACGTAGATCCAGCGGAGGCTGACGTCCTGATCCATGAAGCGGCCGGTGTCCGTGAGAGCGCGGGCGGCGCAGAGCTCGCGGGTGCGGGCGATCTCCGCGCGCCAGGTGGCGAGGGCGTCGGCCAGGGTGGCGCCTTCGGCGAGGTCGAAGCCGCCGTCGGGGCCGTCGGGGTCGGCCTCCGGGTCGTAGATGGGCGGGGCCTGTTCCCCGGCGAGGACTCGGCGGAACCAGTTCCGTTCCACCTCTGCCATGTGCTGGACGAGTCCGATCAGGGTGAAGTCGGACGGTGGCACTGATGTGGCGGCCGCCTGCTCGTCGTTCAGGCCCTCGCATTTCATGACGAGTGTCACGCGGTGGAACTCGAGCCAGCTTTCGAGCGTGGTGCGCTCGTCGGCGTTCAGGGGCGGTAGCGGACGTTCGATGGTGGTCATCGGCCGATTATCGCGAGAGGTCGAGGACCTCGGCCAGTCCCGCGGTGGCGAAGGCGGCCACGAGCGCTTCGCGGCCCTCCGTGAAGTGGGCCCAGCTGTCGAAGTGGACGGGGACGACGCGGCGGGCGCCCAGGAGGCGGGCGGCTTCGGCGGCGTGGGTGCTGTCGAGGGTGAGGAGGGCGTTGTCGAACAGGCCGGTGCGGGCCGCGCCGGCGAAGAGGACGGCGGTGTCGACGGGGGCGTAGCGCTGGGCGATCCGTTCGACGACGTCGAGGGAGGCGTTGTCGCCGGAGACGTAGACGACGGGCAGGCCGGGGCCGGTGAGGACGAAGCCGATGACCTCGCCGGTGACGGGCTCGCAGCCGTCGGGGCCGTGCTGGGCGGGGACGGCGGTGATGGTCACGGGAATGCCGTCACGGCCGGTCAACTCGACGCTCTGCCAGGGGGCGAGGCCCTTCGCGGTGCCGCCGAGGCGCTCCGCGCCGCCGCGGGTGGTGAGGGTGAGGGGGACGCCGTCGAGGAACTTGCGGCCGCTGTGGTCGAGGTTGTCGGGGTGTTCGTCGTGGGAGAGCAGGACGGCGTCGATCGGGCCGAGGTCGGCGGGGTCGGCCGTGCCGGGGTGGGTCTTGACCAGGGCGCCGCCGCGCGGGAGCGGGTATTCGCCGGGGGCGTCGAAGGTGGGGTCGGTGAGCAGGCGCAGGCCGCCGTACTCGATGAGCGCGGTGGGGCCTCCGAAGACCTGGACGGCGGGGACAGCAGCCATGACACACCTCACGGGAGAGAGAGCGGTTTACCGTGAGAGGAATCTAACGGCCCATCACGGCAACCCGCAAGCTTTTCCGTGAGAAGGGACGGCGAGAGCACTCCTCACCTGCGGGGAAGGCCTCTACCATGAGGGTCATGAGCCAGCGCACCGACACCAACTCCCCCGCCCCGGGCGCCGAGCAGTACCCGGCGCTGGACTTCGCCAACTCGCTGCTCAGCCTGCCCACCGGCCCGCTCGACCTGCTCGGCTCACCGGAGGCGGCCACCGCCTGGCTGATCGACCACGAGCTCGCCCCGGCCGGCGGCCGGATATACCGGCCCTGCACCGACCGGCTGCATGAACTACGCGCAGCGGTAAGGGAGTTGATCGAAGCCCGCAGCACGGGGCAGCCGGCGCCGGCAAAAGCACTCACCACAATCAACGCCGCCCTCACCACCACCCCGTCCACCGCACTGCTGCACTGGGACCCCGAACGGGGACTGCACCGCGCCCTCCCGCACCCGGCCGACCGGATCGCCGACCACGCGATGGCCCAACTCGCCGCCGACGCCGCCGAGTTGCTCACCGGCCCGGACGCCGATCGGCTGGCGGCCTGCGGCGGCACCCCGTGCAGCAGGTTCTACGTCCGCACCCACGCCTCCCGGCACTGGTGCTCGACCCGCTGCGGCGACCGCGTCCGCGCCGCCCGCGCCTACGCCAAGAAGCGTGCCACGAGCAAGAGTTGACGGGCGGACAAAAAAACGAACCCCGCCCGGCCACGAGGGCCGAACGGGGTCCGCGGACCTACCGGAGCGCGCGCGTCAGACGGCCGACCGGGGGAAGGTCGGGTACTCGACGCCGGAGACGTGCTGGACGACCCGGACGACCTGGCAGGAGTAGCCGAACTCGTTGTCGTACCACAGGTAGAGGATCGCGTTGTCGCCCTCGACCTTGGTCGCGCCCGCGTCCACGATGGAGGCGTGGCGGGAGCCGATGAAGTCGCTGGAGACCGCGTCGGGCGAGTCGATGAAGTCGATCTGCCGCTTCAGCGGGGAGGTCAGCGACACCTCGCGCAGGTGGTCGAGAACGTCCTCGCGGGTGGTCTCGCGGGCCAGCTGCAGGTTGAGGATGGCGATCGAGACGTCCGGCACGGGGACGCGGATCGAGCTGCCGGTGATCTTCGCCTTGAGGTCCGGCAGGGCCTTCGCGACGGCGGAGGCGGCACCGGTCTCGGTGATGACCATGTTGAGCGGCGCGGAACGGCCGCGACGGTCGGCCTTGTGGTAGTTGTCCAGCAGGTTCTGGTCGTTGGTGAACGAGTGGACGGTCTCCACGTGGCCGCGGAGCACGCCGTACTCGTCCTCCATCGCCTTCAGCGGCGGGACGATCGCGTTGGTGGTGCAGGACGCGCAGGAGATGATCTGCTCGTCCGGCTTGATGGTGTCGTGGTTGACGCCGTGCACGATGTTCGGGACGTCACCCTTGCCGGGGGCGGTCAGCACGACCTTGGCGATGCCGGGGCGCAGGTGCTTGGACAGGCCCTCGCGGTCGCGCCAGCGGCCGGTGTTGTCGATCAGGATCGCGTCGTCGATCCCGTAGGCGGTGTAGTCCACCTCGCTGGGGTCGTTCGAGTAGATCACCTGGATCGCGTTGCCGTTGGCGACGATGGTGTTGGTCGCCTCATCCACGGTGATGGTGCCCTGGAACTGGCCGTGGATCGAGTCGCGCCGCAGCAGCGAGGCGCGCTTGACCAGGTCGTCGGCACCGCCGCTGCGGACCACGATGGCGCGCAGTCGCAGGCCGCCGGCCTTCTCGACCAGCAGGCGGGCCAGCAGGCGGCCGATCCGGCCGAAGCCGTACAGGACCACGTCGCGGGGCGCCTGGCGCTCCAGCTTGTTCTCGCCGGTGGCGCCGGCCACGGCCTCGGCGGTGAACTCCTCGACGCTCAGGCCGCGGTCGTCCGCACGGTACGCGGCGGCGAGCAGGCCCAGGTCGATCTGGGACGGGCCGAGATCGAGGGCGGTGAGCGCCTGAAGGAACGGGAAGGTCTCGGTGATCGAGAGCTCCTCGCCGGCTATCTGGCGGGCGAAGCGGTGGGTCTTCAGGATGCTGACCACCGACTTGTTCACCAGGGAGCGGCTGTGCAGCAGGACGGTGACGTCCCGCTCGCGGTGCAGCCTCCCGATGATCGGGATCATCGACTCCGCGAGCTCCTCGCGGTTCTTCCAGTCCGTGAACACGTCGTCGTTGACAGTCACAATTCAACTTTCGAGGGTAGAGCCAGAGCTAGGCGCCCCCATGCTAGCTTCGCCCGGCCCGCGGGCGGGGGGCGGTCCCCCCGCTGACCAGCGGTGGTACGCCGCGAAGGGCCGCCGCGGACGTGATCGCGACCACACCCGCGACACTCTTCGACCGCTCCGGTGCAGCTCGGTACCGAATCTGACGCGATGTCAGCTCTATTTCGGGCCCGACGGGGCGTGACCAAGCTCACCCACGTCGAATTCATCACCCCGGGGGGTGATGTCTCATCATTTTCGGCCACTTGGCACCTGTGGATGGAGGAGAGTGGGAGCCCCGGCCGGGCGGCCGCCCGATGCGGGGGTGCAGGTCCGGCCGTCCGAGGCCGGGCCGCCGTGAGGAAGGGACGGCCGTCAATGCCACACCTGGCCTACCAGCGGGCCGCGCTGGTGTTCACCCTGTTCGACGCCAACGACAACGGGGTGCTCGACGCCGAGGACTTCGACCTGATGACCGAGCGCGTCCTGGCCGTCGCCGGCGACTCGTCGGAGGCCGACCGGCAGGCGCTGGCCGACAGCATCAGCAACTACTGGGAGGTGATGGCCAAGACGCTGGACATCGACGGCAACGGCCTGATCACCCCCACCGAGTTCCGCGGCTTCGTCCTCAATCCGGAGTTGTTCGGCGCCACCGCCGCCGTGTTCGCCGACGCGCTGGCCGCGCTCGGTGACCCGGACGGCGACGGCCTGATCGAACGGCCCCGCTTCCTCGCCCTGATGACCGCGATCGGCTTCGACAAGCCCAATATCGAGGCCCTGTTCGACGCCTTCGGCCCGGATGCCACCGACCGGATCACGGTCCGGGTATGGGCCCAGGGCATTCGCGACTACTACTCGCCCGAGAAGGTCGGCATCGCCGGCGACCGCCTGGTCCCGAATCCGCTCTGACCTCTTCCTCCGTTTTTGAAGGAGCCCGTTTTGACCGCACCGCTCATCGCCCTGGCCGTCGGCCACGGCACCGGCCCGGACCTCGCCTCCGTTTTCGAACGGGTGCTCCGCCGGATCACCCGACTGCACGGTGTGGAGGCCGAGTTGGTGCGGTCACCGCGGCTCTACCACTCGTACCTCTCGCTGCGTGCCGAGTACGCCGACACCGCCGAGATCACCCGGATCACCGCGCAGGACGCCGCGCACTACGAGCAGTTCTGCCGCGAGCAGGCGGCGGCCGGCGTCCGGGCCGTGTTCCGCACCGCGATCAACGCCCAGTCGCTGTACTTGGTGCGCCAGCGCCTCGCCGCCGTCAAGGTCGAGCCGCTGGACGCGGCCGGCGCCCGGCTGCTGCTGGTCCGCGACCAGGCCCAGGGCTTCTACACCGGCGAGAACCAGCACACCCCCGGCAAGGTGGTGCGCACCATGGAGTTCAGCCGCGCCGTCACCGAACAGGTGGTGCGCTACGCGGTCCGCCGGGCCCACGACCTGTGGCCGGAGGGGCCCGCGCGGGTGCAGATGGCCTACAAGTTCCACCTGCTGGACGGCGCGCTGGACGACTGGGCGGCCGACCTGTCCGCCGAACTCGGCATCGAGATCACGCTGTTCCAGCCCGACACGGTCAACCGGAATCTGATCACCAACGGCCCGGAGGACCGCACCGTGCTGGTCGCGGGCAACGAATGGGCCGACATCATGCACGTGGTGCTGCTCGACCGGTACGGCTCGGAGCGGCAGGAGAATCGTTGCACCGAGAACGTGAACCTCCACCCGGAGCTGAACGGCCTCACCGAGTACCAGACGGTGCACGGCTCGGCCGACGCGCTGGCCGGCCTCGACGTGGTCAACCCCGTCGCCACCGTCCGGGCCGCCGCCCGGATCGCCGAACGCCACGCGGACTGTCCGGGCGCCGAGGCCGCCGTCGAGGCGGCGCTGGCCGCCGCCCAGGCCCGCGGGGCCCGCACGCCCGACCTCGGCGGCACCGCCGGCACCACCGAGGTGGTGGACGCGGTGCTGGGCGAGCTCCGGGTGGCGTTAAAGCCCTTCGTGCCCGCCGCCAGGTCCGGCTCGGCACGCGTCGCCGCCTCCTCGGGCACCGATCGGGCGGGCGCCCGGTGAGTACCACCGCCGCAACCACCGCCACACCGACGGCCCTGGTGGTCGTCGACGTACAGAACGACTTCTGCGCCGGCGAGGTCGCCGCCGCCCGCTTCCCCGGGGATCCGGCCCGCCTGGCCCGGGTCGCCGAGCGCACCGCCACCGCCGTCGACCGGGCCCGCGCGCTCGGCGTCGAGGTACTGTTCGTCCGCTTCCTCGGCGACGAAGCCCACCAGGGTCCGGCCTGGCAGCGGCGCGACGCGGCGCTCGGCAAGCGCCCCAAGTGCCTGGAGGGCAGCTGGGGCGCCGAGTTCCACGCCGCCCTGCCCCGGCCCGACGAGGCGGTGTTCACCAAGCTCGCCTGCTTCGACGCCTTCCTCGACCCCGCGTTCGAGCCGTACCTGCGCTCCCGCGGCATCCAGCACCTGGTGCTGGCGGGCGTGTTCACCGACGTGTGCGTCGACTCCACGGCCCGCACCGCCTTCCAGCGCGGCTTCCACCTCACCGTGCTCAGCGACTGCACCGCCTCGCTGCACCTCGCCGACCAGGACATCCTGGATTTCATGGCCAAGGTGTACGGCGCCCGGATCACCGACCTCGCGGACGAACGCCCCTTCGTCCTGCCGGAATTGACCACCGCTACCGCCCGGGCAGGGCAGTCGTGACCATGAGCGCCACCGTTCTGGACGACCCGGGCGTCACCGCCGGCGTCGGCCGCACCGCACTGCTGGTCGCGCACGCCCGCGCGCTGGAGGCCCGCCGGCCCGACGCGCTGGCCGTCGACCAGTTCGCCGAACACTTCGTCCGCGCCGACCCGGGCTGCGCCGACTGGCCGCGGCACCCGGACGAGATCGCCCCGGGCGACCCGCTGTGGGGCCGGCTGGCGAGCTACTTCGCGCTGCGCACCCGGGTGCTGGACGCCCACCTGATGACGGCCGCCCGGGCCGGGGTGCGCCAGGTGGTGCTGCTCGGCGCGGGCCTGGACTCGCGCGCGCACCGCCTGCCCTGGCCGCCCGGCACCACCGTGTGGGAGCTGGACCGGCAGGAGGTGCTGGCCTTCAAGCAGCGGGTGCTGGACGAGCTGGAGGCCGTCCCGTCGGCCTGCCGCCGCACCGTGCCGGTCGACCTGCGCGGCCCGTGGCCGCAGGCGCTGACGGACGCGGGGCTGGATCCGCGGCTGCCGGTCGCCTGGCTCGCCGAAGGGCTGTTCCTGTACCTGCCCGCCGAGGCCGAGCTGCGGGTGGCGGGCACGCTGGACGAGCTCAGCGCGCCGGGCTCCACGCTGGCGTACGAGGTCAAGCTCGGTCTGGAGGCGGCCAAGGTGCGCTCCAGCCCGGTGTACGAGGCCGCCCGGACCAGGATCGGCCTCGATCTGCTGTCGCTGTTCGCACCCGGGCCCCGCCCGGACACCGCGGCGCACCTGCACGCGCTCGGCTGGGCGACCACCGTCCGCACCCCGTTCGACCACGCGGCGGGGCTGGCCCGGGCGCCGCGGCGGGAGCAGAACGACGCGCTGGCCGCCAACCGCTGGATCACCTGCGTCAAGGGGCGTTGACGAACGAACGGGGCCGGGCAGTCGCTGCCCGGCCCCGTCCCCTGCCCGTGGGAAATCAGTACGGCTTGACCAGCACGTGCGCGGCGCCGGGGATGCCGATCTTGAGGAGCTCGTCCTCCTCCGGCGTGGTGGGCGTGCCGGTCTCCTGCTTGAGGATGGCCCGGGACAGCGACTGGACGAACATCGCCCGCGGGCGGCGGCGGTCCTCCCAGGCCTGGAGGGCGGCGGCCACGTCCTCGGTGGCGTCCAGCTCCTGGGCGAGCACCAGGGCGTCCTCGACGGCCATCGCGGCGCCCTGCGCCAGGTGCGGGGTGGAGGCGTGCGCGGCGTCGCCGGCCAGCACCACCCGGCCGACGTGCCAGGGCGCGTCCACGGTGACCTGGGAGATCCGCGAGTAGACGACGGTGGACGGGTCGGTGATCTGCGCGAGCGCCTCGGCGACCGGGCCGGTGAAGTCGGCCAGCCGCTCGGTGAGCTGCTCGTGGGCGCGCTCCGGGTCGGGGCGGAAGTCCTCGGCCTCGGCGAACACCGAACCCAGGTACATCAGCTCGTCGGTGATCGGGGTGAGCAGCGCCTTCGCGGCCAGGTTGCCGGTGCTCATCAGCACGCCCTGCAGGTCGGCCCGCCGGGGCAGGGTGACCCGCCAGTTGGCGAAGCCGGTGTACTCGGGGCGGAAGCGGTCGCCGTACAGGCGGGTGCGCAGCGGGGAGCCGATGCCGTCGAAGCCGGCCACCAGGTCGTAGCGGCCGGTGCTGCCGTCGGACAGCGTGACGTCCACGCCCGCGCCGTCGTCGGCGAGTTCGGTGATGGTGGTGCCGAAGTGGACGCGGGCGCCGGCCTCGGTGGCGGCCCGCCCGAGCACCTGGGCGAGCGCGGGGCGGGGTATGCCGTTGTTGGCGGGGGCCTCGTCCATCCGCGGCTGCGGGATCTTCGCGACGGGCCGGCCGGCCGGGTCGCAGATGGTCAGCACCTCCCATTCGAAGCCGACCGCCAGGCAGTCGTCCAGGATGCCGATCTCGCGCATCACGTGCAGGGCGTTGGAGGGCTGGATGATGCCGACGCCGAGCGCGTCGAACTGCTCGCGGAGCTCGGCGACCTCGACGCTGTGGCCGCGGCGGGCGAGTGCGACAGCGAGTGTGAGTCCGCCGATGCCGCCGCCGTGGACGAGGACACGCAGGGGTGTAGCCATGGTCATCTCCAGTGGGTTCGGGGGTTGGGCGGGAGTGGGCGCTGGGGCCCGGGAAGGAAGGTCTCAGCCGACGGGCAGCGCCATCAAGTGGTCGACCAGGGAGAGCAGCACGTCCCGGCCGAAGTTCCGCTCGCGGACGTCGCCGACCAGCATCGGGACGTGCGGGTCGAGGTCGAGCGCGGCCCGGATCTCCTCGTCGGAGCGGGTGTTGACGCCGTGGAAGCAGTTGATCGAGACCACGAACGGGATGCCCCGGCTCTCGAAGAAGTCGATCGAGGCGAAGCTGCTCTCCAGCCGGCGGGTGTCGGCGATGACCACACCGCCGAGCGCGCCGTTGACCAGGTCGTTCCACATGAACCAGAAACGTTCCTGGCCGGGCGTGCCGAACAGGTACACCACCAGCTCGGGGCTGACGGTGATCCGGCCGAAGTCCAGGGCGACGGTGGTGGTGGTCTTCTGGTCGACGCCGGCCAGGTCGTCCACGCCGACGCTGGCGGTGGTGAGGTACTCCTCGGTGCGCAGCGGAGCGACTTCGCTCACGGCACCCACCAGGGTGGTCTTGCCGACGCCGAAGCCGCCGGCGACCAGGATCTTGACCGCGGCGGCTCCCGCCTGGGTGGTCGTCATCTCACAGTCTCCTCAGTCCCTCACGTACGGCGGCGAGCAGGCCGCGGTCGGCGCCGCCCGAGGCCCGGGCCACCGAAATCGGGGCCCGGGCGGTCAGGAGGCCCTGTTCGACGAGGTCGCCGAGCAGGATCTTGGTCACGGACACCGGCAGGTCGAGGTCGGCGGCGACCTCGGCGACGGCGGCGGGGGTCCGGCACCGGTTGAGGATCAGCCGGTGCTCGGGCTGCAGCCGGCCCGGCCGGACCGGCGCCCCGTGGGCGTCGACCGGCTCGGTCACGGCGGTGAGCAGGGTGATGAGGGTGAAGTCGTCACGCTCGGGCGCGGTGCGGCCGCTGGTGATGGTATACGGGCGGACCATGCTGTCCGCGCCGTCGTCGTGCTCGTCGTCGTCCCAGTAGGGGCTCACCCGCGCTGCCCGCCCCGGGCGGCGAACGCGTCGAAGTCTCCGCGCTGCGGGGTGCTGAGCTTCTGGCCGACCTGCTGGACCAGGTTGTGCATGGCCAGCGACATGACCTCGGCGTCGACGTCCTGGGACGCGACGACGGCGAGGTGGGTGCCCTGGCCGGCGGCGATCACGAACAGCCACAGGTCGGCGAGTTCGACGATCACCTGGTGGACGGTGCCGCCGGTGAACAGCTGGCCGACGCCGCGGGCCAGGCTCTGCTGGCCGGTGGCGATGGCGGCGAGGCGTTCGGCGTCGGGGCGTTCGATGGTGCGGGAGTGGCTGACCACCAGACCGTCGTCGGAGAGCAGGACGGCGAGCCTCGTCCCGGCCACCGAGTCCACCAGGCCGTCCAGCAGCCAGTCGAGGTCCTGGTGGGTGGAGGTTGTGCGCGTCATGACCGGTCTTCTCTCATCGGGATGGTCGGGGTGTTCCAGGTGTCGCCGGGCTCGGGCCGGCCGTCGGGCTGCGGTGTGGTGTCCGCGTGCGACTTGGCGGCTTCGGCCCGCGCCTCTCTGGACCGCCGCTGGAACGCTCCGACCGCCGCCCCGGCCCGTCGGGGGGCCGGTCGGAACAGCGGGTTCTCGTCCCAGCGCGGCGGAGCGGGGGCGGCCGGCGCGGTGGCCGGGTCGATCCGCAGCTCGTCGACCAGGCTGGCCTGGCGGACGCGGCGCGGCAGTGGCGGCTCGGCGCCCGGCAGTGCCGGCGTGAGCGGCACGTACGGGGCGGGCGCGGCCGGGGTGGGCACAGCAGGGGCGGGCACGGCCGGGGCCGGCGGCGCCGGGGCGGGCCGGTACTGCGCGGGCACCCCGTACGGGGCGGGCGTGGCCGGCGCGGGCGGCAGTTCGGCGGGGAAGGGGTGCGCCTGGGCGGCCGGGGCACGGTCCTCGTCCGGCCCGCCGTACAGCTCGTGCTGCGGGAACGGGTCGGCGGCGGCGTACGGTGCCTCGGTCGGCGGGTACGGCGCGTCGATCGGCGTGATCGGCGCGTCGATCGACGTGATCGGCGTGTACGCGGCCTCGATCGGCGGGTAGGGCGCGTCGGCCTGCTGCTGGTAGGGCGCGGCCGGCGGCGTGTACCGGTCGCCGGCCGGTGGGTACGACGACTCCTCGGGAGCCGCGTGCAGCTCCAGCAGCGCGTTCTCCTGGTCGGGCGTCTGCGCGAGCGAGGTCGCGGCGGCCAGCGCCTGGCCGCGGGACCGGGTGGGCAGGCCGCCGGGCTGCGGCGCGGCGACCAGCCTCGGGCGGGCGTCCGGCGCGGGGACGATCAGCTCGTCGGGGACGAGCACCACGACGCGGGTGCCGCCGAACGCGGACTGGCGGAACTCGATCCGCAGGCCGGTCTGGTCGGCGAGCCGGGCGATGACGTAGAAGCCGAGGCGGATGTCGTCGCCGCGGGCCAGCACGTCGGCCTTGGGCGGACGGGTCATCAGCAGGTTGGCTTCGTCGATCTGCTCGTCGTCCATGCCGAGGCCGCGGTCCTCGATCTCGATCGCGACGCCGCGGCTGACCCGGCCGGCCCGGACCTCGACCGGGTTCGGCGGGCGGGAGAAGCTGAGCGCGTTCTCGATCAGTTCGGCGAGCACGTGGGCGACGGCGCCGACGGCGCGTTCGGACACCCAGGGGCTGCCGTCGAGGTCGATGACGACCCGTCGGTAGTCCTGCACCTCGCCCTGGGCGGCGCGCATCACGTCCAGCAGCGGGACGGGCTTGCGCCAGCGCCGGTGCGGCGTGCCGCCGGCCATGATGACCAGGTTCTCCTCGTAGCGGCGCAGGCGCGCGGTGAGGTGGTCGAGGTCGAACAGGCCGTCGAGGATCTCGGGGTCCTCGTGCTTGCGTTCCAACTCGTCGAGCTTCTTCAGCTGCTGACCGATCAGCAGCTGGGTGCGGCGGGCGATGCGCTGCAGCAGCCGCTCGTAGGCGCGGTGCTGTTCGGCCTGGCCGACGGCGGCCTGCAGGGCGCTGGTGCGGGCCAGGTTGAACGCCTCGCCGAGCTTGGCGAGTTCGTCCTCGGTGCGGGACCACGGGTCGCGTTCGATCGCGCGGGCGTGTTCCTCGACGTCGATCTGCTCGCCGTTGCCGAGCCGCTCCACCACCTCGGGCAGGGCGTTCTCGAGGTCCTCGGCCTGCTTCTGGAGTCCGCCGATCCGGCGGCGCAGCGTGCGGGTGAGGCGCCAGCTGGTGAAGGCGACCGCGACGAGGGCGACCAGGCCCGCCAGGGTGGTGAGGCCCAGACGGATCGCCAGGTTGATGGTGATGCCCTTGGCCGTCTCGACGATGGCCGCGGTGCGGTACTCCATCAGTCCGACGAGTTCCGGGTTGACGGCGTCGATGGACTGGCGCCAGGTGTCCTTGTCGGTGTTGAGCGGGATCCGGCCGTTGCGGTCGGGGCCGACGGGCTTCAGCAGGTCCTGCTCGGCGCGGCCCTTGGCGAGCCAGCCGGGGCTGTTGGTGATCTGCTGCCACATGGCGGCCTGGTCGGCCTCCAGGTTGGGCGCGACCTTGGTGCCGAACTGGAAGCTCTGCTCGGAGATGGCCTGCCGGACCTGCTGGTAGTCCTCGACGCTCAGCGAGCCGGTCGGCCAGCCGCGGGCGAGCAGCGCGTCGGCGCGGGAGATCATCTCCTTGCCCCAGAACAGGTCGACGAGCGGCGCGGAGACGGTGGTGATCCGGCCTTCGTCGACGTGGCTGAGGGCGCCGAACAGTCGCAGGTCGACCGCGATCAGGTCGGTGTAGTAGCCGTACACCGTGGCCTGCTGCTGGTCGCTGCCGCTGTCCACCAGGGCGCGCTGCGCGGGCAGCTGGTTGATCGCGGCGCGGGCCTCCCGGACGGCGTCGCGGACTTCCTGCGGCGCGCTGCCGGCGTCGATGCCGGACAGCTTCTGGAAGGTGTTGACGGCCTCGTCGGTCTTGCCGCGCTGGGTGCGCAGCGCGTTGGTGACCCCGGTGTGCCCGGCGAGGACCTCGGCGCTCAGGCGCCGTTCCTCCTGCAGGTTGTAGTACACGATGTTGGACGGCTGGCCGGCCTTCTCCGCGAGCATGCCCTGGGCTGCCAGTCGCTGGAAGGAGTACAGGAGCTGTCCGCTGGTGACCGCCCACAGAGCTGCCAGTGCCACTGCAGGGACGATGGCCAGCACGAGCAGGGTCGCTCGGAGCGACAGCCGGCCCTTGATCCGCCGAGACGCGCGCGTGCGCAGGACATTCTCCTAGGAGACGAGGCCAGTCGTTCAGAACTGGTCGAATCTGATGAGGACTCTGACGGATGGATCTTAGTATCACCGTATAACGACCCAAAAAGCCGAGGCGGTCCCGCGCCCGCGCGGCACCGCCCATGGTGTCCCAACACCCGCTCCGACCAGGCACGATGAACCGCTCAGGGGTCAACGCCCCACCGCACGGCGGCTATTCACCATCGGCCCGCTCCGGCTCGCGCGAACTGCCCGCCCCAGCACCGGAACTGAAGCCCCACCCGGCGCCGGACCGGCCCGGCGAACCATCCGTCAGGGTCGCCGGCCGAGCCGTTCCGGAGTCTAGCGCTCCCTTGACCACTCGAAACATGGACTCTGTCGGAAGTTGTCGGAAACCGCATCTGAACGGTCGGAATCGCCCCGAAGGGTCCGAGAATCGCCCAGAACGATCGATTCCGGTACTCGTTGTCGGGACCTTGACACGGCCTCACCTACCGGCTTGTCGGGTGCCGGCGCCTCGTGTCGCTGGTCCGAGTTCGGCGATCAGCCGGCTCGCAGCGCGGGTCCGAGTTGGCGATCAGCCGGCTCGCAGCGCCGGTCCGAGTTCGGCGATCAGCCGGCGGTAGGTCTCGAACGCGGGCTTGCGGGTGTGGTCGTCGCGCAGCAGGCCGAAACCGTGGAACAGGCTCTCGCCGCGACTGTCGGCGTCCCGCAGCGCGAACAGCGTGTACCCGTCGATGTTCAGCGCCGCCGCCTGCCCGGCCACCGCCCGCACCACCGTCTCCAGCGCCCGGGCCTGCGCCTGCTCCGACCGCCCCGGCCCGGTGGGCCAGCCGTTCTCGCAGATCCGGATCGGCACCGTGGCCGGGATGCCCGCCTTGGGCAGATCGGTGTGCCGGAAACCGTTCAGCACCCAGCCCACCCCGTCCGCCAGGCGCTCCGCAGGGACGGGGCGGAACACGTCCGGGAAGAAGTCCAGCCCCACGTAGTCGAGCGCGTCCAGGAAGCGCCGGTCGGCGAGTTCGCCGAGCGCGTCCCAGAACGGCGCGGCCGGGCCGAACGACGGCACCGCGTTGAAGCCGACCTCGGCGGACAGGCCGAGCTCGCGCACCTCCTCCTTCGCCGCGACCACGCCCGCCACCAGCGCCTCCCGCACCCCCGGAACGCTGCCGTCCAGCACCGGCAGGTCCGCGTTCGGCTCCTCGCAGATCTGCACCGAGCCGAGCCGCGCCCCCAGTTCGCGCACCTGCCCGCGCACGAACCGCTCCCACCCGTCCCGGCTGCCGGTCGGCTCGCGGAACTGCAGCACCAGATCGACCATTCGCGCCCGCTGCCCGCCCAGGTACGCCTCCCAGCCGTCCGGGGTCTGGCCCGGCGCGCTGACGGTGGTCGCGAAGGACCGGTACACCCGGACCAGGAACTCGCCCTCCTCCCCCTGCAGTTCGTCGAGCGCCTCGGCCACCTGCCGCGGGTCGTCCGGGCTGACCGGGTGCACGATCCCCTGCCCGTCGCCGAGCAGCGCCCCCGGGTAGATGCCGAACCTGAACTGCCGCTGCCTGTCGTCCATTTGACCCCCTGGCCGATATTTTTGGTGTGACACCAATTTTTCAGTGACCCTAGCATGGGGTGCATGGGCCTTCGTGAGACCAAGAAGCAGCAGACCCGGACCGCCATCGCGGACGCCGCACTTCCGCTGTTCCTGGAACGCGGCTTCGACCAGGTCACCGTCGCCGAGATCGCCCGGCACGTGGGCGTCTCCACCAACACGGTTTTCAACTACTTCGCCACCAAGGAAGACCTGTTCTTCGACCGGCAGCACGAGGTCGAACAGCAGCTGGCCACCGTCGTCCGCGAACGCCCGCCCGGCACCTGCCCCGTCGCCGCCCTCCGCGACGACCTGCGCACCGCCATCGGCCGTGCCGACCTCACCCCTGACTCCGCCACCTTCCACCGCACCATCGAGGCCAGCCCCGCGCTCCGCGCCCGCGAGCGCGAGATCGCCGACCGCGCCGAGACCGCCCTCGCGGCCGCCCTCCCCCCGTCCCCCACCACCTTCCTCCTGGCCGGCGCCCTCATCGGCGCCCACCGCGCCACCCACCGCGAACTCCGCCACCGCCTCCTGTCCGGCCACCCGCCGCACACCATCGCCACCGACCTCGCGGCAGCCGTCACCACCGCGTTCGACGCGCTGTGCCGCTGCCCGCAGCACCCCTGGGACCCCTCGTGACGCGAACCACTCCCCCGCTCCCGCTCGGCGCCGAGACGCTCTTCCCCGAACTGTCCGCCCACCGCAGCGCCACCACCGCGGTCCGCGTCGGCCGCGACGGCGAACTCAAGGTCTTCACCTGCCCCAACGACCCTGCCCACCCGACCCGCTGGGCCATTCAGTAGCCCAACCCGCTCCCCCGATCGGGCGGTTTCGCCGCCCGACGGGCCGGACACCCTGCGGGGAACGGAACTCCCTCCCGGGCGAAGGCGGTACGGCGAATTGGAACTCCCCAGCGTGCTCGGCGTGTTCGCACACCCGGACGACGAATCCCTCTCCGCCGGCGGCCTGCTCGCCCGCCACGCGGAGGCCGGGGCCCGGACGGCGGTGGTCACCGCGACATGGGCGGAGGGGACCCACCGAATCCCCGAACTGTCGTGTGCGCTGGACGAGTTGGTTGCGGGGCCGCCCAGGCTTCTGGGCTACGCGGACGCGAAGGTCCCGGACTCCGCGCCCGGGCAGGCCCGACTGCTCGACGCCCCACTCGATCAGGCGGTGGCCCAACTGGTCGCCCACCTGCGGGAGTTCCGTCCCGAGTGGGTGGTCACCCACGACGGGTACGGCGGCCTGACGGGCCACCCGGACCACCGGCACACCCACCGCCTCACCGTCCTCGCCGTCCACGCGGCCGCCCTCCCCGGCCTCCACCCCGAACTGGGCGACCCCTGGCCGGTCCGACGACTCCTGCTCGCCACCCACCCGCACAGCGCCGCAAGGGAGTTGGGCGCCCTGTTGTTGCGTCCCGGCCGCACCGCGTACAGCGTCCCGGACGCCACCGTCGAGGCCCTCGACGTCACCGCGTGGCTCCCCCGCAAACTCGCCGCCGTCTTCGCCCACCAGTCGGAGGTCACCCGCGGCGCCCTCCCCGGCCGCCTCGCCGCCGCGACGACGTCCGTCCGCGCCCGGCTGATGCAGACCGAGTGGTACCAGCCGCACCCGCTGCCCAACCTCGCTGCATCCGCTGGAAGTTGATCGACCTCGCCTGCTAGACAGTCGACATGCGGCACCCGTCCGCCGAAGGAGTCCCATGTCAGAGCTGACCGTCCGCCTCGCCACCACCGCCGACCGCCCCACCCTGGAACGCCTCTGGCTGATGTTCAGCCACGACATGTCGGAGTTCAACGGCCAACTGCCCAACCCCGACGGCACCTTCCGCGACGACCGCCTCCACCAGGCCCTCGCCGACCCCGACTGGGCCCCCTACCTCGTCACGACCGCCGACCACACCCCAGCCGCTTTCGCCTTCGTCCGCGGCCTGACCGCCCCCACCCGCGTCCTCAACACCTTCTTCGTGGCCCGCGGCGCCAGGCGATCGGGCATCGGCCTCCGCGCCGTCCAACAAGTCGTCGCCAACCACCCGGGCCCCTGGGAAGTCGCCTTCCAGGACACCAACCCCACCGCCGCCCACTTCTGGCGCCGCACCGCCACCACCATCGCGGGCCCCACCTGGACCGAACACCACCGCCCCGTCCCGAACCGCCCGGACCTGCCGCCGGACACCTGGATCTCCTTCAGCACAACCGCAGAAGCCCCCGCCTGAACCCGAGATCCGCCAGCCCCACCCGGCGCCCGCCGCCAGGCTCCGCGGCACGCCAACCGGCCAGTGCCGCAGCCGGAAAGGTTCACCGGGTCCGGAGCGAATGAGCGCTTTTCCGGCGACCACGTCCCCGGCAAGTTCACCTGACCACCTTCCCCCGGCCCCGCACGCCGGAGGCCCGGCTCGCCGCGTGGTGCGGCGGGGGCCGGGCCTCCGGGTGGCGGGGCGTCAGGGCAGGGCCGGTGCCGAGCAGCCGTGGCGTTCGGCGGAGTGCCGGGTGAACGCGGCGAAAGCGTCCCGTGCCGAGGCGGTCATCGGTTCGAGGCGGTTCGCCAGGTAGACGGCCGTGCCGCCGGGGCACTTCGCGGTCGCCCAGCTGAGGTTTCCGTCGGTCCCCGGCTCGATCGCCCCCTGGTCCAGACCGACTCCGCGCCTGGCCTCGTAGGCGAAGGGAGGGTAGTAGGCGGACAGCCTCAGGCCCACGGTCTTGGGGTCGTCGGGCATCAGGACGGCACAGTCCTCGATCGGTGCGGCGCCGTCGGCCGGGCTCTCGCGCACCTGTCCGGCGACGCCGGCGCAGGTGCCGTTCGCCTTCCCCGGCTGGGCGGTCACGATGTCCGACCGGCCCGGCACCTGCTCGATCTTCCCGCCGAGCGTTGCGCCGCAGCCCCAGATGTCGTTGGCCCGCTGCGCGGTCCGGGCGCCGATCCGGCCCAGCCGGGAGCGTTGCTGTCGTCCACGCCGAGGTCAGCCAAGCGTCCGTCAGCGGGTCGATGATGTTCTTGGCCGGCCCGGCAGAAATGTCGGCCACCGCCACGACGCTCTGCACCACGCTCTGCACCGCCTTGGCACTCCAGGGCGCGAACCGGTCCGGGGCTTGACGTGGCATGGACGAGAAGCGAAGGTGAGCGGCACCATCTGACATGTTGTGTGTGAAATAGTACTGATCCACTCGCACGGGAAGGCCGGGCCATGGACCTGGAGCTGCGGCATCTGCGGGTGCTTTGCGCGATCGCGGATACCGGCAGCGTCGGGCGGGCGGCTGCGGCAATCGGCGCTTCGCAGCCGGCGACGAGTACGCAACTGCGGCGGATCGAGCGGCACTTGGGGGCGATGGTGTTCGAGCGGACGGCGGCCGGCGTGGTGCCGACCACGTTCGGGGCGGAGGTCCTCGCCGCCGCCCGCGAGGTGCTGGCCCGGGTGGACCGGCTGGGGGACGCCGTCGCCGCCAACGGTGAACGGCCGCACCGCGAGTTGCGGGTGGCCACGGGCTGTCCGGCGCTGCTGCCGGGGACGCTGGCCCGGACGCGGCAACTCCGCCCGGAGATACGGTTCTCGCTCACCGCCGGGCCCGACGAGCCGTTCGATCTCGCGCTGGCCCTCGACCATCCCGACTCCGGCCTGCGCCCCACGCCGACGCTCGCCGCGCGCGTTCTCGCCACCGAGCCGGTGTTCGTCGCCCTGCCGGCCGCCCACCCGCTCCGGCACCACGCCGAGCCGGCCCTCGCGGATCTGGCCGGCGAGACCTGGCTGCTGCCCGCCGCCGACGGCACCGCGTGGCCGGTGTTCGTCCGGGCGGCCTGCGAGTCGGCAACGGCGAAGCCCGTGGCGGTCAGCCAACTGCCGTACGGGCAGCGGGAGATACAGGATCTGGTGGCGGCGGGGCTGGGCGCGACCCTGGTCCCCGCCAGTACGCCGCCCGCTGCGGGGGTTCTGATCAAGCCGCTGCTCGGCGCGCCGTTGTGGCTGCGGTACGTGCTGCTGTGGCGCCGGGCCGCCCTCGGTCCGGCGCTCGTCGACACCCTGTTCGGGGCGGCCACCGCCGCGTACCGCGAACTCGCCGCCGGGGCACCGCACTTGCACAGCTGGGCGAGCCGGACCTTCCGCCCGCCCCGCACCTGACGACTCCCGGGGGGAAGGTCAACACCCAAGAACAACCCTCCGGTGTTATGCCGCCGCAGTGCAATGTCATATGACCTGTGACATTGTTCTGGCCCCCGCCCCGGTGCCACGATGCATGCACCCCACCTCAGCTCCCCATCCCCCACAGGAGAAGCAGTGCGCATATCCCTTCCCGCACTGGCGGCCGGCCTGCTGGCCGGTTGTGCCACGGCGGCCACCCTGCTGCCCGCCCCGGCCTTCGCGGCGACCGGCGGACAGTCGAAGGCCGCCGCCCCTGCCGCATCCGCTGCCAAGAGCGACCGCAGCGCCGCCCCCAAGCCGCTCGGCCCGATCGTCGAGGCCGCCCCGGAGACCCACGCCCCGGTCTCGGCCCCGCTGCCCCCGGCGCTGCTCGGACAGGTGGTGATGGGTCAGCCGGCCGGCACCACCGTACAGACCACGCCCCGCCCGGTGAAGAAGGGCGAGAAGCAGAACCAGCCGGCCGGCCTCGCCGCGCAGACCTGCGCGCCCGCCGACTTCGGCAGCCGCTCCGGCGCGGACCTGGTGGCGTTCGTCAAGGGATCGCCCACCAGCTGCATCGGCACGCTATACAACGTGACGGGCAGCGACGCGGGCGCGATCTTCAAGCAGGCCAACATGCTGACCGTCGCGAACGCCTTCAAGGACCTGGCGGCGACGTACGACGGCACCAACAGCGCCAACATCCTCCAGCTGGTGCAGTTCCTGCGGGCCGGCTACTACGTCCAGTCGTACAACTCGGGCGCGGTCGGCAACTACGACTCGACGCTGACCGCTGCCACCAAGGCGGGCCTGGACACGTTCCTCTCCGGGCAGCACTGGCAGGACGTCTCGGACGCCAACGGCATCGTGCTGTACGACGTGCTGGTGCTCACCGACAGCGCCAACGTGCAGGCGAGCTACCTGAACACGTACAAGCAGGTGCTGAACGGCTACAACAACAGCTACAACGCGTACCCGAAGATGGTCAACGCGGTGAACGCGGTGCTGTTCGCCCCGCTGTGGCGCGCCAACTGGAACACTGACTTCGTCAACGCGCTGAACGCCGACACCAGCCTGGTCACGACGCTCGGCAACTTCGCCCTGAACCACAAGGACCTGCTGGGCACCGGCAACTCCTTCCTGGACGTCAACGCGGGCAACGACCTGGCCCGGATGTCCGGCGACAGCACCACCGTCGAGGCCGCGACCCGGCCGCTGATCAAGCAGATCCTCGACTCGACGCCGATCGCCGGCCCGGGCGGCCCGCTGTACGTGCACGCGGCGTTCCAGTCCAACGAGTTCAACCGCGCCCAGTGTTCGACCTTCGGCATCTGCGACCTGCCGAACAAGCTGATCAACGCCGTCCTGCCGAACGTCCTGGTCTGCGACAACAAGACGCTGCGCGCCCAGGCGCTGACGGTCGCCCAGCTCCAGCCCGTGTGCGAGAGCCTGCGCGGCGAGGACGCGTACTTCCACAACCTGGTCAAGGACAACGGCCCGATCCCGGGCCAGTACGGCTCCATCCTGGACCTGCCGGTGTTCGCCAGCGCGGCCGACTACCAGACCTACTCGTGGGCGATCTGGAACAACTCCACCGACAACGGCGGCGTCACCATCATGGATCCCACCGACCCGGCCAACAAGCCGGTGTCGATCATGTACCAGAAGTCGTGGAACGACGACTTCGCGGGCAACGTGTGGAACCTCAACCACGAGTACACCCACTACCTCGACAACATCTACGACATGAAGGGCAACTTCACCACCGAGACGTCCGTCCCGGACATCTGGTGGATCGAAGGCGTCGCCGAGTACGAGTCGTACGGCTACCGGGGTGTGACCGACACCCAGGCGATGACCGAGGCCGCCAAGCACACCTACAAGCTCAGCACGATCTTCCAGAACACCTACTACAACTCCGACTCCACCCGGGTCTACCCGTGGGGCTACCTCGCCGTGCGCTACATGATGGAGAAGCACCCGGCGGACGTCACCAACATGCTCGGCCACTTCCGCACCGGTGACTACCAGGGCGGCTACGCGGTCTACAACGGCCTCGGCACCTCCTACGACGCCGACTTCGACGCCTGGCTGACCCAGTGCGCCGCCGGCGCGTGCTTCGCCACCGGCCCGACCGCGCTGTTCAACCAGTCGGTGAACGGCGCGACGGTCACCCTCACGGACCGCTCGGTGGTCACCAACTCGCCCGCGCAGCTGACCTCCTGGCACTGGACCTTCGGTGACGGCAGCTCCTCCGACGAGCGCAACCCCTCGCACACCTACGCCAAGGCCGGCACCTACACCGTCGCGCTGACCGTCACCGACTCCACCGGCCGCTCCACCGCGACCCCGGCCAGTGTCACCGTCACCACCGGCAGCGGCGGCGGCACCCTGCCGACCTGCACCGACCAGCGCACCGACGCGATGGGCCAGAACTGCCAGCGCACCGGCCGCACCCGCACCGCCGGCAGCGTCGACTACCTGTACGTCTACCTGCCCGCCGGCACCAGCACTCTGAAGATCACCACCACCGGCGGCACCGGCACCGCGTACCTGTACTACAACGACGCCACCTGGGCCTCCCCCAGCGCGTACACCGCCTCCTCCACCACCCCGAACAGCACCAGCCAGACCATCACCGTCACCAACCCCTCGGCCGGCTACCGCTACCTGAGCCTGTACGCGGCGACCGACTTCACCAACGTCACCGTCGCCACGCAGTTCTGACCCCCACACCCCCACCTGCCGACGGGCAGTCACGGCCTCCCTTGCCGCGGCTGCCCGTCAGCGGTTTCCGCGCGCCAGCGGTCTCCGCGCGTCAGTGGTATCCGCGCGTCAGTGGGATCCGCCCGCCAGCCTTCGCGCCGCAGCCGCCCGCACGGCCGGGGACTCCACCGGGCTCGCGCTCAACTCGGCCAGGCGAATGCTCAGTTCGGGCCCGTCCGGTGCATTCTCGACGGCGAAAAGGCGGGCATCCTCCTCGCAGTCCCACAGCGACTCGGTCAGTTCCGCAGCCACCTCGCCGGGCCGGATGGCCGCCAACGCCCTCAGGTACGAGGGGCGTTCGTACGAGTGCGGGGTGTGCGCCCAGAACCGGTGCAGCACAGGCGCGGCCTCGGCGGCGGCCGGACCGAGCCGGGCCAGCCCGTCGGCGACCCAGTGCGAGCCACACCACTCACCCGCCACCCACTGCCGCTCCAACTCCGCCAGCAGCAACGGGAGATCACGCGCGTCGCCGTGCCGGGCCAGGACCCCCAGGCCGAGCCCGGCCAGCCAGGGGCGGGGCGACCGGGCCCACGCGCGGGCGTCCTCGACCGCGGCCACGCCGAGGCGCTCCACCACACGGCCCAGCCGCGGCAGTGCCCGATCTCCCAAGAAGGCGGGCTCCGCGGTGAACAACCCCGGTACCAGCGGCAGGATTTCGGACACGGGTGGGCGATCGGCCAGCGCAAGGACGGCCGCCACCCGCTCCGGCAGCGAACTCCCGCCGTCGGCCAGCAGCGCGAGCAGCCGGGTGTTACTGGCGGCGAGCGAATGCACATGCCGTCCGGGCCCCCGCTGCGGCCTCTCCGGCATCAACTCCCGCCAGCGCAACCAGGGTTCGGAGGCGGGGTAGTCGGGCTCGGCCCCACCGAGACGGCGCACCGCGTCCTCCGCGAGGTCGTCCCACCACGGCACCGGCCAGCGGTCGGCGAGGGTGTCCAGTACGTCCTGCCAGCACTCGCCCTGCCGCACGTACCGGCGCAGCACCTCCCGCGCCGCGACCGATCCGGTCAGCGCGAGGGCGGCGAGAATCTCGTAGGCACGCTCGCGGGCGCCCTGGTCCGCTCCTTCGACCTGCTGTCGCAGCAGGTCGATCGGCAGCGCCAACTCCCCTACGAGCTGGGCGTGGTAGTCGTGCCGGTCGTCGCTGGAGTCGTACCGAGTGTCCCGCCGCAGGCAGTCCAGCAGGGCCGCAGCCCCGGCTTCCCGGTCGTCCTTCGCTCTCAACCACCCCGCGCCCCGCCCGCGTTCGAGCAGGCCGAACAGGGTGTCGGCCGGCGCGTACTGCGCCGGTCCGTCGCTCTCATCCGTCACAGCGTCCGAGGATGCCCACCCAACTCGCCCACCGCGAACGGTTTTCCCACTCGCCTGCCAGGCAGAGACGTTCGGCTCCGCCCTCCGCCCCTCATCCACAACCGGCCCGCACCCCGCTCCCGTTCGAGCAGGCCCCATCACCGCGCACCGGCCGGGGCCGCCGCCCTGCTCTGTCGCGCCGTCCAACTCGCCCACCGCGAAACGGACTTCCGCCCACCTTCCGGCAGGAGCGTTCAGGCCCGTCCCCGGACCAGCGGGAGGAAGACCTCGTCGACGATCTCCACCAGGAGCTCGTCGGGGACGACAGGAACGCCGCGCAGCAGGTATTCGGTGCGCAGCAGGGCCATGGGGGTGGCGGCGACGCGGGGGTGGACGGCGGCGGCCGGGGCTTCACCCCGGGTCGCGGCGTTGGCGAGGACGGTCAGCCAGGCCTCGTCGAGCGGGTCGGGGCGGTCGGGGTCGCGGAGTTGGGCGAGGAGTTCGGGTGTGCCGCCGGCGGCGGCAAGGAGGCCGCGCAGGATCTCGCCGTAGGGGGAGGACCAGGTGCGGTTGGCGCGGCGCAGCAGGTCGAGGGCGTCGTCGCGGAGGCTGCCGGTGTCGGGCGGGCGGGTTTCGGCGGCGGCGAGGCGGCGGTAGGCGGCGATGCCGAGTGCGGTGCGGTGGGGCCAACGCCGGTACAGGGCGTTCTTGTTGGTGCCGGCCCGGCGGGCGACTTCGTCCATGGTGAGTCCGGCCACGCCCTGTTCGAGCAGGAGTTCGCCGGCGGCGGCGAGGATGGCGTCCTCGAGTTCGGCGCCGCGTCGTCTGGTCGCTGTCACCTGCCACCTCCACTCACTGCCTGCTTCGGGTCTCCGTCCGAATGCTATGTCCTTGCCGAAACAAGGTACCGGCCGTACCCAATTCCACGTAAGGTACGAGCCGTACCCTACCTCGCGAGGAGAGGACGGCTTCGCCGTGCGCGTTTTCGGCATCACCTACGACACCGGCTTCCGCGGCACCACCGGAACCACCACCCGGGAGCCCTTCGACCCCGACACCGTGCGCCGCGAAATGCTGGTGATCCGTGAGGAGTTGCACTGCGACGCGGTGCGCATCACCGGCGCCGAACCGGACCGGCTGGAGCTTGCCGCCCGGTACGCCGCCGAGGCCGGACTCGAGGTCTGGTTCTCGCCGTTCACCAACGGGCTCACCCAGCCGCAGCTGTTCGAGCTGCTGGTGGACTGCGCCGAGCGCGCCGAGAAGCTGCGGGCCGGCGGCGCCGAGGTGGTGCTGCTCACCGGATCCGAGATCTCCCTGTTCACGGACGGTTTCCTGCCCGGCGCCGACTACCTCGAACGCGCCGGCGTGCTCGCCGACCAGGCCCGGTTCCGCACCCTGCTGCCCGAGCTGCACCGCGCGCTGAACGCCTTCCTGGCCCGTGTCCTCGGCGCGGCCAGGTCGCGCTTCGGCGGGCGGATCGGCTACGCCTCGCTGCCGTTCGAGGGCATCGACTGGGCCCCGTTCGACGTGGTCGCCACCGACGCGGGCTACCGCGACGCCACCAACGCCGAGTTGCTCGCCCCCGGCCTGCGCGCCCTCACCGGCCAGGGCCGGCCCGCCGCCGTCACCGAGTTCGGCTGCGGCAGCTTCACCGGCGCCGCCGCGCTCGGCGCCCGCGGCGACCGCGCCGTGCTCTTCGACGCGGACGGCCGCGCCGACCGGTTCGCCGAGCCGCTCGCCCGCGACGAGCAGGAGCAGGCCGACTACCTGCTCGACCTGCTCGCCGTTTTCGCGGACTCCGGCCTGGACGCCGCCTTCGTGCAGACCTTCGCCCACTACCACCTGCCCGGCTCCGACGACCCCGACCGGGACTTCGACCGCGCCTCGTTCGGCATCGTCCGCCCGCTCCCGCCCGGTCGCCCGTCCGCCACCCACCCCGGCCTGCCCTGGGAGCCGAAGGCCGCCTTCCACGCCCTCGCCGCCTACGGCCGGGACCGCCAACGCGAACGCCCCTGACGGACCCGCCGTCCCCGAGGCCACCCGTTCTGCCTCGACCCGTCCTGACGCGCCACCGCTTCGCGGTTCACCGCTGCGGCATCGGCACGCCCGCCGCGCGGAGTTTGGCCTCGGTGAGTGCGGTCAGCCGGGCCGCGACCGGCGCCCGGTCCTCGCGGTGGTGGTTGATCAGCCGGTACTGGGCCGAGGCCTTCGCCCAGGCCCGCAGGCTGGCCGGGTCGCCCAGCAGTGCGGGGTTGGCGAGGTAGCGGGCGGCCAGGGCGGTGGCGAGTTCCTCGATCCTCGGATCGTCCGCGTCCCAGGCCTCGGCCTCCCAGCCGAGCTTGGTGAGGCGGACGAACTCGGGGTCGTCCAGGCCGCGTTCGAGCTGGGCGAGGAATCCCTCGAAGCCCTCCGGCACCAACGCCCGGGCCAGCACCAGGGCTTCGCGTTGCGCGGCCACGTAGTCGGGGTCGAGGCCGAGTTCGCGCATCGACTCCAGGACGGAACAGGCGCGGTCGGGCAGCAGGGCGCGATCGCCGTCGGCGAGCCGGTGCAGCGTGTCACGGCGGGTGACCAACTCGTCGATGCGCGCGGCGAGTTGCCTCCCGACGTCGGCGAGCGCGGCGCCGAACTGCGCGGCCTCGGCGGTCAGCATCGGCCCGATCTCGGCCAGCGGCACGCCCGCGGCGGCCAGCGTCCGCACCTGCACCAGTTGCAGCAACTCCCCTGACCCGTACCGTCGGTAGCCGGAGCTGTCCCGTTCCGGCTCCGCGACCAGGCCGAGCTTGTGATAGTGCCGCACCGTCTTGACCGTGATGCCGACGAACGCCGCCGCCTGCCCGATCGTCACTCCGCTCGTCATCGGCCCAGTGTGCCGCAGAACACCCGTTCCACGAGCCGCTGTTGGGCGGCCTGGAAGGCCGGCGCGATCGTGAGGTCGGCGTCGTCCACCCAGGTCAGTCCGGCGGTGAGGGTGGTGCTGCCGTCGGCCGTGGCGTACATCAGCGCCGCCGAGCCCATGGTGGCGCCGTTGTGGTGGAAGACGGTGCCGCTGTCCGTCTGCTGCGCGAACACCCCCAGCCCATAGCCGACGGTCGCCTCCGGCGCGCGCATCTCGGCCAGCAGCCCGGCCGGCAGGAGCCGGCCGCCCATCAGCGCGGAGAAGTACGTGTGCAGGTCCCGGGTGGTCGAGATCAGGTCGCCACCGGCGCCGACCCAGGACGGGTTCTGCCGGGTGACGTCGACGGTCCGCTCCTGCCCTGCGTCCGCATAGTGGTAGTAGCTGTGATTGTGCGGCTCGGGGAGCTCCGGTGAACTGCCCGGAGCGATGGTGCCGGTCATGCCCAGTGGGCTCAGGATCAGCCGCCGCAACTCCTCCGCGAAGGTGCGGCCGGTGACCTTCTCGATCACCAGGCGGGCCAGCACGTAGTTGGTGTTGGAGTAACTCCACCCCTCACCGGGCGTGAACCGCAACGGCTTTGACAGCGACAGTCGCACCAACTCCTCGGGCAGGTACGTCCGGAAGCGGCCGTCCACCCACTCCTTGCCCTGCCAGGGGACGCCGAGCACGATCGTCCCGTCCTCGTAGCGCTCGCCGGTGTGGTTGAAGATCCCGCTGGTGTGCTGCAGCAGCATCCGCACCGTGATCCGCCGGTCGAGTCCGAACCCGGACAGGTGGCGGGCGGCCGGGTCGTCCAGGCCGAGCCGGCCCTCGGCCACCAGCATCAGCGCCAGCGTCGCGACGAAGCTCTTGGTGCTGCTGCCGATCCGGAAGTGCCCGTCGACCAGCGGCGCGGCGCTCCGCCCCAACTCGCGTACGCCGGCGCTGCCGACCCACTCGCCCCGCTCGTCGTTCACCCGGAGCTGGATCCCGAGGAAGCCGGCCTCGACCAGCTCCTCGATCGTCCGCCGAAGCTCCGGACGATCGACAAAACCGTTGCTGGACATACTGGTTGACTCCTTCGCTTCGTGGCACCCAAGTCGGCGCCCCCTGCCGATGCGACGAGCCTCCACCCTGACCCGAGGTCAACCTCAACCGTGACCCGGCTCACAGCCACAACGGGCATGGCAGAAAAGGTGGGGTATCCGTCATTGCTGTCGCCGTAAGCGCTTGCGAGGGTGGGGACATGGCCGATCGCAGCGTGCTCTTCGTGCTCTTCGACGGGGTGCAGAGCCTCGATGTCACCGGCCCACTGGAAGTGCTCTCGGCGGCCGGCTACCGGATCCGCACCGCCTCGCCCGGCGGGCTCCCGGTGCGAACAAGCAGCGGGCTGCGCCTGCTGCCCGACGAGGACCTCGCCCACGCGGCCGCCCCGCACACCCTGATCGCCCCCGGCGGCCCGGGCACCCGGAACCCGACGCCCGAACTCATCGAGCAGATCGGCGAGTTGGCCGACCGAGCAGAGCGCATCGCGTCCGTCTGCACGGGCGCGTTCCTGCTCGCCGAGGCGGGGCTGCTGTCCGGACGGCGGGCCACCACGCACTGGGCGCACAGCGCGGAACTGGCCCGCCGCTTCCCGGACGTCACCGTCGATCCCGACCCGATCCACGTCCGGGACGGGCGGGTGGCCACCTCCGCCGGGGTCACGGCCGGCATCGACCTGGCGCTCGCCCTGGTCGAGGAGGACCTCGGCCGCGAACTCGCCCTCGGCATCGCCCGGCACCTGGTGATGTTCCTGCGACGGCCGGGCGGCCAGGCCCAGTTCTCCACCCAGCTGGCCGCCCAACTCGCCGTCCGGCAGCCGCTGCGCGAGCTGCAGCGCTGGATCACCGAACACCCGGACGCCGACCTGTCCGTCGAGGCCCTGGCCCGCCGCGTCGCGCTGTCGCCGCGCCAGTTCGCCCGGGTGTTCGCCGCCGAGACCGGCACCACCCCCGGCCGCTACGTGGACGGCATACGGCTGGAGATGGCCCGCCGCCGGCTGGAGGACAGCGACGACGGCGTCGAACAGGTCGCCCGCCTCTGCGGCTACCGCAACCCGGAGGCCATGCGCCGCGCCTTCGCCCGCACGCTGTCCGTCAGTCCGATCGACTACCGCCGCCGCTTCCGCCACACACCTTGACGGAGCGTCAATCCATTCGAGAGAGAGGCACCCGATGAAGATCGCCATCCTGCTCTACGACCGCTTCACCGCGCTGGACGCCGTCGGCCCGTACGAGGTCCTGGCCCGGATGCCCGGCGCCGAGGTGGTGTTCACGGCGGCCCGGCGCGGGCCGGTCCGCTCCGACCTGGGCAGCCTCGCGCTCACCGCCGACGCCGCCCTGGACGAAGTCACCTCCGCCGACCTGCTGCTCGTCCCCGGCGGGCCGGGCTCGACGGCGCAGCAGGGGAAGCCCGAGGTGCTGGAGTGGCTGCGGGCCGTCGACGCCACCACCACCTGGACCACCTCGGTCTGCACCGGCTCGCTCCTGCTGGCCGCCGCCGGGCTGCTCACCGGCCGCCGCGCCACCACCCACTGGTTCCTGCCGCAGGCGCTGGCCGCGTTCGGTGCCGAGCCGGTCGAGGAGCGGGTGGTGTTCGACGGCAAGTACGCGACCGCGGCGGGCGTCTCGTCCGGCATCGACCTGGGCCTGCACCTGGCCGGCCGGATCCACGGGGACGCGATCGCGCAGGGCATCCAGCTGCTGATCGAGTACGACCCGCAGCCGCCGTACACCGCGGGCTCCGTCAGGACCGCCCCGCCGGCCGTGGTCGACGCCGTGCGCGCCCAGTTCGGCGCGACCGGCTGATCGGCCCCCGCGGCCCGGTCACCCTTCGGCGGGGCCGCGCCCTGGCTGCGGGACGACGAAGAACTCGCTGACGAATCCGGTGACTTGACCGTCGGCGTCACGGCCCACCCAGGTCGGGTAGTGGCCGTCGCCCCAGCCGGTGGTGAACGCCACCATGGTGTGGCCGCTCGCCGGATCGGTGACGGTGGCTGGGCGGGGGCCAGCGTCGTGGATGGCGTCGACGACCGGGTCGGCGTCCTGCTCGACCAGTTCGCCGATCGGGCCGACGGCGGACGCGTCCAGGAAGCAGCCGCTGCCCGCGTCCACGCCGTACCCGAAGAAGTCGCCCGGGCCGAGCCGTTGTTCGTCCTGGCCCTCGCTCAGCGCCAGCTCCCACCGCACCGCCGGCCGGTCGCCGACCCGCAGCAGGGCGGCGGCGATCCGGGTGTCCGAGGAGCCGGGGCCGTACGCGTTGCGCACCTCGACCACGGCGAGCGTGACGGGGTAGCTGCCCGGCGGCGCGACGGCGAGGAACGGCTCGTTCTCGTCCACCAGTCCGATCACCGGATCGCACGCCACCAGCCGGCCGGTGGGCAGCGCCAGCACCGCTTCGGGCAGCGCGACCACGGTGGCGGTGCGGTCGTGCCCGCAGTCGTACTGGCTGCCCGGAGTGAACAGTCGCGCCACATCGGGGGCCGCAAGGGGCATCAGGGGGCTCGCTCTCGTCGCACTCGTCGCTCAGGGACCGGAAGGCGAACGGGAGTTCCGGAGTGATCATCGGACGAACACCACCCGCGCGCGGCCCCCACGGTAGCGCCCGCCCACCCGGTCCTGAAACGGCCCGGACGGCCGGCTCTGCTGCCCTGCCGGAAGACCTGGCCGCCGCCCGCATGCCCGCCAAGACGTTCGACAATCCGCTGCCCCCCACAGCGGGCCACCGAACCCGTCCGACCGGTGCACGGGCGCCGCGGCCGGTGGGAGATCATTCTCGGTATGACCCCCGCTCTGGTGTTCGGTACCGTCCTGCTGCTCTCGCTGCTGACCCGTCGGCGCTGGAGCGGCGGCACCGTACCGGCACCGGTGCCGGCTCCGGCGCAACCCCCGGTGGCGCCCACGCCCGACGGGTTCGATCCGAGGCAGTACGGGCTGGTGCCGAGCGCGGAGCTGGACCCGGGGCGCGCGGGCCCGCCGCTGGCGCTGCTGCGGCGCAAGGAGCTGGAGGCGCTGGCCGACTCCTGCCTGGCCGGCGGCTGGCGGGCGGCCGCGGCTTACGTGGTGGCGGCCGGGGAGGACTGGGACGAACGGTGGTCCCGGCTGGACTTCCTGACCCGGGTGGCGGCCGAGCGCGACGAGTGGCTCACCGCGTGGCGCGAGTCGGGCACCGAGGCGTGCGCGGCCACCACCGTGTACGCCCGGCTGCTGGTGCAGCGGGCCTGGGAGGCGCGCGGCAGCGCGCTCGCGCACCAGGTGCCGGCCGGACATCTGACCGCCTTCAAGTCGCTGCTGGCCGAGGCGAACACGGCCGCCCGGGAGGCCGCCGCGTTGGACCCGCGCGACCCCGGCCCGTGGGCGGTGCTGGTCACCACGGCCCGCGGCGTTCCGCTGAGCAACCGCCGATTCCGCGCCCTGTGGCAGGAGTTGACGGCACGCGCCCCGCACCACGTGGGCGGGCACTGGCAGGCCATGCAGTACTGGTGCGCCAAGTGGCACGGCAGCGACGCGCAGATGCTGCGCTTCGCCGAACAGGCGGTCCGCACCGCCCCGGCCGGTTCGGTGCTGCCCGGGCTGTACCTCCAGGCGCTGACCGAACTGGAGCAGCGGCACGGCCTGTACGGCCTCCCGGACGCGGGCCGGCTGGGCGAGCTGCTGCCCGCCGTGGCGTCGGCGCTGGACGCCGTTCCGACGCCGCACGATCAACTCCCGCTGCTGCGGCACCTGTTGGCGCACTTCGCGCTGGTCGCCCGGCAACCCGCGCTCGCCCTGGAGCAGTTCCACCTGCTCGGCCCCTGGTGCGGCGCCCACCCCTGGACCTCCACCTCGCACCCCGTCCGCGCCTTCGACCACGCCCGCGCCGTCGCCGCGACCCACGCCCCCGCGGCCTGAACACTCGACCGACGGGCACCCTTGCCGCGCGCCCGCGCCGTCGCCGCGCCCCACACTCCCGCAGCCTGAACACTCGACCGACGGGCACCGTTACCGCCCCCGGGTTCGATCGTTATGCCCGAACGTGAGTGCCGACTCCTTGGCCCCGACGGGCGTTTGTGACGAAACGATTCAGCACGCCCCGATCTATGCCGGGCTGGTGACCCTCTGGCACCAGTCCGGCCGCACCGTGCCCGGCCGCACCGACCAGGAGTGGTCCCGCCTGACCACCCCGCCCCGCTTCGCGACACCCAAGAGCATCACCCCGCCCGAGTCCGACCACCCGAGGGAGACCCGGTGACCCACCAGAACACGCCGAGCACCTGGCTCCGCCGCGCCGACGACCCGGACTGCGTCCAACTCCTGGACGTCACCGTGCGCCCATGCCCCGGACTGCGGGTCTCCGTCCCGGCCCGCCTGCGCTACTACCGGACCGACCCGTACGCGGTGCACCTGGACTGCCACGCCGACCTCGACGAGCCCATCACCTGGCTGTTCGGCCGAGAACTCCTCACCGAGGGCCTGAACGGCCGGGCCGGCCTCGGCGACGTCACGGTCCGCCGCTCCCCCACCGACCCCGGCCGCCTCGCCATCGCCCTCACCACTCCCGGCCACACCGCCGTCCTGCACACCCCCGCCGCCCCGATCCGCGACTTCCTCCGCCGCTCCCACCGCGTCGTCCCGCCGGGAACCGAACACCACCACCTGGACATCACCGCCCTCCTCCGCCACCTCCTCCCCGACCACCCGACCCGCCCGGAGTGAGCCCGGCCTGGGCCCGGCCTGGGCCCGGCGCGCGGGGCGCCGGCACCGAACCGCGTTCCCGCCGCACCGATTTCCGGTTCCGCGCGTTGAACAGGGGGCGTTTCCGCATGCCGGTTCTCGCCGCCGACGCCGACGCCGACCGTTGATCCGGGGGCCGGCCTCTCGGCGGTCCGCCCCTGGGAGTTGTCGATGCCGCACGTCCGTGGACCCAATCTCGCGCTGCGCGCCCGCATGGCGGAAGCGGGCTGGAACGGGCCGGCCCTCGCGGCGGCCCTGCAGAAGGTGGCCCGGGAGAGCGGGTTCGGTGTCGGCTACGACCGGACGACGGTGGCGCACTGGCTGTCGGGCACCCAACCCCGGCATCCGGGGCCGCAGTTGCTGGAGGAGGCGTTCACCCGGCGGCTCGGCCGGCCGGTGTCCCGGGCGGAGCTGGGGCTCCGGCCGGTCGGAGCGGCAGCCGGTGAGGACGGCGATCCGGAACCGGTGGACGCGCTGGCGGGGCTGCGGCGGCTGCACGCCAGGCCGCAGTTCGGGGAGTCCGCGGACGAAACGTTTCAGCCTCCGCTGTTCCGAATCCGCCTGCTGCCCTCGCCCCGCACCTCTCCCCCCGCCGCGCCCACCGCGCCGGCCCCGCCCGTCCCTTCCGCGCCGCTGACCCGATTCGTGCCGGTGCTGCGCCGCTCGGGCCCGGAGCGGGTGGGGGCGCGGCAGGTCGAGGCGGTGCGGGAGATGACGGCGTTCGGGTCTCGGCACTACGACGGGTACGGCGGCGCGATCGCCCGCAGTCCGCTGCTCGGGTACCTGCGCGACCACGTGCTGCCCTGGCTGACCAGTTCCGCGGGCGACCTGCGGCACCGTGAACTCATGGTCGCCGCCTCCCAGTTGGTGCGCCTGATCGGACGGACGTACACCGACGACAACCGGCACGGGGAGGCGCAGCGGCACTACCGGTTCGCGTACCGGCTGGCGGCGGAGGCGCAGGACGGCCAGGCGCAGGCGATGGCGCTGCGTGACCAGAGCACCCAGGCGGGGGCGCTGGGCCACCAGGCGTACGCGTCCCGGCTGGCGGAGGCGGCCGTCGAGCACCTGCCGTCGGACGCGGCGCCGGGGGTGCGGGCCTTCGTGCTGGCGCAGCGGGCGGTGGCGGCGGCCCGGCTGCGGCAGTCCGACGAGGCGCTGCGGGTGCTGGACGCGGCCCAGCAGTGGGCGTCCCGGTCGGTGGCGGAGGGCGGCCCGCACCGGTACCCGGAGCCGGCCCTGCTGTACCAGGCGGCGCAGGTCCACCGGTCGTTGCGGGCCACCGAGTTGTCGCTGTCGTACCTGCGGGCCTCGCTGCGGGCCCGGCCGGCGGGCGAGCACCGCACCATCGGGGTGTCGCTGCTCCAGCTGGCCCACCTGGAGCTGGACGCCGGGAACATCCACCAGGCCCGGCGGGCGTACACGAGCTTCCGCGAGCGGCACGACGCGCTGCGCTCACCGGCCACCGCACTGCAACTCTCCCGCCTGGAGGGCCGGTTCGCCCGCCTGGGTGGTTAGCGCGGGCCGCGGGAACCGCCGCGCGCCGGTGGGGTGATCAATGGGGGCATGAACGATCCCTCGTACTACCCGCTGCTCCGCCCGCCGCCTTCTCCCGCCGAGGCACCCCCGCCCGACGAACGCACCGACGCTCCGCCGGCCGAGGACTCCGCGCCGGTGGCGGCGTCCCGCTGAGACCGGACCGGCTCCGGACCGGCCCCGAACCTGCTCCGGACCGGCCCCGGACCTGCTCCGGGCCGGCCCCGGGTCGGGCGGGTTGCCCGGGGCCGGGGTCGGCCCGCTTCCTCGCGACTTCGTCGTGATCCGGGGCAGAAAGGGTTCTCCCCGGGGGGTTCTCAGGAGGCCCGTCCGCCCATCGCGGGCACCCGGAGGCGGGCGGTGGCCGGGACGGGCACCCGACCGACCGGGGCGACGGTGGAGAGCGGTCCGATGGGGCGGATCCGGTAGCGGTTCAGGTGCCGGCGTTCCGCGTCGCGCAGCGGCCGGCTGCGGCCGGTTCCGGCGTCGGTCGGCACGGTGACCGTCCGGGCCTCGAAGGCCAGCTCGCCGTCGCGGCGCGCCTCGCAGGTGGTGGCGATGGACGCCGTGCCGAGACGTTCCACCCAGATCTGCACGGGCAGCGGGGTCGGGCAGTGATAGAGCGGCGAGCGGTAGTCGATCTCATGGCGGGCGATCATGAAGCCGTCCTCGAACAGCTCCTGGCCCTCGCTCTCGTCGTACAGCAGGCAGTAGACGGCCTCCTGCACGTACTGCAGCACCTTCAAGTTGTTGATGTGTCCGAAGGCGTCCATGTCGCCCCAGCGGGTCCGGCACAGGTAGGTGTACAACGGTCAGCCGTCCATCCGGTGGTCGGTCCCGAAGCCGAGAGTGCGGCGCAGGTAGCCGTAGGCGTAAGGGGAGCGGTGCAGCGCGGCGTCGTCGCCCTGTTCGTAGACCTCGCTCGCGGTGTCCAGGACGGCGAGGCCGAGAATCTTCTCCGTCCGCCGGCAGAGGTGTTCGAGTTCGGTGAGTCGCTGGGATGCGGGCAGGCCCGCGAGGGCCGCGCACACCTTCTCCACCTGATCGACCCCGCCACGGTACTCAGTCATCGGTTCCTCATTTCCTGTCGGACTTGATGTGTGTAGGGCCTCATCCGCCGAGGGGAAGGACAGGCGGATCCGTTGACGCCAAGGTCCTTCCGGTGATCAAACTCGGTCCCCCCGCAGCCGGACATGGTGGGGCTCCCTGTGTTTGGTTGAAGATCGCTGCGTTCCCGGACTCTTTCAACACAGCCCTCCACCGGACCCTGTTTCAGCGGTGGCCGACCTCCCGAACCGTACGTACACCAACCCAGAGGACGTGATCGACACCCGGTAATGATCCAAAACACGCGACGATAGGGTGATCACATGATCAGGTGAAACGTCCTGCCATCAGACGCGCGGGGCCGGCTTCCAGTCGCGGGCGAGCAGGCCGAGCACGGCCTGGTCCAGGAACTCGCCCATCACCCAGGCCGAGGCGCGCAGCGTGCCCTCCCGGACGAAGCCGTTGCGCTCGGCGGCCCGGATCATCGCGTGGTTGTCCGTCAGGGTGTCAACCTGGAGCCGCTGCAGCCCGCGCACCGTGAAGCCGTACTGGCACAGCGCGGCCACCACGTCCGTCCCGTAGCCCTTGCCGCGGGCGGCCGGCAGCAGGCCGAGCCCCAGGTGCGCGGACCGGTTGTGGGCGTCGATGCCCCACAGGTCCGCCACCCCGATCAGCGCGCCGGTCTCCAGCTCGACCGCGGAGAAGTGCACCACGCTCGGGTCGTCCGGCATCTCCGGCGGCTTGCCGTCCACCGGGACGGGCCGCCACGGCCGCCCCTCGGAGCGTGCCGAGAGCAGCACGTCGTTGTGGAGCTCGCGCCGCAGGATCGGCCGGTCTTCGTCGTGCCGGGCCCGTAGCCCGATCTTCTCGCCTCGAAGCATCCAAGCTTCCTATCCGACCAACTGCCTTTCCGACAACCGCTTTTGCTACCGGCCCGAGCCCACTGCGGGCGCGGCCGGCCGAGGGCCTGTCCGGTCGATCTTGTCGGATCAGCGCGCGGCGTCGGGCGCCCGGCTGGGCGTGCCGCCGGAACGTCCTCGTACTGGGTGTACTTGGATGTTTCGGCGGTGCGTCCAGGCGGGATGATCCGGCGTCGCGCGCCCGGCAAGATCGGCCGGACAGGCCCTAGGGTGTCACCCCACCAGCGTGAGGGCGAGGACGGCCTCCGGGAGGGCGGCGATGACCAGGCCGTCGGGGGTGACGGCGAGGGAGTGGATGGGGGCGCCGAGGCGGATGTCGGCGCCGCGGTGGCGTTCGCCCCAGCGGCGCAGGCGGAGCAGGCCGTCGGACCAGGCGGCGGCGAGCAGGAGGCCGGCGGGGGTGGCACCGAGGGCGGTGGCGGTGACGGGGTGGGGGCGCTGGTCGACGGGGGCGGGGAGGGGCGGGCGGCCGGGCATCCAGGTCCAGACGCGGCCGTCCTCGCCGCCGCTGACCACCAGGGTGCCGCCGTCCGCGTCGGTGACGCCGAGCGCGGTGACGGGCCCGTGGTGCAGCGGGGTCTCGGGGCGGTGGGTGAGGCCGGTGGAGAGGGTGGTGTGGCTGGTGCAGCCGTCGGGGTGGCCGAGGACGAGGGCATCGTGGTGGCCGGCGACGGCGGTGCACGGGCCGAGCGTTTCGAGTGTGCCGGGCGGTGCGCCGACCGCGCCGTCCACCACGAGAGAGCTCAGCGTGCCGGAGGCGTCGAGCAGCAGCGCGCCGCCGAACGCGGTGGCGGTGAGGGCGCGCGGGTGGCGTTCGGTCAACGGCTCGCCGGACGACGTGAGTTCGCCGGTCGCGGGGTCGGCCAGGTGCAGCGCGGCGCCGTCGAACACCAGCAGGGAGCCGGTCCGCGGGCCGATGCCGAGCGCGGTCATGCAGGGGCCGGGCGCGGGGCGGTTCCAGACGGTGTGCCAGCGGGCGGCGGCGAGTTCGGCGCAGTGCGCGGCGGAGGCGTCGTCGCGGCCGGTCAGCCAGGCGTGCAGGACGGCGGCCCGGTCGGCGGGGCGGGCGAGTGCGGCCCGGTCGGGCGCGGCGAGCCGCCAGGCCTCGGCGAGCGGGGTGGCGGGGGTGCCGGCGTCCTCGGCGCGTTGGAACGCGGCGGTGACGGTGGCGGGTTCGGCGTACAGCAGCAGGTCGAGTTCGTCGAGCATCGGCGTGGCCGGGTCGGCGGCGGAGGCGTGCCGCAGCAGCAGCGCGAGGCGTTCGGGGTCGCTGGCGGCGAGGTCGGGTCCGCCGTCGTCGCGGACGGGGATGCCGCCGGCCACCTCCCACATCATGGCGCCGTGGTCGACGGGCGGACGGTCGGCGGCGACCCGGTGGGCGACCTCGTCGGGGCGCAGCCGCCAGCGGTCGGCCATCGGCGGCGGGGGCAGCAGGTCGGCGGCGGATTTGACGACCTGTTCGCCGCCCGCGCCGGGGAGGGTGGCCCACAGTTCGGTGCTGAGCGGCCCGTCGGCGGTGGACAGGGCGGTCAGGGCGCCGCGTTCGGCGTCGGGGAGAGCCGTCCACCAGGTGTCGGCGAGGGCGGTGGCGCGTTCGGCGGGCGTCCGGACGGGGTCGAGGACGGCGCCGGGGGTGCGGGCGGCGAGCTGGGCGAGTCCGGGGCTGGGGTGAGTAGTCCCGGGGTCGATCTGGTGGCCGGTCAGGCGGGCGCACCAGTCGGCGTACTTCGCGGGGTCGGTCCACTGGGGCTGGTCGAGGTCGAGGACGGCGGCGCCGGGGGCGGCGGCGGTCAACTCGTCGGCGGCGGGCCCGTGGGCGGCCTCGACGACCAGCAGCAGCCAGGGGACCGACAGCAGCGGGGCGAGCAGTTCGGCGGCGATCCGCTCGGGGGTGCCGGGCAGGTCCGGTCCGCCGGCCCGGTCGAGGTCGGTGACGACGACGGTGCGCGGGGTGCCGTCCTGGAGTGCTTCGAGCAGGTCTGCGGGGGTGCCGGCGGTGAGGCCGAGCAGGTCGGCGAGCCGGGTGGTGGCCGAACGGACCGTCAGCCCCTCGACGTCCAGCAGTGCGTGGACGCGGCGCCCGGGCCGCGGGTGGTCGGCCGGGCAGGCGGCGGCGAGCCAGGTCAGCAGGTGGGTGCGGCCGCTGCCGGACGAGCCGGCCACCCGGCACAGGCGCGGGCCCCGGGTGTCCTCCAGCCAGGACAGCAGGGCGCGCCCGGCGGGCCGGCGTCCGGCGCCGAGCGGGGGCAGGCCGGGCGGCGGCGCGTCGGCGGGGACGGGGTCGGTCAGCGGTCGGCGGTGGCGCGGGTGCGGCCGGTACGCGGCGTCCGGGCCGGGCGGCCAACTGCCCTGCACCGCATGGACGGGGACCCGCCCGGCGGGGTCCGCGCCCTCGTCGAGGGCGTACCGCCAGATGCTGACGCCCTGCTCCTGCGTGCCGTCGTCCACCGCTGTGCCGTTCACTGTTCCGCGCTGTCCTTCGTGTCCGTCCCCGTGCGCCGGCCCCCTCCACGGGGTGGCGTGCACGGCGCGGCTGCTGCGCCCGGCGTGGCCCGTCCCCCGTACATCTCCGGCGCCGGTCAGCCTACTGGAGGTGCGGGTACGTCCGTTCGAACCGCCGGGCCCTCCCTGTGAACTGGCTCACACCGTCCACCGCCATGTCACTTTCGCGGCCCGGCAGCGCTCTCATCCCCGACACGATCAACACGATCAAACGCGATCGGCGGAGAGGACACCCAGGATGACCGGGCACCGGACGGGGCAGGCGGAGCGCGCGGAAGGAACAGCCTCCGAGGACGCCACGCGGGAGTACGCCGAGCATCGCGAGCTGCTGTTCGCCCTCGTCTACAACCTGCTCGGCAGCGTCGCCGACACCGAGGACGTGCTGCAGGACACCTGGCTGGCCTGGGCGGCGCGGCGCGCGGACGGGGCGGCGGGGCCGGTGGAGCACCCGAAGGCGTATCTGGTGCGGGTGGCGGTGAACCGGGCGCTGGCGCAGCAGGCGGCGGTGAGCCGGCGGCGCGAGACGTACGTGGGGCCGTGGCTGCCGGAGCCGCTGGTGGGTCCGTTGGCGGGGCCGGGGGCGCCGGTCGGGGACGGGCAGGCGGCGGTGGAGCGCGCCGAGGCGGTGTCGTTGGCGCTGCTGGTGGTGCTGGAGACGCTGTCGCCGCTGGAGCGCAGCGCGTTCGTGCTGCACGAGGTGTTCGGGTACAGCGGCGCGGAGATCGCCGGGATCCTGGGGCGCAGCCCGGCGGCGGTGCGGCAGTTGACGAAGCGGGCGCGGGAGCACGTGCAGGCCAGGCGGCCCCGGTACGAGCCGGAGCCGGCGGTGCGGCGGCAGGTGACGGAACGTTTCCTTGCGGCGGCGCTCGGCGGGGATCTGGCGGCGCTGCTGGAGTTGCTGTCGCCGGACGTGACGCTGTGGGGCGACGGCGGCGGGAAGGCGCCCGGGGGGCTGCGTCCGCTCACCGGCCGGGCCAAGGTGGCGCGGCTGCTGGCGGCCCTGGCATCGAAGTTCGGCGGTCGTGCGCTGGTGATGGACTGGCGGAGCGTCAATGGCGCGCCCGCGGTGGTGGTTTCGGCGTTCGGCCGGGCGTTCGCGGTGCTGGTGCTGGACCTGGTGCCGGACGGCGACCGGATCTCCGGCATCTACGCGGTGTCCAACCCCGACAAGCTGGGGGGTCTGGCGTGAAGGGGCTTGCCGGATGGCTGACGGTGCCCGCCGGTCGGCGCGGCAAGTGGGTGGTGCTGGCGGCCTGGGCGGTGCTGCTGATGCCGGCCCTGCTGCTGGCGGGGCGGCTCGGTGAGGTGGAGCAGAACGACAACGCGGCGTGGCTGCCGGGTGGGGCGGAGTCCACCGCCGTGGTGCAGCGGGCCGCCGCGCTCGGGGCGGCGGACACCGTCCCGGCGATCGTCCTGTACGACCGCCAGACCGGCATCACATCCGCTGATCTGATCAACGCCCAGGCCGATGCGAGGGCCTTCGCCGCCGTCGAGTCGGTGGTCGGCGCCGTGCAGGGGCCGGTGGCCTCGCCGGACGGGCAGGCGCTGCAGACCGTCGTCCAGCTGCACAAGGGGCAGGACGGCTGGGAGGGCCTCGGGCGCACCGTGGACGCGCTGACCGCGATCGGCACCGCGCACGCCGACGGCCCGGGCTTCCACGTCACCGGGCCCGCCGGGTACGCGTCCGACTCCATCAAGGCGTTCGGCGCGGGCGGCGGCCTGACCACGATCACGGCGGTCGTGGTGGTGCTGATCCTGCTGCTCACCTACCGCAGTCCGTGGCTGCCGCTGCTGTCGCTGCTCACCGTCGGCGGGGCGCTGGCGGTCGCGGAAGCACTGGTGTTCGTGCTCGCCCGGTACGCCGGGCTGGTCGTCAACAAGCAGACCGGGTTCATCCTGGTGGTGCTGGTGTTCGGCGCGGCCACCGACTACGCGCTGCTGCTGATCGCCCGCTACCGCGAGGAACTCGCGCGCCACCGGGACCCGCACGAGGCGATGGCCCGCGCCCTGCGCCGCTGCGCACCCGCCATCACCGCCTCGGCGGCGACCGTCGCGGCCGGGCTCCTGCTGCTCGTCCTGGCCGAGCTCAACTCCACCCGCGGCATGGGGCCGGCCTGCGCGATCGGCGTCCTGGTCGGCTGGCTCGCCATGCTGACGCTGATGCCCGCACTGCTGGTGGCCTGCGGGCGGCGGGCGTTCTGGCCGCGCCGCCCCGAGTACGGCGCCGCCGCGCCCGACGGCGGCCGGGCCTGGACCCGCCTGGGCGACGCCATCGCCCGCCGCCCCCGCACCGTCTGGATCGGCACCGCACTCGCCCTCGGCGCCCTCGCCCTCGGCTGCTTCGCGCTGCGCGCGGACGGCCTCGCCGACACCGAACAGTTCACCGGCCGCCCGCAGACCGCCGCCGGCAAGCAGGTCCAGGCGGCGCACTTCCCGGCCGGCGCGGGCGACCCGCTGTACGTGGTGGCCCGCTCCGACGCCGCCTCCGCCGTCCGCGATGCATTGGCCGGTGTGCCGGGCGTCCAGGCCGTTGGGGAACCCCTCCTCGCCGGCCCTCAAGTCCTGTTGACGGCCGAACTCTCCACCGACCCGTCCAGCCGGGACGCGATGCGCACCGTCTCCCTCGCCCGCACCGCGGTGCACGCCGTACCGGGCGCGGACGCACTCGTCGGCGGCACCACCGCGATCGCCCTCGACACCCGGGACGCGGCCTCCCGCGACGACGCCCTGATCATCCCGGTCGTCCTGCTGACGGTGCTGCTGATCCTCGCCGTCCTGCTCCGCTCGGCCCTCGCCCCGCTGCTGCTGATCGGCACCGTGGTGCTCTCCTTCGGCGCGGCGCTCGGCGTCTCCGCCCTGGTCTTCCGCCACCTGTTCCACTTCGCCGGGACGGACGCCTCGTTCCCGCTCCTCGCCTTCGTCTTCCTGGTCGCCCTCGGCGTCGACTACAACATCTTCCTGGTCACCCGCGCCCGCGAGGACGCCCGCACCCTCGGCACCCGCCGCGCGGCCCGCACCGCCCTCACCGCCACCGGCGGCGTCATCACCTCCGCCGGCCTCGTCCTCGCCGGCACCTTCGCCGCCATGGCGTCCCTCCCCCTGGTCTTCGCCGCCGAACTCGGCTTCACCGTCGCCTTCGGCGTCCTCCTCGACACCCTCCTCGTCCGCTCCGTCCTCGTCACCGCCCTCACCCTCGACACCGGCCCCCGCCTCTGGTGGCCCACCCGCCACCCCTGACCCACCCACCACCGGTCGGCGTCACGATGCACCGCCATCCGCGCCGGCCGGTCTCCGGGGGCTCAGGTACGCCGGTCGAAGCGGAACCCGAACAGCCCGCCTTCGTCGTAGCGGTCCGTCAGCCGCGATCACACTGGACTTGCCCGCACCGTTGCGGCTGTCCGTGGCCCTCGCGTCGGACACGCTGCCCGCGACCAGCAGGTTGAGGCCCGGCCGGAACTCGATCGTCCTGAACCGCCGGTCGTCAGCGCTCAATCGCCTCAGCATCGGCCCTCCTCAAGGTCAGCAGGTCGTCGGTCAGTTCGAGCGCTCCCAGCGCATGCAGAACATCCAGGGCAAGGACGAACCAGCCGAACGAAACCGGCGACGCATGCCCGTGGCCGATCCGCCACTCCCGCAGGCGCGACCAGGTTTGACTGACCGTCAGCGGACGGTCCAGCTGCAGGGCGATCTGGGCCCCGATGGCCAGCAGCGCACGATCCGGCGCAATTCCCTTGGTCGGCGTGATCACCGGGCTTCCCGCTGGATCGGCAGCGCCCCCGACTCCCAGCCCGCGGGCGGGACTTCGAAAATGTCGCACTCCTCGAAGAAGTAGGTCAGCACCACGTCCGCCGCATCCGAACGCTCCCAGGTCGCCCGGGTCCGGCCGAGCACGTAGCCCTGCATCTGCCACAGAATGTCGTCGGGACTGTCCCCGAGTTCGGCGCGCAGCACCCGGCACTGTGCCGCGAAGTCCTCGGCCACTTCGTCGCGTTCGTTGACGTCGAGCAGCCCCTGGCAGTACCGGCCCACCTGGTAGGTGAACGGCCTGGCCCGCCGCAGGATCTCCTGGGACCGGGCGGAGAGCCGGTTGAAGTCGGCCTTACGGGCGCTCGGCAGTGGGATCGGCCCCGGTCCGGCGGTACCGTGCGAACGGTTCTCCGCCAAGTGCCGCAGCAGCGGCTCGATTTCGGCCATTCCGACTCCGTAGGCGACCTCGTGGACCGGAATGCTCTCGCCCAACAGCGTCTCCAGCCGGGGGGTCGGCTCCGCGCTTCATGTTGTGCACGAACACGAAGGTGTCGAACTGACCGAAGCGTTTGGCGAGCGCACCCGCGAGATCCTTGCGGAACTTCGAGCGGATTTGGGCCGCATCCACCGTCTCGGGCGCGTAACACGCGTACAGCCTCCGCCCGCCGAGCCCAAGGCCGTCCGCGCCCAGGTCGCCGACGTTCCCGCACGTCGCCACCGGCACGTAGCCGTCGTCGCAGAGCTCCATCAGCCGGTGGAACAGCTTCTCGAACTCACTCCCCGAACTTGCCTCCAGCATCGCGCGCCACCTGGCCTGCGCGTACTGCCGCTGATGCGGAAAAGCACGGGTTCCCCTCCTCGTCCCGCACGATCCCTGCGGGAACGGCAACGCCCTGATACCCCGGACAGCGTCCGTTGGCCTGGGGAACGATGCCGGACACCTCCCGGCCACCCTCCAACCCGCTGAAAAGTTCACCACTTCGGGGGATCTGACGAACCGTCCAAGACGGCCCCGCTCGGCCGCACCCAGGGTGTGGTGCGTCGAACGGGGCCGTTGACGTCAGTGGGCCAACTGCCGTCAGACCAGGTGGTCGAAGGCGCCGGCCTTCACGCCCTGGACCATGGCCCGGATCTCGTCACGGGTGTAGACGAGAGGCGTCTGCTGCGGCCGCTTGGAGTCACGGACCGCGATGAACGTGCCGACCACGCCGAACTCCACACAGTTGTCGTTGCCCCCGCTGAACGGGGACTTCTCCCAGACGACATCCGAGAAGTCCAGCTCGGCGGGGACGGGCTTGGTGGTGCTCACTCTGACCACTCCTTGGGAATCTCGGCGATCCGGCTGCGGGCCCCGGGTGGGCCGAGGCCCACTCTTCTCCCACTGGGCGCTCGCGCGTGAAAGCACCGAGAAGTTCACTATTTCGAGCGACCTGACGTACCGTCCGAAACGGCCCCGCCCGGCCTCACCTAGGGTGTGGTGCGCCGAACGGGGCCGTGACATCCATGGGCCTACTGGTGTCAGACCAGGTGGTCGAAGGCGCCGGCCTTCACGCCCTGGACCATGGCCCGGATCTCGTCACGGGTGTAGACGAGAGGCGTCTGCTGCGGCCGCTTGGAGTCACGGACGGCGATGAACGCGCCGACCACGCCGAACTCCACGCAGTTGTCGTGGCCGCCGCTGAACGGGGACTTCTCCCAGACGACATCCGAGAAGTCGAGCTCGACAGGGGCGGGCTTGGTGGTGCTCACTCTTACAGCTCCTTGATGATCTTGCTGATCTGGCTGCGGGTCTCGGGTGGGCCGAGGGCACGGGCCCGCAGGTGGTCGAAGACCTCGGTGTAGCGCTCCACATCCTCGGACCCCTCGAAGTACACCGAGTTGGGGCCATTCTCTACCCACACGACATCCGAATTTGTCTCCGGAAAGCCCATGAGCACGAACGATCCGTACAGCCCGGGATGAAATCCGGCCGAGAACGGCAGCAACTGAAGTGTGAGGCCCGGACGGGGCGAGACCTCCAGCAGGTGCTCCAACTGCCCCTTCATCACTGAGCGGTTGCTCGCGATCCGTCGTATGGCGGCTTCATCGATCACCGCCCAGAGCTTCGGCGCGTCCTCGCGTCCCAGCACCTTCTCCTGGCGCTCCATCCGCACCGTCACCAGCGCATCGACCTGCTTGGCCGTCAGATCCACTCGCATCTCGGTGATGACCCGCCGCGCGTAGTCGGCGGTCTGCAGCAGGCCCGGCATCAGCTGCGGTTCGTAGGAGCGGAGGCTGGTGGCGCTGGACTCGAGCGCCAGGTAACCGCCGTACTGCGTGGTGTTGATGACGGCCGAGTACTTCTTCCACCACTGCTGCCGCTGGGCCTGATCCGCGCGGACCAGGTCGAGGATGTCCTCCCGCTCGACCGGGTCAATGACCTGGTAACAGTCCAGCAATGCCTTGACCAACAACGGAGTTGTGCCACGGTCGCCGTTCTCGATCCGGCTCAGCGAGCTCTGGTTGACCTCCACCACCTCGGCCACCTGCGTGAGCGTCAGCTCCCGGACGTCTCTCAACTCCTTGAGCCGGGAGGCGAGCTGACGTCGGTACACGGACTTGGGGGCGGGGTTCCTCTTCGCCATGGGCGCCAGTCTCCACTGCTCCGCAAGCACACAGCAACCGATCGAGGGAAAACCGGCTGGGCATATTGCCCACCGGGCAACCTGGCAGGCATGCTGACTCCCGGTAGCACGGCGCGACCGCCCGGTCACGCCTCGTGGCACACGCCGCTGCCTTCCTTGCGCCGACCGAGGGGCGCCTCAACTCGCCCTCACGGTCGGCGGTTTGCTCAGCCGCACGGGAGCCCGCCATGCGCGAACACCGCGCCCCAGCACCGCCCGAACCCGACTCCGCCACCCGCGGCTTCTACCTCTCGCCGCGCCCCGACGGGTTCGTCCTGCACATGAACGCCAGCGCCGAACACCTGGTCGAGATGCGGGCCCGGGTCTTCAAGACGGTCACCTCGGCCGGCGCCGCCGAGGAAGTCGCCGAGGCCGCCCGCCTGGTGGCCAGCGAACTCGTCGGCAACGCGGTACGGCTGTGCGGCCCGCACGCGCCGGTGATCGTCCGACTGGCCGACGCCGGCCACGAGTTCGTCGTCCAGGTCCACGACCCCGAACCCGCCGTCCTGCCGACCCGTTCCGCCGAGCCACCCGACAACTCGCGCACGGGCACCGGCCGCGGCCTGTGGATCCTCGACGCGCTCGCCCCCGGCTGGACGGTCACCCCCACCCCGCTCGGCAAGCAGATCACCTGCACCCTGCCCCGCGACCGCACCACCGCGGCGTGAGGCCCCCGGGAATTCCGATGCGCGGCAGGCGACTTGCTCCGCACAATGACCGCCATGACATGGGACGGACTGATCCAACTCGGCGACGGGGACGTATGGGCCGCGGACAGCGGGGGTGACGGGCCGCCCCTGGTACTGCTGCACCCCGGGGTCGGCGACTCGCCGATCTGGGACGGGCTGCTGCCCGAACTCACCGCGCGCCACCGGGTGATCCGCTACGACGTGCGCGGCTACGGGCGCTCGCCGCAGCCCACCACCGCGTACTCGCCCCTGGCAGACCTGCACGCCGTCCTGGACCACTTCGGGCTCGACCGGGTCCGGCTCCGCCTGGTCGGCTGCAGCATGGGTGGCGGGACGGCACTCGGGTTCGCCCTCCAACAGCCCGAGCGGGTCGAGTCGTTGGTGCTGCTCTGCCCCGGCGTGCCCGGCTACCCGTGGCCGGACGAACCCGAACTCGACGCCGAATACGACCGGCTGGTGGCCGCGGACGACCTGGACGGCCTGACCGCCTACGGCCTGCGCGAGTGGGCGGCGTCCGGCGCCGACGAGGCCGCAAGCTCCCAGCTCCGCTCCGCGGCCCGGGCCTGGCCCGGCGAGGACATCCACCAACAGGCCGACCCCCCGGTCTTCGACCGCCTCACCGAACTGACCGCAATACCCGCCACCGTCCTCATCGGCGACCTCGACCGCCCCGCCGTCATCGACTGCGCCGAACAGACCGCCACCCGCCTCACCTGCGCCCTCATCCGCCTCCCCGACGTCGACCACCTCCCACCCCTCCGGGCCCCCGACGCGGTCCTCCGCCTGATCAACTGACCGAACCGCCAGCACAACAACCCCACGACCCGACACCCGCCCCGCCTCCCGGCCGCCTCCGCAGGCCGCCGAAGCGTGTCGCAGCGGTGGCGGCCAACCGGCGACGAAGCCCCTCGCCCCCACCGCCAGCCGCAGGCCCCCGTCTCTCCCCGAAACCGCCCCCGCCGGCCGCAGGCCGCGTCTCACCACGCCCGCCGCACCGACAGCGGGTTCCGCAGATGGGTGACCAGCTCGCGGCGAAGGGCGCGGTCAAGCCTTCTCCCCCGACCCACCACTCCGCCGGCCGCAGGCCACCACTCGTCCCCACCCCCACCTCGCCGGCCGCAGGCCGCGTCTCACCACGCCCGCCGCACCGACAGCGGGTTCCGCAGGTGGGTGACCAGCTCGCGGCGGAGGGCGCGGTCGCGCGCCGTCTCGGTGGGGAGGTCGAGTTGGACGATGTCGACGCCGGCCGCACGGAGGAGGTGGATGCGGGTGGCGACGGTCGCGGGGGAGCCGGTGTAGGCGTTGGTGAGGTTGCGGCGGATGTAGGAGGCGACCTGGTCCGCACCGGCACCTTCGCGGCCGCGTTCGCGGTCGCGGTCGAGCGCGACGGCGTCGAGGTGCCGGGCGGCGTCGGGGCCGGCGGTGAGCCGTATCGCGTCGCGGCGGAGTCGGCGGAGGTGCTGCTGTGCGGCGGTGTCGGTCTCGGCGAGGACGACGGTGACGTGCCGCCAGATGCGCAGGGTGCGGCCGTGGCGGGCGGCGGCGGCGCGGGCTTCGGCGATCCGCAGTCGGGTGTCGGGTAGCGGGAGCGGGGGGACGGCGTACACCTGCGCGTACTTCGCGGCGAGTTCGACGCCCTGCGGCGAGGAGCCGCCGAAGGAGATCAACTCGCTGCCGGGGGCGGGCCGCAGGCCGGGTCTGGCGGCGCGCAGGGTGTAGTACTCGCCGTGGTGGTCGAGGTCGGTCTCGGTGGCGAGGTAGCGGGTGAAGACCGACAGGTACTCCTCGGCGCGCCGGTACCGTTCGGCCTTGGGAAGGGTGTCGCCGTCCCGGGCGACGTCCGCGTCGCTGGAGCCGATGATCACGTGGGCGCTGATCCGTCCGCCGGAGAGCCGATCGAGCGTGGCGAGTGAACGTGCGGCCACGGTGGGCGAGTTGGTGCCGATGCGGTGCGCGGCGGCGATCCGCAGGCGGCTGGTGGCGGCGAGCGCCCAGCCGGCCACCAGCCAGGGGTCGGGCCAGGAGGAGGACTGGACGACGAGTGCGCTGTCCAGCCCGTCCTCCTCCAACTCCCGTGCGGTGCGGCTGATGTGGGCGGGGTCGGCGGTGCGTTCGCGCGGATCGGGTGCCCAGCGCAGGGCCTGCCGTTCGGCGGGGGTGTCGCCGAGGACGGGGGCGGCGCGGACGCCTCCGCGCAGTTCGAGTTCCATGGGGTTCCTCCACGAGGGGTGGCGGGCGGGCCGCCCAACTGCGGCCCGCCCCAGAACAGTTAGCGGTCACCTTGCGGCGGGCCCGAGCCGGGCGAGGGTGTCGAGCAGCCGGGTGCGGCTGGCGAACACCTCGGGCGGCAGCGAGACGTACAGCTGGATGGCGGTGACGCCGGGCTGCTGGTAGCGCAGGATCTGTTCGCGGCACTCCTCGGGCGAGCCGCTGATGAACAGCGCGTCGACGACCTCGTCGGGCAGGGCGCGCTGCGCTCCCTCGTGGTCGCCGTCGGCCCAGCGCTTGTGCGTCTCGGCGAGCAACTCCCCGTTGCCGAGCCACTGGTGGAACTTGCGGTAGGGCTCGCGGTTGAGGATCCAGGCGAGGAACGGCCGGCTGGCGCGGTGCGCGTACGCGGTGTCCTCGGTGGGGCAGACGAACACCTTGACGACGAGTTCCTTGCCGGGCGGCTGCGGCCCGACGGTGTCGAGCACCTTCGGCAGGTCGTGGGCGCCGAGCAGGTTGGTGATCGCACCGTCGCCTTCGGTGAAGCCGAGCCGCAGCATGCCGGGCCGCAGCGCGCCGAGGATGACCTTGACCGGTTCGGTGGGCGGGTGGGGCAGGCGGTAGCCGGTGATGGAGAAGGTGTCGAACTCTCCGGCGACGTGTTCTCCGCGCAGCGCGGCGGTCAGGAACCGCAGCACGTCGCGGGTGCGCTTGAAGGGCTCGTCGAACGGAATGCCGTTGATGTCGGTGACGTGCGCGGGCACGGACGCCCCGATGCCCAACAGGACTCGCCCTGGCGCGAGTTGGGCGAGCGTGGCGGCGGTCTGGGCGAGCACGGCCGGCCCGCGGGTGTGGACGGGGACGATGCCGGTGGCGATCCGCAGGTGCGGCGACCAGGCGGCGGTGGCGGCGAGCGGGGTGAACGCGTCGGTGCCGCCGCCCTCCGCGCTCCACACGTCGCCGTAGCCGAGCTCCGGCAGCCGCTCGACCAGGAAGCGGTGGCGGTCGATGGTGAGTCCGGGCAGCGGCAGGGTGATGCCCCAGGCGGGCGCCGCCCGGTGGTGCGGGAGGGAATTGGTCACGAACTTGCCTTTCTCATAGCCGAACTGATGAGGAGTCACTTAGCGACCCGAACCGTGGTGAGGTCGAGGAACCAGGACTGCGGCTGGACGAGTCCGCGGACGGTGGGGGCGAGGGCGCGCGGGTTGCGGTCGTTGACCACGAACAGCCACGGCGCGTCCTCGGTGACCTGCCGCAGCGCGCTGCGGTAGTCGGCCTGGCGGGCGGCCTGCTCGGGGTTGGCGGCGGCGCTCGCGAGCAGGCCGTCGACCTTCGGGTTGGTGTAATGCCCGGTCCAGAAGGGGCTGTTGGAGCCGATGAACAGTGGCAGCAGCGCCTCGGACTGGAACAGCGTGGTGGACTGGGCGATGGCGTCGGAGCCGAGCGCGACCTGCCCCTTGGCCTCGGCGCCGATCAGGGTGGTCCAGTCGGTGGTGCGGATCTCCACCTTGATGCCGACGGCGGCGAGGTCGCGCTGAAGTGCCTCGGTGATCGGCACGGGCAGCAGGTTGCCGGAGCCGCCGGTGGGCACCGTCACGGAGGTGCTGAACCCGTTCGGATAGCCCGCCTCGGCGAGCAACTGCCGCGCCCTGGCCGGGTCGTGGGAGTACCGGTCGCCGGCCGGGTCGTAGGCGGCGGTGGCCCGGGGCGCGGCCTGGTAGGCCGGGTCGGCGGTGCCGTGCAGCAGCTTGTCCGCGACGGCCTGCCGGTCGATGGAGTAGTTCGCCGCCTGCCGGACCCGCACGTCCGCCCACGGCCCCTTGGTGGTGTCGAGGATCCAGTACCAGAGGTGGTCGTAGCTGTTGGTGAGGATCTGCGCGCCGGTGGCCTTCAGGCTGTCCAGGTCGTCGGGGTTCGGGTACTCGATCCAGTTGACACCGCCCGAGCGCAGCGCGGCAGTTCGGGCCGCCGCGTCGGGCAGCGCCTTGATGATCAGCCGGTCGAGTTTCGGGGCGCCGCGCCAGTACGTCCGGTTGGCGGCGAGCTCGACCTGCTGTCCCTCGGTCTGCGAGACGAACCCGAACGGGCCGGTGCCGACCGGGTGTTGGGCGAAGTCGGTGCTGCCGCTCTTGCGGACGGCGGTGGGGCTGGCGATCAGTACGTGCGCCAGGTCCTCGGGGAAGTGCCCGTTGGGTGCGGTGGTGACCAGCTCGATGTGCGCGTCGTCGGTCTTGCGGTAGGAGGCGATGTCGCCCGCGTACTCCATGGCGGCGGCGCCGAGCGCATCGGTGTACTCCGGGCTGGACTTGTCCAGGTAGCGGTGCAGGTTGAACAGCACCGCGTCGGCGTCGAACGGCGTGCCGTCCTGGAACGTGACGCCCTTGCGCAGGGTGAACGTCCAGGTCAGCCCGTCCGGCGCAACCTGCCAGGACTCGGCGAGCGCGCCCGTCACCTGCGGCGGCCGGTCGGTGTCCTTCAACAGCTCGTAGCGGGTGAGCCCTTCGTAGATCTGGAAGCTCAGCAGTCGCTTGCCCTCGAACCCGGCGCCACCGATCACGGTGTCCAGGTTCGGCAGCTTCCCGGTCGCCCCGATCACCAGCGTGCCCCCGCCGGCCTCTCCCCCGGCCCCGGCCTCCGCACCGGCGCAACCGGCCGTCGCCAGCAGGACGGTGGCGGCCGCCAGCGCGGCGGCTCTGGAACGGATGCGGACGTACTTGCTCATGACGGTCCTTCGCTGGGTTCGGTGGTACGGGTGCATCGGTCGTCGGCGCGGCGCGGGCCGGCCAGCCCCACGTGCGGGCCGACCAGCCCCACGTGCGGGCCGACCAGCCCCACGTGCGGGCCGACCAGCCCCACGTGCGGGCCGACCAGCCCCACGTGCGGGCCAACCAGCTCCACATGCGGGCCGGCCAGCTCCACGTGCGGCCCTGAGGCGGCCAACAGGGCTTTGGTGTACGGGTGTTGGGGGTCGGTCCAGAGCGTGTCGGTGGGTCCCTGTTCGACCACCCGGCCGGCCCGCAGCACCAGGGTGCGGTGCGCGAACCGGGCGACGGCCGAGAGGTCGTGCGAGACGAACAGATAGGCGGTGCCGGTGCGTTCGCGCAGCTCGGTCAGCAGCTCCAACAGCCGCCGCTGGGTGGACGGATCGAGCGCGGAGGTCGGCTCGTCGCACACCACCAGGGCCGGCCCGGTCGCCAACGCCCGTGCCACCGCGACGCGTTGCAGCTGTCCGCCGGACAGTTCACGCGGGAACCGCCGGGCCAGCTCCGGAGCGAGACCCACCTGCCGGAACAACTCCCCGACCCGCTCGGCCCGTTGACGCCGGGGCACCCCGTGCGCCCGCAACGCGAACCCGACCGCCTCACCGGCCCGCAACGCCGGATTCAGCGACCCGCGCGGATGCTGCGGCACGAACTGCAGCCTCCCCCGCACCGCCAGATCCGCCCGCGCCCGCAACCGCGACGGATCCCGTCCCTCGAACGCCACCGCCCCACCGTCCGGCCGCAGCAGCCCCAACGCGAGCCGTGCCACCGTCGACTTCCCCGACCCCGACTCCCCCACCAGCCCGACGGCCTCCCCCGCCCGCACCTCCAGACTCACCCCGCTGACGGCAGCCCGGCCCTCCCAGCTCTTGGAGACGGCATCCAGCCGGAGCAGGGGTGCGTCCGCGCTGCTCGACCCCACGACGGTCATCGAAGCGATCCTTCCGAGTCGGCCGGGACGAGGAGCGTCCCGGCGGGGCCGGTGGCGGTCAGGCGACCGTGGTGGAGAACAGCGACGGTGCCGCCGATCCGGGCAGCAGCGGAGAGGTCGTGGGTGACCAGCAGCAGGGCGAGGCCCCGCTCGGTGCGCAGAGCAGTGAAGAGGTCGAGGATGTGGGCCCGGACCAGGGCGTCCAGGGCGGTGGTCGGCTCGTCCGCGATCAGCAACTCGGGCCCGCACGCCACCGCGAGAGCGATCGCCGCACGCTGCCGCAACCCGCCGGACAGCTCGTGCGGGTACGCGGCGGCGGCCCGCTCCGGGTCCGGCAACCCGGCGGCGGCGAGCACCGGAAGAGCGGCCGCGCGGGCCGCCTTCCGCCCGTCCGCCAGGCCGTGCCGGCGCAGCACCTCCACGAGCTGCGCGCCGATCCGGCGCAGCGGGTCGAGGGTCGCGGACGGATCCTGCGGGACGTAGCCGATCCGCCGCCCCCGGATGCGCGACAACTCCCGTTCCGGCAGCCCGAGAAGCTCGGCATCGCCGAGCCGCACCGACCCCCGCACGGCCGCACCGCGACCGGGCAGCCCCAGAACGGTCCGCGCCACCGTGGTCTTCCCGCTCCCGGACTCCCCGAGCAACACCAGTGCCTGCCCGGCCGGGAGCGTGAGACTCACCCCGTCCACGGCCCGCACCCCACCGGGGTACTCGACCGTCAGGTCCTCGATCGTCAGCACGCCAGACGGTGCACGACCAGGGAGAGCACCAGCAGGGGCGCTGGGGGTACCCCCAGCGAAGCGAGGGGGCGGAACTGCGCGAAGAGGAACGCGTCCACCAGCCAGATCGCGACGCGGGACAGTCAGTTGCACTTGATCGCGACCTTGCGGACGGGCCTGCGCTTGTCGCGCAGTTCCCCGCGCCCCCGGTTTCGCACCCTCCCCCGCGCGCGCTCTGAGCGTCTCGCCTAGGGTGTTGAACAGCACCGAGACCGCCAGGATCACCAGCGCGGGAATGGCCGCGAGCCAGGGGTGGGTGAAGATCGCCGGGCGCAGCTCGTCAAGCATCGCGCCCCACTCGGGGGTCGGCGGAGCGACCCCCAGGCCGAGGAACGACAGGCCGGCGGCGTAAACGATCGCGAGGCCGACCAGCGAGGTCGCATAGACGAGCACCACGGGCGCGACCACCGGCAGCACTTGGCGCAGGACCAGCGCGGTCCAGGTCGCACCACTGACCCTCGCCGCCTCCAGGTACTCCGCGGCCCGGATCCGCCGCGTCTCGGTGAACGCGACCCGCGCGACAGCCGGTGTCAGCACCACCGACAGCGCCAGCACCGTCGCGCTCAAGCCGGGTGTGAGCAGCGACGCGACGGCGATCGCCAGCAGCACGCCGGGAAACGCGTACAGCACATCCAGCGTGCGCAACAGAGCCTGCTCGGTCACCCGCCCGCCGAGCCCGGCGGCGATGCCGAGCAGCGCACCGGCCACCCCGGCCACCGCGACGGGCAGCAGTCCGGCCGTCAGCGAGGGCCGAGCCGCCCACAGCAGCCTGCTCAGCAGGTCCCGCCCTTGCGCGTCCGTACCCAACAGGTGCCCTGCGCTGCCGGGGTCGAGCAGCCGGTCGGCGAGCTGCCCGGCGGCGGGATCGGCGGGCGCGAGCAGCGGCGCGGCGACGGCCAGCAGGACAGGCAGCAGCACGCCTACGCCCAACGCAACAACAGGAAGTCGATTTGTCGTCATGTCATCAGCCCCGCACCCGGGGATCGATCGCGGCGTGCGCGGCGTCCACCAGCAGGTTGATGCCGACGAAGGCCGCGCCGACGATCAGCACCCCGCCCTGGATCAGCGGCAGGTCGCGGGCCGTGAGCGCGTCGTAGAGCAGGCGGCCGAGGCCGGGCCAGGCGAACAGGGTCTCCACGAAGACCACTCCCTCCAGCAGGTAGGCCAGTTGCAGGCCGCCGATGGTCAGCAGCGCGGGCGAGGCGTTGTGCGCGCAGTGGCGCAGTACGGCGGCGCGGCCGAGGCCGCGGGCGCGCAGGCCGTCGGCGAGGTCGCCGTCGAGGACGGCGGAGAGTGCGGCGCGGTGGACGCGTGCGGTGAGGCCGAGCGGGACGAGGGCGGCGGCGGTCGCGGGCAGCAGCAGGTGGCGGAGCAGGTCGCCGGGCCCGCCGCCGGAGCCGAACGCGTCGTGGGTGCCGCCGGCCGGGAGCAGTTGCCAGTGGACGGCGAACACCGCGATCAGCAGCAGCGCGAGCGAGTACTGGGGGGCGGAGACGGCGAGCGTGGAGGCGGCGCTGCACAGGCGCCCCCACGGGCCGCGCGGGCGCAGCGCGCCAAGGGTGCCGAGCAGGACGCCGCCGGCGAGGACGAGGGCGAAGGCGGCGGCGGTGAGGGTGAGGGTCTGGCCGAGGGCGGGCAGCAGCAGTGCGGTGACGGGGCGTTGGGTGGACGTCGAGGTGCCGAGGTCGCCGGTGAGGGCGTGGCCGAGCCAGTCGAGGTAGCGGACGGGCAGGGGCCGGTCGAGTCCGATCCGCTCCGCCAGCGCCTGCCGGGCCTCGGCGGGTGCGCCGGGGCCGAGGAACGCGGTGACGGGGTCGCCGGGGACGAGAGCGACGGTGGCGAACACGACGGCGCTCACCCCCAGCAGCGTGGGCACGGCGAGCAGCAGCCGGCGCAGCAGGAATCCGCTCACGGGGTGCTCGGGTCAAAAACGACGGTGGCGGGCATCGGGCTGCGGTTCCTCCGGTTCGGCGACGGGGCGCGAGGCACCGGAGGCTGTCCTGGTGCTTGCGGCGCGGCCCGTCGGGTTGTCCACGAGGGTTGCGAACAGTGCGCGTGGGCAGCCAGCCAGGCGTTCATGCCGGTACCGGTGGTCATAGGACCGGCGGGACGGGGTATCGCGCTAGGGTCGCCCCTGGGGCTGCGGATCGTCCTTGACCGCCCGTTCGCGGCGTACATACGATTTCCGGCATGGCATATCGGCGGACCGACTTCACCCTCTGGGGGATCGGCGGCTCGTGGCACCGCAGGTGCTTCGACGAGACGTGTCGCCCCGGCACGGCACGCCGCCCCCTGGCCTGACCGGGCCCTGGGCGCCGCCCGTCCTCCGCCGGGATCCGCGCCGCACGCCGTCGTCCGGCCGCCGTCGCCGATCCCCACGTCCCGTGCCGGGGCCCCGCGCCCCGGCCCGCCACCTTCGAGGGGACCGATCCGCCATGCACCCGTACCCCGTCACGCCCTCCCGCCGCCGGGAGGTGCCGTGCCCGCGCTGACCCGCGGCTCCACTCGCACCCTGCGCCCGCCCACCCGGCGCGGCACGCGGTCGCTGGACGCCCTGCACACCGAGATCGACAACCCGCTCGACCTGCTGGCGGGCCATCAACTACTCACCGACGCAGCTCCCGCCTGCGCCTGCGGCCACCCGCTCTGCCCGTCCGGCGGCGCCCACCGGCCGGCCGCCACCCGGATCTTCCTGATCGAACGCCACCCGGTGGTCAGCGCCGGACTGCGCAGCCTCCTCGCGCCCGACCCGGAACTCGCCGTGATCGGCACCGCGACCGACGCCGCGCACGCGGTCGCCGCCGTCCACCGGGCCCGGCCCGACCTGATCCTGCTCGGACGAGGGCCCGGCCTGGACGCCGACCTCGCCGCCGTCGCCGCACTGCGCCGGCCCGAGGGCGCACCCGACGCCCGCGTCCTGCTACTGCGCCGCGCCGCGACCACCACCGAGGCCAGCCGCATCCTGATGGCCGGCGGCAGCGGCTGCTTCCCCCTCGACCTGCCGCCCGACCGGATCATCGACGCCGTCCACCTCGCCGCCGCGGGCGCGACCCTCTTCCTCCCCGCCCCCACTCCCCTGCGCCCACACCCCGCCCCCGCCGAACGCCCCCTCGACCAGGCCGGCCTGACCGACCGCGAACGCCAGGTCCTCACCCAACTCGCCCTCGGCCTCAGCAACGCCGAGATCGCCCGCCGCCTCACCCTCGCCGAAGCCACCGTCAAGAAACACCTCACCCACGCCATGCGAAAAACCGGCCAGTCCGACCGCCTCCGCGCCGCGCTCTACGCCGTCCGGCACGGCCTCACCGGCTGAGCGCCCGCCCGGCCGCGCCCCCGGTCAGTAGCAGACGTGCGACGGCGTGTTCTTGCCGCCGCACAAACTTGAAGCGTCCGGTGGAGATGCTGTGGGTGGCCGGGTCCAGGGTCAGGGTGAGGGGGCCGGCGGGCATCCAGTTTGGGCCGTTGGTCTCGGTCACCGTGCCGGTCGCGGTGATGCCGTCGACAGCGGTGAGGTGGCCGACGACGCGGTAGCCGTCAATGATCTCATCGCCGGACCAGGTGTCGCAGGGCGGCGAGGAGGAGGCGCAGTCGCGGTAGAGGCGGCCGAAGGCCTCGAAGGTGCCGTCCTGGTGGACGGTGAACCCGGCGGCCGTGCGCGATCCACTCGCCGGCGAACAGCGCGACGTCCGGCGGGGGTTGGGTCGAGGGGATGCTCGGCGGAACCGGACCGGTGGGAACGGGACCGACCGGGGCCCGGTCGGAGGTGCAGCCGGTCACCAGCGTGAGGCGAGGCCGGACGGGTACGGCTGCGCCCGTCACTCCCCTCTCGTGCCGGCCGCCGCGCCGCGGGTGGCACGGGCCGTGCAGCCAGCGGCGGTGGTGAGGGTGACGGCTGCGCAGAGGGCGGCGGTGGCCAGCAGTTCGGGCCAGGCAACCGCGATTGACGGGTCGGCCAACAGGGCGGTCAGCGCGGCGTGTTGGGTCACGGCGGTGAGCGCGGTGGCGGCCGCCGCAAGCAAGGTACCGGCCAGAACGGCGATCGCCGCCTCGGCGGCCACCACCGCCACGATCTGGCGGCGCACCGCCCCCGCGAGTCCGAGCAGGGCGAACTCGCGGTGGCGTCCGGTCACGGCCATCGCGAGCGTGCCGGCGACCGAGATCAGCGAGTACGCCAGTGCGATGCCGAGGACCACCACGGCCGCGTTGTCGGCCTGTTCGGCGGCCTTCGTGTGCGCGGCCGCCAATACGGCCTGCCGGGTGGTCAACCGCGCACCCGTCCCCGCCAACGCCCGCTCGACCGACGGGCGTTGGGACTCGCCCAGCCCGTCCAGATACAGCAGGGTGGGCGCCACTGCCCCGGTCACCGACGCCGACAGGTACGCGTCGTCGCCACCGAGCCCGCGCGCCACCACCGCCGCGACCACCACCGGAACGCGGGCGCCCGTCGGCAGCAGGGCAACCAGGCGGTCGCCCACGGCAATGCCGTCGGACTCGGCCGCGTGCTCGTCGATCACCAGGAAGTCGTCCGGCAGCGCCGCCACCGACCCGTCCCGCACCGGCGGCGTGAACGTCCGGCCGAACGCCGCCGCCGGGACGGCCTGCACCCGCAGCGAGTCGAGCTGCTCGCCCGCCGGCGTCCCGATCTTGACGTTCAGCGAGGTCACGGGCGTGACCCGGACACCGGGCACGGCGGCCAGCCGCTCCGTCAGACCCGTCGCGCCGGGCGGCGCCAGCACCACGTCCGTCGCCCGCACCTCCTGGCGCTGGCGGGCCAGGACGGCGGCGTCCGCGGACTGCTGCACCGTCAGCAGGGTGCCGACCAGCCCGACCGCGATCACGATCGGCGCCACCGTCGCGGCGGTGCGCCGCCGTTCGGTCAGCACGTTCTCGCGCACCAGCATCGGGCCCGCCTTCGTGGAACGCCGCATCGGCCAGGTCAACAGCCGTACCAGCGGCGGCAGAAGCACCGGCGCGAGCAGCGCGAACGCACCGACGTACAGCACCGGGACGGCCTGGTACTTGCGGACGTTGGCCGCCAGGTACGGCTCGGAACGGGCGACGACCGCGCCCGCGACCACCGCCCCGACCAGCAGCGCACCGCCCATCAGCAGCCGCACCGGGACCCGGCCCCGCCGCTCCACCGCGCTCTCCCGCAGCGCCTCGGCGGGGCGGACCACCGACACCCGCAGCAGCGTCGCCGCCGAACCGGCCAGCGCGGCAACCACTCCCAGCACGAACGCGACCAGCAGCGGCAGCGGGTGCACGGGCACGGTGAACCAGGACGGGGCGACGTCGTGCCGCAGCATCCATCCGCGCAGCGGGCCGACGGCGAGCGGCGCGAGCGCGCAGCCGAGCAGCGCGGCGGCCGTGCCGATCAGGGCGGCCTCGCCGAGCACCAGCCGCCGCACCTGCCGGGGCGCGGCGCCGACCAGGCGCAGCAGGGCGAGTTCGCGGCGGCGCTGCTCCGTGGCGAACGCGAAGGTCGCGACGACCACGAACACGGCCACGCAGACGGCCAGTCCGGTGGTGCTGCCCGCCATCGCCTGCGCGTTGGCCAGCGCCTGCGCGCCCCCGGTGTCGTCGGGGTCGAGCCCGGTCCGGTCCTGGCCGGCCAGGACGACGGCCCGTTCGCCGACTATGGCCCGCAGTTGATCGGGCGTCATGTCCGAGACCAGCGCGTTGATGCCCGGCGACAGCCGCTGCGCCTCGGCGTCGGTGAAGAACGCGGCCCGCTCGAACCAGCGCCCCTCGGTGACGCCCACCACCCGGTAGCGTCCGACTCCCAACTCCACCTGCCGGCCGATCAGTTGTGCGTCCGCGCCGGTCAGCACCGCCTCGTCGGCCGCCTGCGGCGGGCGTCCGGCGCGCAGATGGTAGTCGGCGTACGCGGCCGAGGACCAGGGGTGTCCGGTGGCGTCGCCGTCGAATCGGACCGGGAAGCTGCGGTCGGCGACGGCACCGGCCAACTGCCCGACCAGCTCAGGCGGAAGGACCGCCGGAGCCTTCATCGGCCGCCCCGCGAACCCGGCGGGGGCGACGACCGTCCCCGCGTCCCGGAAGCGCTGCGGCCCGGGGTGCGGGGTGCCGAAGGTCGCGGTGAGGACCAGCGCCATGGTCCCGATCATCGTCGTACCGAGCGCGAGCGCGACGAACGCGCCGAGGAAGCTCGTCCAGCGCCCCTTCAACGTGGCTGCCGCGAGCCTCAACACGCCTGCTCCTCCGGCTCCAGCGCGGCCATCCGCAGCGCGACGGCCTCCGCCGTCGGCTCGTGCAGCTCGCCGACCACCCGGCCGTCCGCGAGAAACAGCACCCGCTGGGCGTACGAGGCGGCCACCGGGTCGTGCGTCACCATGACCACCGTCCGGCGGTGCCGCTCCACCACCTCGCGCAGCAACGCCAGCACCGCCCGCGCCGAACGCGAGTCCAGGGCGCCGGTCGGCTCGTCCGCGAAGATCACCTTCGGCCCGGCGGCCAACGCCCGTGCGATCGCGACCCGTTGCTGCTGACCGCCCGACAACTCGGCGGGACGATGGTTGCCCCGCTCCGCGAGCCCGACCTCCGCCAGCCGCCGGTCGATCTCCGCCGAATCAATGGGCCGCCCGGCCAACCGCAGTGGCAGCTCCACATTCTGACGGGCCGTCAGCACGGGTACCAGGTTGAACGACTGGAACACGAACCCGAGTTGCTCCCGCCGCAGTTCGGTCAGCGCCCGCTCCGACATCCGGTGCACGGGCGCGCCGTCCAGCAGCACCTCCCCCGCGTCCACCGGCTCCAGCCCGGCAGCGCACAGCAGCAGCGTCGACTTCCCCGACCCCGACGGCCCCATCACCGCCGTAAAACTCCCCGCCGCGAACCCGGCATCCACCCCGTCCAGCGCCCGCACCACCCCCTCCCCCCGCCGGTACGCCCGCCGCACCCCGGCCAGCCGCACCACTTGCTCCCCCGCCACACCATCACTGTTCACCACCCAGACGCTAGGCGCCCGCCCATCCCCCGCACCTCCGGGAAGCCCCCTGATCCCGACCCTGATCTGTCCCCGACCTGCGACGGAACGCAGGGCTTCATTCGATCGGGTCGTTCCGGTCCGTCGTCCGCGCCGCAGGCCCGGGACGGCCGTTACCGTCTGCTCGTTCGTCCACCATCCCTTTGCTCACCCCAAGGATGCTCATGAGCATGTCAGTTGCCGGACGCCTGGCGGCGGTGGTCGCCGCACTCTAAATTTCCGTCCTGCCGGGGCTCACCGCGCCGGCCCACGCCGCCGAGGAGGACTGCCCCAAGGACAAGTTCTGCTTCTGGTCCGAGACGGACTACTCGGGCACGTTCCGGGCGGCCGATCCCAAGCCGGGCGGGTGCGCCAAGGGCGGAAAAGTCACCTGGCCCGACGGGACCAGGTCGAGGGTCGAGTCGCTCTACGACAACACCAGGTTCCAGTTCGAAACCTACGGGAACGAGGACTGCTCCGGAGCCCCCGTCGCCATCCACCCGCCCGGCTTCTCGGCGGCGAGCATCGGATCCGACGTGAAGTCGTTCCGGGTGTCCCCGGTCTGCGAGAAGGGGGGGGTGTGCTTCTACTCGGGCGCGGACTTCACCGGTGACGTCGTACAGAACTCCGACTGGAATCTCGGATTCTGCACCAGCAGCGGCATCCCCGCGCGGAGCGTCTACAGCATGACCGGGTACACCGTCTCCCTGTTCGACACGAACGGCTCGTGCCAGAACGCCCGCGCGGTGGACCTGCCCGCCTACACCCCCAGGAGCTACGACGACACCTCCTCCGAACGCCGCGGGCTCCCCGCCCGGGCACGACGATCCGGCACCACGCGCGTATGCACTACCGTCGCTTCACCTCCGACCACGGCCGGCGGCCCCAGCACCGCGCGCCAGAGGTAGCCGGGCCAGGCCAGCCACCGCTCGACGGCCGGCGGCAGCACGCACCCGCCGACCAGGGCGCCGACCGCGAGCAGGGGCAGCAGGACGGCGAGCACCGTATCGGCCCGGCGACACCAGCCGTCCGGTGCGGAGACGTCGCACACCGGGCGCCGCCACAGGTACCAGTGTGCCAGGGCCGGCAGGGCGAGGGCGGCGATGAGGCCGAGCACCACGGAGGCGATCATCGCGCCGCCGGCATGTACGGCCCGTTGACGACTCCCCGCGCCGGGCTCCGACATCTCCCGGGCGTCTTTCGCTGCGTCAGATCTGAGCTTTTCCGGACCCCATTCCACCCAGGCTGACCTTGTCCTTTATGTCCGGCAATCAAACATTTACCGGAACGTTGTTCATATTTGCGGAGGGAGAAGTTAGGTTGCACCGCAATGCGCGGATCCGTCCCCCCACCCTCCGGCGTACGTGCCGAGGGGCAGGCCGCGCTGGAAAGGCACAGGCGCCCTTGATGAATGTGGAAACCACCACCCCCGCTGTCTCGCCCCCCGGCGGCGGCTCCACCCCACCCCCGGCCGACGGTCACCTGAAGGCGGGACTCAAGAACCGCCACCTGTCGATGATCGCGATCGGCGGCGTGATCGGCGCCGGCCTGTTCGTCGGCTCCGGCGCGGGCATCGCGACCACCGGCCCCGGCATCCTGCTCTCGTACACGCTCGCCGGCGCGCTGGTCGTCCTGGTGATGCGGATGCTCGGCGAGATGGCGGCGGCCGACCCGCAGAGCGGCTCGTTCTCGGCCTACGCGGACCGGGCGCTCGGCCGGTGGGCCGGGTTCAGCATCGGCTGGCTGTACTGGTTCTTCTGGGTCGTGGTGCTCGCCGTGGAGGCCACCGCCGGCGCGAAGATCCTCAACAACTGGATGCCAGGTGTGCCGCAGTGGGCGTTCGCACTGATCGTGATGGTGGTACTGACCGCGACCAACCTGTTCTCGGTCGCCTCCTACGGCGAGTTCGAGTTCTGGTTCGCCGGGATCAAGGTGGTGGCGATCGCCGCCTTCCTGGTGATCGGCACGCTGGCCGCGTTCGGGCTGCTGCCCGGCACCCACGCGGTCGGGATGACGAACCTGACCGGCCACGGCGGCTTCCTGCCGCACGGCGTGGGGGCGGTGTTCACCGGCATGCTCACAGTCGTCTTCGCCTTCATGGGCAGCGAGATCGTCACCCTGGCGGCCGGCGAGTCGGAGGACCCGCAGAAAGCGGTCCGCAAGGCGACCAACAGCGTGATCTGGCGGATCGGGATCTTCTACCTGGGCTCGATCCTGCTGGTGGTGACCCTGCTTCCGTGGGACTCCGCCTCGATCAAGGGCAGCCCGTACGTGGCCGTGCTGGAGCACATAGGGATCCCGGGCGCCGCCCAGGTGATGGACGTGATCGTGCTGACCGCCGTGCTGTCCTGCCTCAACTCCGGGATGTACACCGCCTCCCGGATGGCCTTCTCGCTCGGCCGGCGCGGGGACGCACCCCGGGCGTTCGCCTCGGTGACCAAGCGCGGGGTGCCGCGGGTCGCGATCCTCTCCTCGGTGGTCTTCGGCTTCGTCGCCGTCTTCTTCAACTACACCTCCCCCAACACCGTCTTCGCCTTCCTGCTGAACTCCTCGGGTGCGGTGGCGCTCTTCGTCTGGCTGGTGATCTGTTTCTCGCAGCTGCGGATGCGGCGGATCATCGAGCGCGAGACCCCCGAGCGCCTGACCGTGCGGATGTGGCTGTACCCGTACCTGACCTGGGCCGCCATCGGCATGATCGGGTTCGTGGTGGTGTACATGTTCACGGACGCCGACGGGCGGAAGCAGATGTACTTCTCGCTGGTCGCCGCAGCGATCGTGCTGGTGGCGTCGGCCGTGGTGGGCCGCCGGCGACGGACGGCGGCGGCTGCCTGAGCCACCGCCCCGCCCGGGGAACCCCGGGCCCGGAAGCCGTTGCGGAGGCTTCCGGGCCCGGTGGCGTTCCGGTACCCGCTCGTGACGGGCCGGACATCGGGACAGCCTGTTCGTGCTGGTCCGGCGTGTGCTCTGCCACCCCGGATGCGCTGGGCGCCCTGGCGCTTCCTCGCATCCGCCGTGAGCGTGATGCGTGGCCTGGCCTGCAGCGTGGCGATCCGGAACTTCGGCTGAAGACGCCCACCGGCGCGTGCCCCGTCGGCCGCCCCTGGCCGTGCGAACCGCGTCACCCCGCCGGGACGACTACGGTCGTCACCGTGACCGACTCCGAGCCCCAAGAGATCGTCGCCCGGCCGCGCACCGCCGCCGGGGTGCTGTTCTCCGACCCCGCCGGCCAGCTCCTGCTGGTGAAGCCCACGTACAAGGACGGCTGGGAGATCCCCGGAGGCTACCTGCGGGCGGGCGAGACCCCGAGCGCGGGCGCGGCCCGGGAGGTGACGGAGGAGCTGGGCATCGCCCCGCCGATCGGCCGGCTGCTGGTCGCCGACTGGGCGCCGCACCCGGCCGAGGGCGACAAGTTGCTGTTCGTCTTCGACGGCGGGATCCTCCCCGACGCCGAGCGCGACGCCATCAGGGTAGACCAACTCGAGGTCAGCGCCTACGAGTTCCACCCTCCGGCCCACCTCGACGCGCTGCTGATCCCCCGGCTCGCCCGCCGCGTGCACGCCGCCGTCGCCGCCCGGGCACAGGGCGCGACGGCCTACCTGGAACACGGGGTGCCGCAACCGTAGGACGATGGGTGTGCGTCCTACGGCTGAAGGGCTACAGTCGACGCCTCCGGCCACGGCCGGCGGCCCCGAACCTCAGCGAGGACCCGTGAAGTACCTGATCGCCGGCGGTGCCGGCTTCATCGGATCCACCATCGCCAACGCCCTCGCAGACGGCGGCCACACCCCGGTCGTCCTCGACAATCTCGTCACGGGCCGCCGCGAGTTCGCCGCCGGATTCCCGTTCTACGAGGGCGACATCGCCGACGGCGCGCTGCTCGACCGGGTCTTCGCCGAGCACCCGGACATCCGGGCCGTCGTCCACTGCGCGGCGCTGATCGTGGTTCCGGACTCGGTCGCCGATCCGCTCGGCTACTACCGCGAGAACGTCGCCAAGACCATCGCGTTCGCCGAGCACCTCACCCGCAACGGTTGCGAACGGCTGCTGTTCTCGTCCTCCGCCTCCCTCTACCGGGCCGACCCGGCCAACGACTGGGCGGTGGACGAGGATTCGCCGCTGGAGACGCTCAGCCCGTACGCCCGCACCAAGCAGCTGGTCGAGACCTTCCTCGCGGACATCGCCACGGCCGGGCCCCTCCGTGTCGTCTCGCTGCGGTACTTCAACCCGATCGGCGCCGACCCCGAACTCCGCACCGGCCTCCAGATCCGCCGACCCACCCACGCGCTGGGCAAGTTGCTCGACGTTCAGGCGGCGGGCGAGAAGTTCCCCCTCACCGGCACCGACTGGCCCACCCGTGACGGCTCCGGCATCCGGGACTACGTCCACGTCCGCGATCTCGCCGAGGCGCACTGCTCCGCCCTCGACCGCTTCGACACCGTGACCGCCGAACTCCCGTACCAGGTCGTCAATCTGGGGACCGGCACGGGCACCACCGTCCGCGAACTCATCGCCGCCTACGAGCAGGTCACCGGCGAAACGGTACCCGTCCAGGAGACCGGCCCCCGGCCGGGGGACGCCGCTGGCGCCTACACGCGCAGCAGCCGGGCGCGCGAACTCCTCGGCTGGAGCCCGCGGTTCACCCTCGCGGACGGCATCCTGGACTCGCTGCGCTGGCGCGAGGTCCGCGACAGCGTCATCGGCGCGGACTGATCGGCCCCACGGCCAGGAGGGCGAGGAAGGCGTCCAGGGTCGAGCGCTTGGCGTCCGGGACCATGAAATAGCGGAAGCGGCCATCCGGAGCAACTACCCTCACGGCCGGCCAGTTGAGCAGCTCGAACCTGGCGCGCAGGTAGCTGCGGCCCGTCGCCACCGCCTCGGCGCCCTCCGGCGTGATCATCACGAGGCAGGTGGTGCCGTCGTCGAACTCGGTGCACATCAGCGGGATTCCGCCCATGGCCGCGAGGCGGTGCAGGGACCGCGGGTAGCTCAACTCGCGGTCGGGGCTCACCGGCAACATGCTCTGACGACTCGACATTTGGCCACGCTAGGGCCTCAACTCCCGGGTGCGACAGCTATTTTCCTAGGCGCACCGCGTTCGCCTCGCGCCGGGCGAAGACCTCGGCCTGCCGGTCGGCCATCTCGCGGAGCGCGGACTTGCGGGCGCGGGCCGGAAGGCGGTCAAGGTAGAGGCGGCCGTGGAGGTGGTCGGTCTCGTGCTGGAGGCAGCGGGCGAAGTAGCCGTGGCCTTCGATGGTGAGAGGGCGGCCGTGGAGGTCGAAGCCGTGGGCGATGGTGTGGTCGGGGCGGGCGAGTTCGCGGTGGGGGCCGGGGACGGAGAGGCAGCCTTCGGGTTCCTCGATCAGGCGGCGGTGGGTGGCGGGCGGCTCCTCCAGGACGGGGTTGGCGAGGTGGCCGACGTGGCGGACGCCCCAGTCGTCGGTGATGTCCCAGATGAAGAGCTGGAGGTCGACACCGACCTGGTTGGCGGCCAGGCCGGCACCCTCGGCGATGTGGTTGGTGGCGAACATGTCGTCGACGAGGCGGGCGAGTTCGGGGGTGCCGAAGTCGGCGACGGGGCGGCAGCGGCGGTGCAGGACGGGCTCTCCGACCACGGTGATCCGGCGGACCGCGCCGCGTTCGGTCTCGGGGGCGAGCGACGGGTAGGTGTCGACGGGTTCGCCCTGGACGCGGACCCGGCGGTCCTGTGGGGTGTCGGCCATGGGGGTACCTCAGCTCAGCTGTGTCTGACGGATTGCCATTTCCTTTGCAAAGTAGCACGCTTTGCAAAGTGACCGATGAGATCAGCGAGACCTCCCACCCCCTGCCGCCCGGCGTCCGCAGGCCCCTGCCCGACCACCCCGTCCGAATCGCCCTGCTGGACCTGCTGGCCGAGGCCGCCACCGTGACCTCCACCGAGGCAGCAGCGCGGCTCGGGCTCAGTTCGGGCCTTTGCTCGTTCCACCTGCGGCAGTTGGCCCGCTACGGCCTGGTCGAGGAAGTCCCGCAGGGTGGCCGCGCCCGGCCGTGGCGCCTGCGCTGGGAGACCGACGCCACCCCCGCACCGCACCCCGTCCACCCGCCGGAGGAAGCCGCCGAACCGTTCACCGCCGTGCTGCACCTGACGCCCGCCGAGGCCGACGAACTCCAGCACGCCGTACGGAAGTTGCTCACGAACTACGCCGACCGCGAGCACCGCCCCCGGGGCGCCCGGCCGTACGCCGCAGCAGCCAGGATCGTCCCGCTGCCGCCCGGCTGAGCACCGCGCGGAGGGCGACGAAGGTCGCCCCCGGGGGATCCGTTCGGGGCTTCTGGGGGCCGGTCGGTGCTGCCTAGCGTGGCTCGCAGGACAGAGCCTCGCGAGGTCGGAGGGAGAGCACCGATGGGCGTCGTACCCGAGCGCAGAACGGGGCCGGACAGGGTCGCACTCCTGCCGGGCACGGACAAGGACAAGGAGCAGGCGGGGGCAGAGAGTTGGCGCTCGCCGTACCGGTCGATGCCGGATGCCGAGCGCTCCGCGCTGTGGCGGCGCAGGCTGCACGAGGCGGAGGCGGGGCTGACCAGGTACCTGGTGAGTCTCGGCGATCAGCCGCAGCTCGCGGAGTGGTTCGCGTTGCAGGGCGAGATCTTCGCCGATCTGCCGGACGGGGCCGCGCCGTCCGCGCAGTGGCAGCGGTTGTTCTTCCGCGGGCAGGCGCTGATGGAGCGTTTCCTGGTGCGGCACTACGGCGAGCAGGTGCTGGCGGCGTGGGCGGCGTCCAACGCGGAGGTGCACCGCACCGTCGAGCCGGACCACGGCCGGGGCGCGGCGGATCCGATCCACCGGATCGCCCGGCAGGCCGAACTGTACGGCTCCGACTACGAGTTCGACGACGCCGCGCCGCCCGGCCCGCGGCAGGCCGCGCTGACCATCACGCACTGCGCGATCTGGGACTACCGCGAGCAGGCCCGCCGCAGCGGGGTGACGATCACGCTCGCCTCGCCGTGCACGTACTGCACGCACGCGCTGTCGGCGAACGTCCGCGCCAAGGGCTTCCGCCCGTCGCACCGCCTGCTCTCGGGGCCGACCGGCCACGGTTGCCACTGGGAGGCGCGCGCCGAAGAAGAGGCCGACGAGACGACGGGGGCGTCCTGATGTGCGGAGTGACGGGCTGGCTGGACTGGGCGGAGGATCTGCGGCTGCGCGCCGGGACGGTCCGCCGGATGACGGAGACCCTGGCCTGCCGGGGTCCGGACGCCGACGGGGTGTGGCTGTCGCGGCACGCGGCGCTCGGCCACACCCGGCTGGCGGTGATCGACCTGGCGGGCGGGCTGCAGCCGTTCGCGGACGGCGAGCCGGTCCGCGCGGTGCTGGCGTACAACGGCGAGCTGTACAACCACCGTGAGTTGCGCGCCGAGTTGGAGGCGCACGGGCACGTGTTCCGGACCCGCTCGGACACCGAAGTGGTGCTCCGCGCGCACCTCCAGTGGGGGCACCGGGCGCCGGCCCGGTTCAACGGGATCTTCGGGTACGCGCTGTGGGACGCCCTGCGCGAGGAACTCCTGCTGGTGCGCGACCACTTGGGCATCAAGCCGCTGTACTGGCACCGGCACGCGAACGGCGTACTGTTCGGCTCCGAGCCGAAGGCGGTGCTCGCGAACCCCTTGCTGCCGGCCGAGTTGGACGCATCCGGCATCGCGGAGCTGTTCGCGCTGCCGGCCGCGCCGACCCCTGGGCACGGGCTGTTCCGGGGGCTGCGGGAGGTCCGGCCCGGACACCTGGTGGTGGCCAGCCGTCAGCGAGTCAGCGAACTCCCGTACTGGCAGCTGGAGTCGGCCCCGCACGGGGACGACGAGCGGACCACCCGGGCCACCGTGCGGGCGCTGCTCGCGGACGCGGTGGAGCGGCAGCTGGTCAGCGACGTCCCGCTGTGCACGCTGCTGTCCGGCGGCGTCGACTCCTCGGCGATCACCGCACTCGCGGCGGCCGCCCGGGAGCGCGACGGGCACGACAAGATCACCAGCTTCTCGGTGGACTTCCCCGGCAGCGCCGACCGCGCCCCCGACGCCTGGCGCACCGGCCAGGACGCCCCGTTCGTGCAGGCCGCCGCCGCGCACATCGGCACCGTGCACACCAGCGTGCTGATCCCCGACGACGACCTGCTGGACGCCCGCGACGCGGTGCTGCGGGCCCGCGACCGGCCCGGCTGGGGCGAGATGGACGCCTCGCTGCACCTGCTGTTCCGCGAGGTGCGCCGCCGCTCCACGGTCGCACTGTCCGGCGAGGCCGCGGACGAAGTCTTCGGCGGCTACCCGTACTTCCACGACGCCCCGGCGCTCGCCTCCGGAACCTTCCCGTGGCTGCACGGCCGCACCACCCCGGCCGCGCTGCTGCGCCCGGAGGTGCGCGCCGAGGTCCGGCCGGCCGAGTACACCGAGGCCGCGTACCGGGGCAGCCTCGCCTCGGTGCCCCGGCTGGACGGGGAGGACCCGGCGGCGGCGAAGGTGCGGGAGACCTTCCACCTGGCGCTGACCCGCTGGCTGCCGCCGCTGCTGGACCGGGTGGACCGGGTGTCGATGTCCGTCGGCCTAGAGGTGCGGGTGCCGTTCTGCGACCACCGGTTGGTGGAGTATCTGTGGAACGTGCCATGGGAGTTGAAGTCCCCGGGTGGTCGCCCCAAGGGCCTGCTGCGGGACGCGGTGCGCGACCTGCTGCCGCCGCAGGTGGCGGACCGTCCGAAGTCCGGCTACCCGTCCACCCCGGCGGTGCGCTACACCGAGGTGCTGACCGCCCGCGCCCACGAGCTGCTGGCCGACCCGGCCGCGCCGGTGTTCGACCTGGTGGACCGCGCGCTGGTGCGCCGCCACCTCGCCGAGGGCCGGCCGCTGCCGAGCCCGCGCACCGCGCCGAACCCGGTCGGCGGCCTGGACCACCTGGTGCAAGTCGACGAATGGCTGCGCGCCTACCGGGTCGGCCTGTGGTGAGCGCGCCGGCCCGCGCGGCGCTCACGGAGGCCGCGTTCCGTTCGGCCGCCCGGCACTGGCCGACCGGCGTCGCCGTGCTCACCGTCCGCTGGGCGGGCGTCGAGTACGCGAAGACCGTCTCCTCCTTCAGCACCCTCTCGCTCGACCCGCCGCTGATCGGCGTCGCCGTCTCCCACCGCAGCCCGCTGACGGCCGCGGTGCGCGCGGCCGGGCGCTTCGCCGTCACCGTGCTGGGCGAGCAACAGGCCGCGCTGGCCCGCCGGTTCGCCACCCCGGGCGCGGGCCGGGCGGTCGGGCACTTCACCGACCTGACCGTCCTCGCCGACCCGGTCGACGCCCCCGTCCCGGCCGGCGCGCCCGCCTGGTTCGACGCCCGGCTGCACGCCGAACTCCCGGTCGGTGACCACCTGTTGCTGGTCGGCGAGGCCCTCGCGGTCGGCGAAGGCACCGACCGACCGCTGCTGCACCACGCCGCCCGCTATCGGCGGCTCGGCCCAGAACTTCCCCGAAATGACCTTCCAGCGCAAGGAGTTGACGCATGACCCAGTCACCCCCGGAGCCGCGCGGCCTGCTCACCGGCGCCCGCTACCTGGCCGAACTCGACGACGGCCGCGAGCTGTACCTGGACGGGCAGCGCGTCGCCAATCCGGCCACCCACCCGGCGTTCCGACCGGCCGCCGAAGAACTGGCCCGCCTGCTCGACCTGCAACACCGGCCCGAACACCGCGAGTTGCTCACCTTCAAGGACCCGGACACCGGCCTGCGGCTGGCCCGCGCCTACCAACCGCCCACCAGCCTCGAGGAGTTGCGCGTCCAGCGCCGCAGCGCCGAGTTCTGGCACGCCGAGGCGCTCGGCCAGCAGGGCCGTTCCCCCGCCTTCATGGCCTCGATCGCCGTCGGCGTGCACGACTTCCGCCACCAACTGGCCTCCGCCGACCCCCGGTTCGGTGCCAACGCCGAGGCCTGGTACCGGCATTGCGCACAGAACGACCTGGTGCTCTCGCACGCGCTCGGCGACCCGCAGATCGACCGGTCGGCCGGCCCGCTGGACGATCCCGACCTGGCGCTGCGCGTCCTCTCGGAGAACGAGCAGGGCATCGTGGTGCGCGGCGCCAAGCAGCTCACCACACTCGCACCGCTCGCGCACGAGGTGCTGGTGTACCTGTCGGCGTCCTTCACCCAGGGCCGCGCCGAGCAGTTCGTGGTGTGGTTCGCACTGCCGCTGAACACCCCCGGCCTGATCACCCTGGCCCGCGAACCGCTCGGCACCGCCCCGTGGGGTCACGGCCACCCGCTCGGCGCCCGCTACGACGAGCAGGACGCGATGCTGTTCTTCGACGACGTCCTCGTGCCGTGGGACCGGGTGTTCCTGCTCCGCGACGCCGACCTGGCCCGCCGCGGCCTGGCCCGGATCAACGCCTGGAGCGCGTACGTCGGCCACATCCGCTACCGGGAGCGCCTGCGCACCCTGCTGGCCACCGCCACGCTCCTCGCCGAGTCGATCGGCGTCAGCCAGTTCCGCAACATCCAGGAGGACTTGGGCCGCCTCGCCGGGTACGCCGAACTCACCGAGTACTTCCTCGACGCCGCCGAGAACCGCGGCGCGCTCACCGACGCCGGCCTGTTCGCCCCCGGCGACACCTTCGCCTCCCGGGTCTGGTCCGCCGAAGTCGCGGGCCACGCCGTCGAGATCGTCCGCAAGATCGGCGCCTCCGGCCTGCTCATGCAGCCCTCCCCCGGCGACCTGGCCAACCCGCGGCTGCGCCCGCACCTGGACCGCTACATGCGCGGACGGGACATCGGCGTCGAGGACAAGTCCCGCCTGTTCAGGCTGGCTTGGGAGCTCACCGGGGACGGCTTCGGCCAGCGCCAGGACCTGTACGAGTACGTCCACCGCGGCGACCTCGCCCGCAACCGCATCACCGTCTTCCACCGCTACGACCAGTCCGCGACCAGGGCCCGGCTGCTCGCCCTGCTCAGCGACCCCACCACCGATGCCCAGGAGGCCCGCGCGTGAGCCCGTCCGCCGTCGAGATCCAGGCCCGCACCCTCGCCGGGTACGCCGACGCCAGCCGACTGCGCCAAGTCCAGGACCGCGACTGGGTGTTGGACCGAATCACCGGCACCCCCGAGACACTGATCGACCTGGGCAGCGGCATCGGCCAACTGCTCGCCACCGCCCTGGAACGCTTCCCCTCGCTCCGCCTCGCCGTCGGCCTGGAACGCTCCGAACACCGGATCGCCGAAGCCACCGAACGCCTCGCCCCGTACGGAAGTCGGGCCGTCCTGCACACCACCGACCTCACCGCACCCGAGCAACTCCCGTACCGCGCCCAGGTGATCACCCAGACCTCGGTGCTGCACTGGCTGTACCCGGACGAGGACCGGACCTTCGCCTGGGTCGCCGCCCACCTCGCCCCCGGCGGACGCTTCCTGCTCACCACCTACCACCCCGCCCGCGACGCCCACGGCCTGGGCGGCGAGGACGAGTTGGTCCGCGAAGCACTCACCGCACTCGGCACCCCCGCCGCCGACGTCCCCGCGCTGCTCGCCGCGCACGGCGTCCTGCCGATCGCCACCCGCACCCGCACCGTCGACGACCTGCACACCGTCCTCGCCCCGCACCTGCGCGTCGCCGGCCACGCCGAACGCGACGCCGTCGTCACCGTCGACTCCGCCGCGCAGTACGAGCACTTCCACGCCGCGACCTTCGGCGACTACTACGCCCGGGTCCTGCCCGCGGAGCGTCACGCCGACTTCTACCGGGCCGTCGGGGCCGCCGCCTGGCGCCGCCAGAACGCGCACGGGCATGTCAGCCACATGCCGGTCCGCCTCTGGGAGTTGACGGCACATGAGGAGTTTGTTTCAGGAACCGGAAACCGCCCGTCACGCACCTAATGTGGGTGCCCCGACGACCCCGGAACCACCCGCGACGAGGAGCCACCCGTGTCCACCCCCGCCGTCAGTCAGGAGCTCGGCGCCTTCCTGCGCGCCCACCGCGAACGCCTGCAACCCGCCGACGTCGGACTCACCGCCACCGCGCGGCGCCGCACCCCCGGGCTGCGCCGCGAAGAGGTCGCCTCGCTGTCCGGCGTCGGCCTCGCCTGGTACACCTGGCTCGAACAGGGCCGCGTCACCGCCTCCCGGCAGGTCCTGGAGGCGGTGGCGCGCGCCCTGCGCCTGGACGCGGCGGGCCTGCGCCACGCGATGCGACTGGCCGGCTACCACGAGCCCGCCCCCACCGAACTCGCCGCCGAACGGCTCGCCGACGCGGTCCGCCCCGTCCTCGACTCCTGGCCCGCCAGCCCCGCCGCGCTGCTCGACCGGCACTTCGACCTGCTCGCCTGGAACGCGGCCTGGACGGCCCTGTGGGGCTCCCCCGAGAAGGTCGACGCCGACCGCCGCAACCTGATGTGGCTGATGGCCGCCGACCGCCACCTGCGCAGCGTCCTGCACGACTGGGAACCCCTCGCCATGAACGTCTTCCAGCACTTCCGCGCCCAGGCCGGCCCCGCGATCGCCGACCCCCGCACCGACCAGCTCTACCGCCGCCTCGAAGCCGACGCCCCCGACCTGCGCCACTGGTGGGGCTGCCACACCGTCGCCGAACTCACTGCCCGCGAGGTGGTGGTCTCACCCCCCGCGAGCGGCGCTGTGCACCTCACCCTCAGCTCCTTCCACCCGGTGGACGACCCGTCGGCGCTGGTGCTTCTGTTCACGCCGCGGACCTCGACCGACTTTGCGCGGATGACGGACCTGATCGAGCGTCCGCTCCGGGCAACCGCGTAGCAAGGCCGGCGCAGGTCGTAGGACCAAGAGCCGATGGCGACCACCTCGCCCCGGTCCCACTTCACCTGCACGCCGACCTGCTCGGTCATCACCGCCGACGACGGCCGCGCCACCCTCAGCGGCAACCGCCTGATCACCACCGCCCCCACCGGGCAACGCACCGAACAGCTCCGCACCGACGACGAGGCCCGCACCGCCTACCGCACCCACTTCGGGATCACCCTGGACGTGCTCCCGAAGTGAGCCCCGGTCAGCGGCCCTCGCGCTCACCCCCTCGGCCGCAGGCTCCGCGTCACCAGCCAGGCCCCGCCCGCCGCGAGCAGCGCCAGCGCGACGCCCACGATCACCGACCCGTGCGCGACGCTGCCGAAGGCGCCGATCGCCCAGGCCCCCACGCCCGTGCCGGCGTACATCGTGGAGGTCAGCCAGGCGCTGGACGTCGCCCGGTGGGCGGGGGCGACGGTGCCGGCCAGGGTCTGCTGGTCCGTCACGAAGCCGCCGGAGGCGACGAACCACAGCAGCACGCCCAGCAGCGAAAGCACCAACCCCGGCCCGGCGACAGCAAGCGCGATGCCGGCGGCGAGCAGCAGGGCCCAGAGCGGGAGCAGCGGCAGGTCGGTGCGGCCAGCCGCGCGGGCCTTGTCGCCGAGGCGGCCGCCGAGCAGGGAGCCGGCCACGCTGCCGGCGCCGACCAGGATGCCGACCAGGCCGAGGGCCTGGACGGAGAGGTCGAAGCGTTCGCCGAGGACGGCGCCGAGGAAGGTGTAGGCGCCGAGGTTGGCGGCGTTGAAGGCGGTGTTGACCAGCAGGGCGCGGCGCAGGGCGGGGTCGCGCCAGGCCGCCAGCACCGCGAGGATCGTGCCAGTGCCCGCAGCAGCCGCTCGTGGCGCGACCTGGCGGAGCAGCAGCGGGACGGCCGCGGCCGTGCCCGCGGCGAGGGCCCAGAACGCGGCGCGCCAGCCGGCCGCGCCGGCCAGCAGTCCGCCGAGGGGGACGCCGATGACCTGGCCGGTGGAGAAAAGCGCCATGCCGAGGCCGAGGGCGCGGCCGCGCACCGCGTCGGGGGCGGTTTCGGCGATGTGGGCCCAGATCGCGGGTCCGGCGGCCGCGGCGGCGAGTCCGGCGAGGGCGCGGGAGAGCACCAGCAGGGTGAGGTCGGTGGAGAGTGCGGCGGCGGCGTTGGAGAGGAGGAACAGCGCGGTGCCGGCCAGCAGGGTGCGCCGTCGTCCGAACCGGTCGCTGGCCAGGCCGAGGAACGGCGCGCAGACGGCGTAGACCAGGACGTACGCGGTGACGGTGGACGCGGCGGCGGCCTCGCTGACGTGGATCGATCCGGCGATGGTCGGCAGCAGCGGGGAGACCAGGAAGGTCTCCGTCCCGAACAGGAACAGCAGCGCGAACACGCCGGCGTACCGCCATCGCCGGAAGGCCGGCGCGGCCACCGTCGTCGCGGTCTGGGGAAGATCGGACACGTCGCTCACGGCGACCACCACCTTGTCGGCGGCGCGCGGCGCGTCCTCGGACCGCGGACGCCGTCGGCCGCGCGCAGGGGGTAGAGAGGTCCGATGCGGCCATCCTGGGCAGCGGCCGGATGCGCAACCAGACAGGCGTTGGTCCTGTGACCGCCGCTCACACGCTGACGGAGTGTTCGCGTGTGCGCGGCGGCCGATGGGATAGAAGGGCCGCATGCGTGTTGTTCCGGAGTCAGTGGCGGCGGTGGTGCGTCGCGGTGCCAGGGATCCGTTCGTCGTGCAGACGGTGCGGGCCACGGTGGCGGCGACGCTGGCGTACGTGGTGGCGACCTGGCTGAGCCGGGAGCCGGTGCCGTTGACGGCGCCGCTGACGGCGCTGCTGGTGGTGCAGGTGACGGTGTACTCGACGCTGAAGACCAGTGTGCGGCGGGTCAATTCGGTGGTGGTCGGGGTGCTGATCGCGATCGGTTTCTCCACCGTGGTGGGCCTGTCGTGGTGGAGCCTGGGGCTGATCATCCTGGCGTCGCTGACGGTGGGGCGGTTCGTGCGGGTGGACGAGTTCGTCCAGGAGGTGGCGATCAGCGCGATGCTGATCCTGGGCGTCTCGCAGGTCACCACGCAGGCGTGGGACCGGGTGCTGGAGACGCTGATCGGCGCGGCCGTCGGGCTGCTGTTCAACGTGGTGTTCGCGCCGCCGGTGTGGGTGGACACGGCCGGGGAGAAGATCGAGGACCTGGCCCGCCGGGCCCGTCACCTGCTGCTGGACCTCGCGGAGGAGCTGGGCCGCCCGGTGCCGGTGGAGCGGGCCGCCGCGCGGCTGCACGAGGCGCGGGCGCTGGACCAGGCGATCGCCGAGGTGGACGGCGCGCTGCGGCAGGCCGAGGACAGTCTGCGGCTGAACCCGCGGATCAGCGAGGGCCTGCTGTCGCGGCTGGTGCTGCGCACCGGCCTGGACACGCTGGAGATCTGCGTGGTGGTGATCCGGGTGATCGCCCGTTCGCTGACCGACCTGGCCAAGCGCCGCGCGGCCGGCGAGCGGCTGTTCCCGCCGGACGTCGCGGTGGCGATGGAGGAGCTGTTCGCACACATCGGCGGGGCGCTGGTGAGCTTCGCGGTGCTGGTCACCACCCAGGTCAGCCGGAACGCGGAGGAGGCCGAGCAGCGGCTGACCGCCGAACTGGCCGCCGCCTGGGCCTGCCGGGAGAACGTCGCCCAACTGCTGCTGCACCGCGTCCAGGCGGACCCGCAGGCCTGGCAGTTGCACGGCTCCCTGCTCGCCGAGGTGGACCGGATCCTGGACGAGCTGGACCTGGAGCACCGCTCCCGCCGCCTGATGGAGGAGCTCGACCGGGCCTCGGTCGCGACCCGTGCGCGCTTCACCCGCTTCGCGGGCATCCGCCGCCTGGCCCGCGGCGAACGCCTGCGCCCCCGCCGCTCCCGCCGCCGCGAGCCGGACCGGCAGGCGGCCTGACGGCCCGTCGGAGCGGGGGCACTCGACCGTTGGTGCGAAACGTCGTACCGGACCGGAGTGTTGTCGCGGCGGGGCGCCGAAGGCCCGGTGACCCTCGTGGGGTGTCGGCGCGGTGCCGGCAAAACCCCCGTCCACCCTCTGGAGTGCTCCATGGCCTCAACCCTGGCCGGGCGGCGCCTGCTCGCCCTGCGTGCCGGTGTCCTCGCCGGTGCCGCCGCGCTGCCGCTGGCCGCGCCCGCGGTGCCGGCGTTCGCCGCGCCCGGCGACCACGGCGACGTGAAGATCCACAGTACCGGCGTTCCGTTCAACGATCCCCGGGACGAGTCGAAGGTCTGCAAGTTCTACCTGGACGCCTTCAACTTCGACACCGTGCAGCTGATCTCCTGGGAGATCGACCAGCAGCAGCCGGCCGGCACCAGGACGCTGTCCGGCACGATCGTGCTGGCCGGCGGCACCGGCCACACCACCAACCTCTCGGTGCCGGACGGCAGTTACAAGCTCTCCTGGAGCTTCGTCGGCCAGACCGGGCCGACCAAGCAGAAGACGTTCACGGTCGACTGCGCGTCCGGCGACCCGTCCTCCCCGCCGCCCAACGAGCCCGCCAGCCAGCCCGGCAACCAGCAGGGAGGCCAGCCCGGGAACCAGCAGGGTAACCAGCAGGGAGGCCAGCCCGGGAACCAGCAGGGTAACCAGCAGGGAGGCCAGCAGGGCAACCAACAGAGCGTTCAGACTGGCAGTCAGCAGAGCAACCAGCAGAGCGGTCAGACCGGCAGTCAGCAGGGCGACCAGCAGGGCGCGCACCCGGCCATGCCGCCCAAGCACCAGGGAGACATGCCCAAGGGCGGGATCGCGGCCGGTGTCGGCGGCGCCTCGCAGGACCTGAACCCGGCGGAGATCGCCGTCGGCGGCTCACTGCTCCTCGGAGCCGGATGGCTGGCGGCCCGCCGGCTGCGCCGCTCCCGCCGTTGACGGCACGTCGGCGGACTCCCCGCCGCCGCCCGGTCCGTGGCGCCGACCCGCTGGTGGTCGGCGCCACGGCCGTGGCGTTGCTGTTCGGCACCATGCTGGTGCGCGACGGCCTGTCCGGCGCCCAGCCGCCCCTGCCCGCCGGGGCTGCGGCCGGCCCGTCGCACGACGGCGCGTCCGCACCGGACTCCCCAGCGCTGGACCCGTCCGCGCCGCGCCGCCTTCGCATCCCGTCGATCTCCGTGGACGCCACGTTCACCGACCTCGGCCTGGACGCCAAGGGCGCGCTGGAGACCCCGCCCGCCGAGCGGGCGAACCTGGTCGGCTGGTACCGGGACGGCGCCGCGCCCGGCGAGGACGGCACCGCCGTGGTGGTCGGCCACGTGGACGACAAGCACGGCCCGGGCGTGCTCTACCGGCTCGGACTGCTGCGACCCGGCCTGGCCGTCGCCGTCACCCGGGCGGACCGGAAGGTCGTCACCTTCACCATCGACCAGGTGCGTTCCTACCCGAAGACCGCCTTCCCGTCCGACGAGGTCTACGCGGCGACCGGCCGGGCCGAGCTGCGGATCATCACCTGTGGCGGCCACTACGACCACAAGAACGGCTACGACTCCAACACCGTGGTGTTCGCGCACCTGACGTCCAGCAGCCCGGCGCCCGCGTGACCCGCCGGGGGCCCGACGTTCGACGTCCGTCGCTGTCACGCGAGCCGGGGCCGGCGGTGGCCGGGCGGCTGCGAGCAGCCTCTGCCGACACGCCGGAGGCCGAGCGAAGCAGGCCCCGGCCGACCGACGGTCGGCGCCCGTCGCTGCGCAGGGCCACGCCGCGAGGAACCCGCTGCCACTGACGTCCCGGGGCCGGCGGCGGCCGGGCGGCTGCGAGCAACCTCTGCCGACACGCCGGAGGCCGAACGAAGCAGGCCCCGGCCGACCGACGGTCGGCGCCCGTCGCTGCGCAGGGCCACGCCGCGAGGAACCCGCTGCCACTGACGTCCCGGGGCCCGCGCTCGAGCCGCGCGGGCCGGGGCCGGCGGCGGCCGGGCGGCTGCGAGCAACCTCTGCCGACACGCCGGAGGCCGAACGAAGCAGGCCCCCGGCCGACCGACGGTCGACGCCCGTCGCTGCGCGGGGCCACGCCGCACGGGCCGCGCCTCGCGCGACCCGTCGCCACCCCACCCGCCGGAACCGATGTTTGACGTCACGTCGTACCGAAGGCGGGCTTGCGCCGCCCGACGGGACAACCGGCGCCGGGTCCGGCGTTCCGCCCCCGACCCGCCAAGGTCTAGCGTTTGACGTCACGCCGTACCGAAGGCGGGCTTGCCGCCCGACGAACGACGAGCGCCGGGTCCGGCGTTCCGCCCCCGACCCGCCAGGGCCTGGCGTTTGACGTCACGCCGCACCGAAGGCGGGCTTGCGCCGCCCGACGAAACGACCAGCGCCGGGTCCGGCGTTCCGCCCCCGACCCGCCAGGGCCTGGCGTTTGACGTCACGTCGCACCGGAGACGGGCTTGCCGCCCGACGAAACGACCAGCGCCGGGTCCGGCGTTCCGCCCCCGACCCGCCAGGGCCTGGCGTTTGACGTCACGCCGTACCGAAGGCGGGCTTGCGCCGCCCGACGGAACGACCGGCGCCGGGACCGGCGTTCCACCCCTGACCCACCAGGGCCTAGCGTTTGACGTCACGCCGCACCGAAGGCGGGCTTGCGCCGCCCGACGAAACGACCAGCGCCGGGACCGGCGTTCCGCCCCCGACCCGCCAGGGCCTAGCGTTTGACGTCACGCCGTACCGCGCCGGTCAGGAACGCCGCGCCGAGCAGGGCCGCCGCGAGGGCCGCGACCAGCAGCGGGTTCGGTCCTGCCGGGTGGCCGGCGTCGCGGACGGCGCCCATGAAGTCGACCGGGGCGACGTGGTTGATCAGCAGGTACCAGAGCGGCAGGTACAGGGCCTGGAACGGGCGGTGGCTGCGGGCCACCGTGCCGAGCCCGAGGGCCAGCGCCGGGACGAACAGCGCGCCCGCCAGCCAGTGCACCGCGCCGGTGGCGTCGCCCGCGGCGAGCATCCGCAGCAGCGGACCGAGGCCGGCGGCCGCCGCCAGCAGCACGCCCGATGCCCATTCGGCCAGCAGGCGCAGGCGGGGCGCGGGGTGCGCGCCGAGCAGTTCCTCCAGGCCGTTCTCCACCTGCTGGGTGCCCAGCCGGGACCAGATCAGCACCGGCCACAGCCACAGCGCGGGCAGCAGCAGCCCGGTGGCCATCGGCAGCGGCACGGCGAGCGCGGCCGCGCCGGCCGCGCCGGTGACGGCCCACCAGGTCCACGGCACGCCCTGCACCAGGATCCGGGTCTGCCCGGCCAGCAGTCGCCCGAACGCCCAGGCCCGGACCGGCGCCGCGGTGGGCAGCGCCCCGAACGGCGCGGGTGCGGCCACCGCCGGTTCGTCGGCCACCGGTGCCGAGGACGTACGGCCGGGGTTGCGGGCCGGGTCGAAGCGGCCGAACCACAGCGCGGGCAGCACCGCCAGCACGGCCGCGCACAGGACGATCACCGGGCGGGTCGCCAGAAAGCCGCCGGTGAACTGGGCGCCGTCCCAGACGAAGGTGTGCAGCGGCTGCGGTACCTGGGTCAGGCCGAGGCTGAACTCGCCCTCCCCGACGGCGAGTTGCTGCCGGTTCAGGGCGTCGGTGAGGGACTGCGTCAGCTGCTGCACGCCGATCCCGCCGAGCGGGGCGTTCGCCGACTGCCCGCCGATCGCGAGCACCAGCGACAGCACGAACCAGACCACGTTGCCGAAGCCGCCCCGCAGGAGCGGCACCGTTTCGAACAGCACGGCGGCCGCGGCGGTCAGCGCGATCAGCGGCAGGGCGATCACGGCGAACGGGCCGAACAGGGCGAGCGGGTCGACGGCGCGGTCCTCACCGCGGACGAGTTGCAGGACCAGCGCGGTGCCGGCCAGCACACCGAGCATCGAGCCGAGCACCAGCAGGTTGGCGAGGAACTTCGCGGCCAGGTAGCCGGCGGTGCGCAGCGGGGTGGCGGCGAGGATCTCGCCGACCCGGCCGGCGGCATCCCGGGCGATGCCGCCGCGGACCACCCAGAACCCGCCGACCGTCAGCCACAGGGCGCCGGCCAGCGCGGTCGCGGTGCCGACCCAGGCGCTGTTGTAGACGCCCCGGTTGCCGCCGACGTCGAGGATCACCCAGTGGCTGTCGGCGGCGGGCACCGCGAGGTAGCCGAGCGCGACGGCACCGAGCAGCGTCACCGCGTACACGGGCCGGCGCACCCGGTCGCGGAAGTCTCCGGCGGCGAGCCGGGCCAGCGCGCTCATCGCAGGGCCTCCGGCCGGGCGGGCGCGCCGTGCACGGCGGCCAGGTACACGTCCTCCAGGTCGGGCATCGCGGGCACGGCGTCCGGGGTGGGCGGGTAGCCGGCCAGGACGCGCAGGCGGACGCCGTCGGTGGTGCGCACCGTGCGGCCGACCTGGTGGCGGGCCTGTACGGCGGGCACCTCGGAGGGTGCGACCACCGCCTCCCAGACCTGCCCGTCGAGTTCGCGCAGCAGTTGGTCGGGGGTGCCGCGGCGCAGCAGTCGGCCTTGGGCGAGGACGGCGAGGTCGGCGGCGGATGCTTCGACGTCGGAGACGATGTGGGTGGACAGCAGCACGATCCGGTCGGCGGCGAGTTCGCCGAGCAGGTTGCGCAGCCGTACCCGTTCCTCGGGGTCGAGTCCGGCGGTCGGCTCGTCGACCACCAGCACCCGGGGGTCGGCGAGCAGGGCCTGGGCGATGCCGACCCGGCGCAGCATGCCGCCGGAGTAGCCGCGCAGCGGGCGGCGGACGGCCTCGGTCAGGTTGACCAGTTCGATCAGCTGGTCGATCCGGGTGCGGGCGGAGCGTGCGGACAGGCCCTTGGCGGCGGCCAGGTAGCCGAGGAACTCGCGCGCCGTCAGATTGGGGTAGACGCCGAAGTCCTGTGGCAGGTAGCCGAGTTCGCGGCGCACCCGGTCCGGCTGGGCGAGTGCGTCGACGCCCCGGTAGCGGTAGTGGCCGCGGGTGGGGCGGGTGACGGTGGCCAGGATCCGCATCAGCGAGGACTTGCCGGCGCCGTTCGGGCCGAGCAGGCCGGTGAGTCCGGGGCGCAGGGTCAGCGTGATGCTGTCCAGGGCGCGTTTGCCGCCGCGGTACTCCTTGCCGATGCCGGCGAGTTCGATGGTCAGGTCGGTCATGGGTGGGTCTCCGTGGTTCGCGGGGCGCTGTCAGCCCTTGAGGTCGGTGGGCTTGCCGTCGCGGGTGACGGCGACGTTGCGGGGCACCTCGACGCGGAACCTGGCTTCGCAGTCGGCCAGTCCGGTGCAGCCGGCGTGCAGGTCGAGGGTGCCGTCCTCCAGCGTCCAGCTGAGCTTCTTGCTGCCGACCTGGGCGCCGGTGTCGAACCAGCGGGTGACCTTGACATCGGTGCGGTCGGCGGGGATCAGGTCGGTGGGGTTGCCGTGCGCCTTGACGTTCAGGGTGGTGCCGGTGAACTCGAAGGCGTGTTCCTCGGGCTTGGCCTCGGAGGCGTCGGCGCAGGCGGTCAGCGGCAGCAGGGCGGCCACCGCGAGAGCGAGCAGGAGAGTCTTCGGACGTCGGTTCACCGGTTCCTCCGGGCGGTTCGGTCGGGTACGGTGCCGAGCCTCGCCGATCCGGGTGCGGCCGCCATCTGCCGTTCGGCAGATATCCGCGGCCTTCCGGCATTCGTGCGTCACCGTTCGCGTCCGGCGTGTTGCGGACCGTACTGCCGGGGTTTGGACTCGCGCCGTTGGACCATCCGCCCTGACGCTGGATATGTGAAGGAGGCGTGAATTCATGATCACCGAAGAACAGATCCGCTCCGTCCTGCACCACCCCGTGCACGACGCCGACGGCAACAGAATCGGCACCGCGGACCACCTTTTCCTCGACGACGCCACCGGTCGGCCGGAGTGGGTCAGCATCAAGACCGGGCGGTTCGGGTCCAACCAGTCCTTCGTGCCGATCCGCGACGCCGAGATGGTCGGGGACCACCTCCAGGTCCCGTACGGCAAGGACAAGGTCAAGGACGCCCCGAACGTGGACGTCGACCGCGGCGGCCACCTGTCCGAGCAGGAGGAGCGCCGGCTGTTCAGCCACTACGGCATCGAGTGGGACGACGCCTGGAAGGCCGCCAACGAGCCCGGCGAGGGCGGCTGGGCTCACCGGGACAGCGGGAGCGCGGCCACCACGGGCAGGTCCGAGCGGACCCGCACGGACGAGACCACGACGGCGGCGACCAGGCCGACCATGCCGAGCGCCGGCCGGGAGTCCCCCACCCGCGCCTCCGACATGTCCGGCACCCGGGTCACCGCCACCACCGGGACGGGCACCACCGGCGCCGCGGCCACGGGCGTGGCGGCGACCGGGGGCAGGGCCGACGCCCGGACCACCGAGGCCCGGACGGCGCGGGACGAGACGATGGCCCGGTCCGAGGAGCGGATGCGCGGCCCGGCGGGGCGGGACGACGTGATGACCCGCTCCGAGGAGCGGCTGCACGTCGGCGTCGAGCGGTACGAGACCGGACGCGCCCGACTGCGCAAGTACGTCGTCACCGAGGAGGAGCGGCAGACCGTGCCGATCCGGCACGAGGAGGTCCGGATCGAGCGCGAGCCGATCACCGAGGCGAACCGGACCGCGGCGATGTCCCGCGAACCGATCGCCGAGGCCGAGTACGACGTCGTCCTGCACGCGGAGCGCCCGATCGTGCACACCGAGGCCGTGCCGGTCGAGCGGGTGCGGCTGGTGACCGAGGAGCGCGTCGAGCAGCAGACCGTCACCGGTGAGGTCCGCAAGGAACGCATCGAAGCCGAACTGCCCGACGAGACGGCGACCCGGCGGATGTCCGGCGAGGACAAGGGCGGCCGGGCCGGCCTCTGAGGGGTCGCTCCGGGGCCGCGAGCGACCGGCCTGAACGGTCGCTCGCGCCCCGGGCGGGTCAGTAGGACACGCTGTGCCACCAGCAGGCACAGCCCGTAGACACCCGCCGACACCGTCCACGTCCACCCTGGGGTTGACCCCGGTGCGCGTGTGACACCGCAGGTGGGGGATCGTTGGAGTTCGCACGAACGATTTTCCGGGGCCCGTGCCCGGAGTCCGAAAACGAACGAAGGAGACCCTCATGATCTTCATCGCGGTGAAGTTCACCGTCCGCCCCGAGCAGAGCGACAAGTGGCTGGACCTGGTCGCCGACTTCACGACCGCCACCCGCAACGAGCCCGGCAACCTGTTCTTCGAGTGGTCGCGCAGCGTCGAGAACCCGCACCAGTTCGTCCTGCTCGAGGCCTTCGCCGACGACGAGGCCGGCTCGCAGCACGTCAACTCCGCGCACTTCAAGGACGCCATGGACAGGATGTCCGGCGCGGTCGCCACCATCCCCGAGATCGTCAACATGAAGGTCCCCGGCAACGGCTGGTCCCAGATGGCCGAGGTGCAGCCGCGCGGCTGACCACCCGGTCCGCATCGGGCGCCGTCGGTATGATCCGGACGATGAGGATTCGCGCCGGGGGCGCCCGGGACGCCGGCGAGATCGCCCGGCTCCACACGTCGAGCTGGCAGCACGCGTACGCGGCACTGATGCCCGCCGAATACCTGGCCGGGCCGCTGGCCGCCGAGCAACTCGCGCTCTGGGAACGGAGATTGAGCGGCGAAGACGGCCACTTGGCGCTGGCGGAGGACGGGCCGGTGCTCGCCGGTTTCGCCTACCTGGTGCCGGAGCCGGACGGCCGGGTCCTGCTCGACAACCTGCACGTCCGGGCCGGACTGATCGGCTCCGGGGTCGGACACCGCCTGCTCACCCACGTCTTCGGCCGAATGCTGCACCGGCACCCGGGCCAGAGCCTCTACCTGGAGGTACTGGCCGACAACACCCGGGCCATCGCCTTCTACGAACGCCACGGCGGCACGCCCGTCGCCCACCGCGAGGTGGACTTCCCCGGCTTCCGGCTCCCCGGCTACGAGTACGCCTGGCCCGCCCCGGCGATCGCCGAACGGGCGGCCGGGGCGGGCTGAGGGCCGGCCTCAGACGGTGCGGATCCGGTAGGCGCGGGTCAGGGCGGCCACGTGTTCGGCGACCTCCGTCTCGGTGGGGGCGTTCAGCAGGACGAAGCCGGTCTGGGTGGCGGAGTGCATGGCGCCGGTCTCGAGCTCGCCGATTCGGGCGCGGATCTCGACGTGGGTGACGCCGGGGAGGGCGCGGAGTTCGGCCTCGGTGGACAGTTCGACGATGGTGCCCTGGGGGCGGGGCAGGAAGTAGACGGCGGAGCAGCCGTCCATGGTGTGGGCCTCGACGGCCGGGGATTCGCCGAGGGCGGTTTCGATCAGGACGTGCCACGGGTCGATGCCGTGGTGGTGGGCGACCAGGTCGGCGATGCCGCCGCCGCCCGGGCGGCAGGAGACCTCGCCGATCAGGAAGCCGGTGGAGGTCTGGAACACCTCGAGGTGGGTGACGCCGCCGGTGAGGCCGAGGGCGGCGACGGCCGCGTCGTGCAGGTCGCGGATCTCCTTGGCGACGGGGTCGTCGACGGGCACCGTGTAGGAGCCGACCAGGTCGCCGACGGCCTGGAGCAGCGGGGTGAAGTACTTGGCGACGGAGGCGAACCGGACCTCGCCGTCCACCACCATGCCGTCGCAGTGGTATTCGGTGGCGATGTCGACGAACTCCTCGGCGATCATGGGGTAGGGCGAGGTGCGCAGCGACAACGTCCGTTCGGAGGTGGCCAGTTCGGCGAGGTGTTCGGCGCTGTGGACGGCGAAGATGTCCTCGCTGCCGCCGCCGAGGGCGGGCTTGACCACGACGGGCCAGCCGAGTTCGCGGGCGGCTTCGGCGGCGTCGTCGAACGAGCCGAGCAGCCGGAACCGGGCGACGGGCAGGCCGGCGGCGTGCAGGCGCTGCTTCATCACGTACTTGTTGGAGAAGGCGTTGGCGGTCTCGTAGCCGACGCCGGGGATGCCGAAGTAGGAGCGGACGTACCCGGCGGCCTGCAGGCTGTACTCGGACGGCGAGACCACGTGCTCGAAGGCGTTGCGGCGGCGGATCTCCAGTGCGGCGAGCCGGACCTGGGTGAGGTCCTCGACGTTGTCGACGTAGGTGACGTCGGTGTCCTCGCGGTAGAAGCCGCGGTAGTTGGGGCTGGTGATGACGGACAGCCGGAGGTCGGTGCGGTCCTGGAGCCGGCGGGCCGCGACGTCGCCGCTGGTGTTGACGAGGAGAACCCTCTTCACTGTGCGATCCTCTCTTCGATGACGGGCGTCAAAGTCGGTTCGGGCGGCCCGGGTTGGCGCATCGTCGTCCAGAGCAGGAAGGCGGCGCCGACGGCGAGGGTGACGGGGGCGAACACCAGGGCGGAGCTGCCGAGCGAGATCGTGAGGCCGAGTACCAGCGAGGACGCCGGGACGGCTCCGGTGACGAAGGTGCGGATCACCGCGTTGACGCGGCCGGACAGGTGGTCGGGGATGGCCTGCTGCCGGTAGCCCATGACGGCGGCGTTGATGCCGCCCTCGCCGAGGCAGAGCACCGCGAACCCGCCGACCATCACGACCGGCCACGGGGTGAGCAGGCCGAGGGTGCCGATGCCGCACACGCCGAGGCAGATCGCGAGTTGGCGTTTGCGGTCGTCGCCGATCAGCACCCGCGGGGCGAGCCAGGCGCCGATCGCGGCGGCCACCGCGGCGATCGACATGGCGATGCCGAGGGTGCGCGCCGACCATTCCCAGTCGCTGCGGCCCACGGTGATCAGTGTCGATTCGAGGGCGCCGGCGCCGACGTTGTACAGCGCGGTGACGAGTGTCAGCCGGCGCAGGTCGGCGCGCGAGCGGAAGAACGCGACGCCCTCGCGGAGCATGGCGACCAGCGAGGACTCGGTGGGCTCCTGCCGGGCGTAGGGCATGCCGAGGGTGGTGAGCGCCGTCAACAGGAAGGTGACGGCGTCGAGTTCGAGCGCCCAGGTGGAGCCGAGGCCGGCGATGATCAGGCCGGCCAGCGCGGGGCCGACGAAGCGGGCGGCCAGCAGCAGGGCGGTGAACTGGGCGGACGCGCGGTCGAGCCGCTCGGCGGGCACCAGCAGCGGGATCAGGCCGTAGTCGCCGGCCACGTCGGAGACCACGTTGGCCAGGCCGATCACGAACAGCGCCAGGAACACCGCCCAGGTCAGCGAGTGCCACAGCGCCAGCGGGATGGCGGCGACCGCGAGGCCCTGGACGACCTCGCCGAGGGCGAACAGCACCCGCCGGTCGTAGCGGTCGATGAACGGGCCGAGCAGCGGCGCCAGCAGATACGGGAGGTTCTGCGCGGCGACGCTCAGCACCGCGAGCAGCGGGGAGCCGGTGGACTGGAGCAGCGCCAGCGGGACGGCGACGTAGAGGAAGGTGTTCCCCATCGTCGAGACCGCGGAGGCGCCGGTGAGGAGCCAGAACGATTTCACCGGGCGGACCGCCCGGTGGGTGTGACGGAGCGTTCGAAGAGGCCGGCCGGGGGCATCCGCGAATCCCTTCTCGTGCGGTGGCCGGGCGCTGCCGCGAGTGGCGGGCGCCCGGCCGGGGATGGGGCGTGGTGTCTGGGCGCGTCGCGGTCAGCCGGCCTCCCGGCGGGCGAGGCCCTGGGCGGCGGCGGCGCGCAGCAGCGCCGCGACCGTGCGGGCGCGGACGGCGACGGGGCGGGTCGGGCCGGGGGCCGGGCGGGTGGCGGCGCGCAGCAGCCGGGTGTCCACGCAGAGGATCTCGGCGAGCAGCCGCAGTCCGGCGTCGGGCTCCGCCAGCCGGGCGGGCACGGGTGGCTCGAACTCCTCGGCCAGTTCCCGCAGTTCGTCCGGCCCGTACTGCTCGGGGTTGCCCAGCAGGGCGAGCCAGCCGAGGTACAGCGCGCGGTGGTCGCCGGCCGCCAGGCCCGCCCGGACACCGGCCAGCCGCTCCAGCGGGTGGTCGGCCCTGGCGCCGCGGCCGGCGAAGTCTGTACGGAACGCGACCAGGCAGTGTTCGCCGACCGTCCACGCCTCGGCGCCGTACTGCTGGGCGAGGTCCGGCGGGACGCCGCCCCCGGGCAGCCGGAAGATCACCTCCCGGGTGCCCCAGGGCGAGGCGGCGAGGTGGATGTCGAAGTGCCGTTCCATCAGCCGCCTGGGGTCGGTGCGGAACACCCCGATCGCGGTGCTGGTGAGCAGCGAGGCCGCCGCCGGGCCTTCGCCGGAGCGGGTGTCGTCGACGGTGAAGAACCGGTACGTCATGCCTTGCTGCCTGGCCTCGGTGCGGGTGCGCGTGCGGTCGCCGGGTGGTGCGCCAGGTGGTGCGCCGGTGCCGCGGTCGGTTCCTGGTGTCACAGCTGCGCGACGCCGTCGAGCAGGCGGCCGATTTCGGCGTCGGTGTTGTAGTAGTGCACGGAGGCGCGGACCACCTCGGTGGGCTTCTCCGGGTGGGTGTCGAACTTGGCGGCGGACGGCCGGGAGAGCAGGGTGACCACTCCGGCGGCGCGCAGGCCGTCCACCAGGTGCTGGGTGTCGCGGCCGTCCTTGGTGAAGGTGACGAGGCCGCTGCGGACCTGCCCGCGGTCGTGCACCCGGACGCCGTCGAGGGCGGAGAGCCCGGCGCGCAGCTGTTCGGCGAGGGTGTCGATGCGTTCGCGGATCGGACCGATGCCGAGCTCGAGGGCCTCGTCCACGGCCGCGCCGAGGCCGAGCAGGTCGGCGACGCCGCGTTCCCAGCTCTCGAAGCGGCGGGCGTCGGGGCGGATCAGGTAGCTGTCGGGGCCGGTCCAGGTGGCGGCGCGCAGGTCGAGCACCGGCGGCTCCAGGGTGGTGACCACCTCGCGGTCGACGTACAGGAAGCCGGTGCCGCGCGGGCCGCGCAGGTACTTGCGGCCGGCGGCGGACAGCAGGTGGCAGCCGATCTCCCGTACATCGAGCGGGAGTTGGCCGGCTGACTGGCAGGCGTCCAGCAGGTAGAGCGCGCCGGCCCGGCGGGCCAGTGCGCCGATCTCGGCGGCGGGCTGGACCAGGCCGTTGTAGGTCGGCACGTGGTTGACGGCGACCAGCCGGACGCCGCCCTGGTCGAGCATCCCGGCGAGCGCGTCGAGGTCGACCTGGCCGTGCTTGTCGTCGGGGATCGGTTCGACGGAGACGCCGAAGCGCTGCTTGGCCTGCAGGTACCCCAGGCCGTTGGACGGGTATTCGCTGCGCGAGGTGAGGATGCGGTCGCCGGGGCGGAACGCGATGGAGTAGAACGCCATGTCCCAGGCCCGGGTGGCGCTGTCCACCAGGGCGATCTCCTCGGGCCGGGCGTTCAGCAGCCGGGCCACCGAGGTGTACACCGCCTCGACCCGGTCGTCCTCCTGCTCGGCCGCGGCGTAGCCGCCGAGGCGGCTCTCCAGCGTCAGGTGGTCGATGACGGTGTTGGTGACGTGTTCGGTGCGCAGCGCGGCGCCCGCGTTGTCGAAGAAGGCGGTTTCGGTGCAACCGGGCGTCCGTGCCCGCAGGTGCGTGATGTCCATGGTGCCAACTCCCTTTCGGGCGGGGGTGGTCAGACCCCTTCGTCCTGAAGGTCGGCGACGATGTCGCCGGCCCGGTTCGCCATGGTGCTGAGCAGCGAGTCGGCGATCCCGTGGGTGGCTTCGTTGACACCCTGCAGGTAGAGGCGGGCGTGGTCGCCCTCCGCCGTGCGGACCCGGTAGCGGCGCTGCACCGTGAGTTCGGGCAGCCCCAGCGCTTCTCCTACCCCACGTACGGCGGCGGGCATGCCTGGTTCGTAGCCGGTGCCCAGCAGGACGCGGTCGCAGGCGAGTTCGGTGTTCTCGCCGGTGAGCCGGTCGTGCAGGGTCAGGACCACGCCGTCCTGGTCGGCGGTGGCCGCGACCACTTCGGTGGCGGTGAGGATGCGCAGTCCGTCCTTGCCCTCCAGCCGGGCGCGGTACTGCTGGTGGTAGAGGCTGTCGAGCAGCTCGGGGGTGACGCCCGCGTAGTTGCTGCGGGTCATCTCGGCGAGCACCAGGGCGCGGGCCGGCTCGTCGAGGTCGTGGAACTCGCGGGACGCGGCGGGCGAGTAGAAGCGGCTGGTGAACTTGGAGGTGACGTACGGGGTGAGGGCGAGGCCGCGGACCACCAGCACCGGGGTGCAGCCCGGCAGGTCGTCCCGGACGGCCTGCACCATTTCGACGGCGCTCTGCGCGCCGCCGATCACCGCGATCCGCTGCGGGACGTCGCGCGGCAGGGCGGCGATCCGCTCGGAGTAGACGCTGCTGTGCACCACGCGTTCGGCGGGCAGGTCGCGGAACACCTCGGGGATCCGCGGGTCGCGGCCGCCGGCCAGCACCAGGTGCCGGGCCCGCACGGTGCTGCCGTCGGCGAACGCCACGTCCCAGCGCCGCAGGGCGCCCTGCGGGTCGCGGACGGGGTCGATGCGGACGGCGCGGCGGTGGTGGTGGACGGCGACGTGCTCCAGGCCCTCGGCGACCCAGCGCAGGTAGTCGGAGATCTCGCTGCGGTAGGGCGTGAACGAGCCGAGGCTCATGAAGTCGTCCAGCCGGCCGCTCTGGTGCAGGTAGTTGACGAAGGTGTAGCGGGAGCGCGGGTTGCGCAGGGTGGCGAGGTCCTTGAGGAAGGAGACCTGGCTCTGCGCCCAGGGGATGAGCAGGCCGCTCTGCCACACGGTGTGACTGTTCTGCTCGACCAGCAGGGTGCGGCGGGCGAGGTCGGGGGCGAGTTCCTCGAGGGCGACGGCCAGCGCCAGGTTGGCCGGGCCGGCCCCGATGCCGAGGATCTCCACGTCAACGTCTGCCACGGTCACGGTTGTCGGTCCTTCCTCGGTGACGGCACGGTCGGGGGGCCGGCCCCGCGCCCGGCGGGGGCGCGGAACCGGCCCTGGGTGGTGCGAGAGGTCAGGAGACCTGGCCGAGCAGGCGCGCCGCTTCGTCGGCCCGCTCGTTGATGGTGGCCGCGAGGGTGGCGACCCGGTCGGCCATGAAGCCGTCGGCGCCGATCAGCGCGGCCTCGGCGGTGCCCAGGCCGCTGAACAGCCGGGACGCGAAGCGGTGGTTGGCGGTGTGCCGGTGGCCGGCCGCGTCGAGGATCTTGTCGATCGAGACGGCGTGGTCACGCGGGTGCCAGATGTACCGCTTGAGGCGGAACCGCAGCTCGACCGGGCCGAGCTCCCACCAGGCGGAGCGGATGCCGAGCTCCTTCTCGGTGATCTCCGAGTAGTCCTGCGTGTTGCGCAGGTGCAGGCGCTCGTAGAGCGCGAGCAGCTCGTGCAGGCTCTCGTGGCTGCCGAGCGGCTCGCCGTGCTCGGCGACGGTGTCGGTGGCCGGCACCACCTCCGGCGGCAGGCCGTTGCGGCCGCGGTCCAGCGCGTGCAGGATCTGCGGCCGGTAGGCCCACCACTCGGCCATCACCACGTGGGCGAGGTTTTCGCGGATGGAGCGCTCGGAGCGCAGCGGGGTGGTGTCGAGCAGCGCGTCCGGGACGCCGACGAACAGCGACTGGAACTCGCGGTAGGCGAAGCGGTGCTGGCCGAGCAGCCGGTGGGTGTCGTTGAACTCCGGCCCGTTCTTGGCGCGTTCGCGCTCGGCGACGACCGCGAAGTCGCACAGCTCCTGGTATGCCTGCAGGACGACCTCGCGCAGGCAGTCGGAGTACCACTGCCAGTCGCCGGGGCCGGGCTTGCCGATCCAGTCCTTCATCAGGACGCTGTCGGGCAGCACCGCGACGGTCTGCGCGAAGCGCTCGACGGCGGCCGCCAGCGGCGAGGTGGTGACCTGGCTGTGGCGGGACCAGGAGGTCTCGATGGTGCCGCCGCTCTGCGCGACCTTGCGCCAGCGGGCGGCCTCCTCGACGGTGACCTTGTCCTGCGGGAAGCGGGCGGTGGCCTCGTCGAACAGCCGGATCGCCTCGCCGTACTTCTGCTTGCGCAGCGCGGCCTTGGCCCGGCCGACCAGCAGCTGGGCCTTGAAGCTGTCGGCGGTCAGGTGTCCCGGGGTGTCGTGGAACACCGTCTGGTAGCCGACCGACAGGCGGGTGCGGCGCGGGGCGCCGTTCCACTCGTGGTAGCGGGTCTGGTCCGGCGCGAGCAGCTGCACGGTCGGCGACCAGATGAAGATGTGGTTGTTGATGATGTCGGTGCTGGCCCGGTCCGGGTCGGTGGTGACCACCCGGACGGGGAGCGTGTACTCCATGATGTCCCGGGCGATTTCCGGGTCGGAGTAAATGCTGCGGTCATGATTTCCGCAGCCGGAACAGTCGGGTGAGTGGAGGTCCAGGAGGACCGGCTTGTCCTCGATCTCGGAGCGCTTGAGAAGCGTCTGGAAGTCGTGCTGGTCTGCCCACTTAACTGCCAACGTAGGACCCAATCCTTGCGCTTTTGGCGGAAGTGGCTGGAGGGCAGCGGTTTCATGCCATGGCTCCCCCTGCCACGATCATGAACCTACCCCGCTCGGCGTGTCCACTGTCAAGCGTTCAAAGGTAATATTGTTGCGTTGATGTTGCACCCAGTAAACTGACCTGCGGTTTTTACCGAATCCCTACCGGGCAAAAACGGACACTCCCGACCGATCGGTCGGTAGCCGCCCCAGGCGGCCCAACAGTGAAAGCTCCGCCCATACCGGAACAGTGCTGCGAAGGTCCTTGATCGGCACCCCGACCTGGGTTAGAACAGTTGCCGGGTGTGTGCCGGGGCGACGGCACCGAGCGGCCGGCCCGGCGCCGCGATCACCCTCCACAGGCGTTCCGACACTCCTTTCCGCAGTCTTCTCTGTTTTTCTCCTCACTCGACCCGGCATGGCCGGAGGCGTATTCCTGCGACCTTTTCCGTCGCAGGACCATGGCCCCGGGACGACTGAAAGCGGGGGCGGTATGACGATCCATCTCAATGCAGGCCCATCGACCAACAACCCGGCGACAACACCCGTCCAGCCGTATTCCTACCGATTCCGCGAGCCGGTCGAGCCGGAATGGAGGAGATTCCCCGGCTGGTCGCAGGTCACCGCCGACGAATGGGATTCCGCGCAGTGGCAACGCGCCAACTGCGTCAAAAGCGCGCGCCAACTGGGCGCCGTCCTCGGACCCGGAATCGGCGATTCCTTTCTCGCCGACCTGGTGCGCGACCAGCAGCAGCGCGCCACCATGTCGATGCTGGTCACCCCGCAGCTGCTGAACACGATGGTGCCGCACCTCGCGCCCGGCGAGGCCGGCTTCCTGGACGCGCTGTACGCCGACCCGGTGCGGCGCTACATGATCCCGGTGTTCTCCGACCGCGACCCGCGCTGGCCCTCCCACCCGTTCGCCACCCGGGACTCGCTGCACGAGAGCGAGATGTGGGCCGTCGAAGGATTGACGCACCGCTACCCCACCAAGGTGCTGGCCGAGCTGGTACCCACCTGCCCGCAGTACTGCGGCCACTGCACCCGGATGGACCTGGTCGGCAACCCGACCCCGCAGTTCACCAAGCACCGCTTCGACCTGCGCCCCGCCGACCGGCTCGGCAGGATGCTGGAATTCCTGCGCACCCACCCCAGCATCCGCGACGTGGTGGTCTCCGGCGGCGACCTCGCCAACCTGCCCTGGCCGCGCCTGGAGTCCTTCCTCACCGCGCTGCTCGACATCCCCAACATCCGCGACATCCGGCTCGCCACCAAGGGCCTGGTCGGCCTCCCCCAGCACTGGCTGCAGAAGGAGGTCCTGGACGGCCTCGCCACGGTCTGCGCCCGCGCCCGCCGGCAGGGCGTGCAGATCGCCGTGCACACCCACGCCAACGCCGCCCAGTCGGTGACGACTTCGGTCGCCCGCGCCACCACCGCGCTGTTCGAGGCCGGGGTGCGCGACGTCCGCAACCAGGGCGTGCTGATGCGCGGCGTCAACGACTCGGTGGAGGCGCTGCTCGACCTCAGCTTCGGGCTGCTCGACGGCGCCGGCATCATGCCGTACTACTTCTACCTCTGCGACATGATCCCCAACAGCGAGCACTGGCGGGTCGCCCTCTGGGAGGCGCAGGCACTCCAGCGCGGCATGATGGGCTACCTCCCCGGCTTCGCCACCCCGCGGATCGTCTGCGACGTCCCGTTCGTCGGCAAGCGCTGGGTCGACCAGGTCGACTCCTACGACCGCCAACGCGGCATCTCCTACTGGACGAAGAACTACCTCACCCCGCTGGAAGCCGCCGACCCGGCGGCCGGCGGCCGCGCCCACCCCTACTACGACCCGATCCCGAGCCTTCCGCCGGAGGGCCAGGAGTGGTGGAAGAAGACGCCGCATGAAGCTCATTGACGAGCACGGACTGTCCGTCGCCCTGATCGACCCCGACGAACTCGACGCCCGGCCCTGGACATCGAGCGATCGCCACATCGACGTGGTCCGGATGCTCCGGCCGCCCGCCGACCGGATCGACGCCCTGCAGGCGGCCGGCTTCGTGGTCAAGCCCGAGATGCTGACCTGGCTCGCCGAACTCGGCCCCGACGAGGACCACTTCCTGGCCCGGCTGGAGGCCAACCCCCGCCGCGACATCCTGCGCGCCCGCCGCCGCGCCGCCGTCCTGCGCGAGGAGGTCCAGGACCAGGTCGACGCCGACACCCTGGACCGCTTCCTCGCCCTCTACGAGCAGCGGGTCTCCCAGATGCAGTTCGGCGTGCCGTACGCCAAGCGCCATCGGGAGGCCGTGCTGCACGGCCCACAGAAGTACTTCGGGGTGTTCGCCTTCGAGGGCGAGGAACTGGTCGGCGGCTGTCTGGTCGCCGAGTGCCCGGACGTCTCGGCGATCCGGGTCCGGTTCTCCGCCGTCACCGAGTACTGGCGCCGGGAGGCGAGCCTGTCGCGCGCCCTCTACTTCACCGCGATGCGCACCGCCCGGGCCAAGGGCCTCCGTTACGCCACCCTCGGCGACGAGCCCAACCTGTACGGGCACCTCACCCAGGTCGGGCTGTTCGCCTTCAAGGTGAAGATGGGCTTCCGGGCGGTGCCCTCGCAGGACTTCGGCGACCCGACCGGCTGCGACGAGGCCGACCTGGTACTGAATTTCTCCGCCCTGAACGACCCCGGCCTGATTCTCGGATATCCGCCCGAACTGCCCGCCGACGACCGCCGGCTGCGCGCCTATTTCCTCACCGAGGACATTTCCCGGGCGGCGAAATTCCGGGCCGATTTCCTGGAAGGCGTGGAGCCCCGCACACCTTCCCGGTGAACGAGGCTCCAGAATTAATTGCGGTTCAGCTGTCCGACGGGTTCCCGGACTCCACCGGGAACCCGTCGCGCTTCCAGTACTCGAAGCCGCCGATCATCTCCTTGACCTTGAACCCGAGCACCGCGAGCTTCGCCGCGCCCTTCGTCCCGGCGTTGCAGTCCGGCCCGAACCCGTAGGTCACGTAGGTGACTTCGCGGTCCAGGCCGGTCACGTGCTCCGGCCCGAGGTCCCGGTGCGGCAGGTTCAGCGCGCCCGGGATGTGCGCCTCCCGGTAGGACTCGGCACTGCGGGTGTCCACCACCCGGACGCCCGGCACCTTGTGCGAAATGTCGTGCTCCACGTCCGACGGGTCGCACTCGGAGGCGAGTTTCGCCAGGAAATAGGTGGTCGAGAGGTAGTTCGTTGCCGGAACCCCGTTCACCTTGCTGTCGGCCGTGAGGAACTGGAAGAGCTCGTGCCGGTCGGACACGGGAACACCCCTTTTCAACGAAATGGCGTCGGTGTCGAACAGCCTATGATCCGGGCCCCGAGTGCCGCAAGCATTCGCTAAAACCGAATCCGGTAATGCGGCCACGAATATGCGGGGGCCGGCGGCCCGTCAGGCGCCGTCCGGGAAGTGGCAGGCGGCCGCGTGGTCCACGCCGGGGGCGGCGGGGACGGCGACCGGCTGCTCGGTGGCGCAGCGGGTGCGCTGCTCGGGGGCGAGCGCGGCGTGGACGGGGCAGCGGGCGCGGAACGGGCAGCCGAGGTGGCGTTCGGCGGGCGACGGCGGGTCGCCGGCCAGCAGCAGCCGGGGGCGGGCGCGTTCGGCGGCCGGGTCGGGCAGCGGGACGGCGGCGAGCAGGGCGCGGGTGTAGGGGTGGCGGGGCGCGGCGAAGACCCGCTCCACGGTGCCGGTCTCCACCGTGCGGCCGAGGTACATGACGCTGACCCGGTCGGCCAAGTGCCGCACCACGGACAGGTCGTGGGAGACGAACAGGTAGGCGAGGCCGAGTTCGGCCTTCAGCTGCTGGAGCAGGTTGAGCACCCCGGCCTGCACGGAGACGTCGAGCGCGGAGACCGGCTCGTCGAGGACCAGCAGGTCGGGGCGGACGGCGAGGGCGCGGGCGATGGAGATCCGCTGGCGCTGGCCGCCAGAGAACTCGTGCGGGTAGCGGTCGGCGTGTGCCGGGTCCAGGCCGACCTGGCGCAGCAGTTCGGGGATCCGGCGGCGAGCGTCCCCGGCGGGGGTGCGCTGGGCGAGCAGCGGTTCGGCGATCACGTCACCGACCGGCATCCGCGGGTCGAGGGAGGCCGCCGGGTCCTGGAAGACGATCTGGACGCGGGAGCGCAGCCGGTGCGCGGCGGCCCGGTCGAGCTGGGCGGTGTCCTGGCCGAGCAGCTCGATCCGCCCGCCCTGCGGGGCGGCCAGCTTGAGGACCTCGTACAGGGTGGTGGACTTGCCGGAGCCGGACTCGCCGACCAGGCCGAGGGTTTCGCCGCGCCGGATGTCGAGGTCGACGCCGTCCACGGCGAAGGTCTCGCCGATCCGGCGGCGCAGCAGGCTGCCGCGGTAGCGCGGGAAGCTTCGGGTGAGGCCGGTGACGGCCAGCACGCTCTCGCGCTCCTCGCGCGGCCGGGCCTCGGCGGCGGGCACCGCGGGGACGGGGTAGACCTCGGCGGGGGCGGGCCGGGTGGCGGCGAGATGCGCTGCGCGCACGCACGCGGCCAAGTGCGCGCCGAAGTCGGCAGGTTGCGGCTCGGATGCCACCCGGCCGTCGTCGGCCGGTGCCGGTTCGGCGGCCGGTGCCGGTTCGGCGGCCTCACGGCCATCGGCACCGGCAGCTTGCGTCTCGGCAGCCGGGTGCGCGCTGCCACCGGCCGGACGTCCGCCGGCCAAGTGGCCTGTGTCGTCGACGAGTTGCGGTTCGGCGGTGCAGCAGCGGTCCTCGACCAGCGGGCAGCGGTCGGCGAACGGGCAGCCGGCGCCGCGCAGTTCACCGGCGGCGGGCGGGCGGCCGGGGATCGGCACCAGTGGTCCGCCGCGACCGTCGAGGCGGGGGACGGCGCCGATCAGGCCGAGCGTGTAGGGGTGGCGTGGTGCGGTGAACAGCTCGTCCACGGGGGCGGTTTCGACGATCCGTCCGGCGTACATGACGGCGACCCGGTCGGCGCTGCCCGCGATCACGCCCAGGTCGTGGCTGACCAGGACGAGGGCGGCGCCGGTCTCCCGCTGAGCGGTGCGCAGCACGTCCAGCACCTGGGCCTGAATGGTGACGTCGAGGGCGGTGGTGGGTTCGTCGGCGAGCAGGATGTCCGGGTCGTTGGCGACCGCCATGGCGATCATCGCGCGCTGCCGCATGCCGCCGGAGAACTCGTGCGGGAAGGCGTCCAGGGCGCGGGCCGGATCGGGGATGCCGACCAGGTCGAGCAGGTCGGCGGCCCGCTTGCGGGCGGCGGCCTTGCCGACGGCCTGATGCACCCTGACCGCCTCGGCGATCTGGTCGCCGATCCGGTAGACCGGGGTGAACGCGGACAGCGGGTCCTGGAAGACCATGGCGATCCGCCGGCCGCGAATCTCCGCCAGCCGCCGGGCGGGCAGGCCGACCAGTTCGCGGCCGTCGAGCCGGACCGATCCGCCGATCCGGGCGGTGCCCGGCAGCAGGCCGAGCACGGCGAGCGCGGTGACGGACTTGCCGGAGCCGGACTCGCCGACCAGGCCGAGAGTCTCCCCGCGACGCAGGTCGAGATCGACGCCGCGGACCGCCGGGTGGTCCCCGAAGTCGACGGTGAGGTTGCGGACGGCGAGCAGCGGGGTGGTCAAGGGGTGCTCCGGCGCGAGGGGATGGCGGTCTTTCGGTTCTTTCGGCCCTGTGCACGGCGGGAGGGCCTGCGTCCGGCCGCGGCGGTGGGGTCGAGGGCGTCGCGCAGGCCGTCGCCGACCAGGTTGACGGCGAGCACGAACAGCACCAGCAGGCCGGCCGCGAAGTAGAACAGCCAGGGGAAGACGGGGGCGTCAGCGGCGCCGGCCGCCAGCAGGGTGCCGAGCGAGACGTCGGGCGGACGCACACCGAACCCGAAGTAGGAGAGCGCGGCCTCGCTCATCACGGCGCCGCCGACGGTGATCGTGGCGTCGATGATCAGGAACGAGGAGACGTTCGGCAGGATGTGCCGCCAGATGATCCGGAACGGCCCGACGCCCATGAACCGGGCGGCGACCACGAATTCGCGCTCCCGCAGGGACCGCGTCATCGAACGGATCACCCGGGCGGTGATCATCCAGTTGAAGACCGCGAGCAGCAGCACGAACGCGATCCAGCCGCTGCCGCGCAGTCGGGGCGAGATCACCGCGATCACCAGGAACGCCGGGAAGATCAGCATCAGATCGACCAGGAACGTCAGCAGCCGGTCCGTCCAGCCGCCGAAGTACCCCGCGCAGGCGCCGACGAGCGAGGCCAGGCCGGTGGAGAGCACAGCCACCAGCAGGCCGATCACCAGCGACTTCTGGAGCCCGCGGACGGTCTGCGCGAACACGTCCTGGCCGAGACCGTTGGTGCCGAACCAGTGCTGTGGGGACGGGGGTTGGCGCAGCGCGGTGTAGTCGGGGGTGGCGTAGTCCCAGGGGGTGAGGTACGGCCCGAGGAAGGCCAGCAGGAAGAGCAGCACCATGACCACCAGGCCGAGAACCGCTCCGCGGGAGGCTGCGAGCCGGGCTGCTGCCAACCGGAGCCGCCCACGCGGGGTAACCGGCTGCGCAGCGTCGCTCTCACGTGCAAGCCATTGTCCGGCGTCGCGATCTTGCGGTTGAGCGCCTTCCGCTTCGCGCAGTTCCGCCCCCTCGCTTCGCATCCCGCTCATGCCGCCCTCACTCGGGGGTCGAGCGCAGCGTGCAGCGCGTCGGCGAGGAAGCCGGCGGCGAGGACGACGACGGCGGCGAAGAGGTTGACGGCGACGACGGAGTTGACGTCCTGTTCGTTGACGGCCTGGATGAACCACTCGCCCATGCCGTGCCAGCCGAAGATGGTTTCGGTGAAGGCGGCGCCGGTGAACAGGCCGAGGAAGGCGTAGGCGAACATCGTGGTCATCGGGATGATCGCGGTGCGCAGGCCGTGCTTGAGCAGGGCGCGGGTGCGGGTGAGTCCCTTGGCTTCGGCGGTGCGCAGGTAGTCGGCGCCGAGGACGTCGAGCATGGTGGAGCGCTGGTAGCGGCTGTAGGTGGCGAGGCCGCCGAGGGCGAGCGAGAGGGTGGGCAGCAGCAGGTGCAGGCCCCAGTCGGCGAGGTGGGTGCCGAGGCTGCCGGAGAGGTTGGGTGTCTCGTAGCCGGTGAACGGGATGACGTCGTGGCCGGCCGCGTTCTTGGCGGCGATGGCGCCGTTCTTGAGCAGCAGGGCGAGCAGGAACACCGGGGTGGAGAGCAGCACGAAGGACAGCACGGTGAGTGCCCGGTCGGAGAGCCGGTACTGCCGGACCGCGCTCCATGCGCCGGCGGCCACGCCGAGCAGCATGCCGAGGACGCTGCCGACGAGCAGCAGCCGCAGTGAGACCCAGATCCGGCGGCCGAACTCGTCGTTGACGGAGGTGTCGTGGATGGTGCGGCCGAGGTCGGCGTGCAGCAGGACGCCGTCCGCCCAGGTGGCGAAGCGTTCGACCACGGGGGTGTGGTCGTTGAGGTTGAGCGCGGTCAGCTGCCGGTCGACGGAGGCGGCGGAGGGGCGCGGTTGCTTGGCCTCGAAGTAGGCGCGCGGGCCGAGCGCGGTGCCGGTCAGCGCGTAGGCCAGGAACACCGCGGCGGTCAGCAGGACGACGTAGTAGCCGAGCCGCCTGGCCAGGTAGCCCGTCACGGCGCACCTCCGGCCTGGTTCGCACACCTGCTGAACATGGTCATTTGCCTTCGCTAGTACGGACTTTGGCGCACATTCGCGCAGCAGTTGTACGCCACGCGCGACCGGCCCGTCCAGGGTCGATCGTGTCGGCGGTTCGCCCGTTCCGGCGAACCCGCTGGTCACAGCTGATCAGACGGGTACGGACGGGGTGTTGCGGCGGTGTTTCACTCCGTTTCGTTTCGATCAGTTCCGCGCATCACCCTGGTGGGGGCGGCTGATGGGCTGTTACGTTCGGCCCGCCGGCATCGAGTTGGCTGCCCACGATCAAGCATCGCCACACCTGACGACGCCCGAAGACTCGCCAAAACCCTCAAGACCCTCCGAGACCCGAGGACTCCGCCGATGGACACATCGCCCGCCACCCGCCGAATCGGCCGCGCCGTCGCCGCCGCCCTCGCCGCGCTCCTGGCCGCGAGCGCCTGCAGCAGCCAGAGCGGCTCGGGGGGCGACGTCGCCAAGACCGTGGCACCGACCGTGGACGCCGAGGACAACAACCCGCAGCCGCTGGAGAACGTCAGAGACGGCGGCGAGCTGCGCGAACCTCTCCAGCAGTGGATCACCCAGTGGAACCCGTACCAGGTCGACGGCAACTACGGCGACGCGGTGGAGATCATGGGCTACGTGGAGGCCAAGCTCTTCCGCTCCGACGCCAAGGGCGTCTACCACCCCGTCCCCGAGTACCTGGTCTCCGCGCAGGTCACCTCCACCGCGCCGCAGGTGGTGACGTACAAGCTCAACCCGAAGGCGGTCTGGTCCGACGGAACGGCTCTGAGCTACAAGGACTTCGAGGCGGTCTGGAAGGCCTCCAACGGCAAGGACCAGGCGTACAACCTGGCCGACTCCTCCGGCTACGAGCAGATCTCCGGCGTCGAGCAGGGTGCCGACGCGAGCGAGGTCAAGGTGACCTTCTCGCAGCCGTACGCCGACTGGCAGAGCCTGTTCAGCCCGCTGCTGCCCGCCTCCGGGCTCTCCACCCCGCAGGCCTTCAACGAGGGCTGGATCGAGAAGGTCCCGGTCTTCGGCGGCCCGTTCGTGCTCGCCAACGCCGACAAGACCGCGCAGACCATCACGCTGACGCCCAACCCCCGCTGGTGGGGCCCTAAGCCGAAGCTCGACCGGATCACCTTCCGGGTCCTCGACGCCGCCGCGATCACCCAGGCCTACCTCAACAACGAGATCGACTTCGCGTCCGCGGGCGCCGCCGCCTCCTACGGCCAGCTCAAGGACGCCAAGGACTCGGTGATCCGGACCGGCACCCCGTGGGACGAGGTGCACATCTCCTTCGGCGGCAACGGTGTGCTCGCCGACCAGAAGGTCCGTCAGGCGCTCGGCAAGGCACTGGACCGCACCGCGCTGATCAAGGTCGCCAACAAGGGCGTCCCGGTGGAGTTCAAGCCGCTCGACAACCACCTGTTCATGACCAACCAGAACGGGTACAAGGCCAACGCCGGCGACTGGGTGACGTACGACCCGACGACCGCCAAGAAGTGGCTGGACGAGGCGGGTTGGAAGGACTCCGGCGGCACCCGCAGCAAGGACGGACAGCCGTTGGAGCTCCACTACGTGCTGAACGACGCCTCCAACCAGGCCCAGATCGACCTGGCGGCCGCCACCCAGAACATGCTCCAGCAGGTCGGCGTCAAGGTCACCGTCGACAAGGTGCCCAGCAAGGAGTACTTCTCCAAGTACATCGACCAGGGCAAGTTCGACCTGGCCAGCTGGCGCAACACGGGCTCCTTCCCGCTCTCCAAGACGGTGCCGATCTACCGTGCCCCGCAGGGCGACAACGTGTTCGGCAACTACTCCAAGCTGAGCACCCCCGAGATCGACAACCTGCTGCGCACCGCCGCAGCCACCCTCGACCCCGCGAAGGCCGACGAGCTCTACAACCAGGCCGACGTGAAGATCTGGGAGCTCGCCCACACCGTCGAGCTCTACCAGCGCCCCAGCATCGTCGCCGTCCGCAAGGGCCTGGCCAACTACGGCGCCGGCAGCCTCGCCGACACCGTGATCACCTCGGTCGGCTGGCAGAAGTAGCACCGCCGATGCCCCGCCATGCCCTGCATGGCGGGGCATCAACGCGCCTGCTACCTGCGGTGCTTGAAGTCCTCCAGCGCCTGCCGGACGGTCGCGGCCATGTCCTGGCTCCCCACGTGCCCGGAGTCGTCGAAGATGTGCAGCTTCGCGTCCGGCCAGGCCTTCGCCAGCTCCCACGCGGTCTGCACTGGGCAGCCCATGTCGTACCGGCCGTGCACCAGCACGCCCGGTATGCCCGCCAACTTGTGGGCGTCCCGCAGCAGTTGGTCCTCCTCCAGCCAGGCGCCGTTGCTGAAGAAGTGCGAGCAGATCCGGACGAAGGCGATCCGGTCGTCCATCTCGCGGTTGCTGTACATCCCGGGGATGCCGTTCGGCTCGCCCTCGATGACCGCGTCCTCCCACGCCAGCCACTCGTTGGCGGCCTTCTCCCGCACCGCCCGGTCCGGGTGCTCCATCAGCCGCGCGTACGCCGCCAGCAACTGGTAGACGTCACCGCCCCGTTCGCCCTCCGGGACGCCGTCCCGGAACCGGTCCCACGCCTCGGGCCGGAACCCGCCGACGCCCCGGTACAGCCAGTCGGTCTCGGCCCGGCGGGTGGTGGTGACCGCCTGGAGGACGATCTCACTGACCCGCTCCGGGTGCTGCTGCGCGTACGCCAGGATCAGCGTCGATCCCCAGGACGCGCCGTCCAGCAACCACCGCTCCACACCGAGGTGTTCGCGCAGCCGCTCGATGTCGTCGATCAGGTGCTGGGTGGTGTTCAGCGCCATGTCCGCCGCCGGATCACTGGCGTGCGGCGTACTGAGCCCGCAGTTGCGCTGGTCGTACCGGATCACCCGGTAGGACTCCGGGTCCCACGCCCGGGTCGGCCGCTTCGGGAACCCCGCGCCGGGCCCGCCGTGCACGTACAGCGCGGGCTTGCCCTCAGGGTTGCCGAGCTGCTCGTAGTAGATGCGGTTGCCGTCTCCGATGTCCAGGAAACCGGTGTCGTAGGGGTTCATCGGCTCATATAGATCAACCATGGGTGCTCGTCCGTCCGCTCCGCAGTCCGACCTGCATACAACGCCAACTAAACTGCCCGTCGGACCATTTGGCCAACCCGAGGCCCCGGCGGAAGTGCGGAGTTCCATGAGCCCCTTGATCGACCGGAAGACGATGGAGTCGGTCTTCGGCGCCGAGGAACTGGTCACTCCGGCCGACCACCTGCTCGACGGCATCACGCACCGGGCGACCCGGGAGTTCCTGGGCGAGATCGGACTGCCGGACCGGATGGGCTGGTTCGAGACCGACCAGCTGATGGTCGACGGCGACCTGCGGATCGGCGGCGAGGCCTGGCAGCGCGTCGCCGGCCGGTACCCGAGCTGCCCGTTCGACATGTCGGTCTGGCTGACCCTCGGCAGCATCCGGCTCGACGACGTGATGGTCGACGTGACCACCGGCGTCGTCTACTGCATCCCGGAGGGTGGCACTCCGCACCTGCTCAACAGCACGGTCGACGCCCTCGCCTTCTTCCTGCACGCCCTGGAGGAGGAACGGCCGGCCTACGACCCCGACGCCGGTACGGACGAGCTCGACCCCGCGGGCGCCGAGGCAAGGCTGCTGCGAACGATGCGCCGGGTCGATCCCCGCGCGATGGAGAATCCCGGGTCCTGCTGGTTCACCGTCCTGCACTACGTCAGCTACCTCCTGGGCGAACCGCACTGTACATCCGTCAACTGCCGCTCCGCTTCCGCACTTCACCCACAGCAGAACGCCGCTCCCTTCCGCTCGCGCGCGGGATGTCTACGCTGATGGGGTGAGCACTCAAGGCCAGAACGAAGCCCGCGTCATCCCGCTGCGCCCGCAGGGCGGGGCGGTCAAGCAGCCGGCGGCAGTCAGGCAGCCGCCCGCGGTGAAGGAGCCGCTGTGGCGTGATGTGGTCGGTGGTGTGCTGCGGCGTGAACGGCTCGCCCAGCAGCGGACGTTGAAGGACGTCTCGGAGGCGGCGCGGATCTCCATGCCGTACCTGTCGGAGCTGGAGCGCGGCCGCAAGGAGGCCTCCTCGGAGGTGCTCGCGGCCGCCGCGCGCGCTCTCGGGCTGGGGCTCGGCGATCTGCTGTCGCTCGCCCAGGACGACCTGGTCCGCTACTCTCAGATCCGCCGCGCCGCGCCCGCCGCGCCGTACAACGGGCTCTGCCTGGCCGCCTGAACAACGGCCGCTGCGGCGGCAGTTGGCCGCCCGAGCAACGCCGGTCGGCACGGCGGCAGTTAACCGCCTGAGCAACGCCGGTCGGCGCGGCGGCGGTTGGCCGCCCGATCAACGCCGGCCGGCACGGCGGCGGTTGGCCGCCGCACCGGCCGGTTCTCGGTGCGTCAGGCCAGGACCAGGCGCCGGTTCAGCACCTCGTCGGCCAGGCCGTAGGCGACGGCCTCCTCGGCGGTGAACACCTTGTCGCGGTCCATGTCCGCGCGCAGCGTCGCCGGGTCGTGGTGGGTGTGCCGGGCGAGTACCTCCTCGACCTGCGAGCGGATCCGCAGCAGTTCCTTCGCCGCCAGGCTCAGGTCCGAGACCGTCCCCTGCCGCCCGCCGCTGGCCGGCTGGCCGAGCAGCACCCGCGAGTGCTGGAGCACGAACCGCCGCCCGGGGTCGCCGCCCGCCAGCAGGACCGCCGCCGTGGACGCCGCCTGGCCGACGCAGAACGTCGAGATCGGCGACTGCACGAAGGTCATGGTGTCGTAGATCGCCATCAGTGAAGTGAACGATCCGCCGGGCGAGTTGAGGTAGATCGCGATCTCCTCCCCCGGGCTCGCCGACTCCAGGTGCAGCAGCTGCGCGATCACCACGTTGGCGACGCCGTCGTCGATCTCGGTGCCGAGGAAGATGATCCGCTCGTTCAGCAGCCGACTGAACACGTCGTAGGACCGCTCGCCCTGAGCCGTCTTCTCGATGACGTAGGGAACCGTGTACGAGCCCATGTCACAACCCCATCCGTCGACGGTTCGCGGCCGGACGGATGTCCGCCAGCGACTCCACCACCTGGTCCACCATCCCGTACTCCCGGGCCTGTTCGGCCGTGAACCAGCGGTCGCGGTCGCCGTCCCGGGCGATGGTGTCCTCGCTCTGGCCGGTGTGCGCGGCCGTGATCCGCTCGATCGCCTTCTTGGTGTACTCGAGGTTCTCCGCCTGGATCTCGATGTCCGAGGCTGTGCCGCCGATGCCCGCCGACGGCTGGTGCATCATGATCCGCGCGTTCGGCAGCGCGAACCGCTTGCCGGCGGCGCCCACCGTCAGCAGGAACTGCCCCATGCTGGCGGCGAAACCCATCGCCAGCGTCGAGACGTCGTTCGGGATCAGCCGCATGGTGTCGTAGATCGCCAGGCCCGCCGTCACCGACCCGCCCGGGCTGTTGATGTACAGGCTGATGTCGGTGCGCGGGTCCTCCGCGGAGAGCAGCAGCAGCTGCGCGCACACCCGGTTCGCCGACACCTCGTCGACCTGGGTGCCGAGCAGGACGATCCGCTGCGCGAGGAGCTGCGCCGCGAGGTGGTCGTCGAAGCGACTGGGCGGCGTGTCGCCGTCCTCCGCACGGGGTGGGAACGGACTCATCGGGGTTTCCTCCTCGGGGCCGGAGCGCGTCTTCCACTCCACTGTTCACCCCGAACGACCCCTCGCAGACGCTTCTCTGCCCGCCGCAGATTCGCCACGGGCAGAGCGCCCCGACTCAGACCCCGGGCGCCGGCCGGACAGTGATCCCGTTGCGCTCCAGCAGCGCCGCCGTCACGCCGTCGCCCGGCACCAGCGCGCCCGCGAACGAGCCGTCGTAGACCTTGCCCCGGCCGCACGACGGGCTCCGCGGCATCAGCACCGCCTCCGTGCACCCCGCCCGCTGCGCCGCGACCAGCGCCAGCTCGGCCCCCGCCACGAACTCCGCCGTCACGTCCCGCCCGCCGTCGTCCACCACCCGCGCCGTCCCGTCCAGCACGTCGTGCCCGTCACCCCCGACCAGCTCCGCCGGCCGCCGCGGCGTCTCCAGCCCGCCCGCCACCTCCGGGCAGAACGCCACTGCCCGCCGCCCGTCCAACGCCTCCGCGAGCGCCTCCGACGCCTTGTCCCGCCCGTCGAACCGACACGGCACCCCACGCAGACAAGCACTCACCAAAATCGCATCCACCCGCCCAGGCTACCGGGCCACACACCCGCCCGATCCTGCCCCTGACCAGCCGGAAGCCGAAGGAGCCGTCAGGCCTTGCCGGTGGCCGCGACCGCCGTGAGGCCCTGTTCGGTGGGGCCGTAGACGCGGCCGCCTCCGGCCCAGAGGGGGACGGTGAGGGCGAGGTTGGAGGCTTGGAAGGTGTAGGTCCAGCGGGCGGTGCCGGTGGTGGGGTCGAGGGCCCAGACCTTGCCGTGGAGCCAGAGGTAGAGGGTGTCGTCGGCGAACTGGGCGCCGAGGTTGGTGATCATGGGGCCGGCGGGGAGGGTGCCGGCCCAGCGGACGGTGCCGTCGGTCGCGTTCAGCGCCTGGACCCTGAGGCTGAGGGTCTTGTAGTCGATGCCTGCGGCGAAGACGGTCGAGCCGTCGGCGTTGGCCACCACCGCCTGGTAGGTCATGGTGGCGTCGCTCTTCCAGGCCACCGTCCCGTCGGCCGGGTTGATGGCGTAGACCCGGTCGGCGAGGTAGAGCAGGTGGCCGCCGGCGGAGCTGTGCGGGCCGTCGGTGAACGGCTGGAGGAGGGCTCCCGAGTCCGGGGTGGTACCGGGCGTGGGCTGGTGCCAGACGGAGTTGCCGGCGTCCTGCGTGTCGAGGCCCTGCAGGGTGAACTTGCCGCTGGCCATGTCGTTCATCTCCCACAGCAGGCGGGTGCCGGTGGTGGGGACGGCGAGGCGGCCGGTGCTGAGGCCGACGTTCGGGAACCGCTGCTCCCAGCGGGTGTCGTGGGTGGCGGTGTCCACGGCCCACAGGAACATCTGCTGGCCGGGGCTTCCGGTGGCGGATCCGGTGACCTGGACGTAGACGGCGCCGTCCAGCACGCCGCAGACCGCGCCGACGGTGGCGGTCACCGACGCATTGGTGAATGTCCAGGAGACTTCGCCGGTGGCCAGGTCGATCGCCCTGAGGGAGGTGCGGAGGCCGAAGGTACCGGCGGATTTCGGCTCCCAAGTGAGGTAGTAGCCCTTGCCGTTGGCGGCGGCGACCTGGCCGATCACCGGGGTCGGCATGATGCTGTTGGCGGCGGCCTTCGGCTCCCAGCGGGGTTTGCCGTCACGGTCGAAGCCGCGGATGGCCTTGGCGTCGACGGTGAGGATGCTGTCGCCGTCCCCGACGACCTGGGCGATCGGGTCGGACACGGGCACCGTCCACAGCGCGGTGGCGATGGTGGTGGTGTCGAGCGGGCGGTCCGGGTCGGTGAGCTTGCGCGTCGGTGCCGAACTGCCGTGCGTGGCGGGTGACTTGTCGGACCCGAACGTCAGGTACGCCGCAGTCCCGCCGCCCGCCAGCGCGATCGCTCCGCCGGCCAGCCCGTACAGCAGGGTCCGCCGCGCGGGTTGCTTCAACTCGGGCTCGGGGGGCGGCAGTTCCATCGTGGGCAGGAGCGGTGGGGGCAGCGTCGGCGTGAGGACGGCCGCCGAGCGTTCGACGGCGGCGACCAGCGCGGGGTGCAGCCAGGTGCCGGGGGGCTGGGGTTCGAGCCGCTGGGAGTCGACGAGTTGGCGGGGTGTGGGCCGGTCGGCCGGGTCCTTGGCGAGGCAGGCGGCGACCAGCAGGCGCAGCCCGGTGGGGACGCCGCTGAGGTCGGGCTCCTCGGCGGCGACCCGGCGGACCACCTCGATGGGCTGGCCCCCGCCGAACGGGCCCGCGCCGGTGGCGGCGTGCACCAGGGTCGAGCCGAGCGAGAAGACGTCGGCGGCGGGGCCGATCGGCCGGGCGAGGGCCTGTTCGGGCGACAGGTAGGAGGGGGTGCCGAGGATGGCGCCCTCGGCGGTGAGCACGCTGTCGTCGGCGGCGCGGGCGATGCCGAAGTCGATGACGTGCGGGCCGTCGAGGGCGAGCAGCACGTTGCTGGGCTTGATGTCGCGGTGGACGAGTCCGGCGGCGTGGATCGCGGCGAGTTCCTCGGCGATGCCGGCGGCGAGGATGCGCAGCACCGGTTCGGGGAACGGCCCGACCAGCCGGACCGCCTCGTCGAGCGGGATGCCGGGGATGTACGCGGTGGCGAGCCAGGGCAGCGGCGCGTCCGGGTCGGCGTCCACGACGGGGGCGGTGAACGCGGAGGACGCGGTGCGGGCGGCCGAGACCTCGCGCCGGAAGCGGGCCCGGAACCGCTGGTCGTCGGCGAGTTCGGGCCGGATCAGCTTGATCGCGACGGTGCGGCCGCCGGCCGACCGGCCGAGGTAGACGGCGCCCATGCCGCCCGCGCCGAGCCGGCCGAGCAGCAGGTAGGGGCCGACCTGTGCGGGGTCGGTCGGGGACAGCGGGTGCATCGTCAACTCGCTTTCACGGGAAGGGCGGTGAGGAAGGAGGGGCTCGCGGCGGCCAGACACCGGCGCCCGGCCCGGCCGAGGTCCGGCTGCGTGGTCGTCAACTCATCTTCGCGGGAAGGGCGGTGAGGATCGACGGGCTCCCGGCGGCGACGCACAGCCGTCCCGCGCCGGCCGTCCAGGTCAGGGTCGCGGCGTCGGTGCCCTGGTATCCGGAGTACTTCCAGCGGGCCTTGCCGGTGTCGGGATCGAGGGCCCAGATCACCGCGTCGGGGCCGATCCGGTAGAGGGTGTCGTCGGCGTGGAGCAGGTCGGCGCCGAACCTGCCGGTGCCGGTGCCGGGGCCGTCGGGCGGGAGCGGGGTCTTCCAGCGCGGGGTGCCGCTCTTCAGGTCGAGGGCGCCGACGGAGAAGCCGCTGTCGGTGTCGGTCCACAGGCAGTGCAGCAGGTTGTCGTCGGGGCCGTGCGCGAAGGCGCTGCCGTGCAGGCGGGGGGTGGCGATGCCGGGGGCTGACCAGGCGGGTTTGCCGGTGGCGGGGTCGAGGGCGGTGACGGCGCCTTTGTTGTCGGGGGTGAGGAACCAGCCGCCGCCTGCGGCGATGCCGAAGGACTGGAGGCCGGCCTGCCAGGCGACGTTCCCCGAGCCGTCGAGTGCCTTGAGGCGGTCGGCGGAGGAGACCAACACCTGGTCGCCCCCGGCCAGCAGGACGCCTTCCAGCAGCAGGGATTCCTCGCCGTGGAACCAGGCGGTGCGCCGCCCGGCCAGGTCGATCGCCCACACGTTGCTGCCCCCTTGGTGCCGGCCCTGGCCCAGCCCGAGCACGTACGCGGTGCCGCCGCGGATCCCGGCGAGGCGGTTCGCCGAGACCGCCTCCGGCTGGTCGAGCGCCACCTTCCCGTCGGACTTGCCGTCGGCCGGGTCGATGGCGAGCAGGACGGCCGTGATGCGGCTGCCGACGCCTGTGCCACCCATGCCGGCCATGCCGCCCGTGCCGGCCAGTTGGATGCGGTGGCCGTCGAAGGCGGCGACGGGTTGCGGCTGGGCCGCGTCGATGGCGAAGGTGACGGCCACCGTGGTGTCGTCCAGGGTCCACTTCGGCTTGCCGTCGCCGCCGACCGCCCAGATCTTCCTGGGCGTGATGCCGACCACCGCCCCGTCCAGTGACAGCAGTTGGACGCACGGCAAGGTGACCTCGCGGTTCTGCCAGAGCGGGACGGCCTCCGGGACGTCCACGCTCGGCCGGACCGGCGGGGCGGCGTGCTTGTCGGACGAGACGCCGCGGTCGCGGTTGATCAGCGCGAACGCGGTTCCGGCCCCGCCGGCGGCGAGGACGGCGCCGCCGAGGCCGAGCAGCGTGCGGCGGCCGATCCGGCGCGCGGGCGGTGGCTGGTCGGACGGCTCAGGGGCGGGCGGGGGCATCGGCGGTGGTGCGGGCGGCGCGGTGAGCACGGCGCGGACGGCGCGCACCTCGGTGGCGACGGCGGGTGGCAGCCAGCCGTCCGGGTCGGTGGGGTGCCCGGACTGGGCGACGTGGGCGACGAGTTGGCGGGGCGTCGGCCGGTGCGCGGGGGTCTTGGCGAGGCAGGCGGTGACCAACGGGCGCAGTTCGGCGGGTAGTTCGCCGAGGTCGGGTTCGGTGTTGACGATCCGGAACAGCACGGCCGCGCCGGCGCCCTCGCCGAACAGGTTCCGGCCGAGGGCCGCGTACGCCAGGGTGGAGCCGAGCGAGAACACGTCGCCGGCGGGCGTGAGCGGCTCGCCGAGGGCCTGTTCGGGGGACATGTACGGCGCGGAGCCGATGACGGAGCCGGTGGTGGTCAGCCCGCCGGCGTCGGCGGCCCGGGAGATGCCGAAGTCGATGACGTGCGGCCCGTCGAGGGCGAGCAGCACGTTGCCGGGCTTCAGGTCGCGGTGGATCAGCCCGGCGCGGTGCACCTCGCCGAGCGCCTCGGCGAGCCCGGCGGCCAGTGTGCGGACGGTGGCGACGGGCAGCGGGCCGTGCCGTTCGACGACCTGCCGCAGCGACAGTCCGGGGACGAAGGCGGTGGCCATCCACGGCAGCGCGGCCTCGGTGTCGGCGTCCACCACGGCCGCGGTGAACGCGCCGGAGACCCGCCGCGCGGCGGCCACCTCCTGCCGGAAGCGCTGCCGGAACTCGGTGTCCTCGGCGAGCTCCGGCCGAACCACCTTGACGGCGACGGCCCGCCCGCCGGCCGACCGCCCCAGGTACACCGCACCCATGCCGCCGGCCCCGAGTCGGCCCACCAGCGTGTACGGCCCGACCTGCCGCGGATCCATCCCGTCGAGTGGCTGCACCTGCCCTTCCCTTCCCCCGTCGGGTGCGCGGGACGAACCATACGGTCTGCGGGCCGGGTGCGGCAGCCGCTCACACCGAATCCTCACCTGGGCTGCTGCGCTGACGCTCCGTCAGCTCAGTCCCGCCTTGTGGGCGAAGAGCGCGGCCTGAACGCGGTTCTCCAGTCCGAGGCGGCCGAGGATCCGGTTGACGCGGCTCTTCACGTTCGCCTCGCTCAGGCCGAGCGCGTCACCGATCCGGGCGTTGGACAGGCCGCGGGCGACCAGCACCAGCACCTGGAGCTCCCGTTCGGTGAGCAGCTCGACGGACGGAGTTTTTACCAACGCATCGTCAAGTGTTGGCAATAGGGCGGGCGGCAGCGCGGTGAGGGTGTCGATCAGGCGGCGGGTGACGCTCGGCGCGAGCACGGACTCGCCCGCGGCGGTGGCCCGGATCGCCCGGGCCAGCTGTTCGGGGGCGCTGTTCTTCAGCAGGAAGCCGTGCGCGCCGGCCCGCAGCGCCTCGTGCACGTACTCGTCCAGGTCGAAGGTGGTGAGCAGCAGGACCCGCGGCGCCGGCTCCGGGCCGGGCCACTCGGTGGTGATCCGGCGGGTGGCCTCGATGCCGGTGGTGCCGGGCATCCGGATGTCCATCAGCACGACGTCGGGCCGCAGTTCGACGGCGAGCGCGAACGCCCGCCCCCCGTCGGCGGCTTCGCCGACCACCGTCAGCCCCTCGCGCCGGTCGATGACCAGCCGCAGCGCCGTCCGGACGATCTCCTGGTCGTCGACGACCAGCACCCGTACGCTCACGCCTCCACCACCCGCGCATCCAGTGTGGCGCGCAGCCGCCACCCGCCGTCGGCCCGCGGCCCGGCGTCCAGGGTGCCGTCGAAGGCCGCCGCCCGCTCCCGCATGCCGATCAGCCCTCGCCCGCTGCCGGGGACCGGCCGGTGGCCGGGGGCAGGCGGGTGATCGGGGACCAGCTGGCGGCCGGGGGCGGGCGGGTCGTTCTCGACCTCGATCAGCAGCTGCCCGGCGTCGGCGCGGACGGCGACCCGGACGTCCACCGGGCCGGCGTGCTTGAGCACGTTGGTCAGCGCCTCCTGGACGATCCGGTACCCGGAGACCTCGAGCCCCGCGAACTGCACGCCGGTTTCCGGGAGTTGCACGGTGACGGCGACCCGGCAGCCGGCCGCGCGGGCGGCGTCGGCGAGCCGGTCGAGGTGGGCGAGGGACGGCTCCGGGGCGAGGTCGCGCTCGCGGGTGGACAGCAGGCCGAGGATGCGCCGCATCTCGATCAGCGCGGTGTCGGCGGTCCGGCCGATCAGGCCGACGCCTTGGACGGCGAGCACCGGATCGTCCGTCAGCACGTCCTCGGCGGCCCGGGCCTGCACCGCGATCGCGCTGACATGATGCGCGACCACATCGTGCAGGTCACGGGCGATCCGGGCCCGCTCACCGGCCACCGCCTGCCGGGCGTTGAGCTCCTGCTCGGCCCGCAGCCGCCGGTTGAGTTCACGCAGCCGATCCGCGTCGGCACCGATCCGGCGCCGACCGGAGCCGAGGATCCAGGCGAGCGCGAAGAAGAACACGAACGTGGTGGTGCTGATCGGCTCCAACGACCCGGGCTGCGGCACCTGCCAGTGCCCGGTCATCGCGTCCCCCACCGTAACGGCCCCCAGGCACAGGGCAGTTGCGAGCAGGGCGGCCCGGCGCGGGGCGTAGCGGGCCACGGCGTACACGCCGAGCATCAGCAGGTACGGGCCGGGGATCTTCCCCGGTATCGGGTCGAGCACTTGGAACAGCAGGTACAGGGCGGTCATCGCCGCGAGCACGGCGTGCGGCCACCGCCGCCGCCACACCAGCGGAACGGTCTGCGCGGCCCACAGCGCCACACCCCAACCACCGGGCGCAGGCGTGTGGTTCAGCACGGTGACCGCGTCGAACAGGGTCAATCCACCGCCGAGCGCGACATCCGTCAGTCGCGGCCGGTCGGCGATCCATCGGGGTGCGGCGCGCAGGGCCGTCGTCGTCCAGGTAGCCATCGGTCCGCCAGGCTAGACGAGCACCGGCGCGGTGCGGATCCTCCCCCGGGTGCGCATCGATAGTTGCGCGGACACGGCCGGCGGCACGCGCCGCAGGCACAGCCGGCGGCACACGACGATCCGCGCGTGGGTTCAGCCCAGTTCCAGCACGCCCACCGTCTGACCTCCGCTGGTCTCTCCGGTCGGGCGGAACCCGAGTGCCAGGTAGAAGCCCATCGGGCCGTCCGCTCCGGGATGCCAGGTCGTCGTCAGGCGGGTGCCTCCCCGGCGCCGGATCTCGTCGGCGACGGCCCGCACCGCGAAACGCCCCACGCCTCGTCCCTGCTCACCGGCCGCAATGTTGAGACGCCAGAGTCCGGAACGGAAGTCGGTGCCCTTGCCGGTCCAGTCGATGTCGAAGAAGGCCATCAGGAACCCGACGGCCTCGCCGTCGTCGCAGATGAGCCGGGGCCATGCGACGCCCGGGTGCAGGTACGCCTCGGCGAGCGACTTCACCACGGGGTCCACCAGCTGTTCCTGATCGGGCCGGACCCGCAGGCCGATGGCGCGCTCGAAGTTGTCAGGGGTGATCTCTTGCAGGTGCAGCGAAGTCGGCATGTCCGCACTCCAAGCAGGTACGGCGAGCGAGTTTCGGATCGTGCCGGCCCCGATCGGCCGACAGTCGGGCGGATGCCGGGGCGCCCGCCCGGCCCGACTGCTGGCCTCCCCCGGTCCGTGGCGCCGCCGGTGTCCCGGTGTCAGCCCCGGCTGATGATGACCACGGCGATCGGCAGGGCGACCGCTCCCGAGACCGCGAGAGCGCCTCCGATGAACCTCAGCACGCCCACGGGTTGCCGGGCGGCTCGTTGTTGCGACAGCGGGCGCGGCGCAAGCCCCTGCACCATGTGGTCCTTGAAACGGGTCGACCACTTCTTGGTGGCCAGGGCTCCGCCCATGGCCATGGCCACGACGCTCCAGATGAGCAGGAACACGCCGCCGCCGGAGCCCGCCTGAGCTGCCAATGAGGTCATGAAATGATCACGTACCGCCGGGATTCGAACGGTCAACAACGGTTCCCGGAGGGGGCATGATTGCCCCGCCGCCAGCTGCGCCGCGCCACCGGCATTGCACTTCCAGGTTCAGTGGTGCGCTCACGGAGCAGCGAAAGACCCGCGACGCGCGCGCCTGCAGAACCGCGCTGGCCAGGGCCGGTGCTGGCTCCTAGGATCCGCCGCATGGCAACACGACTCGTGCAGATCAACATGAAGGCCCAGGACGACGCCGCGCTCGGCCGGTTCTGGGCGGAGGCACTCGGCTGGGGTGTCGACAGCGAGGGACCAGGCGTCACCAACCTCGAACCCGTCGGTTTCGCCTACCCCGACCCCGCGGCCGTCTGCATCGACATCGTCGCCCGCCCGGAACCCAAGACGGTGAAGAACCGGGTACACATCGATCTGGCCACCACCTCGACCGCCCACCAGGCGGAGCTGGTCGAGCGCCTGAAGGCTCTCGGAGCGACCCTCGCCGACGTCGGTCAGGGCGACGTCCCCTGGACGGTCATGGCCGACCCGGAAGGCAACGAGTTCTGCGTCCTGGAGCCCCGCCCGGTCTACCAGGGCACCGGGCCGATCGCCGCAGTGGTGGTCGACTGCGCCGACCCGCGCGAGATGGCCCGGTTCTGGGGCCAGGCGATGGACTGGACGCTGCACGAGGTCACCGACGACCACGCGACATTGCGATCCGCCCAAGGCGTCGGCCCCTACCTGGAGTTCATCCGCACACCCGACACCAAGACCGTCTGGAACCGCGTCCACCTCGACGTCCGCCCCTACCCCGGCGACGACCCGGCAGCAGAAGCCGACCGCCTGCGCGCCCTGGGCGCCACCGACCCCGATTTCGACCGGTCCGCCATCCACTGGACCGTCCTGGCCGACCCGGAAGGCAACGAGTTCTGCCTCCTCAGCCCTCGCTGACCTCGAGCACCCGGCGCCGCCGGTGTCGGCCACGGGGGACAGTCGGCCCCGCGCGCCTGGGACCGGCAGCCCATCCGTCCGGACACCCACGCTCAACGAACGCGTGCGGAACGGCACGACGCACGCGAACCGGCCCACACCGCCCGCGTGCGTCAGATCGGCAGGTCCCACCCGGGGCCGTCCTCGGCGCCGAGCCACACGCGCTGGCCGGCGGCCGAAACCGTGATTCCGAACCGTTCCTGGTGGGGCGAGTTGGCGGCCTGCCAGGCTTCGACGGCAGTCTCCACCTGATCCCACAATCGGAGCGGCCCGCGCTGAACCACGGTCCACCCCCCGTCAGGGTTGGGCATGGTCCGGGCCTGCGATCCGGTGGCCACGTCCGAGAGGATCTGTTGCTCACCAGCCCCCATGCGTTCGGCCGAGGGAGCCGCGAGTTGGGCGACCCAACCGCCGGTCCACGTGCTGATGATCTCGGGGTTGATCCGGGTCGGTCGTTCGTCCCCGGGCAGTAGCTCGAGACTCTGTCGGGGTGGCCGGTCATGCGGTCGGGCAATCATGAAGCTGACGTATCCGGGCAGAAACCGGCCCGTGGCCTCACCGGGGCCGGTCACGGTCAGCAGGGCGAGGCCGAACGCGAATGACCAGCCGGAGAGGGTGACCAGGATTCGACCGCCGGGCTTCACCTGGTAGAGCCACGGTTGGGGGAGGTGGCGGACTGAACAGGTGGCAATCAGCCGGTCGTACTCGCCCCCCTCCGGGTCACCGAGCAGCCCGTCACCAATGAGCCGATTCCAACCTGAAGCTGCAGGTCACGGAGCTGGCGTGGGTCGGGGGTGGGGTACTCAGGCTGGTCGGAGTCGTGATCAGTAGCAGGTGATCGTCTGCCGGGACTCGGGGCCCTGACCGACCTCGGCTTCGTCGACCTGGACGACGACCCCGACGACCCCGTGATCGTCACCGGCCGCAGGGCCGCCCGCGGCAGGCCCCTCACGAAGGCGCAGAAGGAAGCGAACCGCCTGGTCCGCCGCGAACGCGCGGCCACCGAGCACGGCTTCGCCGACCTGAAGAACTGGCGCGTCCTGACCAAGCTCCGCATGAACGCCCGGCACGCGACAGCCCTGCTACGAGCCCTGCTCGTGCTGACGAACGCCGAAATTTCCCGCTGACGGACGATCACCAGCCCGAGCACCCCACCCCCGACCCACACCAGCCCCCGCGACCTGCAACTTCAGGTTGAAACCGACTCACTGCTGATGATCACGGGCACTGGTGCTGAGCGGCTGCAGCACACCGTCAGTGCTCTCGGCGAGGAGCTCCTCGATCGCGACCCGCTCGCTCGGCCCGTACGGCAGTGCATCGAGCACCTGCTGGACGAGCTTCGGGTGACGCTCGTGGAAGACACCCCAAGCGAAGGATCCGGGGACATCGCTGCGGATCACGGGTGCAGTCATCACGGTCGGCTCGTCCCTCTGATCGACATTCTCAGCTGACAGTTGTCCAGCATGGGCGTGGACCGCTCTGCCCTTGCTGGCAGGAGAGACGGTAGTGGGCTTCCGCCCAGTGCAGTAGTGGCGATCCGTTCCCGCAGGTCCCGGACGTCGGAGAGGCTGCCGTGCCGATGAGCGACCCGGGCGAGCTCCCCTCCCCACCCCCTCCGTGCGGTCACTCCTGCGTCTCGGTGACAACCCGGTCGCCCCAGGAAAGTCGGGCGAGGGCAGAGGTGCCACGGGCCTAGAATGACCGTCGTGACCGACAACACTCCACAGCGCCCCGAGAACGGGCCGACGCCTACCCATGAGCTGCCGACCCAGTACGCGCCGGCCGAGGTAGAGGTAGCGCTGTACGAGCGTTGGGTAGAGCGCGGGTACTTCGAGGCCGACGCGAAGAGCGAGAAGCCGGCGTACACGATCGTCATCCCGCCGCCGAACGTCACCGGCTCGCTTCACCTGGGCCATGCCTTCGAGCACACGCTGATCGACGCCCTCACCCGCCGCAAGCGCATGCAGGGCTACGAGACGTTGTGGCAGCCCGGCATGGACCACGCAGGTATCGCCACCCAGAACGTCGTCGAGCGTGAGCTCGCGAAGGAGGGCAAGTCCCGTCACGACCTGGGCCGTGAAGCCTTCGTCGAGCGCGTGTGGGAGTGGAAGGCCGAGTCCGGCGGGCAGATCGCCGGCCAGATGCGGCGCCTCGGCGAGGGGCTGGCGTGGAGCCGGGACCGCTTCACGATGGACGAGGGCCTTTCCCGGGCCGTCCAGACCGTCTTCAAGAAGATGTTCGATGACGGGCTGATCTACCGCGCCGAGCGCATCATCAACTGGTGCCCCCGCTGTCTGACGGCCATCTCCGACATCGAGGTCGACTACCAGGACGACGACGGCGAACTCGTCTCCATGACCTACGGCGAGGGCAAGGACACCATCGTCGTCGCCACCACTCGCGCGGAGACGATGCTCGGCGACACCGCCGTCGCCGTTCACCCCGACGACGAGCGCTACGCCCACCTGATCGGGAAGCAGATCAAGCTGCCGTTGACCGACCGGAGCATTCCGGTCGTCGCCGACACGCATGTCGACCCGGAGTTCGGCACCGGCGCCGTCAAGGTGACCCCGGCGCACGACCCAAATGACTTCGCCATCGGCCAGCGCCACAACCTCGAATCCATCGAGGTTCTCGACGAGCGCGGCATCATCACCGTCCACGGCCCCTTCCAGGGCCTGGACCGTTTCGAGGCGCGCTCCGCAATCGTCGCCGCCCTGCGCGCCGAGGGCCGGATCGTCGCCGAGAAGCGCCCCTACGTCCACTCCGTCGGCCACTGCTCACGCTGCAAGACGACGCTGGAACCCCGCCTTTCGATGCAGTGGTGGGTCAAGGTCGAAACGCTCGCCAAGGCGGCCGGCGACGCGGTCCGTGACGGTCGGGTCGACATCCATCCGGCCGACATGTCGCAGCGGTACTTCGACTGGGTCGACAACCTCAACGACTGGTGCATCTCGCGTCAGCTGTGGTGGGGCCACCGCATCCCGGTCTGGCACGGCCCGAACGGCGAACTGGTCTGCGTCGGCCCCGACGACGAGCCGCCCACGGGTGAGGGCTGGACGCAGGACACCGACGTCCTCGACACGTGGTTCTCGTCCGGCCTGTGGCCGTTCTCCACCCTCGGCTGGCCCGAGCAGACGCCGGATCTGGAGAAGTTCTACCCGAACTCCGTCCTGGTCACCGGCTACGACCTGATGTTCTTCTGGGTCGCCCGGATGATGATGTTCGCTCTCTACGCGATGGACGGCCAGCCGCCGTTCCGCACGATCGCGTTCCACGGCATGGTCCGGGACGAGTTCGGCAAGAAGATGTCGAAGTCGTTCGGTAACACGGTCAACCCGCTGGACTGGATGGACAAGTACGGCTCCGACGCCCTGCGCTTCACCCTGGCCAAGGGCGCCAACCCGGGGGTCGACGTCCCGATCGGCGAGGACTGGGTCCAGGCGTCCCGCAACTTCGCCAACAAGATCTGGAACGCGACACGCTTCGCGCTCATGAACGGCGCCACGGTCGAGGGTGAACTCCCGCCTGCAGAGAAGCTCTCGGCGACCGACCGCTGGATCCTTTCGCGGCTGAACAAGGTCGTCACCGAGGCGGATGCGTACTACGACGACTACCAGTTCGCCAAGCTCGCGGACGCCCTGTACCACTTCGCGTGGGACGAGGTCTTCGACTGGTACGTCGAGCTGTCGAAGACGACGTTCTTCGAGGGCGGCGAACTGGCCAAGGTCTCGGCCCGCGTGCTCGGCGAGGTCCTCGACGTCACCCTGCGGTTGCTGCACCCGATCGTCCCGTTCGTCACGGAAACCCTGTGGACCACGCTGACGGGCCGTGAGTCGGTCGTCGTCGCCGAGTGGCCGAAGGACTCCGGGTTCCGCGACGAGGCCGCGGAGCAGGAGATCGAGCTGGTCCAGCAGGTCGTCACCGAGGTCCGCCGCTTCCGCTCCGACCAGGGCCTCCAGCCCGCCCAGAAGGTCCCGGCTCGTCTGGAGCTCGACGGCACGGCGCTGGCCCCGCACGAGGCGGCCATCCGTCAGGTGCTCCGCCTCCAGCCGGAGGGTGAGGGCTTCGCCGCCACCGCCTCCCTGCCGGTGGTCGGCGCCACGGTCTCGCTCGACCTGTCGGGCACCATCGACGTGGCGGCCGAGCGCAAGCGACTGAGCAAGGACCTGACCGCCGCCGAGAAGGAGAAGCAGCAGGCCGAGTCCAAGCTCGGGAACGAGGCGTTCATCGCCAAGGCCCCCGACGACGTCGTGGACAAGATCAAGGGCCGCCTCGCCAAGGCCGAGGCGGACATCGCTCGGCTTCAGGCCCAACTGGCCAAGCTGCCGCCGCAGTAGGCGCCGGAACACGCCCGGAGGGGGCCCAGACCATGCGGTCTGGGCCCCCTCCGGGCTATTCGGCCTCGGGCGCCTCTACAGCAGGCTCCCGATGGCGACTCCTACGGAATTCCCAGCGCCTCGTACGGGCTCGACAGAGAGAACTCACGCTGCTCCGCGACGATCTGAGCCTGGTGGAGATCGAAGTTCGCCATGTGCAGGAGGTCGTCGAGGCGTGTCGGCTTCTGACCCAGCAGGTCGCGGGCGATCTCGGCAGCCCCGTCGTTCCGGTCCAGGCGGTCCCGGAAGAAGTCCAGGTTCTTCTCCACGACGAGGAGAGTCATGTCGAGCTCCGAGACCGTCGCGTCGGACACTCGCTCGACCCGTGAGTGCACTCGGTACTCGTAGAAGGGCCCGGCGACGCATTGGATGGTGTTGCCCACCCCTCGCCTGTGCCGGCTTGCCAGCAGGTTGACCGCGAAGGCCCAGTCTCCCCACTTGAGCACCTTCGGGTCGTACAGCCCGCATTCGAGAGCGTCGGCCCGTCGGCAGAGTATCGACGTCGGGACGTGGTGCTTACGCACCACCAGGTCTTCGCGGCACGGGTACGAGGAGATGGTGAACCCCTCGAAGGCACCGATCATCCACGACATGGTGTGTACGAAGGCCGTATCGGCATCAGCCTCGAGGATCTCCGCCGCCCGGTCCGGATAGGACCCTTCCTTCAGGAGGTACGGGTCGGTGGCCAGCCTGTCGTCGGCGTCCACCTGCATCACGTACTCCATCCGCGCGGCTGCCACGCCGGTGTTCCTGGCTACGTGGTGCCCTTGGCGCTGGGCGAGCCGGATGAGGCGCACGCCGGACATCCCGGCGCAGGCGTCGATGGCCTTCAGGGTCGACGCGTCGTCCGACCCATCGTCCACGATCACTACCTCGTACGGGCGTCGAAGCGGCTGCTCGAGAACAGACTCCACGGTCTCGATGAGGTAGTCGCCCGCGTTGTGGCAGGGGACAACGAAGCTGATACCTCCAGAATCCGCGATGGTCATGCTGTCTCCCTTCCGCTCATGGCCGCGGTGCCGACTGGAGCCGGGAACCTGCGCGATGCTACGACGGTCGCGCGAGTCGCTTCGAAGTAGCTGCGCCCCGAGCGCGTGTCCTGCTCGGTGTGGTCGTCCCAGCGCACGGTGACGTCCCAGCCGTCGTAGATTCGCTCCAGCGCGCGGCCGAGGGTGTCCGGCGTGTACCGGGCCTCGCCCTCGATGTGGATCTGCCCGCCATGGGCGTCCGTCCGGGAGATCGCGGTGAAGATCTCCAGGTAGTGCAGGTTGACCGATCGGGAGCTGCGGACGGCCCCGGTAAGCAGACGTTCGACGTCGTGCTGTGACAGGTAGTGCAGGACGTCCTTCGCTACGAGCAGGCCGAAGTCCTCCTGAACCACGTATTGCTCGAGAAGGGACTCCACCACGGTGACCCGCTCCGCCAGGTCCTCGTGCGCCAGGAGCCGGTGAAGCAGCGACTCGGCCGGCGCCTGGTCCACCGCGATGACAGTGAACCCGGCCTCGGCCAGGGCGATGGTGTACGCCCCGGCGCCGTACCCGAGGTCCAGAGCGCGACGCGGAGTGTCCGCGGGGAGGGATGCCAGAAGGGCGAGGAAGCGTGCCGGAACGGGAGCGCACAGCTTCTCGCTGGTGCTCCGGCCGTTCCGTAACGCTTCTGCGTAGAAGGCGCGAAGCGACGCCTTCGAGTGCTGTACAGACAAGGGGCACCACCTGAGGTTGAGGGACGAGCGAGGACAAGCGCCTAGAACTCGGCGATCTCGACGGCCCGGCCGGGCGTGAGCAGAGAGGAGGCCAACGCCTCGGTGACCTTCATCGGCAGCAGGTGTGCCGAGAGCGAGCTCCTGTTCTCGGTCCCCTGCAGCCAGTTCTCCATGAGTTGCCTGTTGCTGTCGCTGTGGAACAACCCGTCGAACGTGTTGACCGACGTGTACCGCTCATTCGGCAGCAGAGAAGCGTTCGCTCGCGTAGTCAGCCGAGCGAAGGCGTCGATCTTGTCCGCGTTCTGCCCACGGGGCACGTCGTAGCAGTGGACGTGTGCGGAGTAGAGGGTCGACAGCTGAGCTTCGAGGTCGACGCTCGAAGTGCGCCCGTTCTTGTTGTAGACGTCGTCCGGGAGGTCCTGCCAGCTGCGGATGGACGGCGTCGTCTGCTCGAAGGACAGCGTCCCGACGGTCAGTGTCCGATCGGACGCGACATCGACCAGCCGGAACGTGGCGGTGATGTCCGTCTCGCCGAAGGAGCGCGCCGCGGTCTCGGCGTACGACCAGCGCGGGCTCCCGTCCTCGAAGCGGCTGGCGGTCGGATTCGGGATCCGGAGGTGCTGGTCGGTCGGGAAGGCGCCGAACGAGCTGAATTCGAGCTTGAAGCGGCGGTCCGGAAACACGAGCTTGTTGAGGGACAGGCACTGGACGGCGAGATCGATGTAGTGGTACGCGCCGTGCATCACCATCCCGTAGCCGTACCGGTAGGGGTGATCGTCCCGCGACTCGTACTCGTGCTGGAGGTTCCACACCCCGCCGGCGGCACGCAGGTGGAATGACGTGACGGGGGCCTGCCATTCCTGAACCCGCTCCTCGAGCGAGCGCAGCAACTCCCCGTTGTAGATGCGGTGGTACCGGCTCAGCGTCATCACGGAGTGGTTGGCGCCGGTACGACCGGCCTGGGCGATTAGCTCCTGCATGACCTCGGTGATCCGGGCCGGCGCGAACCGGCCGTTCACCAACGGAGCCAAGACCGGCTTCTCCACCAGCGAATCTATGCCGTTCTCGACGCAGTAGCGCAGATAGGCTTCGTGCGCCCGCACCTCGGTCGCGATGTACACCTTCATCGGCAGCTCAGGCAGGCGAAGCTGCCCGATCGCGGCCCCAATCAGTTCGGGCTGCCTCTGCAGCGCGGTGGCGCCGCTGCCCGCCTCGGGAAGGTAGACGACCTCGCGGGGCTTCAGGTCGACTCCGTGGATGCGTTCCTCGATCGTCGACCGTTCCGATTCCAGGTCGATGATGGAGTACGAGTCGACATAGCCGGCCTCGATCGCGTCGCTGATGCAACGCAGGTACTTGTTCGCGACGATCTCGTCGAAGCCGACCACTACGAGGTTGGACCGAGGTGCAGCGGGGCGGGCCTCGCGAACGGCAGATCGCCCCATTGGCTCCTCGACAGAGCGGAGGACCGGGTGCCGGGGGCCCAGGGGCGCTGTCACCTGAGACGTTCGAGAGTCGGTTCTCATCCGGATTGCTCCCATTCGTGCTGTCACTGCTCGGGGCCGTTCCGAAGCAGACGGGATGTTGCCGAACACGCATCGGTGGCGTTGGTGAGTGATCTCCAACGTGCCGCCGCCTGAGGGGATCCGGACGAACTTTGGACCGGCGAGCAGCTCATTGATTAGCGTGGGAACAATGGAAGTTGACTGAGCGCCAGGCTGGTAGCCAACCGTCCCTAACGTCTGCGAGTTAACCCTCTCTGACCTGCGGCGACACGGCCAGGACGCATCAGCTGGCACGATCAAGGGGTGGGCCGAGGAGTGTCAGCTCAGTTGCGGCAGGCTCGGAAGGAGCGGGGCTGGTCGCAGGAGCGGCTTGTCCACGAGATGGAGCGGCACGCCCGTCAGCATCTCCTCGACATCGCCTCGACAGCGAGCCTGCGCGTCTACGTCTCGGAGTGGGAGAACGGTCGCCGACCGATCGACCCTATGTACGCCTCAGTGCTTCGCGCGCTGCTCGGGCTCACCGACCGAGAACTTCTCGGCAGCGGCGCGACAGGTGGCCAACCACCGACCGTTGACGGCTACGACGAACTGGTCGGCCGCATCGAAGCGGCGCACAGCCTCAGCCTCGGCATGGTGGACACCTTCATGGCCCAGACCGAGCTCCTGCGCACGGTGGACCGCCAGATGGGCGCTGCCGCGCTGGTGGACCAGATGCAGGCACACCTGACAGCCCTGGAAGATTCGCTGACCTTCGCCGTGTTGCCGGCCACCAGGGAGCCCATCGCTCGGGCACTCGCCGGGGCAGCCACACTGGCGGCGTGGCAGGCACTCGACGTCGGTGCCACGGAACGAGCCTGGCGCCACTACGAACTGGGCAAGAGAGCCGCCGCCGAGGCGAAGGAACCGATGTACCTGGCGCACGCCATGGCCGAGCAGGCGTATGTGCTGTCGGCTGCCGGAAAGAGTGATCTCGCCGTACAGCTCGTCCAGGAAGCGCACCGCTCCGTCGGCAGCAACGCCTCCCCTCGGCTGGCTGCATGGCTGCACGCTGCCGAAGCCGAACTCCTCGCTCAGGCCGGCCAGACGGAAGCCTGCCGCCGGTCCCTGGACCTGGCAGCGGCCACTCTCCCCGCCGGAAGTTCAGACCGAGACCCAGACATGTTGAGCATCTTCCTCAACGACGGCCACCTGGCCCGGTGGCGGGGTAACGTCCTCGCCCGCCTGGGCGACGACGCCGCGATGAGCGACCTGTACGACGCGCTCGGCAAAATGGACGCAACCTTCACGCGAGCGACGGCCGGCCTGCACTGCGATCTCGCCCAGGCCCACCTCGCCCGAGAGGAACAGAACGAGGCCATGAACCACCTACGTCAGGCGCGGCTCCTGGCCAACCGCACGGGGTCAGCCCGCCAACGCGCCCGAATCGACCAACTGGTCGGAAAGTTCGAAGCATCGCGATGAGGGTGACTCGCTCCCCAGCTGTCACTGCCTACGGGAAGCCAGGACATGCAGGAGCGCCACCAAGGTTCCCGAACCCATGAGCTTCCCCTCCGCCATGAGCATCGGGATCTCGGACATCGGCACCCACGCGACGTGGCCGGTCTCCTCACCGTCATCGGGCGCGCCCACGAGTGTCGCCCCCTGACCGACGAACACTTCGTGCGGCGAGTCCACCATGCCGATCATCGGCTGGAACGTAACCACGTGGTCGAGGCGATCCGGTCGCCAGCCGGTCTCCTCCTCGACCTCGCGCAGAGCTGCCCCCAGACCGTCCTCCCCGGGATCGACGATGCCACCGGGAAGCTCCCAGCCCCAGGACTGCGGCACGAATCGGTACCGCCAGAGCATCAACACGCGGTCATCGGCATCCAGCACCGCGGCTATGGCCACGCGCTTCAACCGCACGACGTGATGCTCGAAGCGCGTCACACCGGGCGGCTCAACGTCCACGAGCGCCAGTTGCACCCATGGGTTGTCATAAACGACGCGGTCACCGTAGATCTTCCACGGCTCGAGCCCATCGGCCTGAGTGCTCATCAGCAATCACATCCTGGGAAGGCGGCAGTGGGCATAGTTGACCACACCTGTCGAGTGGGCGGCACACGTCGAGCGCATCTGAACCAGCCTCGTCCGTGGGTGATCGCCAGAGTGCGCAGGGCGTCATCGGGGAACCGCCTACACAGGCGTAGGAGACACGATCGGCCATGGCACCACAGAGGCCCGAACGACACCAGTCCAGCTGGAGCCCAACACCACCGCTGAAGCGATACCGCACCGCAGAGCTGGGGAATGTTCTCCCCAGCGATCTGGCTGCCCTGGCGCACACGCACTGCCCGGACATCGTGCGGGTACGCAACTGCTCCTGGACGCGACCGGCTCCGCGGTCTACTGCGTGATCAGTAGCGACGGCAGGGCGTTCTACGCAAAGCAGCATCACACCTCACTGCTCCACCAGCGCGAGGTCCACGCCTACCGGCATTGAGTCGGTTTCAACCTGAAATTGCAGGTCGCGGGGCTGGTGTGGGTCGGGGGTGGGATGCTCGGGCTGGTGATCGTCCGTCAGCGGGAAATTTCGGCGTTCGTCAGCACGAGCAGGGCTCGCAGCAGGGCTGTCGCGTGCCGGGCGTTCATGCGGAGCTTGGTCAGGACGCGCCAGCGCAACTCTGCACATTGACCTCAACCAGCAAGGCGCAGCAGCGGCGAGACTGCGAACGGCGGCGACCCTGGCGCGGCATGCCGGAAATTCAGAAATTCAGGCTTGGTGCTTTGAAACTGACGCTTGGCGGGTGCTCACCAACGGCGACTACTCCGAGGCAGCAGCCCTTAGCGAGACCGCTCAACAGTTGGCGCCTGCCGGAAGTTCGGTTGAAATCCAGTCCCTTGCACAGCAGGGGCGAGCATTTGCGCGATTGGGCTATCCGACCGAAACCTATGCCGCAATAGACCGAGTACAAGCGCTTTCCACCGCGATGGGTACTCCAAATCAGCCGGAACATCATTTCCAATATGACCCAGCCAAGTCACTCGCCTATGCGGCGACCACGCTCGCATGGCTCGGCGATCCGGCAGCCGAAGCATATGCGCGAGAAGTGATTTCGCGGCTCTCGCCCTCGGAGGACATTCGAAAATGGCCTCGCCGGATGGCATCGGCCAATATCGACCTGGCGCTCTCCCTGGTGGCCACTAATCGATTGGATGAGGCATGTGATTCGGCACAGCACGCCATGCTGTCTGGCCGAGTAGCGCCATCCAACCATTGGCGCGCCCTCGAAGTCGTCAGAGCAGTAGAAGCGCGCAGAATTTCCGATGCGCGGGACCTCCGAGAAGTCTACGAAGGAATGCGCCTACAGATAGAGCCGGCGGGCGATTAACAGCGCGAACACAAAAATAGCCCCACCCTGACCCCTCAATTCGGGGGTCCTCCGCAGGGTGTGCATCGATAGTTGCGCGGCGGCCCGCAGTCTCGCCGTTCGGGCCGAGGTGCCGGGGTGGGTCGGGCGCCTAGCGTCGTTTTCCATGACCTCCAACTCCTCTGAAATATCCGTTCGTTCGTGGTGGCGCAGCCGCTCCGCCCTGCTTCTGTCCGGTACTGCGGCAATGCTGTTCGCGGTCGGTGGGCGGTGGGACGTTGCCGCGCTGGCCTGGGTGTTTCCGGTGTTGTTGCTGGCGTTCTCGCGGCGGTCCGGGGTGTGGTGGGGGGCGTTGTGGATGTGGCTGGCGCATGTCGGGGCGGCGGTGTTCTGGGTGTGGGAGTCGGCGATCGGGTTCAATCCGGTGGTGGTGGCGGGGGCGGCGGGGTTGGCGGCGATTCAGACGGTGCCGTTCGTGGCGGACCGGCTGCTGATCGGGCGGTTGCGGCCGTGGCAGGCGGCGTTGGTGTTTCCGGCCGGGTTGGCGGCGGGCGAGTTCCTGATCACGGTGTTGTCGCCGTTCGGCACGGCGTACGGTTCGCTGGCGGTCACGCAGTACGACAACTTGCCGTTGTTGCAGGTGGTTTCGGTGACCGGCCCGTACGGGGTCGGCTTCCTGGTCGGGTGGTTCGCGTCCACCGTCCTGCGGGTCCGTCGGTGGCCGTCGTGGCGCAGTGGTGTGGTGTGCGGGTCGGTGCTGGTGGCGGTGCTGCTGGCGGGTGGCGCGCGGCTGGCGACCGACCCGGTGGGCGGGGCGACGGTGCGGGTGGCGGGGGTGAGTCCGAGCCGGGCGGTGACGGAGGCCCAGCAGGCCGCGCTCGAGCAACTCGCGGGCGAGAACGTTCAGTTCAGGGAAGCGCCCGCGTCTGAAACAACGCCGATCACGGACGCCGTCGAGAGCGACCTGCTGGCCTCGACCCGCCGGGAGGCCGCTGCGGGCGCGAAGATCGTGGTCTGGCCCGAGGAGGCCGTCCGGACGCAGGAGGCGCACGCGGACGCGGTGATCGCCGCCGCACAGGACGCGGCCCGGCAGTCGGGCGTCTACCTGGAGTTCGGGCTGCGGGTGGACAGCACGGCCGGCTCCGCCCACGACCAGGACGAGGCGCTGCTGATCGACCCCAACGGCGCGGTGCTGTGGACGTATCAGAAGGCGCACCCCATCCCGGGCTCCGAGCGGTTCGCGCCGGGTGACGGCCGGGTGCCGGTCGCCGACACCCCGTACGGGCGGATCGCCGATGTGATCTGCTACGACGCCGACTATCCGGCGCTGATGCGGGTCCGCGCGGATCTGATGCTGGTGCCCTCGCACGACTGGCGGGAGTACGGCGGCGCGCACACGAAGAAGGCCGCGCTGCGGGCGGTCGAGAACGGCTATGCCCTGGTCCGCCAGGACGAGTCGGGCGTCTCGACCGCGTTCGACAGCCGGGGCCGCGTCCTGGCCACGGCCGACTGGTTCAGCTCCGATCAGCAGACGGTGGTCGCCCAGCTCCCTGTCCACGGCGCGACCACCGTGTACGCCCGGATCGGCGACACCTTCGCCTGGCTCTGCCTGGCCGCCGTCGCCGCCCTGGCCGTCACCGCGTTGACCCGCCGTCGCGCCTGAAGCGACCACTCCGGCGGGGTGTGCGTACGGACGGCCCGGCAGAGAGCGGGCCTGGCGACGCGACGGGGGAAGCGTGGGAGAGGCAGTGACGGTTCCGGGCACCGCGGCGGCGCTGCGCAGCCCGGATCTCGCCCGACCGAGCCCCGGCGGGCCGCAGTTGCTCCGGTCGCCGGCTCCGGGCCGGGTGCTGGTGGAGGGCGACCGGGTGGTGGTGGCGGCCACCGCGCGCGGCCTGGGCCTGCTGGGCTCGCCGGTCGCCTGAACAGCGGCTGTGCGCTGAACAGCGGCTGTGTGGTCTCGGACCACCGCCGGACCACACAGCGGCTGCGCGCTGAGCAGCGGCTGTGCGGTCTCGGACCACCGCCGGACCACACAGCGGCTGTGCGCTGAACAGCGGCTGTGCGGTCTCGGACCACCGCCGGGGCACGCAGCGGACAGCCGGACGCGAGCACCCGAACTAGCCTCGGCGGCTCCATGGGCCGCCCCGAGCCGGGCGCGCCCGCCACCCGACGAGCCGAGGGCCTGGTGCAGATGAGACGCAGTACGAGCGAGGAGTCCGCCTGGGCGCCGTTCGGGGAGAAGGTTTTCCGCGCCCTCTGGATCGCCCAGTTCGTCTCGAACGTGGGCGGCTGGATGCAGACCGTCGGCGCGCAGTGGCTGCTGGTCGGGCACGGCGCGGGGCTGGTGTCGCTGGTGCAGGTCGCGTCGGGCCTGCCGGTGCTGCTGCTCGCGCTGCCGGCCGGCGCCCTCGCGGACCTGGTGGACCGCCGCCGGCTGCTGCTGGTGGGCCAGGCGGCGATGGCGGCGGTCGCCACCGTCCTTGCGGTGTTGGCGCTGCTGGGGGTGCTCGGGCCGTGGCAGTTGCTGCTGCTGACCTTCCTGCTCGGCTGCCTCTCCGCACTGAACGGCCCGGCCTGGCAGGCGGTGCAGCCCAGTCTGGTGCCGCGTGAGCAGTTGCGGCAGGCGTCGGCGCTGGGCGCGGTGAACATGAACGTGGCCCGCGCGGTCGGCCCCGCGCTGGGCGGCCTGCTGGTCGCGGCGGCCGGCGTGGGCTGGACGTTCGCCCTCAACGCGCTGTCGTTCCTGGGCATTCTGCTGGTCCTGCTGCGGCGCTTCCCGGACGAGCAGGCGCCCGTCCGCGAGCGGCAGCGCGAGCAGGCGCTGGCGGCGCTGCGGGCCGGCGGGCGGTACGTCCGGCGGGCGCCGGGGGTGCGGCGGATCCTGCTGCGCTGCGCACTGTTCGTGCCCGGCGCGGCGGCGCTGTGGGCGCTCCTGCCGGTGGTGGCGGTGCAGCGCCTCGGCCTCGGCTCGTCCGGGTACGGCCTGCTGCTGGCGGCCGTCGGGGTGGGTGCGGTGGCGGGTGCGGGTGTGCTGCCGCAGCTGAGTGCCCGGCTGCGCGGCAACGGTGTGCTGGCGCTGTCGGGGCTGCTGACGGCGGGTGCGCTGCTGGTGGTGGCGCTGGCCGGGAACACCGTGCTGGTGAGCCTGGCGCTGGTGTGGGCGGGCGCGGCCTGGATCTGGGGTCTGTCCACCCTGAGCGCCGCCCTGCAACTGGAGTTGCCGAACTGGGTGCGGGCCCGCGCGGTCGCCTTCTACCTGCTGGTCTTCCAGGGCGGCAACGCGCTGGGCGCCCTGGTGTGGGGCCAACTAGCCCAGTACGCGGGCCTGTTGGTCGCGCTGACCGTCCCGGCCGCGCTGTTGGCCCTGGGCGCCCTCTCCCTGCGTCAACTCCCGCTGCTGGACGCCGAGGTGGACCCGTCGCTGTCCGACAGCTGGCCGGAGCCGCGGCTGACGGTCGAGCCCGCCGCGGCCGACGGGCCGGTGCTGGTCTCCGTCGAGTACCGGGTGGCGGACGGCGGCGCGGAGGCGTTCGTCCGGGCGATGGACGAGGTCGAGGCGTCCCGGCGGCGAACGGGCGCGGTCAGCTGGGGCCTGTACCAGGACGGGGCCGAACCCACCAAGTTCGTCGAGGTGTTCACGGTGGCCTCCTGGGCGGAGCACTGCGCGCAGCACCACGAACGCTGGACCGGCGTCGACCACGCCTTCGAACGCACCGCCCGGGCGCTGGTGACGGGCGAGCCGGTGGTGACCCACGCCATCACCGCCCGGGCGGCGCTGTGACGCACGGTCAGCCGGTGACGGACCGGACGGCCTCGCGGATCACCTCGGCGACCTGCGCGGGCTGCGAGAGCATCATCAGGTGCGAGGTGTCGAGCTCGACGGTGGTCATCCCGGCCCGCCGGTAGCCGAACCGTTCGACCTCCGGGTTGATGGTCCGGTCGGCGGCGGCGACGATCCCCCAGGACGGCTTGGTCCGCCACGCCGCGTTCGGCGCACTCTCGCCGAACGCGGCGGCGGCCAGCGGCCGTTGGGAGACGGCGAGCACCCGGGCCAGCGCCGGGTCCACGTCCGCGGCGAAGATCTCCGGCAGCCGGTCCACCTGCACCGAGACATCGGTGCCCTCGCCGCCGCCGTCCAGCGGGAACGGCGTGTACACCAGCGCCTCGGCCAGCTCGGAGGCCGGGAAACGTCCCTGCAGCTCACCCAGGCTCTCGCCCTCCTCCAGCGCGTAACCCGCGAGGTACACCAGCGCCTTGACGTTCTCCTCGGCCCCCGCGACGGTGATCACCGCGCCACCGTAGGAGTGCCCGACCAGTACCACCGGCCCCGGGATCTGCCGCACCACGGACGCCAGGTAGGCGGCGTCCCCGGTCAGGCTGCGGTTGGGCCCGGCGGGTGCCACCACGTTCAGGCCGTCGGCGAGCAGTTCGGGGATCAGCCGGGCGAAGCTGGAGGCGTCCGCGAAGGCGCCGTGCACCAGCACGACGGTAGGGGTGGTGTTCTCGGTCATGACGAAGTCCTCGGAATCGGTTGGCAGTTGACGTCCCCCGCAGGGGAAGGCCCCAGGTTAGGAATCCGCGCCCGCCGCGCTTGTTCCGCCAGCGCACGCCGTCCGGCCCAGCCACGCCCTACCCCGGCCGCCGGGGGGCGCCGAGGTAGGTGAGGACGGCGAGGACGCGGCGGTCTCCGCTGTCCTCCGGCGGGAGGTCCAGCTTCCCGAAGACGTTCCCGACGTGCTTGTGCACGGCCCGCTCGGTGACCACCAGGCGGTCGGCGATCTCCGAGTTCCCGTACCCCTGGGCCATCATCGCGAGCACCTCGCGTTCGCGTTCGGTGAGCCGGGACAGCGGGTTGCCGTGTGTCGCGAACAGTTGCCGGACGACGTCCGGGTCCAGCGCGGTGCCGCCCGCCGCCACCCGGTGCAGCGCCTCCAGGAAGTCGTCCACCCGGGCGACCCGGTCCTTGAGCAGGTAGCCGACGCCGGTGCCGTCGGCGAGCAACTCCCGGGCGTAGGTGTCCTCGACGTACTGGGAGAGCACCAGGATCGGCAGACCGGGCACCTGTTCCCTGGCCCGCAGCGCGGCCCTGATGCCCTCGTCGGTGAAGCTCGGCGGGAGGCGGACGTCCACCACGGCCACGTCCGGCCGGTGGGCGACGGCGGCCGCGACGAAGGACTCGCCGTCCCCGACCGTGCCGATCACCTCGTTGCCGAGGGCCCCCAGCAGCGCGGAAAGCCCTTGCGCGAGCAGCGCGTTGTCCTCGGCGATCAGGATGCGCACGGGCACTCCACGGTGATCACGGTCGGTCCGCCGGGCGGGCTCTGCACCCGCAGCGCGCCATCCACCGCCTCCACCCGCTGCCGCATCCCGCGCAGCCCGGTGCCGCCACCCTCGGCGGCCCCGCCCCGGCCGTCGTCGACGACCTCCGCGCGGACGGCCGCGCGCGTTCTGGTCAGGGTGACCGACACGGACTCGGCCCGGCTGTGCTTGGCCGCGTTGGTGAGCGCCTCGGTGACGGCGAAGTACACGGCGACCTCGATCCGCGCCGGTACGTCGCCGAGTTCGCCCACGTCGAGGGTGGCGGGGACGGCGCAGCGGGCGGCCACCGCCGCGACCGCGCCGGCCAGGCCCCGGTCGGCGAGGATCGGCGGGTAGACGGAGCGCAGCACGTCGCGAAGTTCGGCCATCGCCTCCTCCGCACCCTCCCGCGCCCTGGTCAGCAGCGGGCCCACCGCCGCCGGGTCGATGCCGAACGTCCGTTCCGCCAGCCCGAGTTGCATGGCCAGGTTCACCAGCCGGGCCTGGGTGCCGTCGTGCAGGTCGCGCTCGATCCGGCGCAGCTCGCTGCCGTGCGCGTCGATCGCGCCGGTACGCGTCCGGTCCAGCGTCGCCACCCGTTCGGCGAGGGCCTCGGCCGCCGAGGGGGCGAGCAGCCACCGGCTCACGGACGCCGCCGCCCCCGCCACCAGCGGCGGGCCGAACAGCGCCAGCAGCACGGCCAGCAGGAACTGCGGCACGCCGACATAGATCGCGGATCCCCAACTGTCGATCGGAGCATCCAGAATCAGCCTGATCGGCTCCTCCGCCGGGAACAGCCACCACAGCCCGGCCAGCACCAACACCGCCACCGGAAACAGGAACAGCGCCACCCCGAGCAGCCCGAGCACCGTCCCGGCCACCATCGTCCCGGGTGCCCAGCGCAGATCCCGGCCGGTCGCCGGATCCGACAGCATCACCATGAGCCGCCGCCGCCCGTGCACCCCGGCCCTCGCCACCGGCGCCACCCACCGCCCCAGCCGGTCGCGCTCGACGTCGGCCAGCCGGCGCAGCAGCCGCAACTCGTACGGCAGGACCAGCAGACCCAGCCCGACCAGGCACAGCACGGACGAGTAGACCAGCACGGGCACCAGCACGATCAGCGCCAGCCCGCAGCCGAAGCTGGCCGCGCAGTACCCGGCGGCCCGCGCCGAACGACCGGCCACCGCAAGCGTTTTCGACAACTTGTTCACGGCGGCCAGTCTTCCCGTCCGGCCCTCCCGGCACAGTGGTGCCTGCTACACCATCGATCGACGAGCCTGCACGATCGCCCCGGCCACCACTCGGTTCGTAGCGTCCCCTCCATGAAACCGACCCCACCCTCCGGCCTCCTTCCCTTTCTCGCCATCAGCTTCGCCGGGGCATGGCTCGCCATGGTCCCGCTCTGGCTCGACGGCCTCCGCCGGACGAACGCCGCACAGGGCACGCCACCGCTCGCGGCGCTGTGCATGATCCTCATGATGCTGGTCCCGGCCCTGACCGCCTTCGGCCTCACCGCCCGCCACCACGGCCCGCGCGCGGCCGCGCGAATCCTCGGACTCGCCCGGGCCACCCCCTGGCGCCACGAACTCCGCTCCGTGGCAGTCGCGTTGACGATCCCCCTCGGCCTCACCGCCGCCGGCCTGACCCTGTCGACCCTCGCGGGCTGGTACTCCCCCGCCCACCTGCCCGGCCCCGCCACCCTCGCCCCGCTCGCGCTGAGCGCCCTGGTGTCCGTCCCCCTGTACTTCGGCGAGGAACTCGGCTGGCAGGGCTACCTGTTGCCCCGCCTGCTCCGTTACGGCCGAACGCGCGGCCTGCTGATCGGCGGCGCGATCTGGGGCGCCTGGCACGTCCCGATGACCGCCCTCGGCGGCAGCTACCCCGGCCACTCCGTCCTGCTCGGCATACCCGCCGCCGTAGTGACCGCCATGCTGCTCGGCACCGTGATCGCCACCGTCCGCCTCGCCACCGGCTCGGTCTGGGCGGCCGTCGCCACGCACATCTCCCTCAACGAGTTCGCCCTCCCCCTGACCCACGAGGTCTCCGCCCGCCTCGTCGACCCCCTGCTCGCCGGCCCGCTGAGCATCACGACCTGGCCCGCAACCACCCTGGCGGTGCTGGGAGCCTGGCTGGCCCACCGCCGTCGCACGGAGGCATAGACCGCAGCATGCCAAGACCCCGCCGCCCGGCTGGGCAGTGGGGTCTCCGGGCCGGTCGGTACGGGCTCGGACTTCGCCGAAGCGCCCGGCGGCTGCGGCGGCCACGAAGGCGCCCCACGCTTCACTGGGAAGCCCAGGACCGGCTGGTCCGAGCCGAACCGAGCAGCCCCGGGCGGGACGTGTGCCCTCAGCCGGCGGTCAGCCGGTAGCGGCCGGACTCGCGGGTCAGCAGGCCGGCGTCGACGAGGGCGCGCCGCAGCGAGACGGCGTCCAGGGGGCCGTCCTCGCACCAGGGTTGGAGGCGGGTGGTGACCGTTCGCTCGTCGTACTCGTCGCCGGGCGCGAAGGTGGTCGCGGCGAGGTGTCCGAGGACAGCGCGGCGGGCTTCGGGGTCCTCCTCGGGGAGGTCGACCAGGGTGCCGCCGCGGATGTGGCCGCGCAGCCTCGGGTCGGGCTGGTCACTGGCCGCCTCGTCGGCGAGGCGGCGGGTGGCGGTGTCCGCGGCGGCGGTGAGGGCGTCCTCGTTGAGGGCGACGGTGCCGCGGCCCTGGACGAGCAGGCCGGCCCGGACGAGTCGGCCGATGGCCGGGGCGGCGTCGGGGGCGGTGAGGGCCGAGGCGGTGAGGATCTCGGTGGAGGTCGTCGCGCCCAGGGCGACCGCCGCGAACACCCGGCGCTGGATCGGGTCGGCGAGCTGGATGGCGAGTTGGTCGGGTGTCATGCGGGGAACGCGTCCTCTCCGGAGCTGCGTGGTCCCGGCCGGAAACAACGGCCGCAACTCACCGTACCCGCAGCCGAGTTCGACGCCGAACCGATTAATGTCGCCCCGGCCGGTCAGCCCCCGGTGCGCTGGGCGCGCCACTCCCGGGGCGAGACGCCGAAGGCCGTCCGGAAGGCGCGGCTGAAGTGCGCGGGGCTGACGAACCCCCAGCGCTGCGCGACCGCCGCCACCGGCGGGCCGGGCCGGGAGAGTTCCCGGGCGGAGGCGTCCAGCCGGGACCGCAGGATGAGCCGGCTCACCGTCACGCCCTCGCCCTCGAACAGTCGGTGAAGGTAGCGCAGCGAGATGTGGTGGGCCCGGGCGATCGTCTCCGGCGACAGGCCGGGGTCGCCGAGGTTGCGCGCGATGTGTTCCCGGATCCGCCGGACCAGCTGCCCGTTGGAGGAGCGGGCGTCGTCGGTGGCCCGCGTCGCGGACAGTTGGGCGACCATCGTGCCCACCAGGTCGGCGACGCTGCCGGCCAGCCGGTCGGCGACCGGCGTGGTGTAGGAGGGCGCGGAGTCGCCCAGCGTCCGCAGGAACGGCAGCAGCACCGACCCGAACCCGTCGTCGGCGGTCACCGGGGTGCCCGTCACCTGGCGCAGTTCGCTCTCGGGGACGCCGAGCAGCCGTCGCGGCAGGTGGAACAGGTGGGCGCGGGACGGCTTCGGGTACTCGATGACGTACGCCCGCGCGGTGTCGTACAGGACGAACTCGCCCTGGCCCAGCACCGTCCGCTGCCCGTCCTGGGTGATCATGCACTCGCCGGCCAGTTGCAGCCCGATGCCGACCATCGGCTCCTGCCCGCCCCAGGCGTACCGGCCCGCGAGGCGGGGCGGCAGCGCCACGGCCGTCTCCAGCGTCGCGACCCGCAGGTAGCCGAGCCGGGACAGCATCGCCCGCTCGCCCGGCGACGCCCCCGCGAACGCCGGGTCCGTCGCGGCCGGCGGCCACGGCCACGTCGCGCCGGGCACGCACCCGTTCGCCATCCACCCTGTCATCCGACTTCCTCCTTCCACCGAGGTCCTGCTGCGAGCCTGCTCCGCGACCCGAGCGACGGCTTAAGTCATCTGACTGACCGAGTGTGCCTGTGCGCTGTGAGCCCGGTCTCTGTGCACGGAGAGAACAGTCAGCGCTGGTCGAGCGCGTGGGCCAGCGCGGCCCGTGAGGTGATGCCGAGCTTCGGGAAGACCTTGTACAGGTGCGTCCCGACGGTGCGCGGCGACAGTTGCAGCTGGCAACCGATCGCCTTGTTGGTCAGGCCGGTCGCGGCCAGCCGGGCGATCCGCAGCTCCTGCCAGGTCAGCTCGGTCGCGTCCCCGGGCGGCGCGCCGGCGGGCACCGCCACCGGGTCGCCCGCGGCCCGCAGTTCGTCCTCGCACCAGCGGGCCCAGGGCAGCGCCCGCAGGCGGCCGAAGTCGAGGTGCGCGGCGCGCAGCGCCTCCCGGGCGCCGGGCCGGTGGCGGCGGCGCAGCCACGCGCCGTGCGCGAGCCGCAGCCGGGCCAGGTCGAACACCCACTGCTCGGCGCCGGGGACGGCGAACGCCGCCCGGTAGGCGTCCTCGGCCTGCTCGTCGTCGGCGGCCAGCGCGGTGGCGGCGGCGAACAGCAAGGCGTGCCGGTCGGAGATCGCCGCGGTGCCGGCCGCGCGCGCCGCCGCGAGGTGCGCCAGCGCCTCGTCGCGGCGGCCGGTGAGCACCGCGGCGGCGACCAGGTCGAAGACCAGCGCGTGCCGCCAGGGCGGACCGGCGACCGGCTGCCCGGGCGTGGCGAGTTCGCGCAGGTGCAGGTACGCCTCGTCGGGGCGGCGGTGGGCGAACGCGACCAGGGCCCGCAGGTGGGTCAGCCGGTCCAGCACGTACCGCATCCGGGCCCGGGTGGCGATCGGCCGGATCGCGTCGTCGATCTCCCGCAGGCCGGCCTCGTCGCCGCGTCCGGCCAGGAAGTGCGCGAGGAACTGGCGGAACATCAACGCGTTGGTGTGGTAGCCGAGTTCGTCGGCGATCTCGGCCTCGCGCCGGCACAGCGCCGCCTGGTCCCAGCGGCCGAGCAGGAAGTCCTGGTGGGCCTTGGCCTTGGCGACCGAGCCGTGGGTGGCGTACCCGTGCTGCCCGGCGAAGCGCTGCCACACCTCGCCCTCGGCGGAGTCGAGCGCGCAGGCCGTCCACAGCAGCAGCCAGGCGACGCCGGCCTCCCTCTCGGCGGGCAGGTCGCGGGCCAACGCGAGCAGGGTGTCGGCGGTGCCCGGGCCGGGGTCGGTCCAGGCCTTCAGGCAGAGCCGGCCCGCCTCGGAGACCTGTGCGCGGTGCCGTCGCAGTGCCCGCCAGGCCCACGGGTCGTCGGTGTACGCGGCGGCCAGCAGCAGCTTGAACCAGATCTGTTCGAGCAGCCCGCCGAAGGTGTCGGCGCCGGGCGCGGTCAGCGCGTCGAGGGCGGCGGGCAGCAGCGCGGCGGAGGACTCGAAGTCGACGTGGTGGCTCTGGTCGGCGTAGACCACCGCGTACGCGAGCAACGGGGCGATGTCGGCGGGCACCGTGCTGACGGTCAACTCCCGTACCAGCGCGGCGGTGTGCCGCAGCTGCCCGCCGCGGGCGGCCATCACGGCGGCCCAGCCGGTGCGGCGGGCGCGGTCGTGGGAGTCGGTGCTGAGCACGGCGGCGCGTTCCAGCAGCAGCGCGCCCTCCGCGTCGCCGCCGCGCGCGGCGAGGTCGTGACCGGCCGTCTCCAGGCGGCGTGCGAGGGCGTCGTCGGGCAGCAGTGCGGCGGCGGCCTCGTGGGCGAGGCGGCGCGGGTCGTCGGGGGCGAGCGCCTCGGCGAGGTCGCGGTGGGCCTGGCGGCGGGCGGCGTCGGAGGCGGCGGAGACCACGGCGGTGCGGGCCAGCGGGTGCCGGAACACCAGCTCCCCGCTCTCGGCGAGCCGGGCGATGCCGGCCGCGTCGAGCCGGGCCAGCGCCTCGTCGAGGGTCCGGCCGTCGTCGGCCCGCAGCCAGCCGCCGCGGACGAGAGCGCCGGATCCGGGGCCGCTGGCGAGCGCCGCGAGCAGCAGCAGGCGGGTGGCCTCGGGCGGCAGTTCGCCGAGCCGTTCGGCGAAGATCCGTTCCAGTCTGCCGCCGAGCGGCAGCAGCTCGGGCAGCGGGGCGACGCCGCGCTGCTGGGCGGCGGCCAGCTGCCCGGGCAGCTCGACCAGGGCGAGCGGGTTGCCGGCCGCCTCGGCGAGCACCCGCTCGCGGGTGGTGGTGGCGAGTTCGGGCCGGCAGCTGTCCAGCAGTGCGGCGGCGTCGGCGGGCGGGAGCGCGCCGAGGTCGACGGCCTCGGCGGACCAGATCCGCGTGGAGCGGCCGCCGGGGCGGCTGCCGGTCGCGATCACCACCGGCAGTCGGGCGGCGCGGCGCTGCAGGAAGGCGAAGACGGCGGCACTGGAGGAGTCGAGCCAGTGCAGGTCGTCGAGGACCAGCAGCACGGGGGCGGTGCGGGCCGCCTCGTCCAGCAGGGTCAGGGCGGCGGCGCCGACGGCGAAGCCGCTCGGGGTGCCGGAGCGGACGCCGAACGCGCTCTCCAGGGATTCCCGCTGGTGGCCGGTGAGGGCCTCCGAGTGCTGGAGCAGCGACCAGAACACCTGGTGCAGGGCGCCGAACGCGTAGTCGGTCTCGGCCTCGGTGCCGACGGCGCGCAGCACGGTGAAGCCGCGTTCGCGGGCCTTGCGCTCCACCCAGGCCAGCAGGGTGCTCTTGCCGACCCCGGCGACGCCGCGCAGCAGCACGGTGGAGCCGCTCCCGCCGTCCTCGGCCTGGACCAGTGCCGCCGTCAGCAGTTCGGTCTCCCGCTGCCGGCCGATCAGGCCGGGAAGCCGCCCGCCGTCCACCGTTCCTCATTCCATCGCCAGTCGCCCCGCGCCCCAGGCTATCCCCACCCCTCCCGGCCTCGGAACGGCACCCCTGACCTGCGGCGATCACCCCTGATGTGGCTCACTCCCGGTAGAGCAGCGCGGTGACGCCCGCCAGGGCCGCGCCCGCCACCAGGGCCCAGGCGAGCTGGCCGTGCAGGACCAGGACGGCGCCGGGGATCGCGCCGGCCAGCATGGTGGCGACGGACAGGATGCGGCGGCGCTGGCGCGGGGCGGTGCCGCCGGCGAGGCGGGAGTCGGCGGCCAGGCCGGTCAGGGTGAGGGTGAGCACGGTGGTGGTGAGGTCGGGCACGCCGAGGGCGCGGACGGTGCCGTTGCGGATGCCCATCGCGACCGCGCCGAGCGTGATCACCGCGTACCGGGCGGCGGAGCCCTCGACGGTCCAGGCGAACGCCACGGCGGCGGCCGCGCCGTGCAGTGCGACCTCCAGGGCCAGCGCGGTGCGCAGCCGGCCGGTCGATCGTCCGGTGGTGAACCGGCCGGCCAGGACGGCGCCGAGCAGGAACGCGCCGAGCGAGGTCACCGAGGCGGCGACGGAGAAGCCGGGTGCGCCGGCCAGTGCGAACGCGATGACGACCACGTTGCCGGTCATGTTGGCGGTGAAGACGTGGCCGAGGCCGAGGTAGCTGACGGCGTCGATCAGTCCGCTGGCCATGGTGAGCCCGAACAGGGCCAGCGCCAGCGGGTGGCGGTCGGTGATCTGCGGTGTGGGTGGTGCGGGCGGTGTGGGCGGTGCGGACGGTGTGGGGGTGGACACGGTGGCGCCTCCTGGGGCGGGATGCGGGCGGGATGCGGGCGGGATGCGGGCGGGGGCACCGCCGCAGCATGCGCGGCGATGCCCCCGGAGGGAAGTGGGCGTCAGAAGAAGCAGGGGTCCTGCGGCAGCACCGGCTGCCCGGAGGCGGGGAGGGCGCGGCCGCGGGCCACCCGCCAGGCGTACTGCTCGTCGGAGGACGCGGCGGCCTCCAGCACCCGGTCGGCCTGCTGGGCGCCGGCCAGGCCGGGCGCGGGGCTGGCCTGGTAGCCGCCGAAGCGGGCGACGGGGCTCCACTCGGGGCTGATGGCGGGCAGGTCGGCGGTCAGGCCCTCGTGCTCGGCGACGGCGTGCACGATCTTGCCGCCGACGACGGTGAGCACGGACTCGATGTGCGCGATGTCGGCCTCTTCGACCGTGAAGTAGTCGGCGCTGAGCACCGCCAGGTCGGCGTAGCTGCCGACGGCGAGGCGGCCCTTGACGTCCTGCTCGCCGGTGAGGCGGGCGCCGCCGAGGGTGAACAGCTCCAGGGCCTGGGCGCGGTCGAGGCGGTTGTGCTCGGCGGCGAGGCGGCGGCCGGAGAGGGCGCGGCCGGAGACCAGCCAGTGCAGCGCGACCCACGGGTTGTAGGAGGAGACCCGGGTGGCGTCGGTGCCGCCGGCCACGGTCAGGCCGCGGTCCAGGATGGCGCGCAGCGGCGGGGCCTCGGCGGCCTTGGCGGCGCCGTAGCGGTTGACGAACGCCTCGCCCTGGAAGGACAGCCGGTTCTGCACGGAGATCGAGCCGCCGAGCTTGGCGATCCGGTCCAGGCTCTCGCCGCTGACGGTTTCGGCGTGGTCGAACAGCCAGCGGTTGCCCTGCGGGAACAGGCCTTCGGCGGCGAGCTTCTCGAAGACGGCGAGGTCGCGGCGGATCGTCTCGTCGTAGGTGGCGTGCAGCCGGAAGCCCCAGCCGTTCTCCATCAGCATCCGGACGGCCTTCTCGAACTCGCTCTCGTACGCGCCGAGTTGCGGTCGCGGTTCGGTGAAGTTCTCGAAGTCGGCGGCGGCCCAGGTGAGGTTCTCGCCGGCGCCGTTGAGGCGCAGCCACTCGTCGCCCTCGCCGGGGCGGACGGTGTCGATCCAGCGCTTGAGGTCGTCGAGTTCCTGTCCGGCGGTCTGCGGGAACAGGTGGTAGGCGATGCGCAGGGTGAGCTCGCCGCGGCGGGCGAGTTCCATGACGGTGCCGTAGTTCTCGGGGAACGCCTGGAAGCCGCCGGCGGCGTCGATCGCGGAGGTCAGGCCGAAGCGGTTGAGCTCGCGCAGGAAGTGCTTGGTGGAGTCGAGCTTGTCGGCCTCGTCGAGCATCGGCGCCTTGGCGAGGGTGGAGTACAGCAGCAGCGCGCCGGGCGCGGCGATCAGCAGGCCGGTGGGCTCGCCGTCGTGGCCGCGGACGATCTGGCCGCCGGCCGGGTCGGGGGTGTCCCGGGTGAAGCCGGCGGCGCGCAGCGCGGCCTTGTTGAGCAGCGCCGACTGGTAGAGGTGCAGCACGAAGACGGGGGTGTCGGGGGCTGCGGCGTTCAGCTCCGCCAGGGTGGGCAGCCGGCGCTCGACGAACTGGTCGGCGGACCAGCCGCCGACCACGCGCACCCACTGGCCGGCGGGGGTGCGTTCGGCCTGCTCGCGCAGCATGGCGAGGGCCTGCCGGAGCGAGCGGACGCCGTCCCAGCGCAGTTCCATCACGTAGTTGAGGCCGCCGCGGATGACGTGCAGGTGCGCGTCGTTGAGGCCGGGGACGACCCGGCGGCCGAGCGCGTCGACCACCCGGGTGCCGGGGCCGACCAGCGGGACGATGTCGGCGTCCTCGCCGACCGCCCGGATCACGCCGTCGCGGATCGCGACCGCGGTGGCCTGCGGGCGGCGCGGGTCGTTGGTGAACACCTTGGCGTTGCGGACGACCAGGTCGGCGGGCTGTTCGGGGGCGGGGGTGCCGGGGCGTATTCCGGCGACGGGCATGGTGGACATGGCGGGTCCCTTCCGGGCGGTGCGGGGGGCGGTGCGCGTGGTGGCGCGGGTGACGGTCAGTGGAAGCCGAGGACGGGGGCGGTCGGGCTCGAGCCGTCGGCAGGGCGAATGCCGCCGAGAGTCACCAGTGCGGCGAGTTCCTGCCCGGCGCGTTCGATCCGGCTGGGCAGGGTGTCGGTGTGCGAGTCGCCGGTGCCGCCCCAGTCCTCGGAGGCCGCGAAGACGGCGGTCGGGGCGACCAGGGCGCGCTGGTAGGCGAACAGCGGGCGCAGCGCGTGGTCGAGGGCCAGCGAGTGCCGGGCGGTGCCGCCGGTCGCGCCGACCAGGACCGGCTTTCCGGCCAGCGCGCCGGGGTCGAGCAGGTCGAAGAAGGACTTGAACAGGCCGCTGAAGGACGCCGAGAAGACCGGCGAGACGGCGATCAGCGCGTCGGCGCCGCTCACCTCTTCCAGCGCGGTGCCGAGCGCGGGCGCCGGCCAGCCGGTGACCAGGTGGTTGGAGATCGGGCCGGCCAGCGGTCGCAGCTCGTGCAGCTGGACGTTGACTTCGCGTCCGCTCGCGGCGAGCGCGGCGGTGGTGGCCTCGGCGAGGCGGTCGGCGAGCAGCCGGGTGGAGGAGGGGACGCTGAGTCCGCCGGAGACCACGGCCAGGTTCACGGTGCTCACTTGGCGGCCTCGGTCTGCTGTCCGGCCGCGACCAGCGAGGCGTGGGTGGGGGCGTCCGGCACGCCGGCGGGGCGGTTCTTCGCGAACTCCTTGCGCAGCACGGGGACGACCTCTTCGCCGAGGATGTCGAGCTGCTCGAGGACGGTCTTCAGCGGCAGGCCGGCGTGGTCCATCAGGAACAGCTGGCGCTGGTAGTCGCCGACCGCGTCGCGGAAGGAGAGGGTGCGCTCGATGACCTGCTGCGGGCTGCCGACGGTCAGCGGGGTGGCCTCGGTGAACTCCTCCAGCGACGGGCCGTGGCCGTAGACGGGGGCGTTGTCGAAGTAGGGGCGGAACTCGCGCACCGCGTCCTGCGAGTTCTTGCGCATGAAGACCTGGCCGCCGAGGCCGACGATGGCCTGCTCGGGGGTGCCGTGGCCGTGGTGGGCGAACCGGGTGCGGTACAGCTGGATCATCCGGCGGGTGTGTTCCTGCGGCCAGAAGATGTTGTTGTGGAAGAAGCCGTCGCCGTAGTAGGCGGCCTGCTCGGCGATCTCGGGGCTGCGGATCGAGCCGTGCCAGACGAACGGCGCGGTGCCGTCGAGCGGGCGCGGGGTGGCGGTGAAGCCCTGCAGCGGGGTGCGGAAGCGGCCCTCCCAGTCGACCACGTCCTCGCGCCAGAGGCGGCGCAGCAGCGCGTAGTTCTCGGTGGCGAGCGCGATGCCCTGGCGGATGTCCTGGCCGAACCACGGGTAGACCGGGCCGGTGTTGCCGCGACCGAGCATCAGGTCGACGCGGCCGTCCGCGACGTGCTGGAGCATCGCGTAGTCCTCGGCGATCTTCACCGGGTCGTTGGTGGTGATCAGCGTGGTCGCGGTGGAGAGGATCAGCTTCTCGGTCTTCGCGGCGATCCAGCCGAGCATGGTGGTCGGCGAGGACGGCACGAACGGCGGGTTGTGGTGCTCGCCGGTGGCGAAGACGTCGAGGCCGACCTCTTCGGCCTTGAGCGCGATCGCCAGGATCGCCTTGATCCGCTCCCCTTCGGTGGGCATCCGCCCGTTGGTCGGATCGACCGTCACATCGCCGACGCTGAATATCCCGAACTGCACGGGGTGGTACCGCCTTTCACAAGCTGTGCACGGCCGGATCGGGCCGCGCCTCGACCGTAGGCACCGAACGGGCGGCCGATCGCCTTTCCAGCGCATGACCAATTGCCCCAAAGTGCACTGAAGTTGCAGCCCACGAACGGTGTGCGTTGTCGGAACAGCGCCGGGCGCGCAGCGGGCAGAACCCGGCGCCGAACGGGGATTAGCTTGGTTGACGTGGCACCCCGGCAAAACCGGTTGAGTGCCGGCTGAGCGTCTGACGCTCCGTCAATTCTCTCGATTTTCAAAGAAGAAGGAACCATCATGGTCGACTTCGCCAACGTCAAGGCTGCCCCCAGCCCGGACCTGCTCACCCCCGAGAACTCGATGATGCTGTTCGTCGACCACCAGCCGCAGATGTTCTTCGGCACCGGTTCCGGCGACCGCACCTCGATCATCAACTCGACCGTGGGTCTGGCCAAGGCCGCGAAGATCTTCGACGTGCCGGTGGTCCTGTCGACCGTCGCCGCCGAGTCCTTCTCCGGCCCGATCCTGCCGCAGCTCAAGGCGGTCTTCCCGGACCAGGAAGTCATCGACCGCACCACGATGAACGCGTGGGAGGACGAGGCCCTGGTCGAGGCCGTCAAGGCCACCGGCCGTAAGAAGATCATCCTGTCGGGTCTGTGGACCGAGGTCTGCCTGGTCCTGCCGGCGCTCTCCGCGCTGGGCCAGGGCTACGAGGTCTACGTCGTGGCGGACGCCTCCGGTGGCGTCAGCCCGCTGGCCCACGAGCACGCCCTGCAGCGGATGACCGCCGCCGGCGCCGTGCCCGTCACCTGGGTGCAGGTGCTGCTCGAGCTCCAGCGCGACTGGGCCCGCTCGGAGACCTACGTCGCCGTCACCGACCTGGTCAAGGAGCACGGCGGCGCCTACGGCATGGGCGTCTTCTACGCCCAGTCGATGATCAACCCGCACGCCGCGGGCTGACCGTCATGAACACCGGTCTCCTCCTGCTCCGCCTGGTCGTCGGCCTGCTGATCGCCGGGCACGGCGTCCAGAAGGTCAGCTACCACCTGGGCGGCAGCGGACTGGCGGGCGGTACCGCCGAATTCCGGGGTGATGGCTTCCGGGGCGGGATGCTCACCGCCCTGGCTGCCGGCGGTACCCAGATCGGCGCCGGGCTGATGCTCGCGGTCGGTCTTCTCACCCCGCTCGCGGGCGCGGGCGTCATGGGCGTCATGACCGTCGCCCTGACGGTCAAGTGGCCGCACGGCCTGTGGGTCCAGCACGACGGGTACGAATTCCCGCTCGTACTGATCGTCACGGCCGCCGCACTCACCGCCACCGGCCCCGGCCAGTGGTCGGTGGACGGCGCGCTCGGCCTGGCCGACTGGCCCCTGTGGTGCCTCGCGCCGGCGCTGGTCGCCGGTGTCGGTGGCGGTCTGGTCACCCGGTTCGTCCTGCACCGCAAGTAGGGCAGCACCGCAGAAGGGCTCGGGCCCCTGGACGCACTCGCTCCAGGGGCCCGAGCCCTTCTGCACACCATCAACTCCCCACATCCCCAAGGCAAGGAACAGAACAGATGACGGCAGCGACGATGGAAGAGCACCAGCAGGCGGACACAGCGCCCCGGCCGGAGCTGCACACCATGACCCGGATCCACCTGCGGCCGATCGCCTCGCCGATGCCGCTCGGATTCTTCGCCGTGGCGATCGCCTCGGCGGTCACCAGCAGCCTGCAGCTCGGCCTGATCGACGGCGCGTACCGGCAGGCCGTGGCGCTCACCGTGTTCTCCGCCTTCCTGCTCCAACTGGTGGTCGCCATCCTGGCGTTCGGCGCCCGGGACGTGATCGCGGCGACCCTGATGGGCGTCTTCGCCGGGGCCTGGCTGTCCTTCGGCCTGGTCACCGCGTTCGACGCGCCCGGCGCCCGGCACGTGATGGGCGTGCTGAACCTGACGTTCACCGTGTTCGCCGCCCTGATGGCCTCGGTGGCCCGGCCGAAGAAGGCCCTGTGGGCGGTCCTGCTGGTCGCCACCCCGCGCTACTTCGTGGCCGGCCTGGGCGGCGTCACCGGCTTCGAGTGGCTGACCCACATCGCCGGCGTGCTCGGCGTCCTGCTCGCGCTGGTCGCGACGTACGCCGCGTACGCCCTGATGGTGGAGGAACTGCGCGGCCGCGACGTCCTGCCGATCGGCCGCAGCGGCCCCGTCAAGCACGCCATGACCGCCGAACTCGCCGATCAGCTGCACGGCTTGGAGCGCCAGGCCGGCATCCGCCGCACGCTCTGACCGACCGCACGGGCAACAAAGAGGGGCCGTCCGAGGACGGCCCCTCTTGCTGACCGAACGCACAGGCCACAAAAAAGGGGGCCGTCCGAGGACGGCCCCTTTTGGTGTGTGCCTACAGCTCCGGCCTACAGCTCCGGGCCTACAGCTCCGGCGTGGCGACCAGGTGCTCCGCGAGGAACCACACCTGGGTCTCGCCGCCGCGGATGATCTGCGACACCAGCAGGTCCTGGGTGCCGTCGTCGCCGAGCTCGGCGGTGCGGTTGGCGGCGTCCCGGGCGTCGGTGATGACGCGCTCGTGGGCGTCCAGCAGCCGCGAGAGCATCGAGCGGACGTCCTCGAGGCCGTCCGGCGGGCGGGGCACGCTGGTGAACTCGGCGGCGTGCCGCAGGTCGCCGACCGCGACGCCACCGAGGGTCTGCACCCGCTCGGCGAGCGCGTCGATCAGCTCCAGCTGCTCCTGGGCGTGCTTGTCGAACAGCAGGTGCAGCTGGTAGGCCGTCGGGCCGCGCATGCCCCAGTGGTACTTCTTGTACAGCCCGTACAGGAACTGGCTGTCCGCGAGGATGCGGTTGAGGCGCTGCGCCGAGTACAGGCGGGCGTCGTGCGACAGCGCGATCGGCAGCTGCGTGACGGTGCCGAACTCCTGGACGGCGGGGCCGCTCTGGTGCAGGCGGGGCTGGCTGGACATGGTGCTCCTGGTGATCTCGGGGTCGGGCGGCACCAGCGTAGGAACAGCCGGACCCCCGTCCTGTCCTGACCGCGCACGATCCGCAGCCGGTGAGCGCACGGGCGGTACCAGTTGACGGCAGGTCAGCAGGAAGGCGCTCTGGGACGACCGCGTGTGCTCTCCCAGACGATCGACCGCCTCCCACCGCTCCTACCGTGTGACTCGTCAACAGCCCGCCAGCCGGGCCGACCGCCCCGTAACGAAAGTGAAGTGCCATGCCGTTCATCACCGTTGGCCAGGAGAACACCACCCCGATCGAGGTCTACTACGAGGACCACGGCACCGGCCAGACGGTCGTCCTGATCCACGGCTTCCCGCTCAACGGCCACTCCTGGGAGCTCCAGGAGGCCGCGCTGCTCGACGCCGGCTACCGGGTCATCACCTACGACCGCCGCGGCTTCGGCCAGTCCTCGCAGACCACCACCGGCTTCGACTACGACACCTTCGCGGCCGACCTGAACACCGTCCTGGAGACCCTGGACGTGCGCGACGCCGTCCTGGTCGGCTTCTCGATGGGCACCGGCGAGGTCGCCCGCTACGTGTCGACCTACGGCACCGAGCGGATCGCCAAGGTCGCCTTCCTGGCCTCGCTCGAGCCGTGCCTGCTGCTGACCGAGGACAACCCGGAGGGCGCGGCCCCGAAGGAGTTCTTCGACGGCATCATCGCCGCGGTGAAGGCCGACCGCTACGCCTACTACACCGACTTCTTCGAGAACTTCTACAACCTGGACGAGAACCTCGGCTCCCGGATCAGCGAGGAGGCCGTCCGCAACAGCTGGAACGCCGCCGCCTCCGGTGGCGCGTTCGCGGCCTCGGCCGCGCCGGCCACCTGGTACACCGACTTCCGCGCCGACCTGCCGAAGATCGACGTCCCGACGCTGATCCTGCACGGCACCGGCGACCGCATCCTGCCGATCGAGAACACCGCCCGCCCGTTCCACCGCGCGGTGCCCACCGCCGACTACGTGGAGATCGAGGGCGCGCCGCACGGCCTGCTCTGGACCCACGCCGCGGAGGTCAACTCCGCGCTGCTGGCCTTCCTGGCCAAGTAAGTCCGCACCGGACGTGACAGCCTCGCGCCCGGCATCCGCTCTCCGCGGATGCCGGGCGCGAACCATTCCCGGCGCGGCGTCAAATGCCGCGCGCCGCTTCGTGGATGAGCTCGGCGACGGCGCTCGGCCTGGAGACGGCCACGGCGTGCGAGGCCTCGGCCAGTTCCGTCACCCGGGCGCCGGCGCGTTCGGCGGTGAAGCGCTGCACCTCCGGCGGCAGCGCCTGGTCGGCGCCCGTCACCAGCGCCCACGAGGGCAGCTCGCGCCACGCCGTGACGGTCGGAGCGTCGCTGAACACCCGCTCGGCGACCGGGCGTTGGAGCGCGGCGAGAGCCTGCGCCAGCTCCGGGTCGAGGTCGGCGGCGACCAGCGACCGGTAGCACTCCCGGGGCACGGTCAGTTCGGTCGCCTGCCCCGCGCCGAGTGTGTGGACGGCGGAGCGCAGCAGGTGGGCCCCGCCCTGCCCGGGGGCGTGGCGGGCCACCAGGCCGTCGTAGCTCTCCCCCACGTCGGGCAGGTACGCGGCGATGTAGACCAGCGCGGCCACATTGGGCGCCGCCCCGGCCTCGGTGATCACCGCCCCGCCGTAGGCGTGGCCGACCAGCACCACGGGGCCGTCGATGCCCGCGAGCAGCGAGCCCAAATAGGCGGCGTCGTGGGCGAGTCCGCGCAGCGGGTTGGCGACGGCGAACACGGTCAGGCCGCGGCGGTGGAGTTCGGCGACGACGCCGACCCAGGTGGCGGCGTCGGAGCAGCCGTCGTGGACGAGCACGACGGTGGGCCGGGTGGCGGACATAGCGGCCTTTCGGGAGGCTGCCCGCAGCCGGGCGGGACTGCGGGCGCGGGGGGTGGATCGGTCAGGCGGGGTGGACACCGTCGGCGCGGGCGGCGGCGTAGGCCTGCCACTGGCGGGGCGAGACGCCGTAGGTCTCGCGGAACGCGCGGGAGAAGTGCGAGTGGCTGACGAAGCCCCAGCGGTGCGCGACGGCGGAGACGCTGGTCTGGCGGCGCGCGGGGCGCTCCAGTTCGCGGCGGCAGGCGTCCAAGCGACGGTGCCGCACCCACTGGCCGACCGTCGTGCCGTCCTGCTGGAAGAGCTTGTGCAGGTAGCGCACCGATATGTGCTGCGAGCGGGCGATCGACTCGGGCGACAGGTCCGGGTCGGCGAGGTTCTCCTCGATGTGCTCGCGCAGCCGCGCGAGCATCTCGCCCGCGCCGGACGCCTGTTCGGCGCTCTCGCGCTCCAGCAGCTCGGTCACCAGGATGGCGACGATGTCGGACACGCTGCGCGCCAGGTGGTTGCCGGGCCGGGCCCGGTGGGCCTGGGACTGGCCGGCCAGGGTGTGCAGGAACTGCGAGGCGAGCGCGCCGACGCCCGCGTCGCCGCGCGCCAGCAGTCCGCCGGTGCGCCGCACGTCGGCCTGCCGGACGCCCAGGTAGAAGCACGGCACGCGGAACCGCAGCATCCGGCACTCGGCGTCGCGCAGCAGGCCCACCGGGTGCGGGGTGGCGCCGATCAGCAGGTCGCCGGGGGCGAGCACGGTGCAGTGTTCGCCCTGCCGCAGCGAGGCCGCGCCCTGCACGTGCAGGGCGACGTACAGGCAGTCCAGGGGATCGGCGCCGGGCGGCGGCGAGAGGACGTCGATGACGCCGGCGTAGAGCGCCTGGTCGAGCAGCGAGCAGTCGTTTTCGGGCATGGGTGAGGAACCCGAGGGGATCACGGGAGTCTCCGACCGGTTGTGGGCGGTGGTGCGAATTACTTGGGACAGGAGCCAGATCTAGGAGAGGAACTTCTCCACGACGGCGTTGAACGCGTCGGGGTTCTCCAGGAACGGGAAGTGCGAGCTCGCCACGGACTTCGGGAACACGTGCAGCCGCGCTCCGGGGATCCGTTCGGCGATGTAGCGCTGCGAGGCGGGGTCGACGTGGCTGCCCTCGCAGCCGAGCACCAGTGCCGGTACGTCGATCCGGCCGAGCACGTCGCGCCAGTCCTGGGCGCAGTTGTCGAACAGCAGCGGGACGCCCGCGTACGCGGGGGTGGCACGGATCTCGTCCAGGACGAAGGCCAGCACACCGGGGTCGGTGTCGCCGCTGAACATCGACCGGACGAAGCCCTCGCGGACCTGCGCGCCGTCCGGCCCGGCCAGCGCGGCGCACAGTTCCAGCAGCCCGGCCACGTCGAAGACGGCGCCGGACTCGCGCTGTTCGGCGGGCGTCGTCCAGGGCACGGCGGCGACGGCGGCGGGCTGGTCGACCAGCACCAGGCGGCGGATCCGCCCGGTGCCGTACTGGTCGGCGAAGCTCCACCACACCGAGGCGCCCATCGACCAGCCCAGCGCGTCGAACGCGTCCAGGCCGAGGTGGTCGGCCAGTTCGCGGACGTCGTTTGCCAGCCGGGCGATCCGGTAGCCGTGGTGGGGCTTCTCCGAGCGGCCGTGACCGCGGAGGTCCACCGTCACCACCCGCCGGCCCGGGGCCAGTCCGGCGAGCTGGTGACGGAACATCTCCTGGGTCTGCCCCCAGCCATGGAGCATGACCAGCGGGACGCCGTCGCCGCCGCTGTCGCGGTAGCTCAGGCGCACTCCGTCCTTGGTGATCATTTCGTTCATGGTGTCGGTGTCCGGTCCGTTCGGGTCGGCTGTGGATGCGGGAAACGTCCAGGTCCGAAGGAGTGGGCCCGGTGGCAGCTCGTGATGTCGATTCTGGTCGGGGTGGCAGGGCGCTGACCACCGACCGACGTAGGGATTGCCTGCCGAACCTTTCTCCCTCTGTAGGACCGGCGGCTCATCGGTCTGTAGCAACGGCCGGGTCGGTCCGGCTGCCGATCAGTTCCAGCAGCCGCAGACCCGTGTGCAGCACCAGGCGGTGCGCACCGTTGTCCAGGTCCAGGCCGGTGATCTCCTGGATCTGCCGCAGGCGGTAGTACAGCGAGGTGCGGTGGACCTCCAGGGTCTCCGCGGTCCGGGGCACCGAGCCGGCGTTCTCCAGGAAGCAGCGCAGCGTCTCCTCCAACTTGGCGTTGGCGCCGCCGTCCAGGAGTTTCCGCAGCGGTTTCGGCAGCAGCGAACTGTTCAGCGCGTCCTCGGGCAGCTGGAGCAGCACGGTGTACTCGCCGAGCCGTTCCCAGTCGGCGATGCCTTCCAGCCGGGGCAGCCGGCGGGCCGCGCGGAGCGCCACCCGGGCCTGGTCGTGGGAGATCCACGCCTCGGCGAGCGCGCCGCGGCGGCCGCCGACGCCGATCACGACGGCCGTGCCCGGGTCCAGGAAGGTCTTCAACGAGCGTGCCACGGTGCGGCATTGGAAATCCAGGTCGTCCTCGGTCGGCTCGCGCTCGAAGACCTGCACCAGCACCGCCCGGTCGCCTTCGACGGCGAGCAGCCCGAGCGCCGCCCTGGTCCGGCGGAACGGGTCGAGGGCGGCGCACAGCGCCACCTCGACCCGGCCGGGGGCGTCGCGCTGCCGGGAGACGGCCACGGTGGTCACCACCGTGTGCGGTCCCTCCGGGAGCAGGCCGTCCTCGACCAGCCGCCGGTGGGCCGCGCAGCGCTGCTCGGAGTCGTGGCCGACCAGCCGGGACACCAGCTGGCGGCTCTCCTCCTCGTCGAGGTCCGAGGCCAGGCGCTGGGCGTACATCTCGGCGGCCAGCGCGCGGGCGGTCCGGTCGATGGCGGCGATCTGTTCGCCGGTCAGCGCGGCGTCCGTGATCACCACCATCAGGATGCCCAGCAGGTAACCGCGTTCGCGGATCGGTACGCAGTAGCGCGGCCGCAGCCCCAGGTCGTCCCGGGCGGGCAGCACGCCCGGCCGGGTCCACTGGACGACGCCCTGCGACAGCACATAGCGGATGGCCTCGTCGTCCGCGATGCCCTGAAGCAGGGTGCGCACCCGCACACCGTCCTCGTCGCCGAAGTGCCGGCTGGTGCAGATCATCCGCACCAGCGGGTCGTCCAGGACGACGGAACGGCCGAGTTCTTCGGCCAGCCCGTCGACCAGGGCCTGGAGCGCCTCGCCGCCAGGACGAGCGCGCTGGATCAACATCGTCATGATCAAGCCTCCCGCCGCATTCATACAAGAAGCGAAACGTGATAGCCAAACGTTCAACAAAGCGCGAAAACGGCCCCGCCGACGGGTCCGCGACGCCCTCCCGAAACCCGCCTCAATCACCCGAACTCCCCCGCACATCAGACAAGTTGGCCAAGGCCCCCACCAGCGCCCGACCCCGCCGCACCGGACGGCCCCCGCCCCGGCGGCGGGCGAACGGTGCACGGATCGTCACGTCGCCGTGCATCGCCGGAACATCCGCCCGATCGGCGCCCACGTAACCTGCCGGGAGGCTCCACCTCCCCCCCCTGGCCGCCGGCAGCTCCCAGGACCGGGGCGAGAGCACCGCACCGCCGTCGGCCGCCACGCCACCGACCGGCCGCACCTTCACCGCGCGCACACCGGACGGCCCCGCCCGTCCCCACCGGATTCAGGAGAACTTCATGTCCGCCCCCCACCCGCTGTCCGACCCGCAGCCGGAGGCCATCAGCACCGACCTCGCGCTCGACGCCCAGATCGTCCTCGGCGAGCACCAGTCCATCGCCGTACCCGTCCGCCTCGGCTACTGCGCCGACGACCCGTACGCCGTCGCCCTGGAGTTCCTCGGCCAGGCCTCCGAGGCGGGCGTCTGGCAGTTCTCCCGCGACCTGCTCTGGGAAGGCCTGCAGAAGCCCACCGGCCTCGGCGACGTCCGCATCTGGCCGCCCTGCCCGTGCCACGGCCGCACCGAGCTGCGGATCATGCTCCAGGGCGACGACGGCAGCGTGCTGCTCGACCTGCCGGCCCGCCAGATCCGCCGCTGGCTGCGCCGCGACACCTTCTCCCTCGTCCCGCCCGGCACCGAGGGCACCCGGATCGACTGGGACACCGAACTGCACACCCTGACCGGCTGAGCCCCCAAACCCGATGCCCGGGCCGCACCGCGCGGCCCCCATCGCCCGGGGCCGTCAGCCCTCCGACCGGCCGAGCAGCTGCCACTCGCGCGGCGCCATCCCGTAGAACGCCCGGAACGCCCGGCTGAAATGACTGGAGTTGACGAACCCCCAGCGCCGGGCGATCCCCGCCACACCTGCCTGCTCGGCCATCGGCCGGCGCAGGTCCCGGCCGCACCGCTCCAGGCGCTGCGCCCGGATCCACGCCCCGACGGTCGCCCCCTCCTGCTGGAACAGCTTGTGCAGGAACCGCACCGACACGTGGTTGGCCTCCGCGATGCCGGACGGCGACAGGTCCGGGTCCCCGAGGTTGCGCAGGATGTGGTCCTTGATCCGCGCCAGCGAGGCGGCGGCATGCGCCTGCGGGGGCCGCTCGCGCCCGCACCGGTCCTCGACCACCAGCGACAGCAGGTCGAGCGCGGTCGCCGCGGCCCGCCGCCCGACCGCCTCGTCCAGTGCCGGCGCCTCGCGGGCCATCCCCGCCAGATAGGTCGCCACCAGGGCCGCGCTGCCCTCGGGGGCGAACGCGGTCGCGGTCAGCGCGCGCAGATGCCGCTCCTCGACGTCGAGCGCGGCGCGCGGGAAGTGGAAGGACGTGAACACGAAGTCCTCGGCCACCCGCTTGCGGAAGGTGCGGGACGCGTCGGTGATCGAGAACGACCCGGGCCGGATCAGCGTCTCCCGCCCGTCCTGCTCCTTGAGCGCGGTGCCGCTCTGCTGGAGGGTCAGGATCAGTGCGGCGGACTCGTCCCGCTCGATCATCCGCCGGGTGCGGGTCGCCGCCTGCGGCGCGGCCCGCACCTGGAGGATCCGCATCGGGCCGAGCCGGTGACTGGAGATCGTCCCCGGCGCCGGCTCGTCCTCCAGGAACTCCACGGCCATCGGCACGTACGCGGTGGCCACCGCCGCGCGCCACATCTCCGCGTGCTCGGCGGCGGACAGCGGCCCGGTGGGGAGCTCGGCGGACACGGGAACTTCCTCTCGTTCGACGCCGGCCCGTCGGGAACCGGCCCCGAAATCACACCATCTCCAGACACTCCATCCCAATTCGGGGTCCTTCAACGCCGGAGCGCCGACGGAAGCAGTGCCTCCCGCCGGCGCCCGGCTCACACCCGTCGGCCGGTCAGAGTGCGGACACCCAGTACCGGTCGAAGGTCATCGTCCCGTTGCCCGAGGCACCGGTGCGGGTACCGGTCGTGGTGGTGGCCAGGGTGTACCAGGACTCGACGTAGTCCGGGTCGTCGGTCCACCAGGACGACGGCATCGCGTCGATGAGAGCGTTGACCAGCGGGATGTACGCGCCCTGGTCGGTGATCGTCAGCAGCACCGCCGCCAGCGCCTTGGCCAGCGAGGAGTAGTTGGTGTTGCCGTCGTCCTCCATCATCACGACGTCGGCCAGGTTGTACTTGTACAGCGACCAGTTCACCAGGATCTGGTTCGGGTAGTACGTCTTGTTCGCGTCGTCCAGGTACGGCATGGTCACGGTGTCGACCCGCACCTTGCCGTCCAGGCCGAAGCCCGTCACCAGGTCGAAGATCTCCGCGGCGCCCTTGAACCAGGGCTCCTTCACGTCCTTGACGGTGACGGCGGTGACCCGGGTGGTCCAGAAACCGGTGGCAGCTGCGGCGGCCGGCGCACTCACCGGCGCCTGCAGACCGGCCGCGGCCAGCTCCTGCTGCAGCACCTTCATCCCGGCCTCGGTGGCCTTGTCGGTGTCCACGTCCACCAGGATCACCGGACGGTCCGGGGCGTGGTCCGCCGCCAGGTTGTACGTCTTGCCGGCGCTGTCGTACGCGACCACCACGGTGGCGTTGTCGTCCGACGGCGAGGAAGCCACCAGCGGCTCCATCCCGTCGACGGCCGCACCGACCAGCCGCGCCTGGAGCAGCGGGCCGACCTCCGCGCCGAGACCCTTCGCGTCCGCGACCTGCCGGTCCGCCTTCGCGATGTGCGCACCGAACCCGTTCGCACCGGCCGTCGCCGACCCGGCCGTCAGCCCGCGCAGGCCCACCGCCTTGCCCTGGGCGAGCGCACCGGAGACCTGGCGCTGCCAGGCCTTGTCACCGAGCGACAGCGCGAGCGACCGCGCCGCACCGTCCTCGATGCCGTCCACGGCCGAAACACGCGTCGCATGCCGCTGGGGGGCGGGGGCCGCGGACGCCAGGCCCGGAGCTGCAGTGACGGCGAGACCGGTCAACGTCAGACCGGTCAACACCGCACGGAACCGCCGTGCAGAGTGCAGGGAGAACATGGGGGAGCCTCCACCTGTGGTGACCGCCCGGGATCCCGGGCAAGCCATGGACGCCGAACCCGGGTCGGTCCGACGTGATGGTTCCTGGAGCGGCACCATGGTGGGGTATCAGGCGTCTACGCGAATAGACCTCGTGCGACCGTCCAGTACGGACCGGTCATGAAGTGTCCGTAATGTCTGTCCCAAATCGTGACCGTGTCTGCTCAAAATCTCCCACCAGCGGTCGGCGACGCCGTCCCCCGCGCCCCGGTTTCTCGCTCCCGCCTGCGTTTCGCCCCCCGCCGGGACAGGTTCTGCACGGATGATGGGGGCGCCCGTTCAACCGCTGATCCGAGGAGACCGCCCCGTGGCCCAAGAGCCCTTTCCCGAGGCCGAGTTGTGGCTGCTGCTCGGCCGCGCCGTCCAGGACTCCCCGGTGGCGAAGCGGCTGGGCCGGGATTTCGCCGAGGCGTTCGGTTCGCGGTTCGCGGTCGTGTCGACCGACAGCCTGCTGCTGGGCGTGACGGGTGGGAAGCTGAGCCTGTACGACTTGACGGGGCGTCCGGTGACTCCGCCCCGGGTGGCTGTGGTGCGGCTGGCGATGACCTCGCTGAGCAGTGACCGGGAGATCACCCTGCTGCGTCAACTCCAGGCGATGGGGACCGAGTTGATCAACCCACCCGACGCCGTCCTGACCTGCGTCAACAAGTTCTGGCAGCTCCAGCGGCTCGCCGAGGCCGGCCTGCCCGTACCGGACACCCGTACCTACACCGACACCCGGCCGGACCGGGCGCTGGTCGGGATCCCGGAGCCGTGCGTGGTGAAGGCGGTGCGCGGCAGTGGCGGCCACCAGGTGTTCCTGGCGCGGGACGCCGCGATGGTGGCGGACGTCCAGGGCTGTCTGCGCCCGGACGTGCCGTTCCTGTTCCAGCGCTACGTCGAGCACTCGCACGGCCGCGACCTGCGGGTGATCGTGGTGGACGGCCGGCCGGTGGCCGTCGGGTTGCGAACCGCCTCCAACGGCCTGATGCAGTCGAACGTTTCGCTCGGCGGCACCGTCGAGCCGTGCCCGGGCCGCTACCCGGTGGCGGAGCAACTCGCGGTGCGGGCCGCCGAGGAGGTCGGTCTGGTGCTGGCCGGCGTCGATCTGCTCTTCGAGGAGGACGGCACCTTCACCGTGTGCGAGGTGAACGCCAACGTCCGCTGGGGCGCGCGGGTCACCCAGGTGACCGAAGCCCTGATCGCCGCCTGCGCGGAGAGGTTGACGTAGCGTCAGATTCGGTAGGTGGCGACATACCGCGCCGGGTCGCCGTCCCAGCGCGCCAGGGTCTGTGCGGCGAAGGTCCGGCCGGTGGCGACGATCTCGTCCAGCGGGTCGAGGTAGCCGGGCACGTGCGGAGGTTCGAGTCCGGCGGCGACCCGGGCGTCGAGGCCGGCCCGGGCGAGGCGGAGCAGTTCGGCGGCGAGGGGGCGGACGGGCGTGTCGCCGAGGCGGGTGTCGAGGCCGTGGACGGGGAGTCGGTTGCGGGCGGCGCGGTGTTCGGCGGCGCTGTGGTGGCCGGTCAACTCCCAGGCGGCGTCGCAGGATTGGCGGTGGTAGGTGAGGCCGGTCCAGAGCGCGGGCAGGGCGGCGAGGTGGGGGTGGGGCGGGCCGTCGGCGCCGCGCAGTTCGAGGGTGTGGCGGACGCGGGTGTCTGTCCAGAGCTGGTCGAGGTGGGCGGCCCAGCGCCGGGGGGCGTCGTCGAGGCCGTGGCGGAGCAGGTCGGCGAAGGTGCCGTCGGGGGCGCGGTGGTAGTGGCCGTCGCGGGTGCGGTAGTGGATCAGCGGGATGCCGAGCGCCCAGTCGACGATGTCGTCGGCGGCAACGTCGGGCCGCAGCGCGGGTGGCAGCAGGCCGGCCCGGCGCGGGTCCATTCGCAGCCAGGCCCAGGAGCGGTGGGACAGCAGTCCGCACGGACGGCCTTCGTGGAGTGGCGAGTTGACGAGCAGGGCGGAGATCACGGGGGCGACGGCGGTCTGCATCCGCAGTTTCCGGGTGAAGTCGTCGGGGCCGAGGAAGTCGAGGGTGGCCTGGGTGGAGAGCGACAGTCCCATCACGTACGGGGCGCGGGCCCCGCCGGGGCCGAGGTCGGCGAAGTACTGGCGCATCAGGGCGCCGCGGGACATCGGTACCCATTCGACGTCGGCGAGCCGGCCGAAGGGCAGGTTGCCGCCGGGGACGAGGGCCAGGCCGAAGCCGGCGGCGAGGTCGGCGAGCCGGGCCAGCGCGGCGCGGACTTCGTCCATGGTCTTGCCGACGCCGGGGCCTGGGGTGGAGGAGTACTCGATCTGCCCGCCGTGTTCGAGCGTGACGGTGCTGCCGTCGGGCAGCCGGACGCCCGTCAGGCAGTCGCCGTCCAACTCCGGTTCGCCGCCCCAGTGCTGGAGCACCGCCTCCAGCAGAGTCCGCACTCCGCGCGGGCCGGAGTAGCGGGCGCCGATGCCGGTGGCGGGGTCGAGCAGGCCGCACTCGACCTCGACGCCGACCTGCTCGGTGGCGCCGGCGGGCGGCGTCAGCGGGGCGAGCAGCTGCGCCCGGTCCATCACGGGGCGCTCACCGGGGCCGGCGTGCGGGCCTCCCGGGCGTGGTCGAGCAGGGCGACGACGGCGCCGAGCGCGGACTGTGCGGCGCCCTGGCACCAGGCGTGCGCGCCGGACAGGTGCTCGCCGGCGAAGAAGATCCGCGGCCGGTTCGCGGGGTGCGGCGCGCCGAGCACCGACAGGTAGCGGGTGTGTTCGCCGGGGGTGAGGTGGGCGAACGCGCCGCCGCCCATGCCGGTCTGGACGTCCCAGTTGCAGTGCACGATGTCGTCGACGTCGTGCGTGATGCCGGGGTGCAGTTTCTCCAGGCACTCCAGCACCAGCGCCTCCCGGTCGGCCTGTTCGAGCGCGGCGAACCGGCGCGCGTTGGCCCCCCACAGGTAGGCGCCGAGCAGCGCGGCGGGTTCGGCGGAGCGCAGCCGGTCGAGGGCGCCCCAGCGGGGGGTGCCGGAGCCGTTGACGCCGCCGTCGGTGCGCACCGCGTTGTCGGACGGGTACCAGCACTGCTGGATGGGCAGGTCGGTGAAGCTGCCGCCGCCGTGGATGCCGTCCTCGATCTCCCAGCGGCGGCGGGTCACGTGCAGCACGGTCTTGGCGCTGGACGCGTAGCTGATGCCGCGCACCGCGTGGCGCTGGGCGTGCGGCAGGCCGGGGGTGACGGTGATCTGGTCGAGCGCGGGGGCGGGGATGCAGCAGACCACGAAGTCGGCGCGGTCGTCGATCCGGCTGCCGATCCGCCGCCCGCGCACCTGTACGCCGTCGGCGCGCAGCGTGAGTTCGTCGATCCGGGTGGACAGCCGCAGGGTGCCGGGACGCAGCGAGCGGACGAAGGCGTGCGCCAGGGAGTCCATGCCGTCGATGAGTTCGACCTGGCCGCGGTGGAACAGGCCGAAGTAGTCGACGAGGACTTCCAGCAGCGAGGACTGCTCGTAGTGGGCGAGGCCGCTGGCGTGGCCGAACAGGTCCCAGGCGTCCTGCGAGAGGTGCTGGTGGACGAACTGCCACAGCGAGAGCGAGGCGGCTCGCTCCAGGGCCGGGTCGTCCCAGCGGCCGTCCAGTGCGCGGCGCTGCTGTTCGACGGTGAGGGCCCGCCAGACGGGGGCGAGGACGCGTTCCAGCAGGGCGGACGGGGCGTGGCGTTCCTCGGGGCGGAGAGCGAAGGCGGGGAACAGCGAGGCGACTTCGCGGACCCGGACCCGGCTGCCGCGCAGGTGGTAGTAGGCCTGCGGGTTGGTGTTGACGAAGGGCCGGGTGGCCAGCCGGAACCGTTCCACGTAGTGCAGGACGCAGTGGTGGTTGGCGGGGATCCGCATCGCGCCGAGGTCGGCGTGCGTGCCGTCCCAGAACCGGTGGGTGCGGATCCGCCCGCCGGGCCGGTTGCCGCGTTCGTACACCGTCACGTCGAATCCGCGCCGCTGGAGCTCGTACGCGCACACCAGGCCGGCGATGCCGGCGCCGATCACGACCACTCGGCCGCCGGGTCCGGCGGTCGGTGTCAGCAGGGCGCGGGGGAACGCAAAACTGGTGTCGAACATCGGGACCCCTTCGGTGCGCGATACCGCGCGGCGCCCCGTCCTGCCCTGCTCGCACCCTCCCGTGCCCGGACGTCGCCGCGTCTTCGGAACACGCTGCCACCGGCCCGGCCGGTTCGCATCCGCACCGCCGGCCGGCCCCCCACCGGCCGCCGGTCAGGCCCTTACTTCAGGGAGGGTTCCTGCTTGCGCTGGAGCCAGTAGCCCGCGAGCGACACGACCACGGTGAGGGCCAGGGCCAGCAGGGCGTCCACCCGGGACTCGGCGAGGACGATCATCACCGCGTACAGGCCGAGCAGGGCGAGCAGGACGGCCCAGGTGAGGCCGGGGAACAGCCAGACGGCGGTGCCCTCGGCGGGGCGGCGGCCGTCGGCGCGGTCGTGGCGGCCGAGCACCAGGTGGGCGGCGGCGATGCCGATCCAGGTGACGTAGACGGTGTCGCCGGTGATGTCGACGAGTCGACTGAAGGCGTCCGTGGGGTGGACCACCTCGAGCACCAGGCAGGCCGCCGCGAGCGCGGAGGTGAACAGGATCGCGGTGTGCGGGGCGCCGCGGCGGGAGATCCGGGCGAACAGCGACGGCGCGTCCTTGTCGCGGGCCAGCGCGAACAGCATCCGGGAGCTCGCGTAGACCTGCGAGTTCATGGTGGAGAGCATCGCCGCGAACAGCACCACGTTCAGCACGGTGGACGCGCCCGGCATGCCGAGGTGGTCCAGGGTGGCGGCGAACGGGCTGTCGCCGACGGCGGCGCTGTTCCACGGGAGCAGCAGCACCACGACGGACAGCGAGCCGAGGTAGAACACGGTGACCCGCCACATGATGGTGCGGGTGCTCTTGCGGATCGCGGCGGCGGCGTCCTCGGCCTCACCGGCGGCGATCGTGACGATCTCGGTGCCGGAGAAGGAGAACATCGCGCCGGAGGTGGCGATGACGATCCCGCTGAAGCCCATCGGCAGGAACCCGCCCTGGCCGAGCAGGTTGTCGGTGCCGGGGGCGGGCGTGCCGGGCAGCAGGCCGGACACGGCGACCAGGCCGACGCCGATGAACAGGGCGATCACGGCGACCTTCACCCAGACCACCCAGAACTCCATCTCGCCGTAGGCGCGGACGGAGCCGAGGTTGACGGCGGTCACCACGACCAGCATCAGCACGGCGATCAGCCAGACCGGCATGGCGGGGATCCAGCCGTGCACGATCTTCCCGGCGGCGATCGACTCGATGCACATGCCGAGCGGCCAGCCGACCCAGTAGATCCAGCCGCTGGCGAAGCCGGCCCAGCGGCCGAACGCCAGGCGGCCGTACACCGCGAAGGCGCCGGTGTCGGGGCGGGTCACCGACATCTCGGCGAGCATCCGCATCACCACGATGACGATGCCGGCGGTCAGCGCGTAGGAGATCAGCACGCCCGGGCCGGCCTGCTGGATGCTCACGCCGGAGCCGACGAACAGCCCGGCGCCGACCGCGCCGCCGATGCTGATCATGGTCATGTGGCGGCTGAGCAGGCTCCGCGACAGCTGCGCCCCGCCGGCCGCGACGGCCGTGTCGTGGGCGTCCTCGAGGAGCTGCGCCTCGGTGTTCTCTCTTACCTCGCTCACGACCGCAGCTCCACTCCGTGCCGGGCCTCCACCTGGTTCAGCAGCGCGCGGAACAGCGGCAGCCGCAGCTCCTCCACGGGCTCCAGCGCCTCCGGGTGCCACTGGACGCCGACCGTCCAGGCCGCGTCCGCGTCGCCGGTCAGCTCGACGGCCTCCACGCAGCCGTCGTCGGCCCGGGCCGAGACCGTCAGGCCCTCGCCGACCCGGTCCACCGCCTGGTGGTGCCCGGACGCGATGTCGATCCGGTCGCGGCCGAACGCCTCGGCGACCGCGCTGCCCGCCTCCAGCGAGACCTCGTGGGTGGCCCACTCGACCCCGGCCTGCGGGTTGTGCGTGACGTCGGTCGGCGCCATGTCCACGTGCAGGGTGCCGCCGCGGACGATGTTGAGCAGCTGCATGCCGCGGCAGATGCCGAGCATCGGGCGGCCGTTGTCGAGCGCGTACCGCAGCACGGCCTCGTCCAGCCGGTCCTGCACGGGGTTGACGTCGTACAGCGCCGGGTGGTTCGCGTCCTCGCCGTACAGCGCCGGGTCGACGTCCCCGCCGCCGGGCACCACGAAGCCGGCGCACTCGGCCAGTTCGGCGCCCGACGGGTTGCCCTCGGCGTCCGGCTGGAGCAGGACCGGGCGCGCGCCGGCGGCCCGGATCAGGTCCACGACCTGCTCGAAGATCGCGTTGGCCTCGCCGATGCGCACGTCGGCGCCAGGAGCGTCGCCGTCGCTGAGACGGACGGGTATCCCGATGAGGGGTTCCGGGTGATCGGTGACGCTCATAAGCTCTCCATGAACAGCAGCTTGCGGATGAGATCCGAAATCTAGAAGATAGATTTCATGGATGGCAAGGGGTGGACCCAACACATCGAGCCGGTGCGTGCCGCAGGGGCGGCCGAGGCCATCGCGCGACGGCTCGGCGAGCTGATCGGCGCACGCATCCTGGTCGGCGGTGACCGCCTACCACCCGAGAAGACCCTGGCCGAACTGTTCGGCGTCGCCGTGATGACCGTCCGGCACTCGATGGCGGTCCTCCGCGAGGACGGCCTGATCGAAACCCGCCGCGGCCGCGGCGCCGGCACCTTCGTCGTCCCCGACATCCTCACCCGGATCGGCGAACTGACCGCCCTCCACCCCTACACCCGCGCCGACATCGAAGAACTGACGGCCTGGCGGATCGCCATCTCCGGCGAAGCCTCCGCCCGCGCCGCACTACGCGCCTCCGACGCCGGCCTGGCCCGGATGCGCGAACTCGAGGACGCCGCCGACGCCGTCGTCGCCGACTCCGAGGCCTACCGCACCGCCGACGCCGGCCTGCACCTGTACATCGCCGAACTCTCCGGCTCCAGGCGCCTGCTGGAAGCCGAACAGGGCATCCAACACGAACTGACCCGCCTCCTCGCCGGCCACCCCGGCGGCACCGAGTCCCGCAGCACCCCCTCCCAACGCCACCGCGCCCTCGCCGCCGCCATCGAGGCCCGCGACCCGTCCCGCGCCCGCAAACAGTTCACCATCCACGCGGAGGCCACCGCGGACCTCTGTCTCCCCTTCGTCCAGGAACCGACCGAGTCCTGACCTCCCGCCGCGTTCAGGAGCCGGCCGAGCAGTGCCGGGCGGGCGTCCGGCATTTCCTGACGAGCTGTGGCACGAGTTCGCCCGCCACTACCTGGCCCGCGAAAAGCACACCACCACCGGCGACGCGTACCCGCGCGCACTCTCGCCGACCCCGCCGCACTCGGCGCCCGCCTGATCGGCCAGGTCCGCCGCCCCGCGCCCACCGCGCTCTCCGCCCGCGAACTGGAAATCCTCGGACTGATCGCCAAGGGCACCACCAACCGCGAGGCCGCCCGACAGCTCTTCATCAGCGAGGCCACCGTCAAGACGCACCTGCTCCACCTGTACGCCAAGCTCCACGCCACCGATCGCGCCTCCGCCGTGGCCGCAGGCTTCTCCCAGGGGTACCTGACGCCTTGACATGCCAACTCCCCCGACGGCGCCGGGGCGACCGTCGCCGGAGCCGGCACAGGAGCCGCAGCGCCTACGGCTCCAGCCGGGGATCGTCGATGTCGACGGTGACAACCCCGGGCGGGTAGAGCTCCGGGTCGGCCGTCAGGATCAGGTGCTGCTGCGGGCGCGCCGGGGTGGGCAGACTCGCGGCGATCGCGTGCGCCAGGCCCTGGCTCCCGTAGCCGTCACGGACCATCGTCGCCACCAGCACGGCGGTACTCGCGTCGAGCGGCTCGAACTCCAAGGAGGGCAACGCCAGGACCGCGCGAGCGGCACCCTCGTCCTTGATCTCGGCCTCGACCAGGCACAGCACCGGCACCACCAGATGCCGGAACGGGCTGTGCAGAGCGGCATCCACCACCCGGTGCAGGCGCGGGTGACCGGCGGCCAGCGCGGCCAGGGCGCTGGAATCCAGAATGATCACGCGCTGCGCCTCGGGGTGACCTTGGCACGGGCGTCCTCCGCGGCGATGCCATAGACCCGCTGCAGCAGGTCCGGCCCCTGGTCCAGCTCCGCGTCGGTCAGGGTCATCCCGAAGTGCTCCCGGAGTAGCCGGCGGCCCTCGGCCACGCGCTCGGCGATCTGCTCCACAGTGGGCTGCTGCTCCACCAGCAGCGCCACCTGGGCGCCGATCGTGGTACCGCGGGCCGCCGCGAGAGCGGCCAGCCGGTCACGCGTATCAGGGGAAACCTTGATCGTCGCATCAGCCATACCACGAGCGTACACCGCTGGTGTACCAGCGGTGTACCGCAAGGGATCGGCGTCCTAGGGTCTGTCCGGTCGATCTTGTCGGATCAGCGCGCGGCTCCCCCAGCCCTTGCGGGCTGGGAGGTGCCCCCATTTCGCGCCCGGCTGGGAGTGCCGGCGAACCGTCCTCGTACTGGGTGTACTTGGGCGGTTTGCCGGTGCTTCCGTGGGGGCACCTCCCAGCCCCCCTTGGGGCTGGGGGTGGGGGCACCTCCCAGCCGCCAGGCTGGGGGCGGATGATCCGGCGTCGGGCGCCCGGCAAGATCGGCCGGACAGACCCTAGAAGCCCAGCGGCGTGTACGTGGACATCGTCTGCGCGAACGCCTGCCCGTTGGCGGGTGCGGCGGCGACCGGGAAGGTGGTGACCACGCTGCCGTTGGCGGGTGCGATGCCGAGGTACTCGCCCAGCATGCGGCCCTGGTTGGTGTCGGGCATGCGGGTGAGGGGCATGGCGTCGGCGAGTGGGGTGGTGCGTTTCTTCCAGGAGCGGCCGCCGTCGGTGGAGGAGAGGTACTTGACGGAGACGGCGCCGTTCCAGAGGTCGTTGTAGACGATGGCGAAGCGGCCGGGGTTGAGCGGGTCGGCCGTGATCGACGGGGCGAACTGGTTGCTGGCGGCGCACAGGGCGGTGTCGGGGCAGGTGTCGATCTCGGTGACCGTCCAGTTCTGGCCGTCCGTCGAGGTGGCCTGGACGAGGTTGTTCCAGGCGCAGCCGGTCGCAGTGCGGCAGCCGTGCCAGACGGCGTTGATGCGGCCGGTGCTGTCGGTGTCGGCGGAGACCACGGAGACGTCGCGCAGGCCCGGGACGTCGTACTGGCTGCCGCTGCTGATCGGTACCGGGCTGGTCCAGGCGGTGCCGCCGCCGGTCATCGTGAAGGAGCTGACGCGGCCGGCCAGCCCGTACAGGACGACCAGGGTGCCGTCCGGGCGGACCACCGGGAAGCTTCCGTTGGCGGACGGTCGGGGGCCGTTGAGCGGCGTCCAACTCAGGCCGCCGTCAACGGACTTGGCGAGTTCGACCTGGTAGCCGGCGAGCTTGGTGACGGTCAGGTAGCAGGTGCCGTAGGAGGGGCTGGAGGCCCAGTTGTCGCAGGCGATCCACTCCTTGTCCCAGGCGCCGCCGTCGTTGCCGATCGCCCAGGTGGGGGCGGACCAGTGACCGCCGGCGTCGGTGGAGCGGTTGACCATGATGCCGCGGCCGTCGCCCCCGTCGAAGACCAGGCTGCCGACCATCCAGGTGTCGTGCCGGGCGCTGTACGCCACCACCGGGTCGCTGGCGCGTTCGTGGGTGCCGCCGGCGGCGACGGTGAGGCCGGGCAGGGCGCTGGACGTCCAGTTGAGTCCGCCGTCGCGGGAGGCGGCGAAGCCGGTGTTGGTCGAGCCGCCGCTGTAGCCCCGGCCGACCTGGTAGGCGCTGACGACGGTGCCGCCCCAGCCGAAGCTGTCCGCCTCGACGGCGGCCGAGGCTGGGTGTCGGCGTTGCTGTAGGGGTCCGTGCCGACGGTGTAGAGGCCGGCGGTGAAGGTGCGGCACCCCAGGGACGTCTCGGCTGCCCGGCGCGGTGCGCCGCCGTAGACGTTGACAGCGGCAAGGCAGATGGTCTGCGGGCCCGCCGGGGCGGCCGGCAGCGTCTGCGAGAAGCCGTGGGCGCCGACGTCGGGGCGGTAGGTGCTGGCGGTGAACGTCTGAACCAGCGTGCCGTTGCGGCGAACCCTGACCTGCACCGGTCCGGCCGTGTCGGGGTCGGCGGCCCAACCCGCCACCACGACGCCACCGTTGGCGCCGTACATCGCGTCGAGCCAGCCCTCGGCGGCCCGGTCGGGCTCCGGCGGGTCCGGCTGCTCGAAGCAGATCGGCGGCGGATCGGGCTGGTCGCAGAACGGCGACGCCTGCGCGCGGCCCGGTGCGACGAGAACGGATGCGACGGCGGCGACGCCGGTCAGCAGCAGAGCCACCGACCGGCCCGCGGCCAGGAATCGTCTGGACAACTTGACCCCCCGGGTTTCCAGTTGCGGTACCCCAGAGAGTGGCAAGCGCGAGTAAATGCTCCGTCAACACCGAATAGGCGTCCGGAACCGCCTCTGTGGGAAGATCCGCAGGTGAGTGCCATATCGACGCCCAGTAAGCCGGTCCAGCTGTGCGCGGCCCCCGGCTGTTCGCAGCCCACCGCGTACCGCACCCGCTCCCGCGACGCCTGGTGCGACGACCACATCACCGAAATCCTGCGCACCGGCGGCCTGGAGCCGCTCGAGCCCTTCGCGAAGCCGACGGCCTGGCGGCTGACCAGGTGCCTCAACTGCGGCTGCGAGGCGCACTACCGCCTCGAGTACACGCTGGAGAAGAACAAGGAGGGCGAGGCCACCTGCCGGGCCTGCTACTGGCGGCAGTGGGCGCTGGACGTCCGCCGCAACCAGGGCCCGTACGCCGACCTGACGCCCGTTCCGGTCGAGCAGGCGCGCGCCCACGCCGAGCAGCACGGCTACGAGCACCTGGCCGCGCTGACCGAACCGTCGCTGGAGGGCGACCCGCACCACGTCCGCTGCCGGTACTGCGGGCGGCAGGCCGCCGAGCGGATGGGCGACATCGCGTTCGGCTGCCGGTGCGGGACCAACCCGAGCCGGGCCCGGCAGACTTCGAACGCGCCGGGCGAGAAGAAGCGGGACCTGCTCAAGGACTCGGGGCTGCCCGTGCTCGACTGGTGGGACCACGAGGCCAATGACGCCGCGCAGTGGGAGACCGTCACCGTCACCGCCGTACGCGAGGTGGCCTGGCACTGTCCCGACTGCGACCTGCGGTTCCGGGCCCGGGTCAGCGACATGCTGCACAGCCGGCGGTGCCCGGCATGCGAGCCGAAGCGCCGGGCCGAACGGGACGCCGAGCTGGCCCGGCTGAAGGTGACACCGGTCGCCGACATACCCGAGCTCCTCGAAGCGTGGGCCGACGAGGAGGACCCGCGCACGGTGTACGTCGCCGGCGACCACTGGCTGCGCCGCTTCCGCTGCCCGCAGGGCCACCACCCACGAGTGACCCCGCTGCGGTACCTGGAGTCGGGCTGCCCGTCCTGCCGGAGCCTGAAGACCGCCGCCGCCCGCAAGCAGGCCGAGGCCCTCGCGGCGGCCCCGTTCCGGCTGAGCCCGGAGCTCGCCGGCCAGTGGCACCCGACCCGCAACGGCCGCACCAGCCTGGCCAAGATCTCGCCCAAGTCGCGCCGCACCGTCTGGTGGCAGGACCCGGTCTGCGGCCACGAGTGGCAGGACACGCCCGAGCAGCGCGAAAAGGGACATCGACTGCGCTGCCCCGAGTGCCGCACCATCCTCGACTCGCTGGCCTTCCACTTCCCGGACCTCGCCGCCGAGTGGTCCCCCGCCAACCCGCTCTCCGCCTGGCAGGTCCGCCCGACCGCGCAGACCGTGTTCGTCCCCGTCTGGACCTGCCCCGGCGGGCACACCTGGCAGGCGCCGCTCGCCTCCCGCACCAACGGCAGCGGCTGCCCGGAGTGCCGCGAGCACGGCAAGTCGCAGGTGGAGCTGAGCCACCACGCGGCCGCGGAGCGGGCGTTCGGCGCGGCCGCCTCCGGCCGGACGGTGCGCCACCCCGCGTTCGTCCGCCGTGCCCTGTGGTCCGTCGACATCACGGTCGACCTCCCCGACGGCCGCACCCTCGCCATCGAGTACGACGGCGCCTACTGGCACGCCGACAAGACCGCCCTCGACACCGAAAAGTCCCGCGACCTGCTCGCCGCCGGCCACCTGGTCGCCCGTCTCCGCGAACACCCGCTCCCACCGCTGCCGGTCGACCACCCGGGCTACGCCGAGTTCACCGTCCACTCGAGTGCCCCGCGCCCGGACGAGGTCATCGAGCGGGTGAAGAACTGGGCTGCTAACGCGGGGAGTTGAGACCTCCTAGAGCGGACGGGGCCGGGCCGCATTCCGCGCGCCCGTACAATGCGACACCGAACTGCCGCGGGTCGGCCCGCGGCTTGCGACGACGAAACGGACGGAGGGAGCACCCGTGCCCAGCCAACGGTCCATCAACGAGGCGGAGCGGCTCGTCGGGGCGAAGCTCGGCGGCATCCCCGTCCGGGCGGAGCGGATGGCGGCGGTGGCCAACATCTACCGGGCCGCGTCCGCGGTGCGGCAGCACCTGGAGAACTCGGTGCTGCGCGGCTCGGACCTGACCTGGACCGCGTTCGTGGTGCTCTGGGTGGTGTGGGTGTGGGGCGAGTCCGAGACGCGGCGGGTGGCCGAGGAAGCGGGCATCTCCAAGGGCACGCTGACGGGGGTGTCCCGCACCCTGGAGTCGCGCGGCCTGCTGCGGCGCGTCGACCACCCCACCGACGGCAGGCTGGTGCTGCTCGCGCTCACCGCGGAGGGCGAGGAGTTCATGCGCGAGGTGTTCCCGGCGTTCAACGAGGAAGAGTCCTTCGTCACCGCGCAGTTGAGCGACGAGGAGTGCCACAGCCTGGCCAACGGGCTGCGCCGGGTGGTGCTCCAGGTCGAGGAGCACGGCGAGGACCGGCGCCGGTCGCTGCTGAACGGCGAGGAGCCGGCCCCGCGCCGCAGCGGCCGGCGTCCTCGCGGCTAGTGTCCGGTGTCCTCGCACTGTCGAAGGACTCGCAGTTCGGTGCGCCCACCGCTATGGGCTCGTGAGCATCGTTCTCCCGCGGGCCATTGGAACCCGATCGGCCCACTTGGGTTTGCCGGCCCCGGCAGAATGGGTCGATCATAATCGTGCAAACTCGGGCCAGAACGCTTCGCTTTCCCCGAGAGGGGCGGAGCCGATCACGCGCGAGAGGGAGTATTCGTCATGGCGAATACAGCACTCAGGAAAGTCCTTGTCACGGGGGCCGGCACCGGTTTCGGGTTGGAAGCCGCCATGCGCCTGGCCGAGAAAGGGTTCGACGTGATCGCCGGGGTGGAGATCTACGCCCAGGTGCAGACACTGAAATGGCAGGCGGTCGAGCGCGGGGTGGAGCTTCAGGTGGAGAAGCTCGACGTCACGAACGACGGTGACCGCCGCAAGGCCCTCAAGTGGGGTGTGGAAGTCCTCGTCAACAACGCCGGCGTCGGCGAAGGCGGCTCCACGGTCGACATCCCCGAATCGAACATTCGTCACCAGTTCGAAGTCAATGTCACCGGGCCCCTTCTCCTCACCCAGGGGATCGCCAAGCAGATGGTCAAGCGCGGGGCGGGCCGCATCGTCTGGGTTTCTTCGAGGGAAGGCCTGAACGTCAACCCGTTCACCGGCATCTACTCCGCCTCCAAGCACGCAGTCGAGGCGATCGCCGAGACCATGGCCTACGAGCTGCAGGAACACAATGTCGAAGTCGCCACGGTCAATCCCGGGCCTTTCTTGACCGGCTTCAACGACCGCATGTTCCAGACCTGGGAGAGCTGGGAGGACGACCCGTCGCAGCGACTTTTCGACTACTCCGAGCTGTCCTTCCCTCGCGCGCAGTTCGACCCGGAAGCGGTCTGTGCGACGTTGACGGCTGTCGCTGCCGGCGAGGTCGACAGTTACCGGAATCTGGAGCCGAAGTCGATGCTTGAAGAGACCAGGCAGCTTCAGGAGGTTCCGTGGAATCGCAAGACCACGGACGGCCTCGGGACCCGGCACCCGTCCATCCAGCATTCCTACGAGATGCGACCGGAAACTCCTTTCACCCAGTGACCCCGATTCCCGGCCGGCCGTAAGCAGTCCTGCGGGATCGCGGCCTGAACCGATTTCCCGGTATCAGATTCCTCCAACATTCAAAGGTGTTCTCCCATGGCCAGAATTCTTTTCGTGATGACCGGAGCAAGCTACTGGACGCTCAAGAACGGCCACCGGCATCCGACCGGGTACTGGGCCGAGGAGTTCACGAGTCCGTACAGCGTGTTCACCGGGGCCGGCCACGAGGTCACCGTCGCCACCCCGGGCGGTGCCGTACCCGTCTGCGACACGATGAGCCTGCGGCCCCGCTTCACCGGGGGAGAAGAGGCATCCGTCGAGCAGGAAGGCATCATCGAGGAGGCCGAGCAGCTCCGCCACGCCGTCCCGATCAAGGACGTGGACCTCCGTGACTACGACGCGGTCTACTACCCGGGCGGCCACGGCCCCATGGAGGACCTGTGGCGCGATGCCGATTCCGGGCTGCTGCTGAGGAGGGCCCTCGCGTCCGGCAAGCCGCTCGGCCTCGTCTGCCATGCCCCGGCGGCGCTGCTCGCCACCCGGGACGAGAAGGGTGACACGCCGTTCGCCGACTACCGCGTCACCGGCTTCACGAACGACGAGGAGGCGGGCGTCGGGTTCGCCGACAAGGCCGAGTGGCTCATGGAGGACGAGGTCAGAAAGCTTCCCACGGACTACTCCCGCGGCCCGATGTGGGAGTCGTACACGGTGGTCGACCGCAACCTGTACACCGGACAGAATCCGGCGTCCTCCGGCCCGCTGGCCACGCTCATGCTCAAGAACCTCTCGTAGGGCGGGACCACTCGCGTCACCGGGACCCCGCCGCCTCCCGCACCAGCGCATCGAAGATCGACTGCTGGATCAGGTCTTGGTGCGCGGTGTCCTCCGGGTGCCACTGCACGGCCACCAACCAGCCGTCGTGGTCGGCGAGTTCGAGCGCCTCGACGGTTCCGTCGGCGGCCCGGGCGGAGACGGTCAGGCCCTCCCCCGGCTTGTCCACGTGCTGGTGGTGGTAGCAGGACGCCTCCACGACGTCCGCGCCGGTGGTCGAAAGAAGCGCGGTGTCGGGCGTGAGCGCGACGGGGTGGCGCAGGTGGCGGTGTTCGTGGTCGGGGCCGCCCATGTCCTGGTGCAGGGTGCCGCCGAGCGCGGTATTGACCACCTGGAGTCCGCGGCAGATCGCCAGCACCGGCAGCCTCAAGTCGATGGCGGCCCGGGCGAGTTCGAGGTCGAAGGCGTCCTGTTCGTCGTCCACGTCGTACACGGCCTCGTGCACGTCGGCGCAGCCGTAGCGGTGCGGCGCGAGGTCCCCGCCGCCGGGCAGCAGCAGCCCGTCGAAGCGCTCGAGCCGCTCCCGCACCTCGGCGGGGTCGGCGATGCCGCCGGGCGCGTGCGGGTGCAGGGTGGCGGGTTCGCCGCCGGCCCGCCAGACGGCCTCGATCAGGGCGCGGGCGTTGACCTCGGCGGCGTACCGCAGCGCGGAGGTGGACGCGGCGAAGCGGGCGGGTATCGCGATCAGCGGGCGGTGGCTCACAACTGGATCCAGGTGGTCTTGAGTTCGGTGTACTTCTCCAGCGCGTGCGCGGACTTGTCGCGCCCGTTGCCGGACTGCTTCATGCCGCCGAAGGGCACGGTGAGGTCGCCCTCCTCGTAGCAGTTGACCCAGACGGTGCCGGCCTTGAGGCTGCGGGAGACCAGGTGGGCGGTGGACAGGTCGGAGGTCCACAGGCCGGCCGCGAGGCCGTACTCGGTGGCGTTGGCGAGGGCGACGGCCTCGTCGAGGTCGTCGAAGGCGAGGACGGAGAGGACGGGGCCGAAGACCTCCTCGCGGGCGAGGCGGCTGCCGGGGGCGACCTGGTCGAAGACGGTCGGCTCCAGGTACGAGCCGCCGGAGGAGGCCAGGGTGCGGGCGCCGCCCGCACGGAGCCGGGCGCCGTCCGCGAGCGCGGTGCCGACGTGGTCGAGCACCCGGCCGAGGTGGCTCTCGCCGACCAGGGCGCCCATCTCGGTGGCGGGGTCGAGCGGGTCGCCGACCCGCAGCGCGCGGGCGCGGGCCACCACGGCCTCGGTGACCTGTTCGGCGATCGAGCGGTGCACCAGCAGCCGGGAGGGCGCGGTGCACATCTCGCCCTGGTTGAAGAAGATGCCCCAGGCGGCGGTGGCGGCGGCCCGGTCGAGGTCGGGGGCGTCGGGGAGGATGATGTTGGGCGACTTGCCGCCGAGTTCCAGCCAGACCCGCTTGAGGTTGGAGTCGGCGGAGTAGTGCAGGAATTGGCGGCCGACGGCGGTGGAGCCGGTGAAGGCGAGCACGTCGACGTCCGCGTGCAGGCCGAGGGCCCGGCCGGCCACCGGGCCGTTGCCGGCGACGATGTTGAGCACGCCCGGCGGCAGTCCGGCCTCCAGGCCGATCCGGCCGAGCAGCAGCGCGGACAGCGGCGAGTTCTCGGAGGGCTTGAGCACCACGGTGCAGCCGGCGGCCAGGGCGGGGGCGATCTTCCAACCGGCCAGCGTGAGCGGGAAGTTCCAGGGGACGACGGCGCCGACCACACCGGCGGGCTCGCGGGTGACGAGCGCCAGGGCGTCGGACGCGGTGTGCGGGGCCTCGTCGGTGAGCTTGTCGGCGAGTCCGCCGTACCAGCGGAAGGTGTTGATGGCGGCGCGCAGTTCGATGTCGTGCGCGTCGGTGACGGGCTTGCCCATCTCCAGGCTGACGGTGAGCGCGAGTTCGACCCGGTGCTGTTCCAGCAGGTCGGCGAAGCGCAGCAGCACCCGTCCGCGCTCGGTCGGGGAGAGCCGGGGCCAGGGGCCGCGGTCGAAGGCCCGGCGGGCGGCGGCGACGGCCGCGTCCACCTCGGCCTCACCGGCGTCGGCGACCTGGGCGAGCACCCGGCCGTCGCGGGGCGACACCACGGCGAACGTCCCGCCGCCGCCGGCCTCGTCGGCGCCGTCGATCAGGTGCGTGGTGACGGGGCGCAGTGCCTCGGCCCGGCGCAGCCAGTCCTCGTGGGTCATGCGGTCCTCCAGGAGCGGGGGCGCGCACCCGACAACTGCCGGGTGCGCGCCGCAGGTTGAATCAGGTGAGTGAACGCCGTTGCCGGATCCGCTGGTTGACCACCCCGGCCGCGAGTACGACGGGCACCGACAGCACCAGCCAGAGGGCGGTGCTCAGTTGGCCGCCGATCAGGGTGGTGAAGTTGGCGAGGATCAGCCAGATGGCGCCGGCGATGCCGAGTGCGCCCAGCACGGGGGCGATCAGGGTGTTCCACAGCCGGGTGTCGACCTGCTTGCGGCGGAAGAACACCACCACGGAGACCGAGGTCAGCAGGTAGAGCAGCATCATGGCGAGGACGGCGAGGCCGCTGAACCAGGAGAACAGGGTGAGCACCGGGTCCTGCCCGGCGATCGCGAACGGCACCACCAGCAGCGCGGCGATGGCGGTCTGCACCCGGCCGGCGATGGCGGGGGCGTGCTTTCCGTTCAACCGGCAGAGTGCGGCGGGGAGTTGGCCGTCGCGGCCGAGGCAGAACAGGTAGCGGCTGGCGGAGTTGTGGAAGGTGAGGACGCCGGCGAACAGCGAGGTGGCGAGCAGCACCGGCAGCACGCCGTTCACCCAGCCGCCGAACAGGTCGGCGATGGGCGCGAACACGAACCCGGCGGAGTCGCCGGCGGCGAGCGCCTGGTTGGCGGCCTCGGGGGCCTTGGAGGCGCCGTGCGCGGAGATCAGCGACCAGGAGGTGAGAGCGAAGAATCCGGTGACCACCAGCACCGAGAGGTAGGTGGCGCGCGGCACGGTCTTCTTGGGCTCGCGGGCCTCCTCGCCGTAGATGGCGGTGGCCTCGAAGCCGAACATGGACGCCAGGGCGAACATCACGGCGATGCCGGGCGCGCCCTGGAGAGCAGCCGACGGGGAGAAGCTCTCGGCCAGTCCGAGCCCTTCGGGGCCGCCGCCCTTGAACAGCGTGACCAGGCTGAACACCAGCAGGATGCTGAACTCGGCGAGCACGAACGCGGCGAGCACCTTGGCGCCCATCTCGATGCCCGCGGCGCCGAGTGCCTGCACCACGGCCATGGTGACCAGGGTGTAGACCCACCAGGGCAGGTCGACCGAGGTGTGGTCGGCGACCAGCGAGCTGACGATGGAGCCGTACAGACCGTACATGCCGGCCTGGATGACGCAGTAGGAGAACAGCGCGACACTCGCGCCGCCCGCGCCGGCGGTCCGGCCGAGGCCGGTGCCGATATAGGTGTAGAAGGCGCCGGCGTCCACGACGTGCCGCCCCATCGCGATGAAGCCGACGGAGAACAGCAGGACCACGGCGCCGGCCACCACGTAGGCGGCGGGGGTGCCGGAGCCGTTGCCGATGGCGACGGAGATCGGGGCGGCGCCGGCGATGCCGGTCAGCGGCGCCTGGCCGGACAGGACGAAGAAGAGGATGCCCAGGACGCCCAGGGCGTTGGGCTTGAGGGTGGCACTGGTGGGGGCGTGCCGCACGGTCCGTTCACGGGAAGCCGTCTGACTGTCCACACGGATCACCTGCCAGATCGAAGTGGGGGGAATCGTTTCAGGTCAAACGAGTTGCCTCATCGTGGAGGCAGGCGATCCGTTTGGCAAGGGTTTCGCACCGCTCCCGCGGTAACGGTTTGAAGCAGGCCGCGCAGGTCAGCGGTCCGCCAAGCCCTCCAGCAGGGCGCGGAGTTCGGACAGCGCGTCCTCGGTGGCCGCCCGCTCGCCGAACACCAGCTGATGCAGCACCAGGCCCTCCAGCGCGGCGAACACCAGCCGGGACAGGCCGGGGCTCACCGGCTCGGGCAGCAGGCGGCCCAGCTCGCGCCGGCTGGCCTCGAAGTACTCCTCGTACAGCCCGCGCAGGTGCGCCAGCAGCTCCGGACGGCGGCGCGCCTCCAGCATCAACTCGTACTGGAACACCTGGAGTTCGGGCCCGGCCTCGACCATGTCGGCCAGGCCGGTGGCGAACTCCGCGGGGCTCTCCGCGCCGGCCTCCAGGGCGCTGCTGCTGATCGAGGAGCGGACGGCGTGCGCCACCGCCTCCTCGATCAGCGCGTCGCGCGAGCCGAAGTGGTGCACGACCAGGCCGTGGGTGACCCCGGCCTCCTCCGCGACGGCCCGGTAGGTGAGGTTGCGCAAGCCCCCTCGGGCCACCACCCGCACCGCCGCCTCCAGCAGCGCGGTGCGGCCCATCCCGTAGTTCTTCACGCGCTTGCGGGTGGAGGGCTTCGCGGAAGGCAGCTGGTCGGGGTCGTTCATGGCCGTGACCCTACCGGGAGGCACCGGTTCAGCGCTTCGGAGGCCGGATGCCGCGGAACTCCCAGTCCCCGCCCAGCGCGGTGGACAGCACCTCCTCCGACTCGGTGGGCTGCGCGCCCACGTCGGTGCGGATCGCCGTCGGGCCGGTGACGATGTGGTTGGTCAGCTTGCCGAGGCCCTCGACCTCCACCTCGACGACGTCACCCGGCTGCACGGGGCGGGAGTTGGCGGGGGTGCCGGAGAGCAGCACGTCGCCGGGGTACAGGGTGATGGTGCGGGCGATGTCGGCGACCAGGTAGTGCATGTCCCAGGTCATCTCGTCGGTGGAGCCGTCCTGCACCACCTCGCCGTTGACGTAGGTGCGCAGCTTCTTCCCGCGGAAGTCCCAGTCGGTGACCAGGCCGGGGCCGAGCGGGCACAGCGTGTCGGCGCCCTTGACGCGCAGCATCGAGCCGGCGTCGGTGTCCCGGAAGTCGTGCAGGCCGTAGTCGTTGGCGACGGTGTAGCCCGCGATGTAGTCACCCGCCTCCTCGGGGGAGATGTTGCGCGCGGTCTTCCCGATGACGATGGCCACCTCGCCCTCGTAGTTGAGCCACTTGCAGCCCTCGGGGCGGACGATGGCGCCGCCGTGCGAGTTCAGCGAGGAGGTGGGCTTGTGGAAGTAGGTGGGGGTGTCGGTCAGGTTGATCTGGAACTCGTCCACCCGGCTGCGGTGGTTGAGGTGGACGGCGATCACCTTGGACGGCACCACGGGCGGCAGGTGGTGGGCGTCGGCGATGGCGACCCGGCGGCCGTCACCGGCGACCAGCTCGTCGCCGTCGCGGACGGTCTCGACGACGGCGCCGTCGAGGAGGATGCGGCGGTACTCGGGCACGGTGGGGCCTTTCTCAGACGAGGCTGTGGGGATTGCGCGGGGCGGGCAGGCCGGTGCCGGTCCAGCCGTCCTCGGGGCGGTCGAACCAGAGGTGGACCTGGCCGGTGCCGATGGAGTTCTCGTACTCGCCGTACTGGCGGGCCTTCGCGGTGCACGCCCGCTCGCCGAGGGCGCCGGCCATCATCAGGTAGTGGGCGAACCGGGCCTCGGGCTTGTAGGTGGCGAACTCGTCCATGGTGTCGAGCACTTGGTCGTGCCGCCCTTCCTTGAACCATTCGATCCGCTGCTCGTCGGCGGCCCGCGCCTCGGGGGTGAAGATGTGCGAGGGGTCGCTGGACTCGTGCCTCCGGAGCTCGCGCAGCGGCCAGAAGGTGTGCGACAGCGCGCCGGAGGCGATCACGATCACCCGGCGGCCGGGGGTGGCGGCGATGCCGTCGGCCAGCGCGCGGCCGAGGCGCAGGTGGTCCTCCGCGTCGCCGGTCTGGCAGACGCCGATGGTCACCCAGCGCTTGTCGGGCAGGCCCTCGCCGAGGTACTTCCACAGGTTGACGGTGGCGTAGAAGATCGGCAGGTACGGGTCGTCGATCGGGGTGATCCAGGTGCCGTGCTTGTCGGCGAACTTCCCGATGTTGTGGGCGAGTTCGGGGTCGCCGGGGTAGTCGTAGGGCATCCGGCACATGCCGCGCGGCAGTTCCTCGGAGGTGAACAGACCGGCCCGGCGCTGCTGCGCGGTGACCACGAATTCGACGGTGGTCGCCCAGTGCGAGTCGAGCACCACGACGGTGTCGTAGTCGTCGCGCCCGAACACCTCCTCGCGCAGTTGCTTCAGGCCGGTGACGAGGGTGATCTCCTTGCCCTCGTTCAGCTCCCGCCGGATCTCCTCGGGGAGCACGACGGTGGGGACGTGGGCCAGCAGGCCGGCCCCGACGATCTCACCCATGGTCCTTCCAACCCTTCGGCGCGGTGACGGTGTTCTTGACGTCGCAGTAGAAGTCGAAGCTCCAGGTGCCGCCCTCCCGGCCGACGCCGGAGTGCCGGGAGCCGCCGAACGGGGCCTGCAGGTCGCGGACGAAGAAGCAGTTGACCCAGACGGTGCCCGCGACCAGCTGCCCGGTGACCCGCGCGGCGCGCTCCTGGTCGCCGGTGGCGAGGGTGGCGGCCAGGCCGAACCGGGTGTCGTTGGCGAGCTGGACGGCCTCCGCCTCGTCGCGGAAGGTCTGGAGCGTCAGGACGGGGCCGAACACCTCCTCCTGGACGATCTCCGAGTCCTGTGCGACGTCGGTGAGCAGGGTCGGCGCGTAGAACTGTCCGGCCAGGCGCTCGCCGCCGATGACGGCGCGGGCGCCGGCCTCGATGGCGCGCCGCACGAAGCCGTCGATCTTCTCCAGCTGGCGGATGTGGATGTTCGGGCCGATGTCGGTCGGCAGCTCGCGCGGGTCGCCCTGGCGCAGCTCGGCGGCCTTCTCGGCGAAGCGGCGGGTGAACTCCTCGGCGACGGACTCCTCGACCAGCAGCCGGGTGGCGGCCAGGCAGACCTGTCCGGCGTTGTCGTACTGCTCGACGGCGAGGTCGACGGCGAGGTCGAGGTCGGCGTCGGCGAACACCAAGAGCGGTGACTTGCCGCCGAGTTCGAGGCTGAGCGGGGTGAGGTTGGCGGCGGCGGACGCGGCGATGTGCTTGGCGGTCGGCACCGAGCCGGTGAAGCTGATCCGGCGCACGTCGGGGTGCGAGGTCAGCGCGTCGCCGATCTCCGAACCGAGGCCCTGCACCACGTTGAACACGCCGGCCGGCAGCCCGGCCTCGGCGGCGATGTCGGCGAGCAGCGAGGCCGTCATCGGCGTCCACTCGGCGGGCTTGAGGACGACCGTGTTGCCGGCCGCCAGCGCGGGGGCGATCTTCCAGGTCGCGAGCATCAGCGGCGCGTTCCACGGCGTGATCAGCACGCAGGGGCCGGCCGGGTCCCAGCTGACGTGGTTGGTGTGGCCGCGGGTGTCGAAGTCCTCGTGGCCGAGGGTCAGCAGCCAGTCGGCGAAGAACCGGAAGTTGTGCGCGACCCGGGGCATCACGCCGCGCCGGTGCGAGCGCAGCAGGGCGCCGTTGTCGGCGGTCTCGACGACGGCCAGGTCCTCCAGCCGCCGCTCGACGCCGTCGGCGATGGCGTGCAGCAGGCGGGCGCGCTCCTCGCGGGAGGTGGCGGCCCAGGCGGGGAAGGCGGCCTTGGCGGCGGCGACGGCCGCCTCGGCCTCGGTGGCGGTGCCGCGGGCGATCTCGCCGAGGACGGTGCCGTCGATCGGCGAGTGGTCGGTGAAGGTCGCGGCGGAGGCGACGCGTTCGCCGCCGATCCAGTGCCGGGTGTCGACGGTGACCCCGGCGACGGTGGTGAGGTGTCCGCTCATTGCGTCAATTTCCTTGCTGGGCACGGGAGTTACTCGGCGGCGACGGTGGTGGTGTTGGAGGCCAGCAGCCGGCCGCCGTCCCAGACCACGCCGACCTGGCGGTAGTAGGCGGCGATGGGCTCGCGGATCTCCAGCCGGGCGAGCTCCTCGGTGGGCGACTCGAACAGGTCCAGGTCGAAGTCGCCGACCCAGGCCGGTCCGGCTTCGAAGGAGGCGGCGCCGGAGGCGACCAGCTCGTCCAGGGCGAGGCCCTGGCCCTTCTCGATCGAGGGCAGCCAGCGGTGGTGGGCCATCGGGTGGCCGTTGACGAACCCGTTGGTCTCGGACGGCTCGCGCAGCGTCACCACGGCCTGGGCCAGGCGGCGGTCGGCGGCGGCGAGGGTGGCGCCGAACCGGGCGCCGGCCTCGATCCGCGGCGCGGGGCCGTAGGGGTGCGGGCGGGTCTGGTGGATCGAGCCGAGCTTCTTCGGGTAGCCCTGGTGCAGGCCGCGGGCGATCGCGAAGTCCTTGTCGACCCAGATGTACACGCAGCGCGAGTACGTCTGCCCCTGGAACTTGCAGCGGACGACCGCGAAGGCTTCCTTGTACTGGGCGAGCACCGGGTCGAGCAGTTCCCGGCCGGAGGCGGAGCAGGACTGCCAGTCGGCCCAGATCAGCGCGACCGCGCCGGGGTCCTCGTCGGCGAGTTCCAGCGGCTCGGGCAGCAGTTCGCGCACCCGCTCCGGGTCGGTGCGGTACTCGATGGTGAGCAGGTCGCCGGAGTAGCGCCACGGCGGCGAGGGGATCAGCGACGAGGAGCCCGTCGCGGTCTTGGGGTGGAAGTATCCACGGACATCGGCCACTTGGGTTCCTTACGCGGTGGGGGCGGGCTGCTTGAGCAGCTCGGCGCGGTAGCGGGCGGCGGCGGCCGCGGCCTGCTGGCCGCCGAGGGCGACGACGCCGACCAGGCGTTCGCCGTGGTGGTAGCCGACCAGGACGTCCCCGTCCGGGTCGCCGTCCAGGACGCGCACGTCCTCGCGGCCGAGGGCGGGGGCGCCGAAGGACTGGAGGCGGAAGTCGTGCTGGTCGCTCCAGAAGGTCGGCAGCGGCGCGAACGGGTCGAGGCCGTGCTCGGTGCCGGTGAGGTGCGCGAGGAGCACCTTGGCGGCGTGCTTGGCGGTGTCGGTGGGGATCGACCAGTGCTCGACGCGGCGCGGCAGGCCGTCGTAGCGGGCGTTGGGGAAGCGGGCGACGTCGCCGACGGCGACCACCTCCGGCCGGCCGCCGACCCGCAGGTGCCGGTCGGTGAGCACGCCGTCGGTGAGGTCGAGTCCGTTGCCGTCGAGCCACTCGGTGTTGGCCACCGAGCCGACCGACTCCACCACCACGTCGGCGGGCAGCACCCGGCCGTCGGCGAGCGCCACGCCGGTGACGTGCTCCTCGCCCTCGAAGCCGGTCACGCCGCAGCCGAGTGCGAAGCGGACGCCGCGCTGTTCGTGCCGGCGCTTCAGCGCGCCGCCGAGCAGTTCGCCGAGCGGTCCGGCCATCGGCAGCGGCAGCGGGTCGACCACGGTGACCTCGGCGGCGCCGAGCGCCACGGCGGTGGCGGCGACCTCGCAGCCGATGAAGCCGGCGCCGACCACCACCACCCGCGCGCCGGGGGCGGTCAGTGCGGCGCGCAGCTCCTGGGCGTCGTCCAGGGTGCGGACGGTGTGCCGCCCGGCGGTGGGGCCGGGGCAGCGCAGGCGGCGCGAGCGCATGCCGGTGGCGGCGACCAGTGCGGCGTACGACAGGCTCTCGCCGTCGGAGAGTTCGACGATCTGCCGGGCGAGGTCGGCGCGGACCACCGAGGTCCCGAGGCGCCACTCGACGTCGGCGACGGCGGCCCGGGGGCGGAAGGCGAGCGACTCGAAGGTGGCCTTGCCGGCCAGCACTTCCTTGGACAGCGGGGGCCGGTTGTACGGCGCGTGGGGCTCGTCCCCGACGAGGGTGATCGGGCCGGTCCAGCCGGCGGCGCGCAGCTGTTCGGCGGTGCGCAGGCCGGCCATGGAGGCGCCGGCCACCACGATGGGTGCGGCGTTCACCGGCTCAGCCTTCGATCCGGATGGCCTGCAGCGGGCAGACGTCGGCGGCTTCCTCGACGTCGGCGCGCAGCGCCTCGTCGGGGTCGGCGACGTACGCGAGACGGCCGGCTTCGTCGAAGGAGAAGACGTCGGGGGCGGCGAAGACGCACTGGCCGTGGTCCTGGCACTTGTTCATGTCGACGACGACCTGCATGGCCGGTCCTCCTGGGGGTGGGTGGGGCTGAGGGGGCGCCGGAAAGTCATTTGGCGTCAAACAACATAGGAAGCAGCCAGCCCCGGGTCAATAGCTATACGGATGGATAAATTTATGTGCCGGACCCCTTGCGGGCCGGTGACCTGCGTCTCTACGGTTGGCCACCAACAGCGAGCGGTTCCTGCGCCCAACCGCAGTCCGAACCTGCCGCTCCCCTCCCCCCAGCACCGCGAGCGCCCGTACCCCGCGCGTCCTGGGCGGCGCCCCACACTTCCCCACAGGAGACACCGGTGAGCGCATCCGACACCCCGCCCGTCCGCCACCACCAGGAGCGGCTGGCCGCCCAGGGCATCGACGTGGTCCGGGTGACCTATCCCGACCTGATCGGCACCGAACGGGCCCGGGACGTGCTGCTGGACCACCTGCCCTCGGCCTGCGACCACGGCCTGGCGTTCTGCCGCGCCGTCTACCACACCAGCCCGCAGGGCGACGTCGTCGCCGTCCCCGGCGGCCTGGACGCGGGCCTGCCCGACATCTGCGTGCGCCCCGACCTCGACACCCTCACCCCGCTGCCGTGGGAGCCCGGCGTCGCCACCTGTCTCGGCGACGTCACCGACCCCGCCACCGGACGCCCCGCCCCCGAGTCGCCCCGCGACCTGCTGCGCGCCGTCGTCGAACGGGCCCGCGAGTACGGCCTGCACCCGATCGTCGGCCCCGAGCTCGAGTACTTCCTGTGCGACCCGGCCCCCGACACCGCCCGCGGCTGGCGCCGCTACAGCGACGCCTCCGGCGTCGTCTACACCGCGGGCCTGCGCGCCGACGGCGACAACCACCTGCTGCGCACCCTGCGCCGGCTGCGCGAGCTGAACATCGGCGTCACCAGCGGGAACCACGAGTTCGACGGCTCGCAGTTCGAGATCAACCTGACCCACTCGGACGCCATGTCGGCCGCCGACCGGGCCTTCCGCTTCAAGTCCGCCATCAAGGAACTGGCCCGCACCGAAGGCCGGTTGGCCACCTTCATGGCCAAGCCGTTCATGGGCGCCGGCGGCTCCGGCTTCCACCTGCACCTGTCCTGCACGGACGACGAGGGCGGCAACCTGTTCGACGACCCGTCCGCCCCGTACGGGCTGAGCACCACCGCCCGCCACGCGGTCGCGGGCATCCTCGCGCACGCCCCCGCGCTCGCCGCGCTGTCCAACCCGACGATCAACTCCTACAAGCGCTTCGGCCCCGACACCCTCGCCCCGTGGCTGATCGACTGGGGCCTCGACAACCGCAGCGCCATGGTCCGCATCCCCCCGGAGCGCGGCGGCGGCTCCCGCTTCGAACTGCGCCTCGGCGACGCCAGCGCCAACCCCTACCTGCTGATCGCCGGCACCCTCGCGGCCGCGCTGCTCGGCGTGATCGCCGGCGACGAGCCGCCTGCCCCGCTGGAGGGCTACGGCTACGACCCCGCCAAGTCCCCGGTCCTGCCGCAGTCCCTGCCCGACGCGCTCGACGCGCTGGAGGCCGACACCGCGCTGACCGAGGTGCTCGGTAAGGACTTCACCACCGCCTACCTCTCGTACAAGCGCGACGAGGTCGCCCGCTTCCATCGGCACGTCACCGACTGGGAGTTCACCGAGTACGCCTACCACCTGTAAGCCGAGGAGCGATTCCCATGACCACCGCTGCCGTTTCCGGTGCCGTGCCCGAGCCGATGCCGCTGGACCAGGTGAACCTGGCCGATCTCGACAACTTCACCGACGGTGTCACCCCGTACCGGATGTTCCACACCCTGCGCCACCAGGACCCGGTGCACTGGCAGGAGGAGGAAGCGCCCAACTCCGGCTTCTGGGCGCTCACCAAGCACGCCGACATCGCCCGCGTCGACCGCGACGCCGAGACCTTCACCTCCGCCCGGTTCGTCAACCTGGAGGAGGTCGACGACGACCAGATCAAGAAGCGCGCCTCCATCCTGGAGCTCGACGGCGTCCGCCACCGCGCCCTGCGCAGCCTGCTCCAGCGCCAGTTCGGCGCGAGCGTCATCAACAGCTACGCCGACTTCCTGCGCGGCCTGACCGCCACCACGCTGGACGCCGCGCTCGCCAAGGGCACCTTCGACTTCGTCAAGGAGGTCTCCGCCGACTTCCCGATCAACGTCCTGGCCCGGCTGCTGGACGTCCCGCCGGAGGACAACCAGCAGCTCATCGACTGGGGCAACCGGATCATCGGCAACACCGACCCCGACTACGCCGACGTCCTGCTGCACAGCGCGGAGAGCGAGAAGTACCGCGACCTGCCGTTCCGCTCCCCCGCCTCGCTCGAGGTGTTCGCCTACGGCCGCGAACTCGCCGCGCAGCGCCGCGGCGGCAACGGCACCGACCTGATCTCCCGCCTGGTCAACGAGACCCCGAAGGACGGCGTACCGCTGACCGCGCAGGACTTCGACAACTACTTCCTGCTGCTGGTCGTGGCCGGCAACGAGACCACCCGGCACACCATCAGCCACTCCATGCTGGCGCTGCTCCAGCACCCCGAGCAGCTCGCCCGCCTCCAGGAAGACCCCTCGCTGATCCCCGCCGCGGTCGAGGAGTTCCTGCGCTGGGCCTCCCCCGTCTACCACTTCCGCCGCACCGCGACGCGCGACGTCGAGCTCGGCGGCAAGAACATCAAGGAGGGCGACAAGGTCGTCATGTGGTTCGCCTCCGGCAACCGCGACGAGGAAGTCTTCGGCAACCCCTACGACTTCGACGTCACCCGCCAGGACAACGACCACATCACCTTCGGCAAGGGCAGCCCCCACCTCTGCCTGGGCAACCTGCTCGCCCGCACCGAGATCCGCATCATGTTCGAGGAGCTGATCCCGCGCCTGGCCTCCATCGAGCTGGCCGGCGACGTTCCCCGGGTCCGCTCCAACTTCGTCAACGGCATCAAGAAGCTCCCGGTCTCGGTGACCCTCGCCTGACCTTCCGCCGGCCGCGCCAAGGCCGCTCCGGCCGTCCGGGGCTTCTCCTCGTCCCGAACGGCCAGGGCGGGCCTGAACGCGACAGCGGGCGCTACACCTTGACGGTCGTCCACGTCCCCGGCTCGGCCCGGCGGTAGGCCTCGAAGAGCTGGAGGATGTGGAACGCCTGGTCCAGCGAACCGAGTTCGGGGGACGTGCCGTTCAGCACGCAGTCGCAGAAGTACCTGATCTCGTCGACGTAACCCAGGAAGAACAGGTTCTTGTTGTACAGCTGCCCGTACGAGTACTCGGGCTCCCAGTGCAGCGGCGCGTCCTCCGTCGGCACCAGGTAAGACCCGGTGCGGCCGTACGCACGGGGCGGCGTCGGCCGGTAGTAGGTGACCGAATTGCCGTTCTCCACCACCACGTTGGCGTTGTGGCCGATCACCTCTACCCGGCTGGACGGGCTGCTGGGCGACTCCCCCGCCGTCAGGTGCAGCGTGCCGATCGCGCCCGACTCGAACCGCATCACGGTGACGCTGGCGCCGGTGCGCTCCTCCCACTCGTGGCTGATCCGGTCCAGCGGGCCCATCAGGTGCAGCAGCACGGCGGCCGGATGAAAGATGCAGTCGAGGAACCAGTTCATCTCCACCAGGCTGTCGCGCCGTTCGAACGCCGGCATCGACAGCGGGTAGCGGACGGAGATCGACGACGGCCCGCCGAACTCGGCCCCGGAGACGATCTCCTTCACCCGGGTCATGGCCGGCGAGAACACCGTCTTCATTCCGGTCACCACCACCCGGCCGGCCTGCCGCGCCGCCTCCTGGAGCAGCCCCACCTCCGCGCTCGACGTCGCGGTGGGCTTCTCCATCCACACGTGCGCGCCCGCCGCCAGGCAGTCGAGCGCCAGATCGACCGCCTGGAGCCGCCCGTCCTTGTCGTACGCCGTCACGATGAACACCGCGTCCGGCCGCTCCCGCTCCAGCATCTCCCGGTGGTCGGTGTAGCTGTGGGCGGCGCCGAAGATCCGCGCGTACTTCGCCGCCCGGTCGCCGTCGAGATCGCAGATCGCCCGCAGGTCGACCGGCGCGTACTGGAACGACGGGTAGACGTTCCGGTACGAGTGCCCGCCCGCGCCGATGAAGGCGCAGCGGATCGGGTTCTCGTACTCGAACTGGTAGCGGACGTGCCCGTCGAAGTCCGTTGTGGTCATGGTCTCCTCCGCCTGTAGCTCAGCCCGCGAGCAGCGCTTCGCGGGTGCTGGTCACGACGTGGGCGATCTCCTCGTCGGTGAGGTAGGGGTGGATCGGCAACGAGATCACCTCGGCGGCGTGCTTCTTCGCCCGGCCGTCGCCGACCACCCGGTGCGGGTGCCGCTCCAGGAACGGCAGCGTGTGCAGCGCGTACGGGTAGTGCACCAGCGTCTCGACGCCGGAGGCCCGCAGGGCTGCGGCCAGTTCGTCCCGCTTCGGGGTGCGCAGCACGTACTTGTGGAAGATGTTCTCGCGCAGCGAGCCGTGCTCCGGCAGGCCGCACCCGAGGTCGCCGAACCCCGCCGAGTAGGTCGAGGCGGTAGCACGGCGTTGCTTCAGCCACCTTTCCTCCTGGGCGAGTTTCACCGCGAGGACGGCGGCGGTCAGCGAGGACATCTGCGAGTTGTGCCCCAGCCGCACCACATGCCGCTTCTCGGCGTCCGCGAACCCCCAGTGCCTGAGCTGCTCGACGCTCTCGGCCACCGCCGGATCGTCCGTCAGCACCACCCCGCCGGTGCCCGGCGCGGGAATGACCTTCATCGCGTCGAAACTGTGGCAACTGGCCAGCCCCAGCGTGCCGCTGCGCCGCCCGTTCACCTCGGCGCCCAGCGACTGCGCGGCGTCCTCGACCAGCGCCAGGCCGTGCGCCCGCGCGAACTTCTCCACCGGGTCGGGCGCGGCCATCCGCCCGTACAGCTGCACGACCACCAGCGCCTTGCTGCGCGGCCCGACAGCCTCCTCTGCCAGGTCGAGGTCGATGGTGCCCTCGTCGGTCACGTCGACGAACACCGGTGTGGCGCCGGTCCGGACGATCGCGTGCAGGGTCGCGACGAACGAGACGTCACCGAGCAGCACCTCGTCGCCGGGCCCGATTCCGGCCGCCACCAGGGCGAAGTACACGGCGTCGGTGCCCGAGTTGACCACGCGCGCGTGGCGGCGGCCGGAGAGCTCCGCCAGCGACTGCTCCAGGCGCGGCACGGACTCTCCGTTCATCACCTGCCCGGAGCGGAACACCTTCTCGATCGCCGCCATCATCTCCTGACCGATGTCGTCGAATTCGCGATCGGCTCCGGTGAACGGCACATGCAGAACTCTGCTCATGGCTCGGTCTCCTGGGGTTCTCGGTGTTTCCGGCTCAGCGCCCGGAACGCGCCCGGGTGCGGGCCCGCGACTGCCGCGACTCGCGCAACTCCCGCGACTGCCGCGACTCCCGCGGCGTCCGGCTGCCCAGGCGCTCCGCGCGCGGGTGGACGCCGCGGTGCGGCAGCGCGGGCAGGATGCCGTCGAGGGCGGTGGCGATGCGGTCGCTGACCCGGGAGTCCCAGCGTTCCGGCCGCCGGGTGGGCCGGCCGGCGGCCCGCGCGAGGATGTCCCGGGTGGGCAGGTGCAGCCAGCTGTCCGCGAAGTGCGTGCTTCCGACGGCCCGGGTGACTTCGCGGGCACTGCCGGGCACCGTGGCCAGGCAGGCGACCTGCGCGGCGGCGGCCTCCTCCTGGACGCCGTCGGAGTCCGTCACCACGAACGCGCAGTTGCGCAGCAGCGCCCCGAAGGCCAGGTACGGCTGCGGCGGCAGCACCCGTTCGCTCAGGCTGCGGTCGAGCAGGCCGTTCTCGGCCAGGTGCCCCGCGGCCCGGGGGTGCAGCGGGAGGACGGGCGTCAGGCCGTGCGCGGCCAGGTCGCGCAACACGTCCAGCACCGGCTTGGGGTGGCTGAGCGCGGCCGGCTTGTGCAGCGTGGCCAGCACGTACGTGCCCGGGGTGAGGCCGAGCCGGTTCAGGGTCGCCGCGTCCCGGTCGGGGTCGTGGTGGGCGAGGTGGCACTCCGCCATGGGGTTGCCGACGAAGTGCACGGACCCGCCCGGTATGCCCTCGCCGTGCAGCGCGTCCACGGCCTCGGCGGTGGTGGCCAGGTGGTGGTCGGTGCAGGCGGTGACGATGCGGCGGTTGGCCTCCTCGGGGGTGCGGTCGGGCGAGCGCAGGCCCGCCTCCAGGTGGATCACCGGAGTGCCCCGGCGGGCGGCGACCAGCGCGGCGGCGACGGTGGAGTTCACGTCGCCGACCACCACCACGGCCTCCGCCGGGTGCTCGTCGAGGTCGCGCTCGACCAGGGCGCACAGCCGGCCGATCTGCTCGGCGTCACTGGCGGCGTCGCCGCAGCGCAGCCACCGGTCCACGTGCAGGTCGAGCTCGTCGCAGAGTCCCTGCCCGAGGCGTGGGTCGAAGTGCTGGCCGGTGTGCACGTACGTCCAGGCAGCGCTTGGCGTGCGCATCTTGCCGACCGCCTGCTGAAGCGTCCAGACCTTGGGCGTGTTGGGGCGGGCGCCCAGGTACACGGTGATCGTCGGGCCGGTGTCCATGTCTCCCACCTGCCTCCCTGGCAGCTGTCGCAAGGCTGTTCGCCGAGCTACGAGGAGCCTAGGTTCGGCCGGGGCGGGCCGGTCCGGCGCTTGGGCCAGGTGGCCCAAGGGGGCGGTGCCCGGCCGTCGGACCGGCCTTCGCGGTGCTTCCGCGGGCCCGACGGCGCCCCCGCCGCTGGGCCCGCCGCCACTCGTTCGAGTGACACCGCTTGCGCGCTACTTACCGGCCAGGCCGTACCCGCCGTCGACCACCAGGGTCTGGCCGGTGATGTGCCGCGCGGCGTCCGAGGCCAGGAACGCCACCGCCGACGCCACCTCGTCCGGCTCCGCGGGACGGCCGAGCAGATTGCCCCGGGCCTGCCGCCAGGTCCCCTCGTCCCAGGTCGCGACCATGTCGGTGACGGTGAACCCCGGCGCCACCGCGTTGACCCGCACCGCCGGAGCGAAACGCTTGGCCAGCGAAACCGTCAGGTTGCCCAGGGCGGCCTTCGCCATCGAGTAGAAGACCGTGCGGTCGCTGGCCAGGCCGTCAACACCCCGGATCGAGGACACCAGCACCACCGCCCCGCCGCCCTGCGCGGCCATCTTCGGCAGCACCTCCTGGAGCACCCCCACCGCGCCCCACACGTTCACGGCGAACGCCTCCGCGAGATCCGCGCGCGACGCGTCCTCGAACGGCACCACCCGGTTCACGCCCGCGCTGTACACCACCACCCGCGGCAGCCCGTGCTCCGCCACCAGATCCGCCACGCCCCGGCGCACCACCGCCCCGTCCGCCAGATCGAACGCCGCCGTCGGCGCCCCCAGCTCACTCCCCAGCTCTGCCAGCGCCGCACTCGGCGCCCGACCGTGCAGCACCACCCGATGCCCCTGCGCGCTCAACGCCCGCGCGGTCGACGCACCGATCCCCCGGGACGACCCGAGCACCAGCGCCATGCACTCCGCCATGTCCACTCCTCCCTCTGCTTTCGGCTACACGGCGATGCTGCCGCGCTGCGTGCCGCCTGTACGGGGACCCGCCCGTGGGCGGACGAAGACGCCCCGATCGGCGGCCGAAACCCACCCGTCCGCTCCCCGGCCACCCGTATGCTCCTCCGATGGAGAGCGACAGCAGCTGTGAAGTCCTGGTCGCAGGGCCCTACTTCGCGGATCTGGTGTTCCACGGCCTGCCACGCCCGGTCCAACCGGGCGGCGAGGTGTTCGCCGACGGCTTCGCCCTGGTCCCCGGCGGCGCGTACACCCTCGCCATGGCGGTCCACCGGCTCGGCCGCACGGCGGTGTGGAGCGTCGACTTCGGGACGGACGTCTTCAGCGCCGAGGTCCTGGCGGCGGCCCGCGCGGAGGGCCTGGACGAACGCGCCTTCCGCCACCACCCGTCCCCCGTACGGAGCTTGACCGTCGCACTCTCCGGCCCGGACGACCGGGCCATGGTCAGCTACCAGGACCGGGTGACCCCGGCGCCGCTCGTCCCGCTGCTGCGCCGGCACCGTCCTGCCGTCCTGATGCTCCCCCAACTCCACTGGGACTCACCGACATTGACCGCCCTGGAGGTCGCCCGACAGCTCGGCACGCTGGTGGTACAGGACTGCCACGACGTCCCGGCCTCCCTGACGGACCCGGCGGTGCGCCGCATCCTCGCCGAGGTCGACGTCTTCACCCCGAACGCCGCCGAGGCCCTCCACCTCACCGGCGCCACCGACCTCGACGACGCGATCACCGAACTCGCCGCCCTGGTACCGACCTTGGTGGTCAAGCGCGGCGCGGACGGTGCCGTCGCGCTCCGGTCCGGCAAGCGCTACGACGCCCCCGCCGTACCGGTGCGCGCCGTCGACACCACCGCGGCCGGCGACTGCTTCAACGCGGGCCTCGTCCACGGCCTGCTGTCCGGCCACGACCTCCCCACCTGCCTGACCATCGCCACCACCTGCGGCACCGCCGCCGTCACCGCCCCGGGCTCCAGTGCGGCCCTGCACGCGGCCGACCTCGAAAACCGGCCGGAACGGCTCCCCCGAGCCCAATAGGGTGCACAACTACGATGCGGATCACCGAGTTGCCCCGGTGTCCCGAAGTGACCTCTTCACCACATCCGGCCGTCGTGTTAGCGTCCGTCGGATGTCGAGGATTCTGGTCACGGACCTGGACGGCACCCTGCTCGGCGGCGAAGCCGACGACCGGCTCCGGCTGCGCGAAGCACTCGCCCGCCACCCCGAAGTGACGGTGGTCTTCGCCACCGGCCGCGGCCCGGACTCGGTCCGCGACGTCCTGCGCGACCCCCTCGTCCCGCGCCCGCGCTGGATCGTCGCCGATGTCGGCGCCACCGTCCTCGACGGCACCGACTTCTCCCCCGTCGAACCCTTGCAGGGGCAGCTGCGCACCGGCTGGCCGGGATCGCACCGGGTACGCGCCGCGCTGAGTGCCTTCCCCGCACTCCAGTACCAGAGCGAGGTACCGCAGGACGGCCGCTGCTCGTACTACCTGACGCCGGACCGGCTCACCGGCGAACTCCTGTCAGCCGTCGAGGAGTTGGGGCTGGCCTGGGTCTACTCCGGGGACCGGTACTTCGACGTCCTGCCACCGGAGGCGTCCAAGGGCGGGGCGGTCCGGGCGCTGGCCGAGAAGCTGAACTGGCCCGCCGAGTCGATCCTGGTGGCCGGGGACTCGCTCAACGACCTGTCGCTGTTCCGGCTCGGCACCCACGGGGTGATCGTGGGCGGCGCCGAAGCCGCGCTCGACGCGGCGGTCGGCGACGACCCGCTGGTGCACCGGCCCGACCGGCCGGGCGCGGCGGGCATTCTGGCGGCCCTCCGGACCCTCGGCTGGGTGACTCCCTCCTCGCCGCCGCGCCGCCAAGCGCTCGTCGTCGGCTACCACCGCCCGCCCCCGCAGGACCGGCCGCCGGCCAGCCCCAACGGCATCCTGCCCACCCTGAGCAGCGCCTTCGCCGACGGCTTACCGGGCATCTGGGTCGCTGCCGCGTCGGCTCCGTCACCACCCCCCGATCAGCCTTTCCTGGTCTCGCTGAGCCCCGAACAGTGGAGCGGCTTCGTCCACCGGGCGTGCAAGGAGATCCTCTGGCCGGTCCTGATGTCCGAACCGGAACGCTCCGTCTTCGACCCTCACGCCTGGGCCGTCTACCGCGCCGTCAACGCCCGCTTCGCCGAGCACATCACTGCTCTGGCCGCACCCGGTGCGACGGTCTGGCTGCACGACTACAACCTCTGGCTGGTCCCCGGGTTCCTCCGCGCCGCCCGCCCCGACCTGCGCATCGGGCTGTTCCACCACACGCCGTTCCCGTCGCCCGAGGTGTTCGCCACCCTTCCGGTCGCCGCCGAACTGCGCGCCTCCCTCACCCGCCTCGACTGGGCCGGCTTCCACACCGCCGGCTTCGCGTCCCGCTTCCGCCGCACCCTTCCTTCCCCACCGCGCACCGGCGTCCACCCGCTGGGCGTCGACCGCCCCGCCATCGAGGCACTCGCCCGCACCCGCACCCCCGCGCCCCGCCCGCCGACCGGCCAACTGGTGCTGTCCGTCGAACGGCTCGACTACGCCAAGGCCCCCGTCCAGAAGGTCGACGCGCTCGACCGCCTGCTCGCCACCCGCCCCGAGCTCCGGGGCCGACTGACCTTCCGCCTGATCTGCGCACCGCCCGAACCGGGCATCACCGCCCACGACACCACCCGCACCCAGCTCGAACACCGCATCGCCGAGGTGAACGCCCGCTGGCAGCACGGCAGTTGGCAGCCCATCGACTACCACCCGCACAGCCTCCCGTTCGCCGAGGTGGTGGACGAGTACCTGGCGGCGGACGTCTTCTGGGTGACGTCGCTCCAGGACGGAATGAACCTGACGGCCAAGGAGTTCATCGCCGCCCACGCCGCCCTCCCCCGCCCGGGCGTCCTGGTCCTCTCCCACCACGCGGGCGCCGCCGAGGAGTTCGGCCCCGCCGCCCTCCTCACCGACCCACGCTCCCCCGAGGACCTGGTCACCCAACTGGCCCACGCCCTCACCACCACCCCCACCGACCGCCGCACCCGCATGACGGCCCTCTCCGGCCTCCTCGGCCACGACCGCCCGGTGGACTGGGCCCACCGCGTCATCGACGCCATCCGGCAGGCCCCGCACCGCACTTGAGCCCCTCGGCGCTGTCAGGCGGTGGTGAGGACCATCCGGAAGCGGGCGCGGCCGTCGAGCATCTTCTGGTAGGCCTGTTCGGCCTGGTCGAGAGGGACGGTCTCGGTCATGGGGCGGATGTTGTGCAGGAGGCTGAACTCCATGGTGTCCTGCACGTCCTGGGCGGTGCCGGAGGGGTGGCCGCGGATGATGCGGCCGGCCATCAGGAGTTGGGCGGGGGTGATGCCGAGGGGGGCGGTGTCGGCGCCGATGACGACGAGTTCGCCGCGGGGGGCGAGGCCGTCGGCGGTGGCGGTCATGGCTTCGGCGTTGGCGGCGGTGGCGAGGACGACTCTGGCGCCGCCGAGGGCTTGGAGGGCGGTGGCGACGGGGGTGTCGGAGGTGCTGTCGAGGTAGTGGTGGGCGCCGAGCTGTTCGGCGAAGGCGGCTTTCTCGTGGCCGCGGGCGATCGCCACGGTCTCGAAGCCCATCGCGGCGGCGTACTGCACGCCGAGGTGTCCGAGACCGCCGAGGCCGAGTACGGCGACCAGGTCGCCGGCCCGGGCGGAGCTGCGTCGCATGCCGTTGAAGACCGTCACGCCCGCGCAGGACATGGGTGCGGCGTCGGCCGCGTCGAGCTTCGCGGGGATCCGGGCCAGGGCGTCGACGGGGGCGATCACCTTCTCGGCGAATCCGCCGTCGTACGCCCAGCCGGGGACCTTGAGGTTGGGGCAGACGATGAAGTCTCCCTCCCGGCACTGCCGGCAGTGGCCGCAGCTGCCGCCGAACCAGCCGACCGCCACCCGGTCCCCGACCTGCCAGCCGAAGATGTCGGCGCCCGCTCCCAACTCCTCGATCCGGCCCGCGATTTCGTGGCCGGGGACTTCGGGGAAGGACACGCCCGGCAGCACGCCGCTCAGGAAGAGCGCGTCGCTGTGGCAGACCCCGCACGCTTCGACGGCGATGCGAACGTGGCCCGGGCCCGGCGGTGGCACCGCGCGTTCGGCCGGCTCCAGCGGGCCGTTGGGGGCGGTGGCCTGCATGACGCGGTAGGTGCCCATGTCAGCACTCCTAAAAGAGGGGGTCCTCGGAGTCGGTCAGCCGAGCGCGCGGTCCAGGTTGAAGGCGGCGCTGATCAGCGAGAGGTGGGTGAACGCCTGTGGGAAGTTGCCGAGTTGCTCCCCGGTGCGGCCGATCTCCTCGGCGAACAGGCCGACGTGGTTGGCGTAGGTGAGCATCTTCTCGAACGCCAGCCGGGCCTCCTCCAGCCGGCCGGCCCGGGCCAGTGCCTCGACGTACCAGAACGAGCAGATCGAGAAGGTGCCTTCGGCGCCGCGCAGGCCGTCGGGGCTGGACTCCGGGTCGTAGCGGTACACCAGGGAGTCGGAGACCAGGTCGGCGGTGAGCGCGTCCAGGGTGGACAGCCACTTGGGGTCGGTGGGTGAGATGAACTTGGCCATCGGCATCATCAGCAGCGACGCGTCGAGGACCTTGTCGTCCAGGCCCTGGACGAACGCGCCGCGCTCGGCGGACCAGCCGCGGGTCATGATCTGCCGGTAGATCGCGTCGCGGGACCGTTGCCAGCGCGCCAGGTCGGCGGGCAGGCCGCGCCGGTTGGCCATCCGGATCGCCCGTTCGAGGGCGACCCAGCACATCAGCCGCGAGTACACGAATTCACGCCGGCCGCCCCGGGTCTCCCAGACGCCCTCGTCGGGCTGGTCCCAGTGGTCGCAGAGCCAGTCCACCACGGCGCCGACCTCGTCCCAGTGCGCGCTGCTGATCGGCTGACCCCACTTGTCGTACAGGTAGACGGAGTCGATCAGCGCGCCGTAGATGTCCAGCTGGAGCTGCCCGGTGGCCGCGTTCCCGACCCGGACCGGCGCGGAGCCCGAGTAGCCTTCCAGGTGCGACAGTTCCTGCTCGGGCAGGTCGCTGCGGCCGTCGATGCCGTACATGATCTGGAGCGGGCCGCTCTCCCGGGTGCCGCGCATGATGCCGTACTCGGAGATGAAGCCCATGAACGCCTCGGCCTCCGAGCTGAAGCCCAGCCGGAGCATGGCGTAGATACAGAACGCGGCGTCGCGGACCCAGACGTAGCGGTAGTCCCAGTTGCGTTCGCCGCCGATCTGCTCGGGCAGGCTGGTGGTCGGGGCTGCGATGATCGCGCCGGTGGGCGCGTAGGTGAGCAGTTTCAGCAGCAGCGCCGAGCGGTGCACCATCTCCCGCCACCGGCCGTGGTAGCGCGAGCGGGACAGCCAGTGGCGCCAGAACCGGACGGTGGCCTCGAACTGCTGCTCGGCCTCCCGGTTGGGGCAGGCGCGCGGGCCGATCTCCTCGCTGACCCGGTCGAGGACGAACACCGCGGACTCGCCCTCCAGTAGCTTGAAGTGCGCCCACACGTCCCGCCCGTCGGTCTCGACCGGCACGGTGGCGGTCAGCGCGATGTCCAGATCGGGCGAGCGGAACACCGCGTGGCCGGCCTCGAGCTCGACGGTGTGCTCCTGCGTCCCGTAGCCGAACCGCGGCGCGACCTTCGCCCGGAACGGCAGCGTGCCGCGGACGGAGATCACCCGCCGGATCAGCCGGTGCCGGTCCGCCTCGCGGGACTCGTCCACCACGGGCATGAAGTCCTGGATCTCCGCCACCCCGTCGGCCGCGAAGAACCGCGTGATCAGGACGTTGGTGTCGGGGAAGTAGAACTGCCGGGTGCGGGCCGGCGTGTCCGCGGCCAGTTCGAAGCGGCCGCCGCGGTCCGCGTCCAGCACGGACGCGAACATGCTCGGGGCGTCGAAGCGCGGACAGCAGTACCAGTCGATGGTGCCGTCCGTCGCCACCAGCGCGGCGGTGCGCAGGTCGCCGATCAGTCCGTGTTCGGAGATCGGCAGGTACCGGTCACCGCCGAGGTCTCCGAATCCGCCAGTACTGCCTGGCCGTCCCATGCGGTCTCCTCACCTGAATGGTGCGGGGCATCGAGCCGAACCTTCCAGTTCATGCTAGATCGCATGCCGCCGGAGCGCCGAAGCGGACCGTGGACCGCAGAACGCCGGTGCCCGGCGTCCGCCCGGGTGAGCGGGGCCGGGCACCGGCGTGCCGAGGTCACTGCCGGTCGTCGTCCTCGCGGTGGACGCGGCCGAAGCGGTCGGGGTCGATGGACCAGATGCCGCGGCCGTGGGTGGCGGCGTAGAGCCGGCCGTCGGGGCCGGTCCTGAGCTGCATCACCGTGGTGGTGGGCAGGCCGTCGCCGATCACCTTCCAGTTCTTCTCGCCGGGCGCGCGGTAGAACGCGGCCAGGTCGGTGCCGAGCGCGAGGCCGCCGTTCGGCAGCAGGCGCAGCGAGTTGGTCGGGACGTCGGGCAGGTTCGCCGAGACGTCCGTCCAGGTGGCGCCGCCGTCAAGGCTGTCGAAGACGTGGCCGTAGCCCGCGCCGGGACCCTCGCTCCACGCCCGGGAGAAGCCGCTGAACGCGACCAGCACGTGCTTCGCGTTCGCCGGGTCGATGGCACGGGAATTGACGGAGCATCAGGACCTAAGTCATCAGGAACCAAGAGTGCCAGCCGTGCGGGGGCACGGCGGGCGGGGGGTGCCGGTTCGGGAAAGCGGGAACCGACCGGGGGAGGGCTGGGTCAGTCCTGCGACTGCACCGGGGTGAGCGCCCCCTGATCGCAGCGCCGGACCACCCGCGACCCGCCCCGCGCGGGCCCCCCCGGCGCAGGGGTTCGGGCTCCGTGGCCGAAACCGGCGCGATCCGATCGGGGCGCCGCGCGCTCCCCCGGGGCGGGAACCCGCACACCCCCGGCCGGCGGGCACCGGTTCAACTCCCGCGCACCGTACGATTTTTAGCCACTCATTACCTCCAGCACCTTCCCACCGCCCAGCCGAGCCGCGAAGCTTCGCTCTGCGTACACGCACCCCCACCCGTCCGGGAAGGACACCATCGTGCCCATGAGGCAACGCCGACGGCTGCTGCTGCCCGCCGTCGCCCTGACCGCGCTCGGCCTGACCACCTCGCAGGCGCTCGCGGCACCGGCTCCGACCAAGGAGCTCCCGCGTCAGGCACAGCAACTCGCCAAGGGCGGCAAGCAGCATGCCGCGAAGGTGCAGGGCAAGGTCACCGGCCGGTCCGCGTTCGCGGCGGCCGAGGCCGGCGGGGACGACGGCGCGGACGAGGCGGAGAACTCCGCCGAGGGCGTCGCCCAGTACACCGAGGCCCGCACCGCCCCGGGCGTCATCGCCCCGGGTGCGTACGGCGCGGCCTGGGCGCAGCTCCAGTCGCTGCCGCACACCGACGGTTCCTGGAACCACGTCACCAACAAGCCGTACAACTCGGACGACCCGCGCTACCGCGACATCAACTCCAACTCCAGTGGCGGTTCGGGGTACGTGACGGGCCGGATCACCGGCATCGCCGCCGACGACGACGGCTACGTGTACGCGGGCGGCGCCAACGGCGGCGTGTTCCGCTCCCGCACGGGCGGCGGCAACTGGGAGCCGATCGCCGACAAGCTGCCCACGCTGTCGACCGGCACGCTGGACCTCGACGAGCGCGGGCGGCTCTGGTACGCCACCGGCGAGTCCAACACCGGCGCCACCTCGTACGTGGGTACCGGCGTGTACCTGCTCGCCGACCCGCAGCACGGCCGGTTCGAGCCCCGCAACCGGGTCGGTGGCCCCGAGCTGGAGTCGACCGTCATCCACGCGCTGCGCTTCGGCGGCGGCAAGGTGTGGGCGGCCACCAGCCGCGGTGTGTGGAGCCACTCCAGCACCGACCTGTCCGGCCCGTGGAAGCTGGAGTTCGCGCCCAACCCGGACTACCTGCCGGGCGGTTCGAAGGCCAAGGACCCGGCCGCGCCGTACAAGAACATCGCCAACGACATCGCGATCGACCCCCGGGACCCGTCCAAGGTCGTCCTGGCGATCGGCTGGCGCGGCGGCGACACCTACAACGGCTTCTACAGCAAGGCCGCGGACGGCAGTTGGCAGCGCGTCGGTTCGCTCGGCGAGCTGCCGACGGACGCGGCGAACGTCGGCAACGTGACCTTCGCGCGTTCGGCGGACGGCTCGCGCTACTACGCGATCGACCAGTCGCCGCTGCTCACCAGCACCGACCCGGACTCCGGCCTCAAGGGCATCTACGTCTCCAAGTCCGGTTCCCCGTACGGCCCGTGGACCCAGATCGCGGACAAGGACAAGCTCAAGGACTCCGGTTCGGCGTTGCAGGACGAGGGCTACCAGCCGGGCATCCAGTCCTGGTACAACCAGTTCCTCCAGGTCGACCCGGTCGACCCCGACCACGTGTACGCGGGTCTGGAGGAGGTGCTGGAGACCAAGAACGGCGGCGCCAGCTGGACCGTCCCCGGCCCGTACTGGAACTTCCCGTTCTCCTGCTGGAGCATCGACCCGAGCAAGCAGACCGGTGACTGCTCGCCGACCACCCACTCCGACCAGCACGCCGTCGCCATCGGCTCGTACCACGGCAAGCCCAGCGTGTACGTCGGCAACGACGGCGGCGTCTACAGCCGCCCGGTCGCCGGCGCGGCCGACGCCTCCGGGCACGCCACGGACTGGAAGTCGCTGGCGGACGGCACCATCGACACCCTCCAGTACTACTCGGTCGGCATCGGCAAGGACCCGGCGGACCGCTCCGGCAAGGGCGTCATCGTCTCCGGCGGCCTCCAGGACAACGGCGAGTCCATCCTGCGCGCGGGCGACAAGGTGATGGGCTCCAACTTCGGCGGCGACGGCGCCGACACCCTGGTCGACCCGAACAACGGCTGCAACATCGCCGAGGAGTACGTCTACCTCGACATGTGGGTCACCCAGAACTGCGCCGTCAACAACGGCGCCGCCCTGGACGACCCGAGCAAGGCCACCTCCTACGAGGTCGCCCCGCCCGACAAGAAGCTCGGCGGCGCCGGCGCCCGCTTCATCGCGCCGATCACCAGCGACCCGAAGAACGGCGACACCTGGATCGCCGGCGGCCGGCACGTCTGGGTGCAGAACAAGGGCTACGCGATCCGCAGCGGCAGCGAGTGGAGCAACGCCTACGACCTGGGCGCCGGGCACCTCGCCACCGCCGTGGCCACCGTCGACGGCACCGTGTACGCGGGCTGGTGCGGCCCCTGCAACAACCAGGGCTTCAGCCGCGGCATAGCGGTCGGCAAGACCGACGGCACCGGCTGGCACCAGCTGAACCTGCCGGTCGACGGCACCCTGCCGAACCGTTACATCAGCTCCTTCGGGGTGGACCAGAAGGACGCCCAGCACGTCTTCGTCGCCTTCAACGGCTTCTCCCGGACCTGGACCGAGGGCCCCGGCGCGGGCATCGGCCACCTCTTCGAGACCCGTGACGGCGGCGCCACCTGGACCGACGTCTCGGCCAACCTGCCCGACGTCCCGGCCACCTCGGTGAAGATCCTGCCGGACGGCGCGCTGGTGCTCGGCACCGACCTCGCCGCGTTCTACCGCGCCCCCGACGAGAAGAACTGGAAGGTACTCGGCAAGGGCCTGCCCACCACCTCGGTCCAGCAGCTCAAGACCGGCCCGGACGGGCGCCTGTACGCCGCCACCTTCGGACGCGGCATCTGGTCGATCGACCCGCGCTCGCTGAGCGACGACGACAACCAGGGCGACGACAACAACCAGCACTGACCCCCGCACCACCGCTGCCCGGCCCGCTCACCCGAGCGGGCCGGGCAGCCGCGTTCCGTCGACTCCTCAGCCACCCGGCCGATAAGTAGGAGGATTACCGCACTCGTCAGCCCATCCGGTGACGGGACATCAACTGCGCTGCACAATCTCCGCCTTCCGTTCTACGAACGTTCAGAGGCCGGGCCCTGATCGCGTCGCGTCAAGTGCTTAGGGTCTCCAACGGTTTCGGAGGAAGGCACTCATGGACACACTGCTCGCGGTCCGGGCCCGGGAGATCACCAAGCGCTTCGGTGACGTGATCGCCCTCGACGGCGTCGACCTCGATGTGATGCAGGGGCAGATCCACGGCCTGGTGGGGCCGAACGGCGCCGGGAAGACGACGCTGCTCGGGCTGCTGCTGGGACTGGCCGTCGCCGACGGGGGCCGGCTGGAGATCCTGCGGACGCCGGTCGGGCGGGCGCTCGCCGCACCGGACGGGGTGGCCGGGTTCGTGGACGGGCCCGGCCTCTACCCCGCCCTGACCGCCCGGCAGAACCTCACCGCACTGGCCGCGCTCCAGGGCCGGGCCGCGAGCGTCGAGGAGGAACTCGACCAGGTCGGCCTCACCGACGTCGCCGACGACCGGGTGAACGGCTTCTCACTCGGCATGCGCCAGCGCCTCGGCCTCGCCGCCGCCCTGCTCACCCGGCCCCGGCTGCTGGTCCTGGACGAGCCGTCCAACGGCCTCGACCCGGCCGGCAAGCGCCAGGTGCACGGCGTACTGCGGCGGCTCGCGGCGGACGGCTGCGCCGTCGTGCTCTCCAGCCACCGCATGGATGACCTGGAGGCCCTGTGCTCCGAGGTCACCGTCCTCGCCACCGGACGGGTGGTGTTCTCCGGCCCGCTGACCGAACTGGCCGCCCGGAACCGCGAACTCGACCACCGGCTGCTCACCTCCGACCCGACAGCAGCCCGCCGCGTCGCCGCCGAAACGGCGGGCGTCCGCCTCACCGACGACACCACCGACCGCCTCGTGATCCGCGCGGCCGTACCCGCGCTGGACGCCCTGGTGACACGACTCGTCCAGGCCGGCATCGCCGTGCGCGAGCTCGCGCCGGTGGTGTCGCCACTGGAAGCCGCCTTCCTCGCCCTCACCGACCAGCCGCAGGCGGACGCCCGATGACCACCACCCACCGCCTCGAACTGCTCGCCTACCGGCCCGCCCCGCCGCTCGAAGCCGCCTTCCCCGCCCTCACCAACCAGCCGCAGGCGGACGCCCAATGACCACCACCCACCGCCTCGAACTGCTCGCCTACCGGCCCGCCCCGCCGCTCGAAGCCGCCTACCCCGCCCTCACCAACCAGCCGCAGGCGGACACCCGATGACCACCACCCACCGCCTCGAACTACTCGCCTACCGGCCCGCCCCAGCACTCGAAGCCGCCTTCCCCGCCCTCACCAACCAGCCGCAGGCGGACACCCGATGACCACCACCCACCGCCTCGAACTGCTCGCCTACCGACCCACCCCGGCGCTCGAAGCCGCCTTCCCCGCCCTCACCAACCAGCCGCAGGCGGACACCCGATGACCACCACCCGCACGCCCGCCACCGCCACCACCCCCGCCGCCACCCGCGTGCCGGTGTCCCGCGCCTTCCGCTTCGAGCTGGTCAAGCTGCTCGCGCAGTGGCGCATCCGCGTGCTGCTGCTCGCCTGCTGGCTGGCCCCGGCGGCCTTCGTCGCCGCCGTGAGCCAACAGAGCACGCTCCCCACCGACACGCTGTTCGGCCGCTGGATGCACGCCACGGGCTGGGCGGGGCCGCTGGTGACGCTCGGGTTCGCGGGGAGTTGGGCACTGCCGCTGCTGACCTCGGTGGTCGCCGGTGACGTGTTCGCCGCCGAGGACCGGCTCGGCACCTGGCGCCACCTGCTGGTCGCGGTCCGCTCACCGCGCCGGATCTTCGCCGCGAAGGCGCTGGCCGCGCTCACCGTGCTGGTGCTGCTGGTGACGGGTCTGGCGGTGTCCGCCTCGGCCGGCGGCCTGCTGGCGGTCGGCCACCATCCGCTGGTGGGCCTCGACGGCCACCTGCTGTCGCCGGGCGACGCCGCGCTGAAGGTCCTGCTGGCCTGGCTGTGCGCGCTCGCGCCGACGCTGGCGCTGGCCGGGATCGGCCTGCTCGGTTCGGTCGCCCTGGGCCGCTCCCCGATGGGGCTGCTGCTGCCCGCGCTGGTGGCGCTGGCGATGCAGCTCGCCCAGCTGATGCCGCTGCCGGTCGGTGTGCGGCTCGCCCTGCCCGGTTACGCGTTCGTCTCCTGGAACGGCCTGTTCACGGGCCCGGTGCAGCTCGGCCCGCTGCTGATCGGCGTCGCGGTCTCCCTGGTGTGGGCGGTGGCCGCCACGCTGCTTGCCCGACTGCTGTTCCTGCGGCGCGACTTCACCAACCCGGTGCACGACGGCTCCGGCCGCCGCGCGCTCGCCCTCGGCGGGCTGCCGCTGGCCGCCCTGCTCGCCGCCACGATCGGCGTCCTGACCCCGGCACTCGGGGCGACGGGCTCCGGCATCGAGCAGGACAAGGTGCAGCGCTCGGTCGCCACGGCCTTCGCGCACCTGTACCGCCTGCAGACCGCCGAGCTCAACCGCCCGGACGTCACCGAGGCGCAGTTGCAGGTCACGGCGGCGTGCGACAAGGGCAGCACCGGGGTCGAGCCCGAGGGCGCGGGCAACGACTGGCGCTGCGTCGTGTCCTGGCACCTCCCGGGCGTCGAGGCCACCGGGACGGCCGTCTACCAGCTCGACATCGCCCCCGACGGGAGGTTCGTCGCCGACGGCGACGGGCCGAAGGAAGTGAACGGCTACTTCCTGGTACGCACCTCCACCGGTGACGCGCCGAACCCGCTCTGGCAGTTCGACGGCAACGTCGAGCTGCTTCCGGCACCTTCGAAGGGACAGTAACGATGCAGGTCACACGTCGTCGTGTGAAGGACACCCCGAGCACGTCCGGCCGCCGGACCAGCCGCCGGACGCTGGTCACGGCCGCCGCCACGGCCGTGGTCGTCGCGGCCGGCGCCGGTGTCGGCTGGGCCAAGTCGGACACCTTCGGCACCAACCGGGTCGGCCAGGTCTACGACCAGGGCGCGCTGGTCTCCAGCAACCAGTACCTCGCCCCCTACGGCGAGCGGCTGGTCATCAACAACGGCAAGATCATGTCGTCCACGGTGAGCCCGGACGGCACCCACCTGGCGGCCTCGGTCACCGACGGCGGCGCGGCGCTGGCGATCGTGGACGTGCGGAACTGGAAGGTGCAGCAGCTGATCGGCAGCGGCGCCTCGTCCACCCCGAAGATCAGCAGCAACAACGTGGGCCAGGAAGGCCCGACGTACTCCCCGGGCGGCAAGCAGCTGTGGCTCGGCCAGCCCGACGGGTATACCCGGTTCGACGTGAACCCGGACGGCAGCGTCACCAACCCGGTCGTCGTCAAGATCGCCAAGACCGGCTCGCAGCGCGCGCTGGTGGCCGGCCTGGTGTTCTCGGCGGACGACGCGACCGCGTACGCGGCGGTCAACGGCCAGAACCGGGTGGTGGCGATCGACACCGCGAGCGGCACCGTCAAGCAGAGCTGGGCCGTCGGCAACGCCCCGCGCGGCCTGGTCCAGGCCGGCGGCAAGCTGTACGTCAGCAACGAGGGCGGCCGCCCGGCGCAGCCCGGCGAAAACACCGTCAACTCGTACGGCACCCAGGTGCCCGCCGACCCGAACACCGCCGCCACCACCTCCGGCACGGTCAGCGTGATCGACCTGGCGAACCCGTCCGCCGTCCCGGCGAGCATCGACGTCGGCCTGCACCCGACCGCCGTGTACGCCAAGAACGGCGCGGTGTTCGTCACCAACACCGCCGGCAACAGCGTCTCGGTGATCGACACCCGGAACGACAAGGTCGTCCAGACCATCGCCACCCGGCCCTGGTCCGAGGCCTCGATCGGCTACGAGCCCAACGCGGTGACCCTCACCGACGACGGCCACCTGCTGGTGACCCTCGGCCGGGCCAACGCGGTAGCCGTCTACCGGTACAGCGGCCCGCAGGAGCCCGCCAGTTACGTCGGCCTGCTGCCGACGGACTACTTCCCCTCCGAGATCTCCTCGTCCGGCAACCAGATCCTGGTCTCCAACACCCGCGGCATCGACGCCCGCCGGGTGGACGGCGCGCACGGCACCCACGACACCACCTCCAGCGTGGTGCGGTTCGCCCTGCCCAGCGACAAGGAGATCCGGAAGCAGACCGGCAAGGTCTTCGCGCAGAACAACTGGACCAACAACGCGGCCAAGCTCGCCACCGGCGACAAGGCCAAGGCCGTGCCCGTCCCCAACAGGATCGGCGACCCGTCGACGATCAAGCACGTCTTCCTGATCGTCAAGGAGAACCGCACCTACGACCAGCTCTTCGGCGACCTGCCGCAGGGCAACGGCGACCCGTCGCTGGCCCAGTTCGGCCAGAACGTGACGCCCAACCAGCACGCACTCGCCCAGCAGTTCGGCCTGTACGACAACACGTACGACATCGGCACCAACTCCGCCGAGGGCCACAACTGGCTGATGCAGGCGGACAACCCGGAGTACACCGAGTCCTCGGCCGGCGAGTACATCCGCAGCTACGACACCGAGGACGACGCCCTCGGCCACCAGGCCAGCGGCACCCTGTGGAGCGGCGCCCAGGCGTCCGGCAAGAGCGTGCGGGACTTCGGCGAGTTCCACCAGTTCCTCACCAAGCCGGCCGACGCGACCTGGCAGAACCTGTACTGCGACGCCAAGACCATGCAGACCACCGGCAACCCCTCGGCGTACAAGCTGAACTCGTCCTCGCCGATCCCCTCGCTGAACAGCGTCTCGGTGCCCGGCTTCCCGATGTTCGACACCAGCGTTCCCGACATCTACCGCGCGCAGATCTGGCAGCAGGACTTCGAGAAGAACGGTCCCGCCAACCTCAACATGCTCTGGCTCTCCAGCGACCACACCGGCGGCCCCGCCAACGGCGCCGCCCAGGTCGCGGACAACGACCTCGCGGTCGGCCAGATCGTCGACAGGATCACCCACAGCCAGTACTGGAAGGACTCGGCGATCTTCGTCGTCGAGGACGACTCCCAGGCCGGCCTCGACCACGTCGACGGCCACCGCGCCCCCATCCAGATCATCAGCCCCTACGCCCAGCGCGGCGTCGTCGACAGCCACTACTACTCGCAGATCAACATGATCCGCACCATCGAACAGATCCTCGGCATCAAGCCGATGAACCAGAAGGACACCGCGGCCACCCCCATGACCTCGGCCTTCACCAGCACCCCCGACCTCACCCCCTTCAACGTCCAGCCCAACCGCACCTCCCTCACCAACGGCCTCGCCACCGCCCCCTCCTGCGGCCTCGACGTCCCCGCCACCCAGAACCCGGCCGCCGCCCGCGCCGCGACCGGCACCGTCCCCGCCGACCGGGCGGACCTCGTGCAGAAGTGGTCCGACTGGAAGCAGCAGCAACACCTCACCGGCACCGGCGCCGCCCCCGACCGCGCCAACCCGTCCCAGATGAACCACCTCACCTGGTACGAGGCCCACGACTGGACGACCCCGTACCCCGGCGAACAAGCGCTGCTCGCTCCGGCGGACGTCCCGGGCGCGACCTTGCCTTCGGCGGAGCTCGACGGCTGAGCGGGTGGGTGCGGGGAACTGCGCGGCAAGCGCAAACCCTGTCCGTGAGGTCGCGATCACGTGCAAGTCATTGCACTGCTTCGCGATCTCGCGGTCGGGTGCGTTCCCCTTCGCGCAGTTCCCCGCGCCCCCGGTATCGCGCCGGATAATGAGGTGTACGGGCCAAGACCTCCCGGATCCGGCGCGAACCCCATGCCCCACCACCCCGCCGACCACAACCACTACGCGGATCTCCTGCGGGTAGCAGCCATCTGCGCCGTCGTGCTGGGCCACTGGCTGCTGACCGACCTCACCTACCGCGCCGGGCGGGTGACCGGCCACGACGCCCTGGCGTATGTCGGGTGGGGGCGCTGGGTCACCCTCCTCTTCCAGGTGATGCCGGTCGTCTTCCTGGTCGGCGGCTACGCCAACGCCGCCTCCTGGACGGCGCACCGCGAGGAGTCCTGGGCGGGCTGGGTGCACCGCCGCGCGCTACGGCTGCTGTGGCCGACGGCGGTGTACGTCGGCGTGATGGCCCTCGCCGCCGCCGCGGCCTGGGCGGGTGGAGCGGACGCGGGCGAACTCGCGCAGGCCGGCTGGTACTTGGCGCTGCACCTGTGGTTCCTCCCGGTCTACCTGCTGCTGATCGTCCTGACCCCGGCGCTGCACGCCGCGCACACCCGCTGGGGGTTCGCCGTACCTGCTGCCATGGCGACCGCCGCCGCGCTGGTGGATCTCGCGATCCTGGGTCCGCGGCTGCCGGTGGTCGGGTTCGCCAACTACGTGCTGGTGTGGGGCGCCATGCACCAGTGGGGGTTCGCCTGGCACGACGGCAGCCTCACCCGGGGACACCGCCCGCTCGGGCTGGCGCTCGCGGGGGCGCTTCTCCTCACCGGCCTGCTGATCTGGGGCCCGTTCCCGGTGGACATGGTCGGCGCGGGCCTGCACGCCGGCAACACCACGCCGCCGTCGATCGCCCTGCTCGCTTTCGCCGCCGCCCAGTGCGGCCTCCTGCTGGCGGCCGAGCCCGCCGCGCAACGTTTCCTGGCCACCCCGGCGCGACGGGACGAGGTCACCCGCCTCAACCGGGCGGCGATGACGGTCTACCTGTGGCATCCCGTCCCGGTGGTGCTGGTCGCCGTCACCCTCTACCCGGCCGGTCTCGTCCCGCAGCCGGGCGTCGGCTCCTGGCAGTGGTTCGCTCTGCGCCCGGCCTGGTTCGCCGTCCTGACCGTGCTCCTCGTCGCCCTGGTCGCCGTCCTGCAACGGGCCCAGCGCCCCCTGCTCGGCCTCACCGGCAGCACCGGGCGATCCCCAGCCCTGCTCCTCGGCGGCCTCGCCGCCGCTCTCCCCGCCCTGGCCTGGCTGGCCGTCAACGGCTTCGCCCCGTCCGGTCACCCGCCCGTCCTCGCCCTCGCGGCCTTCGCCTGCGGCTTCGCCCTGGTCCTGCGCTCCGGCCGCCGCCCTGCCCGGTCCTGAACGGCTCCGCCCCACCGCCGAAGGGGGTGGCGGTGGGGCGGAGTGGCGTCCGGGGGGAGGAAGCGTCGGGTCAGATCTTCAGGGGCGTGCTCAGAAGTGCAGGTCGGGGCTGGTCTGGTAGGTGTAGCCGCTGCCGGGCTGCCAGTAGAAGCGGGCCTCGGCCTTGTAGTCGTGGCCGGCGGTCGGGTTGGAGAGGGCCCAGGTGAAGGTGAACTGGCCGGCGCGGCAGGGGAACGAGGTGTTGATCGCCTGGGTGTTGGTGGTGTAGTCCCAGATGATGACCTGCTCGGTGCAGTTGTTGCTGGCGAAGTTGGTGGTCACCGAGGTGTTGACCTGGGTCCACCCGTCACTGATGCAGACCTTCTGGTAGTCCGGCCCGGCGCAGCCGCCGCCGACGGACGCGGATGCGGACCCGGCGCCCGTCAGTGCGATACCGCCGGCCATCGCCATCGTCGCCAGGGCCAGCGTCGCCTTGCGAAGTCCCTTGATGGACATGTGCGTCCCCTCTCTCGGACGGCCCGGCCGGGGTGACCGGGCACGTGGGAGAGATTCGTCGGCCGCGATGGACATCCGATGAGCATGGGCATGACCACCAGGCCGGGCTTCACCGCAAAAAGCCCAGCAGCTCCTCGACCTCCGCCGCGTCGCCCGCCAGCTCCAGCTGCCGGTAGTGGCCCAGCGCCTGCTGGAGGCAGATCCGGGCCCGGTCGGTGTGGCCCAGCCGGGTCAGCGCCTCGCCGAGGGCGCGCAGCAGCCCGCCCTCCAGCAGGCCGCCGACCTGCCGGGCCTTCGGCAGTGCCTCCTCGGCGGCCCGGACGGTGGCCCGGTCGCGGCCGGCCGCCAGGTGGATGCGGGTGATCAGGCTGCCGGTGGCCGCCTCGAAGGCCAGCATGCCGAAGGAGCGGAAGCGCTCCACCACGTGTTCGGCCTGCTCCAGCGCGGGGCCGAGGTCGCCGCACAGGTGCAGTACCCGGGCCAGGTAGTACCGGCCGATGGACTCGGGGATCGAGACCTGGCGGCCAGTCAGTTCGACGCACCGTTCGGCGGCGGCGCGGGCCTGGTCGAGGCGTCCGCACTGGGCGTGGTTGAAGGCCAGTTCGCCGAGCACGAGCCCTTCGCCGCTCTCGTCGCCCTGCCGGTGGAAGAGCTCCGCCGCCTCTTCCAGGCAGAGCACCGCCTGCTCGAAGTCCCGCAGCGCGCGGGCGTTCGCGCCGAGCAGTTTCAGCGTGTCGGCGCGCAGCCGCAGCCGGTCCGGGCCGTCGCACAACGCCAGGCAGCCGCGCAGCTCCTCGCCCGCCTCCGCGTAGGAGTTGGCGTGCCAGAGCATGCCGCCGCGCACCGAGCGGGCCAGGGCCTCGGCGTCCCGTTCGCCGCGGGCCATGGCGGCGGCGGCGACCTGCCCGGCCAGGTCGGCGACGGTGGTCACGTAGCCGCGGCCGAACAGGACCGAGCTCATCTTGTCGAGCAGGTCCACGGTCCGGGCCAGCGACAACCCGTCGTCGCGGCAGGCCCGTTGGATCACCGCGCGGTGCAGCGCGGTCCGCTCGCGCATCCAGGCGGTGGCCTCCTCGATGCTGGCGAAGCCGTGGCCGTCGGGGTCGCGGTGCGCCGCGTTCTCGGCGTTGCGGGCGCTCGCCACGCAGAAGTCGAGGAGCCGGGCGAACGCGGCCGTCACCGCCGCCGGGGTGTCCCCGCCGCGCTGCCGGGCGAACACCTTCAGCAGGTCGTGGAAGCCGTACCGGTCGGCGGCGGGCGACTGGAGCAGGTTGAGGTCGACCAGCGCGTCCAGCAGTTCGCGGGTCTCGGCGGGGCCGCGGTCGAGCAGCGCGGCGGCGTCCGCGGGGCCGAGGTCGGGTGCGTCGGGCAGGGCGAGCAGCCGCAGGGCGCGGGCCTGTTCCTCGGTGAGCCGGGCGTAGGAGAGGGCGAGGACGGGCTCCACCGCGGCCTGTTCGTGGGTGAGTTCGCCGAGCCGGGTGCGTTCGTCGGCGAGGTTCGCGGCCAGCTCGGCCAGCGACTGCGCGGGGTCGGCGGCCAGCCGGGAGCCCGCCACCCGGACCGCGAGCGGCAGGCAGCCGCAGGCGGTGACGATCGCGGCGGCCGCCTCGGGTTCGGCGTCGATCCGGGCCCGGCCGACGACGGCGGCGAGCAGGTCGAGCGCCTCGTCCGCCGTCATCGCGTCGAGCGGCAGGTGGCGGGCGCCGGGAAGCGTGGTGAGCCAGCCGCGGCTGGTGACCAGCACCGCGCAGGTCCGGGAGCCCGGGAGCAGCGGGGCGACCTGTTCGGCGGTGGCGGCGTTGTCGAGCAGGACCAGCAGGCGACGGCCGGTGACGGTGGTGCGGAACAGCGCGGCGCGTTCGGCGAGATCGGCGGGGATGTCGCGGTCCGCGACGCCCAGCGCGGTCAGGAAGCCCGCGAGCGCCTCGCCCGGGTCGAGCGGTACGAGCTGCGCGCCGCGCAGGTCCACGTGCAGCCGTCCGTCGGGGAAGCGCGCCCGCAGGATGTGTGCGACGTGGACGGCCAGGCTGGTCTTGCCGACGCCGCCGAGGCCGTTGATCGCCGAGATGACGACGGCGCCCGGGTCCGGGTGGGAGAGGGCGTCGGTGAGCCGGACGACGTCGGCCCGGCGGCCGGTGAAGTCCGGTAGCCGGGTGGGCAGTTGCTCGGGCACCGCGGACGCCGGGCCGGTCGGCCGTCCGCCGGCGGCGGCGGGGCGGGCGGCGGCGGGGCGGGCGGCGGCGGGGCGGGCGGCGGTGGCGGGGCGGGCGGCGGCGGCGAGGCCCGGGTCGGAGCGGAGGATGCGCCGGTGCAGCGCGTCCAGGTCCGCGCAGGTCAGCCCCTCGCCGAGGTAGAACCGCCGGGCGTCCTCGTACACCGCCCGGGCCTCCGCGGGCCGGCCCGACAGGTGGTACTCCAGCATCAACAGAGCGCGAAATCGCTCCCGGAAGGGGTGCGCGAAGACCGCCTGGTCGAGCTCGACCAGGCAGGACGGGCCGCTCCCGAGTTCGACGTCCAGGCCGAGTTTGGTCTCCAGCGCGTCCAGCCGGCGCTCGGTCAGGTGGCGACGGAGTTCGTCGGCGTGCCGGCCGGGCAGTCCGGCCAGCGGCTCGCCCTCGTGCAGGGCCAGCGCGTCGGCCAGCAGGTCCCGCGCCCGGGGCCGCTCACCGGCGGCGAGCGCCTCGGCGGACCGGGTGACCAGGCGGTCGAAGGCGACGAAGTCCAGCGCCTCGGCGGGGACGTCCAGGCGGTAGCCGCCGTCGACGGTGACCAGCAGGTGCCCGACCGCGTGGTTGCGGAGCTCCCGGCGCACCCGGTAGGCGTGGGTGGCGAGCACGGACTTGGGGTTGCCCGGCGGGTTGTCCTCGTCGAAGATCCCGTCCCCGAGGCGACCGGTGGTCAGCACCCGCCCGGGCGCGGCGATCAGCATGGCGAGGAACGCCTGCTGCTGACGGCGGCCGAGCGCCAGGCCCTGCCCGCCCGCCCACCCGGCGAGCGGCCCGAGCAGCCGGAACCGGATCCCAGCCTCCCCGGCCCTGTCGGCGGCGATGGCGGCTGTCTCCATGTCAGGTCTCCCCGTGAGCTCGGTGCCCCCGTGCCGTCGCGGGCGCCGGACCGGCCGGACACCCACGACGGCACGGGGTGGTGCGTGGTGGTGCGTGGTTCTGCGTGGTGCGTGGTGCGTGGAACGTGGTGGTGCGAAGTGACGGGCCGGGCTCAGCAGTCGGTCGGCACCGGCATCACGACGTACGGGCTCTCGACCGAGCTGGGCGCGTAGATCCCGCCGTGCGTCTGCCCGGGGACGTACGTCGTGCCGGGCTGGCGCTCGAAGACGGTGCGGTTGCAGGCGTCGGTGATCAGCAGGTCACCGCTGCGCCAGAGCGTCACCCGGGCGTGCGGGTACCCGGCGGTGCCGCTCTCCCAGCACAGGCCGCCGTTCGCGTCGAGGACGACCAGGTTGCCGTCGGTGCGGATGACGGCCTTGGCGCCGCACCCGACGGTGCCGGTCGCCCAGGTCGGGTACTGGCGCGAGAAGTCGTTGTTCGGCGCGTAGTAGGCGACGAGGTTGCCGTCGGGCTGCATGACGAGCCGCGCCGTGCCGAACCCGCCCCGGTTGTCGATGTGCGCGCCGTTGTTCGTGAGCTGTTCGCCGTCCCAGATGGTGGCGGTCGGCTGGTCGTAGACGGCGTGGGCGGTGCCCTGGGCGGTCAGCACGCTCGCTGCCGCCAGTGCGAGGGCGGCGAGGGTGGTTCGTACGGTGGTGCGACTCAACGGTCCGGTCCTTTCGATGGTGCTGTCCACGACGGCCGGCCATGCCCGCAAGCTGCGTCTCCGGGCAGATGATCACGTCGTAATCGGATTCTGCGGCGCCCGGATTGACGCGCGATGAACGGTGGCGTTTACGCGTCGGCGGACGACCCGGACGGGAGCATCGCGGAGATCGGCCAGGCGGGACGGCGCACCAGCCGCTCGGCGGCGTCCCGCAGCGCGCGGGGCAGGTGGCCGCAGGCGGCGGCGAGCGCCCGGGCGGCGTCCGGTTCGCGGTCGGTCCGCTCCCGGCCGATCATCCGGCCGAGCAGCTCCAGCGCCTCGTCCGGGGCCAGCGGCCCGACCTGGACCGCACTCGAACTCCCCTCCCCCGCCGTCCCGTTGACGACCACGACGGCGGCGCAGCCCGGCCCGGCGGGCAGCAGCGGCCGGACATCCTCGACGCCCCCGGCGCCGTCCAGTACGACCAGGATCCGGCGGTCGGCGAGCAGCCGGAGGTACAGCGCACGGCGCTCGGGGGCGCTCGCGGGCACCGCCTGTTCCTCGACGCCCAGTGCGCGCAGGAACGGCGCCAGGTACCCGGAGGCGTCGTCCGCGCCGTGCAGGTCGGCGTACAGCTGCCCGTCCGGGTGGTCGGGGCCCGCGAGGTGGGCGGCGCGGACCGCCAGCGCGCTCTTCCCGGCGCCGGGCGGGCCGGCGACGGTGACGAGCGGCGACTGCGTCCGCCCTGGCACGGCCAACAGCTCGCCGATCTCGGCGAGTTGAGCAGTCCGACCGGTGAAGTCGCCTGGATCGGGCGGCAGTTGGAAGGGCCGCAGCACCGACCGGGCGGCACCCGCCCTGAGTTCGACCGGCCCCGCGCCCGGCCCCGCGTCCAACTCCCTGACCGGCAGGTCGAGTTCGCGCAGCGCCTCGTCCCGCCGCCCGGCCAGCATCCGGCGTTCGTGTTCGGCGAAGGGGCCGGGGACGCCGTCCAGGGCGGCCGGGCCCTGCCAGAGGTCGAGCGCGGCGGTCAGCAGCTCGCGGGCGCGCTGCGGCTGCCAGTTCAGGCGGGCGGTGGCGGCGTCGGCGAGCGCGGAGAGGAAGACCGTCCGATCGATGCCGGCCGGGTCGACGTCCAGGCAGTACCCCTTGCCGACGTGCCGCAGGAGGTTCCCGCCGCCGCCCAGCGCGCTGCGCAGCCGGTACATGTTGCCCGGGAGCGCCCCGGCCCGGTCGGGCGCCTCGTCCCCCTCCTCGCCCCAGACCCCGTCGATGATCTCACCGACCGTCACCGGCCGGCCCGCCTGCGCGAGGAGCACGGCGAGCACCGCCCGGTCCCGGGCCCGGTTGATGCGCAGCTCCTGGCCCGCGCGCCGGGCTGTCAGGGGGCCGAGGGTGGTGAAGTGGAGCTCCAGCGCGTCCTCCCCGAGACGATCGTCATGTTGACGTTCCGTCATGTTATCGCTCTCCCTCACGCCACCCCCGGGCCCGCATATGGCCGGCCCGTGCCCGTGCCCGGGTACGGGCCAGGGTTCTCCACGGGCTCGACCGGCCCGCGTTCCCGGGATCGTGAGCGGTGGAGGCCGAAGGGCGGCTTCCCGCACCAGCAGAGGGAGCTGACGAATGATGGAGTTCAAGATCGAGGTTCTGGTCCTCCCGGTCTCGGACGTGGACCGGGCCAAGGACTTCTACGCCCGGATCGGGTTCCGCGAGGACGTCGACTACTCCGGCCCCGGCGGCTTCCGGGTCGTCCACTTCACCCCGCCCGGCTCGGCCGCCTCGCTGATCATCGGCAGCGGCGTGACCGACGCGGCACCGGGCTCCGAGCGCGGCGTGCACCTGATCGTGGACGACGTGGTCGCGGCCCGCGCCGAGCTGGTGGCGGCCGGGGTCGAGGTCAGCGAGGTCTTCCACGACGCGGGCGGCGTCTTCCACCACGCGGGCACCGCCGGCCGGGTGGCCGGCCCGCACCCGGAGCGGCGCTCGTACGGCTCGTTCGCCTCGTTCACCGACCCGGACGGCAACGTCTTCGTCCTGCAGGAGGTCACCGTCCGTGGCCCGGGCCGGATCAGCCACGTGGTGCACCGCGATGCCGCCGAACTCGAGTCGGCGCTGCGCGACGCGGCCGCCGCCCACGGCAAGTACGAGGAGGCACTCGGCCACCACGACGCCGACTGGCCCGCCTGGTACGCCGCCCACATGGCCCGCGCGGCCGGTCTCGACAGCTGAAACGGCCGAAACGGTCAAAACGGAGGAATCAGGCATGAACGGGTACGGCGAGCAGGCCGAACTCACCGCGTTCGTGACATCCGCGTCCGGCGGCGCCCTCGTGCTGCGCGGGGAGGCGGGGTCCGGCCGCAGCACGCTGCTGCACCACGCCGCCGCGCTGGCCGAGCAGCAGGGCCGGGCCGTGGTCCGGGCGGCGGGCGCCGAGGTGGAGTCCGCGCTGCCCTGGGCGGGCCTGCACCAGCTGCTCCACCCGCTGCTCGGCCACCTCGCCCGTCTGGACGACCGGACCCGGGCGGTGTTCGACTCCGTCTTCGGCGGCCTGCGGAGCTGCTCGCCGCCGGTCATGCCGATGGGCATCGCCGTCCTCCGGCTGCTGGAGCTCGCCACCGAGCAGCGGCCACTGCTGCTGGTCCTCGACGACGGGCAGTGGCTGGACGAGGCCAGCGCCGACGTCTGCGGCTTCGTCGGCCGCCGACTGGCCGGCCGCCCGGTGCAGCTGCTGGTCGCGGTCCGCACCGACCTCCCGTCGCGCTTCGACGCCGCCGCCCTGCCCGAACTCCCGGTCGCCTCCGGCCCCGACGAAACCGCGCTGCTCCGGCCGGCCCCGGACGAACTGCACGCCGCCCGGGCCGCCCGCCGCGCCTGCGCCCCCGAGCCGGGCGCGCTGACCTGGCAGGAACGCCGGGTCGCCGACCTGGCGGCGGGCGGCCTGACGAACAAGCAGATCGGCGTGCGGATGCACCTGTCGCCGCGCACCGTCAGCTCGCACCTCTACCGCGTCTTCCCCAAGCTGGGCGTCACCAGCCGGGCGGCGCTGCGCGACGCGCTGAGCCGCGCCGCCGGATGACGTTCTCCCCCCTCGGAAAGGACCGAACATGATCAGCAGGCGTACCTTCACCACCGCGGTCGGCCTCGGCCTCGGCGCCACCGCCCTCACGGGCACCGCGTCCGCCGCCGCACCCACCCCGACCGTCCCGGACATCGCCCCCGGCACCCACACCGCCTTCACCGACCTGAAGCGCGTCCAGGCCGGCGTGCTCGACATCGGCTACGCCGAACTCGGCCCCGAGCACGGCCCGGTGGCCGTCCTGCTGCACGGCTGGCCGTACGACATCCACAGCTACGTCGACGTGGCCCCGCTGCTCGCGGACGCCGGCTACCGGGTGATCGTGCCGTACCTGCGCGGCCACGGCACCACCACGTTCCTGTCGCCGACCACGCCCCGCAACGCCCAGCAGTCCGCGATCGCGCTGGACATCCTCGCCCTGATGGACGCCCTGAAGATCCGGCAGGCGACGCTGGCCGGCTTCGACTGGGGCTCACGGACCGCCGACATCATCGCGGCCCTCTGGCCGGAACGGGTCCGGGCCCTGGTGTCGGTCAGCGGCTACCTGATCACCAACGTCGCGGCGCAGCGCACCCCGCTGCCGCCGAAGGCCGAACACACCTGGTGGTACCAGTACTACTTCGCCACCGACCGCGGCCGCCTCGCCATGGAGACCAAGCAGAACCGGCACGACCTGTGCCGCCTGGTCTGGGACGAGGTCTCGCCCACCTGGGACTTCGACGACGCCACCTTCGAACGCACGGCCGCCGCCTTCGAGAACCCCGACTACGCCGCCATCGTGATCCACAACTACCGCTGGCGCCTGGGCCTGGCCGACGGCGAACGCCGGTACGACCACTACGAACAACTGCTCGCCGCCCGGCCCACCATCCCCGTACCGACCATCACCCTCGACCCCGCCCTCGACCCGTTCCTCCCCTCCACCGACGGCGCCGCCTACCGGCAGCTCTTCACCGGCCCCTACGACCACCGCGTCCTCCCGGGCATCGGCCACAACGCACCCCAGGAGGCCCCGACCGCGTTCGCCCGGGCAGTCCAGGACGCCGACCGGCTGGCGGCCCACAAGTGACCGGCCCCGAGCAGGTCGCCGAGGCCCGCCGCACCCGCTTCGGCACCCTCCCCCAGCGAATCCCCTTCGCGGACATGGTCGAGGAACGCCCGGAGATGTCTACCGATCCGGCCGCCTTCGACCCCGACAGCCAGGCAATCCGGTTCTCCTGCCTGGCTGCCGATCTGGGCCTCTGACCACCCCGGCCGAAGCGGGGACGCCGTCCTACCTCAGCGACCTGAAGGCGGTGCGGAGTTCCTCGGCCAGCAGCTGCGGCTGCTCCCAGGCGGCGAAGTGGCCGCCCCGGTCGACCTCGTTCCAGTGGATGATGTTGCCGAAGGTCCGCTCGCCCCAGCTGCGCGGCGCGGGGTAGATCTCGGACGGGAAGACCGTCACCGCGACCGGCAGCTTCGGAATGGACACCGCGTTGAACGGTCCGCCGCCCGCCTGGGCGCCCTCCCAGTACAGCCGGGACGACGACGCGCCGGTGCCGGTCAGCCAGTACATCGAGATCGCGTCGAGCATCTCGTCGTACGTCAGCACCTTCTCCGGCTGGCCACCGGAGTCCGTCCACTCCGCGAACTTGTCGTAGTAGTACGACGCCATGCCGACCGGGGAGTCGGTGAGCGAGTAGGCGATCGTCTGCGGGGTCTGGTTCATCATCGCCGCGTAGCCGAAACCGTCGCGGTAGAAGTGCAGCAGCCGGTCGTACGCCCGCTTCTCCTCGGCCGACAGGTTCGTGGGGGCCGGGTCGAAGTTGCGCACCCGGCGCAGGATGTCGTCCGGCACCGTCCCCGGCATGTTGACGTGGATGCCGAGCAGCCCCTTCGGCTGCTGGACGGCGAGCACCTCGGAGAGGATCGCGCCGTGGTCGCCGCCCTGCGAGACGTACTCCGGGTACCCGAGGCGCAGCATCAGCTCGTGGAAGGCGTGCGCGATGCGGGTGAAGTTCCATCCGGGCCCGGTCGGTTTGCCCGAGAAGCCGTAGCCGGGCAGGGTCGGCAGGACCAGGTGGAAGGCGTCCTCGGCGCGCCCGCCGTGCGCCGTGGGATTGACCAACGGGTCGATGACCTTCAGCAGTTCGACGATCGAACCGGGCCAGCCGTGCGTCATCAGCATCGGCATCGCGCCCGCGTGCGGGGAGCGGATGTGCGCGAACTGGATGTCCAGCCCGTCGATCTCGACGATGTACTGCGGCAGGTCGTTGAGGCGCCGCTCCAGCGTCCGCCAGTCGTACCCGCTGCCCCAGTACTCCATCAGCGGCCGCATCTTCGCCAGTTGCGCACCCTGGGTACGGTTGCCGACCGTCTCACGGTCCGGCCACCGGGTCGCCCGGATCCGCCGCCGCAATTCGTTGAGCTCCGCCTGCGGAACCTTGATCCGGAACGGACGGATACCCGCCCCCGGTCGCGGCGCCTCCCCGGCGCCCGTCCATCCCGCCACCCGCCCGGTGATCGCCTGCGCCGGAGCGGACAGGGCAACCTGGCCGGCGACGACCCCGGCCGCCGCCAGACCGAGGAAACGGCGTCGGCCGGTGGTGTTTTCGTGCGCTGCCATCGAGGCCTCCTTGCATGAGAAAGAGATGTGAGGTGTTCCGCCCGCGACAGGACGGAATCAGACCGGGACCACCCGGTAGCTCAGCGCCGGCCACGGCAGGTCGAACTGGGCCAGCGAGCCGGTCGCCCACGGGTGGTCGCCGGTGCAGCCCGCGCCGGTGTACAGCACCACGGACGCGGCCCCGGAGGCGACCTGCACCGACCGGGCGGGCGCCGACAACGTGTGGCAGGTGCCGGAGTCGTCGAGATCGACGACGGTCACCGCGCCGCTCCCGCCGCTGCCCGAGTAGAGGTGGGCACCCGGCTGCAACGGGGGCCACCCGGCGGCCTGCGCCGATCCGGCACCGAGGCCGATCACGGCCGCGACGAGAGCCGCCGCGACGGCCGAGGCCTTGGGAGTGAACATATGAACCACCTTCCGCTCGTGGGACGTTGTTGCTGAGGGGATCAGGCCCGGTTCTCCGCCTGGAACATCCAGCTCTGCTTCTCCAGTTCGGCGATCAGCCACCAGCGCCGGATCGAGCAGGTCGACCAGCGGACAGACACGGCGTGTCCCTTCGGAGCGGGCGTGCCCTGTCCATCATTGGCGCCGAACCGCCTTTCGAAATCGGTCATTTGACCGCACATCCGCTTCCCCCGATCCGGCCCCGGGTGCGCGGCGCGTTCAGTCAGATCACGGCCGCCGGCAACGGAGGTCCTCACCGGAGTCGATCTGACCTGGCGGGGCCCCGGGGATCGGTGCCGGAACGGATGCGAGCCCCTCGCGGGGGCGGGCGCGCGGGCCGTGCTGCTGGCCCTGCCCGAGGTGTTCCCGTGCAGCAGGCACCTGTCAGCCGAGGAGGTACGCGAGTTCGTCGTGGACCTCGTCAACGCGACGCGTGATGCCGTCGAACTGTATTCAGGCGATCTCGTACATCCCGGCGCCGTCGAGGTACCGCACCGTGTTGAGGTCGCGCTGGAGCACCGCGTCCACCGGGTGCTCCAGCGTGAGGGTGGCCGGGTAGCCCCGGTCGTAGGTGGTCGGGGTGATCGGGTCACCGGGTTCGAGCAGCACGGTGAGGTCGCGAAAGCTCTCCAGCTCGCGGATCCGGTCGAGGGCCCGGTAGCGGACCAGTCGCCCGGCCGCGGGGGCGACCAGTGCGGCCCAGGCGAACGCGTGCCGTCGTTGGTACGCCCGGCCGGCCCGGGTGCGGAAGCGGTCGGGGCGGGCGTAGGCGTCGACGATCCATTCCAGTTGGCCCTCGCCCAGCAACCGGTCGGTGTAGTACGGGAGTCCGGACATCCGGGCGCCCGCCTCGATCAGCCGCGGGCCGTCCGGCGTCAGCTTGATCTCCAGGTGGGCGGCGCCGTGCCGGATGCCGAGCGCGTCCAGCACCTGGCGTCCGTACGCGGCGAGTTCGGGCACCGGCGGTTCGTCGGAGCGCAGCAGCACCTGCGCGACGACCAGGTCGCGGACTCCGTTGGCGGTGATCCGCTCGGTGCGCCAGGCGTCGGTCAGGTGGTGAACGCCCCTGCTGCTGACGGTGTTCAGGATGTACTCGGTGCCGACCAGGTACTCCTGGGCCACGACTTGCTCGATCGGCTCGCCGTGGATCGTCCCGCTGCCGCGGAGCCGGCGCAGCGCCACGACCGATTCGTCCGGCGAGTTACAGAACGACACGCCGTCGCCCCAGTAGCTGCGCAGCGGTTTGACCACCGCCACCCCACCCAACTGCGCGTGCCAGGAACGGAGTTCACTCTCGCCCCCGGTGCGGAGCTGCCGCATCGCAGGGACGCCGCGGGCCCTGAGTGTCTCGATCTGCACGTACTTGTCCCGGCGCGCGGCGCTCAACTCGGTGCCGTTGGTGGGCAGTCCGAGCTTCTCGGAGAGCGCGTCGGCGAGTTCCACCCCGGTCTCGCGTCCGGGCAGCACCGCGACGACCCCCTCCAGCCGCGCGGTCAAGGCGTCCAATTCACCGTCGTGGACCAGCACTTGAGCAAAACGCGCCGCATCCACCGGCTCGACACCGAACGGCAGCCCGGGCGTGCTCTGCACCTGGACGACCTCGCCGCCGACCGCCGCGAAGGCGTCGATGTGGCCGTAGGCCGGCCCGAACGCGTCGACGACTGCCACACGGAACGCGGACATTCTGCCCCCTACTGGTTGGCCGGAGCCGATGCGGACGAAAGGACTTCCCGGCGGAGTTCGAGCAGCCGGTGGACGGCGTTCGTGAGGACGTCTCGCACGCTGAACCCGGAGGTGCCGGGGTGCTCGGCGTTCAGAATCCCCCGCTCGCCGGCCTGCGCGCCGATCTCCCTGCGGGTCAGCCCGGCCCGGTCCGGGAACGCCTCCGGCAGCATGCGCCGGGTGATGCCGAGGTGCACCATGCGGAAGTCGACGAACCTGTCGATCAGTTGGACCAGCCGGTCGGCCCCGGCTTCGTCGAGCACCAGCCGGCCGTCCCGCACCGACTGCCACACGTTCGTGCCCAGGCTGGAGGCGCTGCGCCACTGGGCGACGACCGGCCGGGACCAGGTCGGGAAGTAGGACATCGCCAGGTCCAGGTAGCTGCCGTACTCGGTGGTCGGCGGCAGCAGGGCCATTTCGAGCAGCTGCACGCTGGGCATGAACGCCCCGCTCGCGCCGCGCGGACCGCCGGGGTGGCCCATGTGGAAGTGCCGGAACCGGCCGAACGCCTCCCCGGACAGCCGGCGGTAGCTCGCCATGTGCGAGGTGAACTCCGCGACGCAGCGGGCGGCGTCGTCCAGCACCGCCACCGGTTTCACGGCGTCCGGCGCGGTGATCAGCGCGCGAAGCCCGTACGCGGCGGACCTGATCCACGGCTCGGACAGGTAGTGTCCGAGGTAGAAGTCCCGTTCCAGGGTGCCGAGTTGGCCGGGCGAGAACACTCGGATGTCACCGCAGCGCCGGTACTCCTCGCAGTTCACGTCGATCAGCAGCTCGTAGCTCAGGTGCGGATCCAGCGAGCGGAACCGCGCGCTCTGCGCGGAGATCAGCTCCGTCAACTCGCGGGGCGCGGCCAGCGGCCCGGCGGGGGCGAACCCGCCCAGCATGAACAGCAGGTCGAGCTGTGTGACGCGCGCGGCGCGCGGATCGTCCCCGACCAGACCAACTGCCTTCACCAACTCCCGCTGCTTGAACGCCAGTTGCCGATAGGAAAGGCCGCCGCGCCCGACCTCGGCCAGGTCCCCCGGAAGGTCGTGCAGAACGTAGTCGCGAAACGGCGACGGGGACGGAACCAACGCACGAGGCGCGGATTCCACGGAACCGTTGAAGAGATCGTTGCTGTCCACTTCCACTCCTTGTCCGCAACCGAAGCAACCGGAGCAACCGAGGACGGGGGGCGGATCGGCGACCCGCCCCCCGTTCAGGTCAGGGCTTGACGCAGCGGAAGCTGCTCGCGGCGTTCGGGTCGCCGAAGGCGTAGCGGGAGACCATCGGGTACCGGCACACGTCCCGGGTGACGTTCCGCCCGTCGGCGGTGGGCAGGGTGGCGTGCAGCACGCCGGGGGCCTGCCCGCGCTCGACCCAGGCGGTCAGCGCGGCCATGTCGTCGGCGCCGTTCAGGGCGCAGTGCCCGACGCCGGGGGCCAGGAAGACCCGGTAGAAGTTGTCGACCTTCGCGCTGCCGCCCATCCGGTCCTCGACGCGCTTGCGGTAGTCGACCGTGCCCGCGGTGGGGATCACCGGGTCGGCGTCGCCGTGCCAGCTGAGCAGCTTGCCGCCGGCGTCGCGGAACGCGGACAGGTCCGCGTCGCGGGTCCCGATGGCCGGGTCGAACTCGGCGCGCGCCTTGCGGAAGATCTCCTCGAACTGCGGGTACGTCAGGTTCGCCGAGCTGAACCCGGGCTGCTTCTGCACGAAGTTGGCGACCCACTCGGCGGGGACGATGAACGGCGCGCCGGTGGTGATGCCGTCCGTGGTGGTGCTGGCGGCGAGGGGGCCGAAGTCGGCGCCGATCGGCAGCCCGTACCAGAGCCGCTTGCCGTCGCCGGAGCGCGGGCCGTCCCAGATCCGGCGGACCACCTCGGCGTCGGCGGCGCTGATCGTGTACTCCTTGCCCTCGCACACCACCTTCGTGCCGATCAGGCGGCGCGGGTCGAAGTCGCAGCGGTTCGGGTTGCTGATCAGTCCGTCCGCGATGCCGTCGAGCTTGTCGCAGGCCTTCAGCGCGGCCTTGTTGAACTCGTTGAACTCGCAGGCGGTCGGGTAGGTGTGCTGCTCGTTCATCACGACCTGCGGCCACAGCGTGGCCACCTCGAACTGGTTCCAGTTGATGGCGGGGGACGCCGCGTTGATGCCGTCGAAGTCGGTCGGGTACTTCTGCGCCTCCATGTAGCCCTGGCGGCCGCCGGTGGAGCAGCCGTTGAAGTAGGAGCGGAAGGCGGTGTGGCCGTAGACGCCGTCGACGACCTGCTTGCCGACGAGCGCCATCTCGTGGACGGAGCGGGAGGCGAAGTTCTCCAGCAGCGCGGCGTTGATCCGGCCCTGCCCGTCCAGCGCCCAACTGCTGTCCAGACCACTGGTGTCGACGCCCGCGTCGGTGGTGGCGGCGGCGTAGCCCTGCTTGACGGCCGCGGCCACCGATCCGATGTTCCCAGCGGCGTACGCGGCGCCGCCGGCCGCCTGGAAGCGACCGTTCCAGCCGGACTCCGGCAGCCAGATCTGCACCTTGGCACGGTCGTTGGCGCCCGGGTGGGTCAGCGTGACGGTCACCTCGCAGTGCGCCGGCACGTCGGGGACCACGCCGCCGCCCAGCGGCGGACTGCCGGGCACCTGGAACGCGCCCGCCGGCACGGCCGTCGCCGTCACCGACTCCACCGAGGCGCCCTCCGGCGCCGAGGGCTGGAACGGGGTACAGGCGAACGGTACGGAACCGGAGGCGGTCAGCGTCGCGCCGCCCGCCTGGCCGGCCGAGGCGCTCGCCGGTGCGTTGACGGCCGCGGCCGCCGCCAGCGAGAATCCTGCCGCCGCGAGCCTCAGAAGCCGTCGATTCATGTGTCTCTCCTCGAATTTCGGGAATCGCGCGACCACTGTCGCCGCCCCGCCGACTGGAACACATCAGTCATCCGACGCTCTGTGGCCATGCAGTCATCCAACCGATGCGGACGCCCGGCGCGCGGGAGACAGTGAACGCCCAAGCCCCCGAAGACCGAAGACCGAAGCCAGGAGCGTCGCCATGTCGATCACCCAGAACGGCCGCGGACGGCGGCTCGTCGCGGCCCTCGCCGCAGCCGCGGGCGTCCTCGCCCTCACCGGCGCGACAGCCGGCCCTGCGACAGCCGGCCCCGCGGCGGCCGACCGCGGACCGAAGCCGACCGTCGTCCTGGAGCACGGCGCGTTCGCCGACGCGTCGAGCTGGAACGGCGTCATCGCCCGTCTGCGCCACGACGGTTACCCGGTCGTCGCCGCCGCGAACCCGCTGCGCGGCCCGGCCTCCGACGCCGCCGCGCTGCGCGGCGTCATCGACCACATCGACGGCCCGGTCGTGCTGGTCGGCCACTCCTACGGCGGCTCGGTCATCAGCGCCGCCGCCGTCGGCGAACCGCGCGTCAAGGCACTGGTCTACGTCGCCGCGTTCCTGCCCGCACCGGGCGAGTCCGCGCTGCAACTGACCGGACAGTTCCCCGGATCCACCCTGGCCGGCGCCCTCGACCCGGTGCCGTACCCGCTCCCCGACGGCAGCACCGGCACCGACCTGTACATCCAACAGGGCAAGTTCCGCGCGCAGTTCGCCGCCGACGTCCCCGCCGAGAAGGCCGCACTGGCGGCCGCCACCCAGCGCCCGATCGCCCAGGCCGCGCTGACCGAACCGGCCACCGCAGCCGCCTGGCAGACCGTCCCCAGCTGGGACATCGTCACCACCCAGGACCTGAACATCCCGGCCGCCGCCCAGCGCTTCATGGCCGAACGCGCCCACGCCCGCACCACCGAGGTCGCCGCGTCCCACTCCGTCGCGGTCTCCCACCCCGACCTGGTGGCCGGCGTCATCGAAAAGGCGAGCATGAGCTGACGCTCGGTCAACTCGAAGCCAGCGCCCCCTCGATCTCCCGCCGGTTGGTGATCCCCAGCTTGCCGAACACCTTCCGCAGGTGCCACTCCACCGTCCGCGGGCTGAGGAACAGCTGCGCGCCGATCTCCGCATTCGGGTGCCCGGCGGCGGCGAGGCGGGCGATCTGCGCCTCCTGCGGCGTCAGTTCCGGCCCGCCGACGGCCCGTTTGCGCACCGTCTCACCGGTGGCGAGCAGCTCGCGCCGGGCCCGCTCGGCGAACGCCTCCTGGCCCATCCGCGCGAACTCCCCGTACGCGGCGCGCAGTTCGTCGCGGGCCAGGGCCCGCCGGTTCTGGCGGCGCAGCCATTCGCCGAACAGCAGCCGGGCCCGGGCCTCGAGCACGCCGAGCCCGCCCGCCTCGAAGTGCCCGACGGCCTCCCGGTAGCGGTCCTCGGCCTGCTCGGGCGGCCCGGCCAGCGCCTCGGCGACCGCCCGCGCGCCGAGCGCCCACGGTGTGCCGGCCCGACCCCAATCGGCCAGCCGCTCCCGCGCCCCGGCCGCCGCGGCCGGGTCCCCGGCCCGGACGGCCGCCTCGACGAGTTCGCCGCACGTCCACTGGTGCACCGCGAGATCCCGGTACTCCGCGCCCCGCAGCGCCGCCTCCAGCGCCAACGGGTAGTTGCCGAGGCCGTTGTGGAGCACGGCCCGCGCCCACGCCGCGGTCGCGGTGAGCCGGCCGAGGCCGCACCGCTCGCCCTCCCGTTCGGCCGCCCCGATCGCGGCCAGGGCCGGCCGTTCCCGGCCCTGGTACGCGCCGATGCCGGCCGTCGCGGCCAGGCGCATCGCCAGGCCGGCGCCGTTCTCGACGGCGCTCGCCCCGGCCAGCAGTTCGCGGGTCTCGGCGAGCCGCCCCGCGAAGCCCAGTGCGGCCGCCCGGTGCGGCAGCGCCGTCGAGAGGATCGACAGCGCGCCCGTCGTCCGGGCGGAGCGGACCGCCCGCTCGGTGACGTCCAGCCAGGCCGCGAGGTCGCCCAGCTCGGCGGCGGCGTTCGCGGCCGCCCACAGCAGGGCCGGGTCGTCGATGTCGGGGACGGCGCGCAGCGCCCGCGCCAGCAGCGGGTGCGCGGCGGCGGGCCCGTCCGTGGTCCACGCGGCGAGGGCGCGCAGCAGGATGCCCGCCGGCTCGTCGCCGGGCGGCAGCGCGCGGGCCGCCCCGGCGACCTGCCGCAGTGCCCCGTCGTCGTGCCGGCCGGCCCAGATCGCGGCGCCGAACGCCATCAGGGCGGTCTCCCGCGCGGCGGCCGGGTCGAGCGCGCCGAGCCGGTCCGCCGCGTCCAGCAGCGGCCGCACCACACCGAGTTCCGGGCCGGCCAGGGCCGCCACCCTGGCCCGCAGCCGGTGCACGTGGGCCTGCTGGAGCGGGTCCAGCGCGCCGAGTTCGGCGGCGGCGAGCAGGTCGGGCACCCGGGCCGTCAGCCCGGCCGCCAGGTACGCGTCCGCGGCGGCCAGCGCGCGCCGGGCCCGTCCCTTCGGGTCGGGGGTGAGCGCGGCGGCCCGTTCCAGGAAGGACGCGGCGGCGGCCCGCCCGCCGCGGGCCAGCGCCCGGTCGGCGGAGCACTCCAGCTCGACGGCGACCTCCTCGTCCGGCCCGAGCGCGGCGTGCGCCCGGTGCCAGGCCCGCCGGTCGGGGTCGCGCCCGCCGTCGGTGGCCTCGGCCAGCGCCTGGTGCGCGGCCCGCAACGCGGACGCGTCCGCGCCCCGCCAGACGGCGGAGCGCACCAGCGGGTGCCGGAACCGCACCGCGGCCCCCACCGTGATCAGCTCCCCGGCCGGCGCCGCCGCCTCCGGCCCGACGCCGAGGAACCGCAGCGCGTCCCACAGCAGCGGCCCGTCGCCGACCGGTTCGACCGCCGCGACCAGCAGCAGCGCCCGGGTGTCGGCCGGCAGCGCCTGCACGCGGCGCCGGAAGCCGTCCTCGACCCGGGTCGCCAGCGGCCCGGCCCCGGGCCCGCCGAAGCCGAACGCCAGCTCCGCGGGCGACAGGCCCCGGGGCAACTCCAGCAGCGCCAGCGGGTTTCCGCCGGTCTCGGCGACGATCCGGTCCCGCACCCGGGCGTCGACCGGCCCGGGCAGCACGCTGTCGAGCAGCGCCCGGGCCTCGGCGTCGCCCAGCCCGCGCAGCGCGAGGTCCGGCAGCCCGGCGAAGCCCTCGTCGCCCGCCCCGTCCACGGCCCGCTCGGCGAACACCAGCGCCACCGACTCGGCGTCCAGCCGCCGTCCGACGAACGTCAGGATCCGCTGCGACATCAGATCCAGCCACTGCGCGTCGTCGACCAGGCACACCAGCGGCGCATCGGCCGCCGCCTCCGCGAACAGCCCCAGCACCGCCATCCCGACCAGCAGCATCTCGGGCGCCGCCCCGCCGCTCAGCCCGAACGCCACCCGCAGCGCGTCCCGCTGCACCTCGGGCAGCCGCTCCAGCCGGTCCAGCAGCGGCGCGCACAGCCGCTGCAACGCCGAGTACGCGAACTCCGCCTCGGCCTCCACCCCGGCCGCCCGCACCACCTGCAACTGCCCGGCCAGCCCCGCCAGTTGATCCAGCAGCGCCGACTTCCCGACCCCCGCCTCCCCCCGCACCACCAACACCCGGCTGCGCCCGCCGCGCACCTCGCGCAGCAGCCGCTCCAGCTCCCCCGACTCCCGCTCCCGCCCGAGCAGTTGACGCTTCGCCTGGTCCGCCATGGTCCCCTCCGGTACGAATCCCCTCCCGGAGGAGCCATGACCATCCTACGAACACCGCCCGAACCGCCGGTCCGGCGTCGGTCCACCCAAGGCTCAGGGCGCCGTGGTGTCCACCAGCAGGTCGAACGCCAGCCCGCTCGCCCCCTCGCCCCGCCCCGCGCCGCGCTGGGCGCCGAGCCAGACGCAGACCCGGCCGCTGCGCCACCGGGTCCGGTGGTAGGCGACGGAGAGCCGGGTGCCGGTCTGCGGGACTTCCTCCTGGTTGACGAAGTACCCGTGCGGTGTGGCCGCGTCCAGTCCCTCGCGCAGCAGCGAGGTCCGCGGCTGGACGGGCGGCAGTACGCCGACGACGTCGGGCATGGCGGCGCGTTGCAGCTGGACGGTGCGGTTGTCGCCGGGGACGTGCACGGGGATGAACGGGATCCAGTGCTCGGGGACGGAGTTCATCGCCTCGTAGGCGATCGGTGCGAGCGGCGCGTCCGGCGGGGCGGGCGGGTGGAGGCGCAGGTGGTAGGCACGGATCTCGGCGGCGACCTCGCTGCCCCGGCGGCCCGGGCCGGTGGGGCGGGGGACGGTCGCCTCGATGCCCCAGACCAGGTCGGCGGCCTCGTCGCGGACCAGCGACACTTCCTCCAGCGCGGGTCCGTCGGCGACCTTGGGCACGCTGGCGGGCAGCAGCAGGCTGGTGTCGGCGGGGGTGTCGGGTCCGGCGTCGATGGTGTCGAGGGTGTACATCGACCAGCGCTGCCAGTTCTCGTCCAGGCCGGTGCCCGCGGGGGTGATCCACAGCCGCTGTCCGAACACGTCGGTGATGGCGAGTCCCTGGATCGACGCGAGGGTGCCGACCGGTAGTTCGCACGGGAGTTGGTACCAGTTGTTGCTGTAGACCAGCGCGAACTCGAGGAAGATCAGCCGGGCCAGGTCGGTGCTGTCCGGCGACACGGCGGCGAAGTTGGTGCCGCCGTCCTCGATCGCCCACCAGCGCGGCAGTGGCATGCCGGCGTAGCGCAGCGGCGCGGGGAAGACGGTGCGGTTGATCGGCGGGAGTGGCGGTTCGGCGCCGCCGACGGGGTGGTCGGGGTCGATCGAGAAGGCGTGCCAGTCGAGTTCGCCGCCGGGGAACTCCTGTGCGGTGAGCACCTTTTCGGTGCCGTCGGGGGCGGTACCGGCCACCGAGAAGCGGTGTTCGAGGCGGCGCGGGTCCCAGCTGTCGTCGCCGTCCGGCTGGTCGATGAGGTCGTCGAACCAGGCGACCAGGCGGGTGCCGAGGGCGTCGAGCGCCGGGTAGTGCAGGTGCAGGAGGTCGTTGATGCCGTCGGAGGCGTGGCCGCCGCCCTTGATGTGCCGGTACAGCAGGTAGCCGTCCATCCGCCGTCCGGCGACGGCTTGGAGAGTGGACCAGGTCTCCGGGTCGGACGTCCGCGGCGCGTCGGTGTCGGTGGTCGGGTCGGGCAGCGCGATCGGGTACATCCGGACGTACTGGCCGCGGAAGTCGAACGCGATGTTGGCCAGCACCTGGTCGCGGCCCAGCAGTTTGAGCCACCGCCGGCCGATCGCCAGCCGCAGGTCGAAGGCGATCGGGTCGCTGCCCGCCACGAAGGCCGGCGGGCGCCGTTCGGCGAGCGCCTCCAGCGGCCGGTCGTCCGGCAGTGCTTCGGCGGCGCCGTCGTCGGGGCGGAACCGGCTGGGCCGGGTCCCGGCGATCGAGTACGTGGCGGTGACGGGTGAGCCGCCGTCGGTGGCGCGGAACTCGCCGAGCTGCCACTGACGGGTCAACAGCCAGAGCGGGTCGCGCAGTTCGGCCCGCAGCGCGCGCTGGAAGTCGGTGGTGCGGGGCCGTCCCTCCAGCCGGTTCCACACCCCGACGGCCGGGTTCGTCCGGCCGGCGAGTGCCGTGGGAAGGTCGGCAATGCGGGGCTCAGGCATGGGCGGCCTTCCAGCGCTGGTTGGCGGTCGCGAGGTCGGTGGAGATGGTGATCGGCTGCCGGGTCGCGGACATCACGGTGGCGGGCAGCAGTTGGGCGTAGGCGGTGTTGTCGAGGTGTTCGGGTTCGACGCCGCGGGTCTTCGCCAGGTCGAGTGTTTCGCCGATCGCGGCGATCAGGTCGTCGGTGTTCCAGGTGCCGGTGCGCACGGGCGGCACGACCAGCAGCATGGCCTGCGGCGGCTGGGAGTCCGGGCCGTCGTAGTGCAGCGCGATGCCGGTGGTCTCGCGGTCGGTGGGGACCACCTCCGTCCATTCGTCGAACAGCAGGCCGACCCGGGTGGTGGAGGGCAGCAGCGGGTCGGGCGCGTAGTGGGCGGTGAACAGCACCTTGTCCTCGGTGATGGGCGTGTCGTCGGCGAACTCCATGGCCAGCCAGTGGTCGCCGGGCCGGAACGGCAGCTGGATCGGCGTCAGTTGCGGTTCGGCGGACTGGAGCAGGGAGCCGAGCAGCCCGCCGGGCCCGCGCAGGGCGTCGCTCAGCAGCACGGCCTGCTCCCACAGCCGGGGCTTGTCGCGGACCCGGGCGATGCCGTGCGCCCAGTCGTCGATCGGGAAGTCCCGCCCGAACGGGGGCTGGGTGAGGTGCTGGACGAGCGTGCCGCTGTTGGCGACGGCGTTCTGCCAGTCGGCGGCGAGCTGCGGGTCGGGCGTGAACTCCGGTACGGCGAGGGCGTCCTGGCCGAGCAGCGCCTTGAGCGCGTCGAGCGCCACCGTGACCTGGTCCGGCCCGGTGACGGCCGCGTCGTACGCGGCGAGCGCCTGGTCGGCGCCGGCCAGCCGGGCGAGGACGTCGGTGTGCAGCGCGCCCGCGCGGTCCAGCAGGTCGCGGCAGAACAGCACCACCCGGTCCTGGAACGGCTGGAGGCTGAGGTCGGTCGGGTCGAAGGCGGTCAGCGGGAGCTTGCCGGCGACTTCGGCGAGCAGGCCGCTGAGCGTGGTGCGGACGGTCCTGGCCTCCGCCCGGAGCGAGGCCAGCTTGTTGGCGAAGGCCTGCCGCCGTCCCACCAGGATCCCGCGCAGGACGGCCGGCAGGGCGGGCAGCGGCGTGGTGGGGGTGGTGGCGATCAGCCGCTCGGCCTGTTGCAGCAGCCGGAACCGTTCGGCGGCGGAGGTGTTGAACGGCAGCGCGTCGTAGGTGGCGAGCAGCGCGTCGGCCTGGGCGAGTGCCCTGGTCATCCGGTCCGCGGCGGCGGCGACGGCGGCCAGCACGTCGCCGAAGACGCCCCGGCGCCACATCGCGAGTTCGCCCCAGCCGCTGCGGACCATGCCGAAGCCGGCGGCCGTGGTGACCAGGTTGGCGTACCCGGTGAGCAGGGTGTCGACGGTGGCGAGGATCTGGGCGCGCTGCGGCGGCGCACCGGCCGGGTAGAGCGGCGCCAGCGTGGCGAGGTAGCTCTCGACGTTGGTGCGCAGCACGTCCAGCGAGGCCCGGACGGCGGCGGGGCGTTCGCGGGGCAGCGAGACGGCGTCGTCGGCGGCCCGGTCGGCGGGGGCCGGTCCGGCGGCGGGCATCAGGTCGGTGGGGCGCAGCGGCCGGGCGGTGGTCAGCAGCGGGCGCAGCACGTTGATCAGCGGGGCGAGTTCGAAGAAGGTGATCTTCCCGGCGACCCGGTCGGTGTAGTGGATGGTCAGTTCGGCGTCGGGCCGCGGGTTGTCGAGGGCGATGACGGCGCCGGTGATCCGGTCGTCGAGGTCGGTCATGGCGCTGTCGCCGGCCGGGCGGACCGCCCAGAGCAGGTCGATCGGCTGGAGGTGGAGGTCGAACTGGCTGAGGGTGCGGCTGCGGGGCTGTCCGGTGATCGGGTCGGTCCAGGTGACCTGGGCGACGACGCCGGTGGCGGGCGGCAGCAGCGCGGGCAGCCAGGCGTTGACGGCGGGTTCGGCCTGGGCGCGCGGGGTGTTGTGGGAGAGCGGGGGCGCGCCGGTGTCGGGTTTGAGGCCGGGGGTGAGGCGCAGGCCGAAGCGGTGGGTGAGGGTGGTGCCGCTTCGGGGGGTGGTGACGACGGCGGGTTCGGGTGGCAGTCCTTCCTTGGCGTACGCGTCGAGGGTGGCGGAGGCGCGTTCGGGGTTGCCGAGCAGCGCCTGGTGGGTGCTTTCGGCGACGGCGAGGTCGGAGAGCGCATCGTGGACGTCGAGCAGGTCCTGGACGGAGCGGTCGACGACGGCCTGCTGGGCGCCGTTGACGGTGGGCAGGCCGTCCAGGCCGAAGGGGTAGGTCTGGGGTGCGTCGCCCCTGGTCACCAGGCGGACCAGGGCGAGGCCGTCGATGACGTTGTGGGCTTCGAGCTGGCCGATCGCCAGGGGTTTGGCCGGGTCGGGCTGGTCGGCCTGGCCGGGGACGGTGTCGGCGATCCGGCCGGCCCGCAGCGGGAACTTGAGGCGCAGCGCGGAGATCAGGAAGTCGACCTCGGCCTGTTCGTGGGCGTCGTGCAGGGCGCGTTCGAGCCGGTAGCCGAGCAGCGCGCCGAGGGACTGCCCCTGCCGCATGCCGTCGAGCAGGCCGAGGGCGATCCGGACCCGTCCGGAGCTGAGGTTGACGGCGAACGAGCCGGGGTTCTGCGGTGAGCCGTTGGCGAGGTAGCCGGCCCGCAGCACGGCGGCGGTGCGGGCGTGGCCGGGGGACGGGGCGTGCAGGTGGCCGCCGTTCTTCGCGTCGTGCAGCAGCGGCGTGCTGCCCTGGAAGACCTGGGCGAGCGGCCCGGTGAGGGTGACTTCGGTGAGTGTGCTGGTGTCGCGGCGGCGGACGTCCTCCAGCCAGCCGTACACGCCGAGGTGCAGGCCGGGGGTGGCGGGGGCGGTGCCGTCGGGGCCGTAGCGCAGTTCGGCGAGGCGTTCGTTGGCGAGGCCGAGGCGCCAGGCGTCGAGCCGGTAGGTGGCGCAGTCGAGGTGTTCGGCGAGGACGCGCTCCAACCGGGCGGTGGGCAGGGTGGTCAACAGGTCGAGGGCGGTGGCCTGTTCGGCGAGGCGGGCGGTGCCGGGGGCGGTGCCGAGAACGCGGGGGATGTGGTCGACGACCAGCCGGGTCGGGTCGCCGGTGATCTCCGGCGCGGCGGAGTAGAGCCGCCGGTAGCGGCTCTCGCTGGGCAGGGTCTGGCCGGGCGCGGGGATCTTGACGTGGATGAACGCCGGGTCGGCGGCGGCCTGTTCGGCGGGGCTGGCGATGCCGGCGGCGATGGCGAGTTCGGTGGCGGCGTCGGCCCAGCCGAGCAGCAGCGCGTGGCGGGCCAGCAGGTAGAGCAGCGCGGACGGCAGGTCGTCGTCGGGGAAGCCGGCCTCGGTGCGGACGGTCTCCAGGTCGGTACGGGCGTGGGCGGCCAGCCACTGGAGGTAGTTGGCGCCGTCGGCGGTGTAGGGCCGGATCGGGTCGGTCTCGGAGAGCGGCCGGTCGTCGACGGGTGGGGCGAGCAGCGGGTGCTGGGTGTCGGTGAAGAGGCGGCGGACCAGGTCGGGGTCCTGGGCGTTGCCGGTGTCGGGGTAGCCGAAGCGGGTCAGCAGGTCGCGGATCGGCCCGGGCTGGCCCAGGCGTTCGAGGGCGGGCAGGACGGTCGAGCCGAGTGCGCCGAGGTTCTCCCGGTTGAAGATGTCCTCGACGCTCAGCGCGTACCGCTGGTAGTACTCGGCGGAGGTGGGGTGCGCGGCGAGGATGTCCAGCAGGTGCTGGTGGGCGTCGGCCCCTTGAGCGCCGAGGTGGGCGACCTTGCCGGTGGCGGCCTGCCAGTCGGCGGCGGCGGCCTGGAGCACGGTGTACAGGCCGCGGCGGTGGGGCGCGACGGGGTTGGTGTCCGGCCAGGCGAGCCGGGAGAACGCGGTGGTGGGCAGGATCCCGTAGGGCTGCCGGCCGATCTGTACGGCGGGGACGGGGCCGCGGCCGGAGACGTGGTCGAGGTAGTACTGCCGGGTCTGTTCGACGACGGCCCGGCCGAAGATCGGGTGCAGCACGGTCTGCAGCTGGTTGCCCCAGGTGGCGGGCCACAGCGCGGTGTCGGCGGCGCGGGCGTCGCGCTGGTCGGTGCTGTCGGAGTTGGCCATGCCGGCCAGGGCGGCGGGGTCGAGGCCGAGCAGTTCGGCGAACCACTGGCCGTCGGTGCGGGTGGTCCAGTCCGCCCCGGCGGCGGCGGAGCGCAGGGCGCTGTCGGCCTGCCGGGTGGGGTCGGTGCCGGCGGGTGCCTGGGCGCTGTTGTTGGTGGGGGTGCCCTGGGGCAGCAGGCCGAGTCCGGCGGGGCTGCGGAGTTGGCGGGTGAGCCGGTCGGTCAGGTCGGCGGCGGACTGCGCCGGGGTGGACTGCGCGCGCAGGCCGAGCACCACCAGCCGGTCGAGGCCGCCGGCCAGGGCGGTGGTCAGTGGGATCCGGAAGCCCATGCCGTCGGTGACGGCCCGGTCGAAGTCGGTCAGCCACAGCAGCGCGTCGGGGACGGTCAGCACGCCGGTGGTCTCGTCGACCTTCATCGGGTCGGTGGAACTCGGGTCGGGGCTGACCTGGAGGCTCGCGGGGACGGGGTTGCCGACCAGGTCGACGACCTTGGTGCCGCCGGCCCAGCCGAGCAGCCGGAACCGGTCGGGCAGCAGGCCGGCGGTGGCGGCGACCGTCCAGGGCTTCTGGGCGATGCCGGTGTCGGGCGGGCGGGGCACCACGGGGAAGGCCACCAGGACGGCGTCGCCGCTCGCCAGCGGCGCGGCGTCGATGCCGGCGGGCCGGCGGGCCCGGATCGGCGCCGCCCTGGCCGGGCCGACGGCGGCGAGCAGCGCGGTGTCGGCGGCCCGCAGCTTCACCCGGTCGCCGTGGGCGCGCCAGACCGCCGTCCAGTAGTCGACCGTCGGCTGCCGGTCGGCGGCGGGCAGCGCGGTCGCGGTGAGGATGACGAGCACGGTGGTGCCGGCGGGGACGGGCATCGGCCGGTCGCCGGGGTTGGCGGGCTGGTGGTTGCTCAGCAGCCAGGTCGCCCGGCCGGGGGCGATCCGGCCGACGAGTTCGTGCCAGGCCGCCCGGTCGCCGACGGGGTCTCCGCCGGTGCGCCACAGCGCCGTCCAGTAGGCGTCGAGGGCGCCGAGTTCGGCCTCGGTGGGCCGCGGTTCGAAGGTGTCGACGGACCAGTCGTCGGGGAAGACGCGGACCAGCAGTTCGGTGGCGGTGAACGTGGTCTCGATCCGTACCGGGCCGAGCAGGACGGGGAAGTCGTCGCTCAGGGCGTTGTCGGCCATACGGGGAGCATCTCCTGTGCGTGAATGGCGACCATGATCGGCGCCCGGAAGAGGATGTAGGCGATGTCGGCGGAGCTGAGCCGGGAGTACCAGAGCGGCAGCGTCGCGTCCTCGGTGTGCTGCTGCTTGGTGTCCGGGTCCTCCTCGGCGGGGTCGAGGGGCGCCAGCGGGACGTTCGTGGTGTCGGTGAACTCGACGAAGCCGGTCCCGCCCGGGTCCACGTCCTGCCAGTTGAGGTCGTTCCACAGCTCGACGGGCGGCTGCGGTCCGGCGTCCGGCTCGTTGAGGCCGAAGCGGGGTTCGCCGGGGCGTTCCTTGAGGACGAAGAACCAGCCGGGGTCGGCGGGCGGATTGCCGCGCGCCTCGGCGGCGTCCAGGTCGAACCCGATCAGGTAGATGTCGGGTTCGACCTTGGCCTCGTAGAGCGGCAGCCGGACCAGGTCGGGCGTCGGGTGGTCCTCGTCGGGCAGCGGCGCGGGGATGCGTTCCCCGGTGGTGATCGGGTTGCCGGCGTCGTCCAGCGGCCAGGCGGCCTTGTGCGCGTACACGGCGGTGTTCGGGTACTTCTTCAGCAGTTCGCCGCGGACGACCAGCACCAGGTCGTCCTTCTGCGCGGTGCCGGGCTGCTGGCGGTTGTCGTTCTCGCCGAGCAGTGCGGCGGGGCCCCAGCGGTGGATCGGTTGGATGTCGTAGAGCCGTTCGCGGCGCTGGTCGGGGGTCTCGCCGGGCGGGGAGAGCGCGGCCCGCGGGTCCCAGAACTGGCGGAACGGGGTGCCGCGCTGGTCGGTCGGGTACTCGCGCCAGAGCATCAGCCGGGCCATCTCGTGGTTGAGGCCGACCAGGTACGACTCGATGAAGCGGCGGTTGTTGGCCAGCAGGGTGATCGAGTTCGCCGGGATCAGGTCCAGGTTCGGCGCGAAGACGTCCGTCGACTGGTCGAGCAGCGAGCGGTACATCGGCAGGTCGATCACCGGGTAGGCCATCGCCTCGATGAAGTTCTCGGCGAACGGGCGCAGCCGCTCCGGCACGTCCACCGAGCCGAGCAGGCAGCGGGGGACGGTGGTGTCCGGGTGCAGCCCCGTCAGCACCGCGTCCGTCGTCCCGGCGACGCCGAGCGGGCCCCGGGCGGGGGCCTGTCCGACGGCGTCGGCGTCGCCCCAGCCCTGGTAGAGCTCGGTGAGGGCGCCCTTGTACCGCTGCGCCTCGGGGCTGTCGACGGTGCCGCCGGTGGTGGGCGGGACGGGGTCGCCGATGTCCTTGAGGACGAAGTCCGGGCTGTGCGGCAGCGAGCCCACCGGATCCGCCGCCGCCAGGCCGACCACGGGGTGCAGGACGTGATCGAGCTGATCCGGGGTGACCAGGGCGGCCGGTTTGACCTTGGGCGCGGCGGCGGTGACGGCGCCGGTGTCGGCGTCCATCCGCGGCAGCAGCGCCTCGCGGGGCTGGTCGGGCGGGAAGGTCAGCGAGCGCATCAGCCGGGCGCCGGGGCGGATGAGGCGACGCATGGTGGCGGACAGCGGGGCCTCGGCGACGCGGCTGGCCGCCACCTGGAAGCCGACGGCCAGTTGCTCGGCGGCGGCGTCGATCGCCGCACCGGGCCCCGGGGTGGTGACGCGGGGGTGGGCGGGCGCGGTCAGCGTCAGGTACTTGCCGGTGGGCGGCGGCGGCACCGCGCCGGCCGGGGCGGCGGGCGGCGACAGGTGCTTGACCTGGAGCCGGTGCCCGACCTCGCGGGCCAGCTGGGCGGCGCGGATCTTCGCGTTGGCCGTCAGGACGTCGCCGATCTGGGCCCACGCGGCGTCCATGAACTCGTCCTGCCGCGCCTGGACGACCTTGGTACCGAAATTCGCGGCGACCCGGTGCCGCGGGTCGAGGTTGAGCCGGTGCACCCAGTTGCGGTTGGCGGGCGAGGGCAGCGGCTGACCGGCGTCGTCGATCAGCAGGTGGTTGGTGAGCGCGTGCCAACGGCCGTACAGCGGCGGGGTGATCACCGGGTCGACGCCGGCCGACAGCGACATCGCCTGGTCGGCCGGCAGCGCGCCGTTCACGGCCGCCGGGGTGGCGGACTGGTAGGCCTCGGCGAGGTTGACCAGGTTGGCCAGCGCCTGCTCGAAGGGGTGCGGGTAGGACGCGGCGGGCGCCGGCCGGTCGTAGAAGTTGTCCCAGTTCTCCCAGGCGTCGATGGGCTGTTCGGGCAGCTGGAGCGCGCCGCCGAGCTTCAGCACCCCGCCGATCGCGGCCGGGGTGGTGATCGGCGGCAGACCCGGCCCGGCCGAACGGTGCACGTCCATGTCCCGGCGGCCGACCGCGGGGTCGGGGCGGCGCGGCTTCAGCAGCCGTACCAGGTACTCGAAGTCGCCGGTGGCGCCGGTGGTGAACGCCCACCGCTGGTAGTAGGGCAGTTGGCCCGTGCCCATGCGGTTGGGGTAGTCCGGGCCCCAGCTGGAGTACAGCGCGGCGGGCGACAGCGCCGGGTCGAACCCGAGCCCCGCGAGCCGCCCGGTCTCGAACGCCGGGACGAGGAACGCCTCGTACGCCACGTCGTGCTGGAGGTGGCGCGGGCAGACCAGCCGCGAACAGGCCCGGTCCGGGTCGGTGCGCAGGATCTCGGCGAGCTCCCCGAGCACCGGGTCACCCGGTCCGCCGAGCTCTCGCGCCACCGGATCGTCCAGCGAACCGTTCACGTGCACGTGCGCCCAGGCGCCGAGCTGGTCGGGCGGCGGGAACACGTTCGGGTTCTTGACGGTGACGAACGGCAGCGGGGTGCCGCCGCCGCCCTCCTCGAACTCGGCGGGCGCACCGTTCGCGTCCGCCCTGGCGGCGAGCACGACGAGCGCCAGCCAGGGCGCGAGCCGGTCGGTGGAACCGTCGGCCACCGCCGGGCTGTACCGCCAGGGGAAGTCCTCGTCGTAGAACTCGATGTGCGCCAGGTAGTTGGGCTCGATGTTGGTGGTGCCCGGCAGCGGCTCCCGCCGGGAGATCGCCCGCCCCTCGACGCCGACGATGTCGCCCGGACCGTACAGCTGCACCGCCCGCTCGACACTCTGACTCAGCGGGCTGCCGTCCAGGCCCTCACCGCTCAGCAGCAGCTTGACCGGGATGGTGGCGCGGGCCGCCGTACCCGGGTCCTGGGTGATCCGGGTGGACAGGCCGGTGCGCAGCCACGGCAGGAACGAGTAGCCGTTCGCGGTCATGCCCCACTCCCGTTGAACAGCTCGGTGGCGGCGGTGAGTTCGGTCGTCGTCGGGTCGGCGGCGGCCAGTCCGGCGCGGGCGGCGCCGCCCGCCGCGAGCACCCGGCCGTCGGGCAGAACGGCCACCGCGAAGCCCCACCGGCCGGTGGGCATGCCCGGTTGGGCGGTCCAGGCATCGGCGGCCGAGTCGTACTGGACGACGCTGCGGAAACCGGCCTCGTCGGCCTCGCTGCCGGTGCCGCCGACCACCAGCACCCCGCCGGTGCCGACCGCGACGGCGCGGTGCTGGGCACGCCCGGCGGGCATGTCCTTGGCGGCGGTCCAGACGCCGGTGGTGAGGTCGTACTTCTCCGCCGTCCGCCGGCTGACCGGGTCGAAGGTGCCGTCGTCCGCGGCCCCCGGCGCCCGGCCGCCGGTCACCAGCACGGTGGTGTCGGACAGCGCGGTCGCCTGGTGCAGAGCGCGCGGACGCAGCAGGCTGCCGGTCGGACTCCAGGTGCCGGTGGTCGGGTCGTACAGCTCGCAGAACGCGAGAGCCGGGTCCTGGCCGGTCCCGACGGACGCGGTCCCGCCGACCGCCAGCACCTTGCCGTCCTTCAGCACCACCGCGACATGCCCCGACCGCGCGTCGGTGAGATCACCCGTCACCGTCCAGGTCCCCGCCGCCGGGTCGTACAACTCGGCGGACCGCAGCGCCTTGGTGGTGCTCCCGGACCGGACGGCGCTGCCTCCCGCCACCAGCACCTTGCCGTTCGGCAGCAGCACCGCGCTGTGCCCCCAGCGGGCCTGGTTCATCGTCCCGGCCGGCGTCCAGGTGTTGGCCACCGGGTCGTAGACCTCGGCCGAGGCCAGCCCCGGCGCGGTGGATCCGCCGATGCCCCCACAGGCCAGCACCTTCCCGTCGGCCAGCGCCACCACCGCGTGCAGCCGCCGCGGCGAGGGCTGAGTGGCGGTCGCCGTCCAGGTGTCGGCGGCCGGGTCGTACACGACGGCCCGCCCGAGAGCCGCTCCGCTCGGGTCGCTGCCGCCGACCGCCAGCACCTTCGAGGTCCCCTTCAGCACGACCGGCCCGTCGTGCTGCCCGTACCAGGCCGTGGCCCCGGTCAGATCGTGAGCGGCGGTCCACTTCGCTGCGGCCGGCGCGATGGTGCTGGTCATGGGGGTCGAACCTTCCGTCATGGGGTTTACGTCATCGGGCCTCGGCGGCGGCGAACGGGTCCGCCCGAAGGCGGGTCACGTCATCAGGGCACGTACGCCTCGACGGCGACGGCCAACTCGACCGGATCCGGCCCGGGAGCCGCCGCGCCGGCCGAGGCGGTCCCGCCCGCCACCAGCACCCGGCCGTCCGTCAGTTCCACCACCGCGAAGCCGTAGCGGCCGGTGCCGAGCGCCCCGGTGGTCGTCCAGCTGCCGGCGGCGGGGTCGAGGACGGCGACGTGCCGGAATCCCGTCTCGAACCCCGGCCCGCCCGTACCGCCGACCAGCAGCACCAGGCCGGAGCGCAGCGCCAGGCAGCGGTGTCCGCGGCGGCCGCCGCCCGGCAGGGGGCCGAGGGCGGTCCAGGCGCCGGTGGCCGGGTCCCAGATCTCGGCGGTGGCGAGGCTGCGCGAGTCCCAACCGGACGGACCGGCCACCGCGTCGCCGCCGGTGACCAGGACGCGGCCGTCGGCGAGCAGCGTGGCCTGGTGGCCCTTGCGGGCGGTGAGCAGGCTGCCGGTCGGCGTCCAGGTGCCGGCGACGGGGTCGTACAGCTCGCAGTGGGCGAGCGCCGCGTCCGGCCCGCCGGTCGGCAGCGCCCCGCCGACCACCAGGACCTTGCCGCCCTTCAGCAGGACGGCCCGGTGTCCGGTGCGGGCGTCGGTCATCGCCGGGCCGGTGGCGGACCAGGTGAGGGTGGCGGGGTCGAGCAGTTCGACGGTGGCCAGCGCCCGGCCATCGGTGTCGGTGCCGCCGGTGACCAGCACCCGGCCGTCGCCCAGCGCGGTGGCGGCGTGCCCGTGGCGGGCGGTGGCGAGCGCGGCGGTGGACGCCCAGGTGCCGGGGGCCGGGTCGTAGACCTCCGCCGAGGCGAGGACAGCACCGCCGGCGCCGAGGCCGCCCGCGACGACCACCCGGCCGTCGCCGAGCCGGCTCGTGCTGTGCCCGGAGCGGGCGGTGGCCAGGCCGGCCGCGGCCGTCCAGGTACCGGCGACCGGATCGAACAGCGCCACCGACCCCAGCGCCGCCCCACTGGCATCCGCTCCCCCGGCCACCAGCGCCTTGCCGTTGGCCAGCCGGACCGCCTCGATCTCCCGCGCGGGCACCGGCAGCGGGCCGACGGCCGTCCAGGCGCCCGACACGGCCGGCGAGCCGACGGACTCCTCCTCGGGAATGACGTGCAGCTGGTTTGCAAGAGCACCATCGAGACCGATCCAGTCGGCGAGCGCGTCCTCGGCGGTGGCCCGGCTGCGGAAGGTCCCGCCGGTGCCGCCGGCCGGCGGGTGTGCCTGGACGTTGTTGCGGATGTTCGCGACCACGAACCGCCGGTCGGTGAGCTGCACCGTCTGGTCGGGCGCGAACGGCTGCCGCAGCTGCGACTCCCGCTGCGAGATCGGCGAGCGGCTGGTGCTGCTGCCCTGAAGCAGCTGGCCGAAGATCGCGGGGCTGACGTTCTGGAAGCGCTTCGGCGCGGCAACGGCGGATCGGGCCGCCATCAGGACGACCCGGCGGGCGGCGGCGGCCGTCGCGGGCGCGCCGCTGTCGATGATGTGCAGCTCGTACCGGGCGCTGCGGCGCACCACCCGAGGCGCCAGCAGGGTGCCGGCGGCCGCGGTCAGTTCCAGTCCGGCGTCCTGGCTCTCGTACGCGGGGCGGGAGAGTTTGGCGGCGTCGTCCAGGTCCTGGAACTGGGCCATCGCGAACCTGTCGCCGGTGACGGAGACCCTGGCGAGGCCACTGTCGGGCGCGGGTGCGATGCCGAACCGCCGTCCGTCGCTGGGCCGTTGGGCGCCGATCCGGTCGAGCCGGACGTCCAGCGGGACGGCCCGCTGGCGGACGAACAGGGTGCCGAGCGGGTGCAGCACCAGCTGGTCGGTGGGGGGCAGCTGCCGGAGGGTGACCAGCGGGTTGAAGCCGCCGGCGGGCAGCTGGGTCTGCCAGCCCTCGATCTTTCCGAACTCCCCTGCCAGCAGCGGGAGTACGGCCACCGGGGGCAGGGTGGTGTTGTGTTCCTCGCCCCAGGTGATGTCGAAGTCGGCGGAGATCTCGAAGAACAGCAGCGAGATGGAGCCGCGGCCGTGCGCCCGCCAGGGCGCGGGGCCCTCGAGGGCGAAGTTCAGGTCGATGCCGAAGACGCCGACGCCGAAGGCCTTCAGGGTGACGCCGGCGGAGATCTGGATGGTGAACGCGAACGGCGAGAAGCGGAACAGCGCATCGAAGGAGAGGTGGCCCTCGATGCGGAACCCGCCGAAGCCGAGCCGGAGTTCGGCCGCAGCACCGAACTGCACGGTGTTGCTGGTGACGGCGAAGTAGCCGGACACCCGGATCAGTTGGCCGGGCCGGTTGAGGATGTCCACGGAGAGCCGCTTGGGCACCGGGAACGGCAGCGGCGGCGGCTTGAAGGACGGGTGGAAGCCGCCGACGGTGAGCACGAAGTCAGGTGCGTCGCCCCAGGCGACCAGCAGGCCCATCCCGCCGTCGATGGTCATCGTCAGCACGTGCGAGTCGAACAGTTCGGCGAAGAACCAGAGCCTCGACTTGTCGACCTCCAGCGCGCCCACGAAGTTCACCTGGAGTGCCAGCAGCGGCAGGTCCTCGCTGGGCAGCAGGCACTTCAGCACGCCGAGGATGGCGATGTCCCCGGGCGGGATCTCGATGACCACGCCGAGCGAGACGCTGACCAGGGTGGGCGTCCCCCAGCCGATCTTGGCCATCGGCCCGATCAGGAACCGGCCCTGCTCGGGCGGGAAGAATGTGCGCAGGTCGGAGAGGATCCGGGGGGCGTTGGCGATGACGTCCTTGGGGAACATCACCGATTCGACCGAGCCGGTCCGGACGCCTTCCGCCAGCGCCTGCAGGTTCATCGACCGGTTCAGGCCGATCAGGCCGCCGACTGCCAACAGCGTGAATCCGTAGCCGAGTTGGATGCCGGTGGAGCCGAAGTCGGTGGTGATCACGATCAGCAGCGAGAAGCCGTTGCTGCCGTCGGGCATCCGGGTGCTGATCAGGCCGATCGCCTTGAGCTCGACCAGTCCGGCGAAGTCCAGGTCGAGGGCGCCCGCGTACTCGCCGTGGTCCGGGTCGAAGGACAGGAACCCGCCGCCCTTGACCGCCCCCGCGTCCACCGAGAGGCCCACTCCCTTGGGCGGTTTGAAGCCGAAGGTGAGGTCGACGGGGCCGAGGTTGCCGTCGCCGCCGGAGCGGAACGCCACATTGGCGGTGAGGCCGACCTGCTCCACCACGGCCGTGACGGGGCCGAGCCCAGCTCGGAAGGACGCGCCGAGGCCGATCGGCAGCCCGTCCGGCCCGGGCGCGACGGAGATGGTGAGGCCCTGGATCTCCAGTGGGCCGAGTTCCAGGTGCGCGGGGAGCTGGATCTCCAGGTTGGAGGTGCCGCGGAAGTAGAAGCCCTGCCGGTAGGAGAGTCCGACGGTGAGGTCGGTGCCGAGGGTGAACCCGCCGGCGGGCAGCACGGAGCCGATGAAGCCGTCCGCGCCGGCCGGGGAGAGGACGAACTCCAGCCCCTCCAGGTCGAATTCGGCGAAGAAGTCGACGGCGTCGCCGACCAGCCGCACCCCGCCCCCGCCGCTGATCCGGCTCAGTTGCAGCCGCGTCCCGTCGGCCTGGCCGAACAGGACGCGCGGCTGGTCGGTCGGCCCGAACCGGTCCACCTGGACGTCGATGGAGCCCTTGGCGTGCACCGGCGCGGAGGACGACTCGAACCCGAGCACCATGTCGATGCCCCGGCCGGGGCGCACCAGCAGCGCGACGCCGCCCTGCAGGTCGAGGTCGCCGCGGATGGTGACGGCGATGTCCGGCCCGAGCTCGAACCGGAAGCCCTGCATCCCGGTGAACGAGGGCAGCAGCGCCAGCCCGGGCGGGGCGCCGTCGGCGGTGGCGGGCAGCGGCAGCAGCCGGATCGCGGCGGTCATCTCGGCCGAGGGCTGGACGCGCTGGAACAGCACGGCGGCCAGCGCCCTGGTCCGCGGCCCGAACGGGTCCGGCGTCGCACCCTGGACGGCCAGCGCGGTGGACGGCACCACCCGCTCGCCCTTGACGTTGGCGCCGATGCTCCGCAGCAGGTTGTCGAGCTGGTTGAGCACCTCCGGCTGGTCGAACGCGGCGGTGCCCCAGCCGAAGGCGTCCTTCAGCACCTGAGCCGGGTCGGCGAGCGCCCGCGGCAGGTCGCCGAGGTCGAGGGCGAGGTGCTGGTACGGCGGCCGGTTCCCGGTGGGCGGGGCGTAGCCGGCCTTCACCACGCCGAGGCCGCGCAGCGCGAAGCCGAGGGTGGGGTGGTAGCGCTGCAGGTAGGTGACGATCAGGAAGTCGATCAGCTGGCCGGGGAAGAGCGTGAGGAAGCCGTCCGCGCGCAGCGTGTCGGGGATGGCGGAGGCGGGCGCGTTGGCGATCGCCTGGATGCCCTTGATGAGCGCCTGCACGGCGCCGAGGGCCCGCCTGATGTCATCCGGTGAGAACGACGCCGCCGCGGCGGCCCCGCCGTCGCCGACCGTGCCGTCGACGTTCAGCCCGCCGTCGCCGAGCAGCGAGTGCAGGCTGTCGTACAGCGTCTCGACGGCGCCCCGCAGGTCGACGAAGGGCTGCGGGATCGCCGTGACCGTCCAGCCGAGGCGGCGCAGCAGCGCGGTGAACGCGGCGGGGGTGGCCAGCCCGTCGCGCAGGGGCAGCAGTGCCTGGCCGATCTCCGCCAGGATCCGTTCGAAGGTGCCCGGCTCACTCATGCTTCTTCTTCTCCGCCTTGGACTCCGGGTAGAACTTCCGGTCGAGGAGCGCGTGGAAGGTGGGGTCGACCCGGTTGACGATCAGCCAGGCGCAGACGTGGCAGAAGTCGGTCTCGCCCTGGCGCATCTTGCAGCGGCCGGTCGGCCGGTAGTGGGCGCCCGCGAAGCGGTCGCCGCCTTCGAAGATCCCGATCGTCCTGGCTCCCTTGCAGGGCGGGCTGAAGTCCGGGATGTCGACCGGGGTGTCCTCCTTGGGGTTGGTGTCCGCGTGGTTCGGGTCCTGGTTGAGCGGGCTCTGGCTGGTCTGGAGGAACCTGAGCACCTCCGGTTCCACCACCTGGAGCGGCTGGTGCAGCTTGTCCTTCAGCGGGACGAAGGCGATCGAGCCCTTCACGAAGGTCGGGAACGGGGCGCTGCCCGCCCTGGTGAGGATGATCGCGCCCTCCCCCGGCAGTACCTGGCCGACGATCAGCCCTTCCAGGTAGTGGGCGGGCGTGGTGTCCAGCGGGAGCTGCTGGCCGCCCGGCGCGATGCCGAAGTTGCGCACCCGCACCTCGGACAGCTGCGTCTTGACCTGCTGCCACTCGGCGATGTTCCGGGTGCCGATGGTGAGTTTGAGGCCCTGGACGGGGCTGGTCACGTTCACCGAGTCGGCCAGCAGGACGGCGGCGGAGCTGATCCGGGGCAGCTGGAACCACTTCACCTTGGCCGGGTCGATGCGCCGGTCCGGGGCCGGGGCGACCCGCAGGAATCCGAGCCTGGACACGTTGTCCCCTGCCAGGTCGACGGGTTGCTCCTCGTCGGGCCCGCCGTCGCCGCGGAACTCCTCGTACTCGTCGAGCAGGTTGAAGCTGTGGCCGAACTCGTGTGCGACGGTGTCGATGACTCCGGCGAAGTTCACCTCGGTGTCGCCGGGCGGGTCGCGGCGCAGTTCCCGCTTGTCGGTGGCGTTGGCGTAGACGTACGAGACCCCCTGGATGGTGTTGACCGTCTGGGCGGTCACCGTCCGGACGTTGAAGTTGGTGCCGCCGTCCACGCCGTCGTTGACGATCAGCGCGATCAGGCCCCGGCTGGGCTGGAAGTGCTGGTCGTCGGGCTGCCACACGGCGCCGACCGGGACCGTCGAGCCGGTGACCTTCAGGCTGCCGACGAAGCGGAGCAGCGTGTTGGCCACGTTGATTTCCGAGGGGTTCATGTACAGCTCGGGCGGGTGCCGGCGGACGTCCAGGGTCAGGTTCCGGGTCGGCCTGTTCCGGTAGAACTCGTACACCCGGGCGACGAAGTCCTTGACCCCTTGGTCCCCGACCGTGTCGGCGGTGGGCCTGACCACCGGGCCGAAGCCCGAGAACCGGTCGCCGGGCCGGGGGCCGAGGCGGACGCCGAAGAAGGTGTCGCGGGCGTGCAGGATCCCGACCGACTGGTGCGCCTTCCAGGCCTTGATCAGGTCGTCATTGATCCTGGCCGGCTCGATGACCAGGTCCTGGGCCTGCCAGGTCGCCACCAGGTTGGTCCGCTGGTCGCCGCGCATCGGGAACCCGACCAGGTGGACCAGCTCCTCCAGGCTGTAGAGGTTGCCTCCGCCGATCTGATTGGTCGGGATCGGGAAGCCGATGCCCCTCGCCTGGCCGGCGTCGATCCGCTCCTCGCCGGCGGCGACCCGGAATCCGCAGGTGACGGTGTGCTGCTGGGAGGCGGTGAAGGCCTTGAAGACGTTGAAGCTCTTGTTCAGCATGCCGTACGGCTCGTGCGCGGGCTTCTCGAACATCTCGTGGATGGCCCGGGTGACGATCTGGTCGAACTTCGGTCGGTCCTGGTCGCGGAACCCCTCGGCGAGGAACAGCACGTTGTGCTTGTCGGCCAGGGTCGTCAGGTCGTCGCCGCCCATCTCCCGGGTCACCGCGTGGTCGGCGGCGTAGTCGACCACCCACACGTTCAGCAGTTGCGCACCGCCCAGGCCGGGGAACAGCCCGGACAGCACCCAGGGGGTGCCGGGCTGGGTGGGCAGCACGCCCCGCAGACGGCCGGTGGGCGACACGGCGAGCTGCCGGGCGTCGGCCGGCACCAGCTGGACGTACCCGTGGCCGGTGATGTCGCCGATCAGGTCCGTCCCGGTGCCGGGGTCGTCGCTGAACTTCGCGTACAGCGACGGCTGGGCGTGCGCCACGGTGGTGTCGAGGGCGGTGGTGATCGAGTCGTTGCCGAACCACCAGCCGACCACCGACTTGTGCACCTGGAGGCGGCCGACGATGTACTGGCCGCCGGTCTGGGCCTGGAACAGGAAGACCCCGGGGGTGGTGGCCGTGACCACGCCGGTGGTGTTGTCGTACACCGGCACCCCGTCGAACCGGTGGCCCTTGTCGTTGAAAGGCGCGAAGAAGTCGACCGTGCACTGACGCGGCAGGACCGGGGTGATGGTGAATCCGTTCGTCGCCGGCACCGCCACCTGGCGGGTGGCCAGCGAGAGGGTGAGCGGCGGCGTTCCGGTCAGCGCCATGTGCAGGTCACTGTGCGGGAACAGCAGCAGATCGGGGGTGGGGTCGGGCGGCTGGGCCACGGAGGACCTCCTGTCCAATGCTTCGCAACCGTACTGACCGGCGCCGGGAAATTCGGCACGAACACGGCGTCAATGCCTCGAAAGAGGTCATTCGCCCCACTGATCGTCAGATCATGTGCCACACAAGGGAGTTGAGCCCGATCACCATTCCACCCGAAGGCTGCGCGGGCTGCGGGTGGTGCCGCCCAGGCGCCACTCGACGGCCGCGCCCGGCTCGGCCAGGCGCAGGCCGGGCAGCCGAGTGGCGAGCCGTTGCAGGACCACCTGGAGCTGGGTCCGCGCCAGCCAGGTGCCCAGGCAGTGGTGCGGGCCCGCGCCGAACGCCAGGGTGGGTGCCGGCAGCGGCGCGAAAAGGTCGCCCGCCATGCCGTCCGGGAAGACCGCCGGGTCCCGGTTGGCGCTGCCGAGGCAGACCGCGACCGTCGATCCGGCCGGGATCCGCACGCCGCCGACTTCGACGGCCTCCACCGCCCGACGGGTGGTGAACTCGTCGTCACCCAGCTGGATGTGATGCAGCAACCACTCGGTGGCCGTCCGTGCCCGCCCCTCCTCCGCGAGCTGCGGCCAGCTGCCGAGCCGCTCACCCAGCAGGTACAGCAGCGCGTTGGCGAGGACTCCCGCGACGCTGTCGCTGCCGCTGGCCGCCAGGCCGCCGAGCAGGTACGTCAACTGTTCCTCGGGGATCCCGCCGGCCTGGTCGGCGGCCTGTACCAGGCGGCTCGCCAGGTCCTCGCCCGGCCGGCGCCGTCGCTCGGCCAGCAGCGCGGCCGCGAATTGCGCGAACTCCCGCTGATCCGACGCCAGTTCACCCCCCGCTTCGGCGTCCTCGACGGTCAGGCAGGCGGCCCAGCGCCGCAGCCGTCCGGGCTCCAGGCCCTCCAGGCCCATCAGTCGCTCCGCCACCGCGAACGGCAGGACGGAGGTGAGACCGGCGACCAGATCGCCCGGCGGTCCGGCCGCCACCAGGTCGTCCAGCAACCGCCCGACCTCCGCCTCCGCCCAGGGCCGCCACTGGGCGACGGCCCGGACCGTGAACGCGCCCTGCGCGGTGCGCCGCAGGCGCTGGTGGCCGGATCCGTTCTGGTTGTAGAGCGACGCCGGATGGGTGGACACGTTGAGCGCGCCGCCACCCCCGGGCTCCAGGTCGCGGACCAACCGCGGATCGGTCAGCACCTGCCGCACCTCGTGGTACCTGGTCACCACCCAGGCCGCCGAGCCGTCCCGCAGGGTGGCCGACCGCGGCGGGGCCGACTCGGGTAGGTCCAGGGCGTGCAGCGGCGAAAGTTGGGCGGGCATGGCACCTCCACGCGGGCGGCGGGATTTTCCGATTACGCTAGCTGATGGATCGTCAGATTTTCTTAAGCCGTGCCACGTCGGTTCCGCGTCGACCGCTCGCCCTGCGGTTAGCATCGAATCCCGTTCAGTTCGGTGACGATTCATCTGGAGGGCCGTTGAACCAGGAAAGATCCTTTGGTCAGACGGCCGAATTTCGCACCGTTCTTCGCTACGCCGCCTATCCCGCCCTGCTGTTCACCGTGCCCGCCTGTGCCGTGGCAACTCTCCACCAGCACTGGGACATCGGCCGCGTCCTCGCCGCGTTCCAGGCCGGCACCATCGGTTACCTCTGGGCCCTCGAGCGACTCATCCCCTACCGGCGGGACTGGCACCCGGGCGGGCGTGAACTCCGCTGCTACGCCGTCTACTTCGTTCTGACGATGGTGGGCGGGGCACTCGGCCAACTGTTGGTCGCCGCCCTGGTCGCCCGGCTGGCGCCGCCGCATCCGACGCTTCCGCTCCGGGTGGAGATCCCGCTCGCCCTGCTCACCGGTTCACTGGCGAAATACCTCTTTCACCGGTGGTCGCACCACCAGCCGTGGCTGTGGCGGCTGCACGGCGTCCATCACGCGCTGGACAAGGTGAACGTCACCAACAACGGCGTCAATCATCTGCTCGACGTCCTGCTCGGGCAGGCGTTGGTGCAACTCGCGCTGGCCTGGCTCGGTTTCTCCCGGGAATCGGTTTTCTGCACCTCGCTGTTCGTCGTCGCCCAGGGCTATTTCGTGCACGCGAACATCGATGTCCGAATCGGCCGGCTGAACCACGTGTTCGGCAGTCCGGAACAGCACCGGCTGCACCACAGCACCGTGTTGGCCGAGTCCGGGCACTTCGGCGCGGACCTCGCGATCTGGGACCACCTGTTCGGCAGTTTCACCTGGCGGCCGGGGCGCCGGCCGGTGGCGGTCGGACTGCACGACCCGGCGAGTTTCCCGCCCACCACCAGCGTCCTCGCCAGCCTGCTGCACCCCTGGCGCCCCGCCCCCGACGCCACCACCGGACCTTCCAACTGACCCCACCCGTCCCCTGCCGGGGCGCCACGAGACACGGATTGGACCATGACGGACTCGACCGACCAACCCCAGGACCGGATCGCGATCATCGGCATCGGCTGTCGGTTTCCCGGCGGCGTCCGCGACCACCGGAGCTTCTGGCGCAACCTGATCGAGGGCCGGGACTGCATCGTCCCGACCCCGGCCGACCGCTACGACACCACCACCCTGGCCAGCCGGGACCGCGCCAAGCCCGGCCGGCTGATCGCCGGGCGCGGCGGATACATCGACGGCGTCGACGAGTTCGACCCGGAGTTCTTCGGCATCAGCCCGCGCGAGGCCCACCACATGGACCCGCAGCAGCGGAAGCTGCTGGAGGTGGCCTGGGAGGCGCTGGAGGACGGCGGACAGCTGCCGAGCCTGCTCGCCGGACGCGAAGTCGGCGTCTACGTCGGCGCGTTCACCCTCGACTACAAGATCCTGCAGTTCGCCGACCTCGCCTTCGACACCCTTGCCGCGCACACCGCGACGGGCACCATGATGACGATGGTGTCGAACCGCATCTCGCACTGCTTCGACTTCCGCGGCCCCAGCGTATCGATCGACACCGCGTGCAGTTCCTCGCTGGTGGCGCTGCACCTGGCCCGGCAGAGCCTGCTGCGCGGCGAGACCGATCTCGCCCTGGCCGGCGGCACGTTGCTGCACCTGGCGCCGCAGTACACCATCGCCGAGACCAAGGGCGGCTTCCTGTCCGCCGAGGGCCGCTCGCGCGCCTTCGACGCGACGGCCGACGGCTACGTCCGGGCCGAGGGCGTCGGCGTGGTGGCGCTCAAACGCCTGGCGGACGCGCTGCGCGACGGCGACCCGATCCACGCGGTGGTGCTCGGCAGCGGCGTCAACCAGGACGGCCGCACCGACGGCATCACGGTGCCCAACGCCGATGCCCAGGTCACCCTGGTCCGCCGGGTCTGCGCGGAGGCGGGCATCGCGCCGGGCAGCCTGCAGTACGTGGAGGCGCACGGCACCTCCACCCCGGTCGGCGACCCGATCGAGGCCCAGGCGCTGGGACAGGTCCTCGCCGACGGCCGGGCGCCGGGCGCGCGGTGCTACGTCGGCTCGGTGAAGACCAACATCGGGCACACCGAGGCGGCGGCCGGCATCGCCGGGCTGGTGAAGACGGTGCTGGCGCTGAAGCACCGTCGGATTCCGCCGCACATCAACCTGGAGCGGCCCACCGACGCGATCGACTGGGCCGCGCTGCCGTTCGAGGTCCCGACCCGGGCGGTGGACTGGCCCGCGCACGAGGGCCCGGCCCGGGCGGGCGTGAACTCGTTCGGCTTCGGCGGCACCAACGCCCATGTGCTGCTGGAGGAGGCGCCGGTGCGCGAGGCGCCCGCCCCGCCCGCACGGGTGCCCAGCTGGACCGTCCTGCCGCTGAGCGCCCGGGACGAGGCAGGCCTGCCCGAACTGGCCGCCGGGATCCGGCAGGAGCTCGCCGGCGCGGACGGCCCGCCGGTGGCCCTCGCCGACCTCGGCCACACCCTGGCCCGGCGCCGCGAGCACCACGAGCACCGCCTGTCGGTGGTGTACCGGCCGGAGTCCGCGGCGTCGCTGGACGAGGCGCTCGCCGCCCACCAGCAGGGCGAGCCGCACCCCCGGGTGCTGACCGGCCGACGGCTCGAGCGCGCGCAGCGGCGGCTGGTGTGGGTGTTCACCGGGATGGGCCCGCAGTGGTGGGGCATGGGCCGCGGCCTGTTCGAGAGCGAGCCGGTGTACCGCGAGACGGTCGAACGGTGCGACGCCGAGATCCGCCGGCAGGCCGGCTGGTCGCTGCTGGACGAACTCGCGCGCGGCGAGGCCGAGTCGAGGATGGCCGAAACCTGGCTCGCCCAGCCCGCCAACTTCGCCGTGCAGCTCGGCCTGGCCGCGCTGTGGCGCAGCTACGGGGTGCGCCCGGACGCGATCGTCGGGCACTCCACCGGTGAGGCCGCCGCGTTCCACGAGGCCGGCGTCCACGAACTCGCCGACGCCGTCGCGGTGATGCTGCACCGCAGCCGGCTCCAGCACCGCCTGGCCGGGACGGGCGGGATGCTCGCCGTCGGCCTGACCGAGGTGGAGGCCGCCCGCCGGATCCGGCCCTGCCAGGACCTGGTGTCGGTGGCCGCCGTCAACAGCCCGTCCTCCGTCACCCTCTCCGGAGACCTGGACGCCCTGAAGCAGCTGGCCGCCGAGCTGGAGCGGGAGCAGGTCTTCGCCCGCTTCCTGCCGGTCCAAGTGCCGTACCACAGCGTGCGGATGGACCCGATCCGGGATGAACTGCTGGCCGCGCTCGCCGACCTGAAGCCGCGCCCGGCCGAGGTTCCGCTCTATCTGACGGCCCGCGAGGGGCGCGCCCACGGCACCGAGCTGGACGCCGACTACTGGTGGCAGAACGTCCGCGAGCCGGTGCGGTTCCGTTCCGCCGTGGACCTGCTGGTCGACGACGGCCACCAGCTGTTCCTGGAGATCGGCCCGCACCCCGTCCTCGGCCACGCGATCCGCGAGTGCCTGGACGGCCGGGAGGCGGCGGGCTGGACGGTGCCGTCGATCCGCCGGGAGGAGGACGAGCCGGAGCGCATCGCCCGCTCGCTGGCCGAACTGCACAACCTGGGCGTCGAGTTGGACTGGGAGGCACTGCACCCCGGCGGCCGCCCGGTGCCACTGCCGGGCTATCCGTGGAAGCGGGACAGGTACTGGGTGGAGCCGGAGCCGGTCGAGCAGATCCGGCTCGGGCGGCTCGACCACCCGCTGCTGGGCCGCCGCACCGCGAACGTCCGGCCGACCTGGGAGGTCCAGCTCGACCTGGAGCGGCTGCCGTACCTGGCCGACCACCGGATCGAGGACGCCGCGGTGTTCCCGGCCGCCGGCTATCTGGAGATGGCCGCGCAGGCGGTACGGGTGCTGACCGGCGCCGACCGGGCGGTGCTGGCGGACATCGAACTGCCCAAGGCGCTGTTCCTCTCCGAGTCGCTGCCGCCGACCGTCCAACTGGGCTTCGACTCCGACGGGGTGAGCTTCTCCGTCGCCTCGGTCGGCGCCGAGCGCACCATCCACGCCGCCGGTGTGGTCCGCACCGATCAGCGCCGCGGGCCCGCCGCCGCGCCGGACCTGCCCGCGATTCGGGAACGCTCCGCCCGGCGGCTCGACCGGGCCGGCTGCTACCGGGAGCTCGCCGAACTGGGCTACGGCTACGGCCCGGCGTTCCAGCGCATCGAGGAGGTCTGGATCGGCCCCGGGGAGGCCCTGGCGCGGATCTGCCCGTCCGAGCCGCGCCCGGCGGACGCCGACGCCGCGCACGTCCACCCGACCCTGCTCGACGCCTGCTTCCAGGCCCTGCTGACGCCTCAACTCCTCGGCGAGGAAAGCCCGGTGAGCGGCATCCGGCTCCCGCTGTCCATCGCGGAGGTCAGCCTCGACCGGGTCGGCGACCGGCCGTTCTGGGTGCACGCGACCGTCACCCGGGAGAGCGGGGACGAGCTGATCGGCGACCTCACGCTGTACGCCGAGGACGGCGACCTGCTCGGCCGGGTCACCGGCTTCCGCGCGGCCGGCGTCGAGGGCGCCTCGGCCTCCGCGGGTCTGGCCGCGATCGACGGCTGGCTGGCCGAACCGGTCTGGATCGACCAGCCGTTGGCGGACGCCGACGCGCCGGCCCCGGAGCGGCTGGTGGTGCTGGCCGACGCCGCCGGTCTCGCCGAGGAGCTCGCCGCGCAGGTCCGCGAGCGCGGCGGCACCTGCCACCTGGTCCGGCCGGGTGCCAACTACCTTTACAGTGACGGCGGTTCGACCGTCCGGCCCGACTCCGCCGCCGACCTGCGCCGGCTGTTCGAGGACCTCGACGACAGCTTCGACACCGTGCTGCACCTGTGGAACCTGGACCTGCCGTCGCTCGACGCCGTCGGCCGGGAGCAGTTGGCGGACTGCGGCACCCTCGGCGGCTGGTCGCTGATCGCGCTCGCCCAGGTACTGCCGTCCGCCCGGCCCGGCGGGCGGCTGCACATCGTCACCCGGGGCACCCAAGCGGTGGTCGAGGGCGAGCCGGTGGAGCCACTGGGCGCGCCCGCCTGGGGCATCGGGCGGGTGCTGTGGCAGCAGGAACTCGTCGCACAGCGCGGCAAGTTGATCGACCTGGGGGCGGTGGCCGAGCCGCACGAAGAGGCGGCGGCGCTGCTGCGGGAGCTGGCGGTGGCGGACGCGGAGGAGATCGCGCTGCGCGGCGAGCGGCGCGCCACCTGCCGCCTGCGCCGGCCCGCCGGGCTCACCCGGCCGCTGCCGCTGCGGCTGCGCGCCGACGGCTCCTACCTGGTGACGGGCGCGTTCGGCGCGCTCGGGCGGCTGCTGTGCCGGACGCTGGTCCGGCGCGGCGCGCGGCGGCTGATCCTGGTCGGCCGGACGGCGCTGCCCGCGCGCGAGCAGTGGTCGGAGCTCGACCCGGCGAGTGCGGCGGGTCAACGGGTGGCGTTCCTGCGGGAGTTGGAGGCGCTGGGGGCGCACCCCGTGCCGGTTCCGCTGGACGTGACCGACGAGGCGGCGCTGGCCGACTGGCTGGCGGACTACCGGCGCCGTCAACTCCCGCCCGTACGGGGCGTGTTCCACCTCGCGGGGCAGGTCAGGGACGCGCTGGTGCCCGAGCTGGACCGGGAGGTGTTCGACGCCGCGTGGGAGCCGAAGGTGGTCGGCGCGCACATCCTGCACCGGCACCTGCGCGAGGAACCGCTGGACCACTTCGTACTGTTCGCCTCCATCGCCTCGGTGCTGACCACCGCCGGGCAGACCAACTACGCGGCGGGCAACGCCTTCCTGGACGCGCTGGCCCACCACCGCCGGGCCCGCGGCCTGCCCGCGCTGAGCATCGACTGGGGTCCGTGGGCGACGGGCATGATCGAGGAACTGGGCCTGGTGAGCCACTACCGCGAGGCGCGCGGGATGAGTTCGCTGCCCCCGGCGGCGGGCATGGCGGTGCTGGAGCGGGTCATCGGGCAGGACCGGGCGCAGCTGCTGGTCGCCACGGTCGTCGACTGGCCGGTGTTCCAGGCCTGGTACGCCACACCGCCCGCTCTGGTCGCCGAGCTGGCGGCCGCCGCCGACGTCCCGCAGGCCGCCCCGGCCGGGGGTTTCCCGGCCGCTTTCCGGGCCGCCGATGCCGGGGTGCGGCGCCAGTTGGTGACGGAGCGGTTCACCGAGCTGGTGGCGCACGTGCTGCGGGCGAACCCGGAGCGGATCGACCCGGCGGCGGGCCTGAACAGCCTCGGTCTGGATTCGCTGCTGGCGATGGAGCTGCGCGCCCGCACCCAAGCCGAACTGGGCGTCGCCCTGCCGGTGGTGACGCTGCTGAGCGGCGATCCCTTCGACGAGTTGGTCGAGCGGCTGTACACCGGACTGCTGGAGAAGGCGGCGACCGACGGACCCGCGCCGGAGGCCGAGGTGGAGGTGCACACCGACGAGCACCGGTATCCGCTGACGCACAACCAGAAGGCCCTGTGGTTCCTCAAGCACCTCAACCCGGACGCCTTCGCGTACAACATCGGCGGCGCGGTGGAGATCCGCACCGAGCTCGACCCGGAGCTGATGTTCGACGCCTTCCGGGTGCTGCTGGAGCGGCACCCGGCCCTGCGGGCCAACTTCGTGCTGGAGGACGGCCGGGCCGTCCAGCTGATCTCCCCCGAGGCCCGTCCGGACACCGGCCTGTTCGACGTCCAAGGCCGGGAGTGGGACGAGATCCACGGGATGATCGTCCAGGAGTACCGCAAGCCGTACGACCTCGAACGGGACCCGCTGGTGCGGCTGCGGCTGTTCAAGCGCGGCCCGGACCGCTGGGTGCTGATGAAGGCCGTCCACCACATCGTCTCGGACGCGATCTCGACCTTCACCTTCATCGACGAGCTGTTCACCCTCTACGAGGGGCAGCGCCATGGTCGCCGGGTCGAGCTGCCGCCGGTGTCCGCGCGCTACCTGGACTTCCTCAACTGGCAGAACCGCCTGCTCGCGGGGCCGGACGCCAAGCCGATGCTGGACTACTGGCGCTCCCACCTGCCGGACGGGGCGCCGGTGCTGGGCCTGCCCACCGACAAGCCCCGCCCGTCCGTGCAGACCCACAACGGGGCGTCCGAGTTCTTCCGGCTGGACGAGGAACTCAGCGCCCGCGTGCAGGAGTTGGCCCGCGAGCACGATGTCACGGTGTTCATGGTGCTGCTCAGCGCGTACTACCTGCTGCTGCACCGGTACTCCGGGCAGGACGACATCATCGTGGGCAGTCCGGTCACCGGCCGCACCCGCGAGGAGTTCGGCTCGGTCTACGGGTACTTCGTCAACCCGCTTCCGCTGCACGTGAATCTGGCCGACCGGCCGTCGGTGGCCGAGCTGCTGGGCCGGGTCCGGGAGACCGTGCTGGGCGGCCTGGACAACCAGGAGTACCCGTTCGTGCTGCTGGTCGAGCAGCTCGGGCTGCAGCGCGACCCGAGCCGCTCGGCGGTCTTCCAGGCGATGTTCATCCTGCTCACCCACAAGGTGGCCACCGACAAGTACGGCTACCACCTGGACTACATCGAACTCCCGGAGGAGGAAGGGCAGTTCGACATCACACTGTCCGCCTACCAGGACCGGGCAGACGGCTGCTACCACTGCGTGTTCAAGTACAACACCGACCTGTTCGAGCCCACGACGATGGAACGGATGGCCGGGCACTACCGCAACCTGCTGGACGCGCTCACCCGGTCGTCCGCCGAGCAGCCCGCCGACCGGTTGCCGCTGCTCGACGCCGCCGAGCGGGAGCGGCTGCTCGACCGGTGGAGCGGCGCGGGGCGCACCGAGCCCGCCGAGCTGCCGGTGCACGAGCTGATCGCCCGGGCCGCCGCCGAGCGGCCCGAGGCCCTCGCCGTGACCCTCCCGGCGCCGGACGGCACCGTCCGGCGGCTCGACTACGGCGAGCTCGACCGCCGCAGCCGCCGGGCCGCCGGGCAGCTGCGCCAACTCGGCGTCCGGGACGGCTCGGTGGTGGCCCTGTGCCTCGACAAGTCGCCGGAGCAGATCGTCGCCCTGCTGGCCGTGCTCCGGGCCGGCGGCGCCTACCTGCCGCTGGACCCCGGGCACCCGGTGGACCGGCTCACCTACATGACGTCCAACGCCGACGCCGTCCTGCTGCTCACCGACCGCGACCGCCCCGAACTGGCCGGCCTCGCCCCGCGGGTGCTGACCCTCGACGAACTGGACGCGGCGCCCGAGGGCCCGGCCCCCGAGGCCGTCGCCCTGGACGCCCCCGCGTACGTCATCTACACCTCCGGCAGCACCGGCCGCCCCAAGGCGGTCCGGGTCAGCCACCGCAACCTGGCCTCGGTGTACGCCGGTTGGCGCGCCGAGTACCGGCTGGACAGCGAGGTCCGGGTGCACCTCCAGATGGCCGCCCAGTCCTTCGACGTCTTCACCGGCGACCTGGTGCGCGCCCTGTGCTCGGGCGGCCACCTGGTGCTGGTCGACCGCGACCTGCTGTTCGACACCGCCCGGCTGTACCGGACGATGGTGCAGGAGCGCGTCGACTGCGCCGAGTTCGTCCCGGCGGTGGCGCGCGGCCTGCTGGCGCACTGCGAACGCGAGGGCCACCGGCTGGACTTCATGCGGCTGCTGATCGTCGGCTCGGACGCCTGGAAGGTCGAGGAGCACCGGCGCCTGCACGCGCTGTGCGGCCCCGGCACCCGGCTGGTCAACTCCTACGGGCTGACCGAGGCGACCATCGACAGCGCCTGGTTCGAGGGCCCGGCCGACGGCGTCGAACCGGGCCGGATGGTGCCGATCGGACGGCCGTTCCCGAACAGCGCGCTCTACGTCCTGGACGAGCACGGCGAGCCGGTGCCACCCGGGGTGGCGGGCGAACTCTGGGTCGGCGGCGCGGGCGTCGCGGACGGCTACGTCGGCGACCCGGAGCAGACCGCCGAACGCTTCACCGTGCGCTCCCCGGGCGGCCGCCCGGTCCGGCTGTACCGGACCGGCGACCTGGCGCACTGGGCCGCCGACGGCACCGTACGGCTGCTCGGACGGGCCGACAACCAGGTCAAGGTGCGCGGCCACCGCATCGAACCCGGCGAGATCGAGACCCAGCTGGCCGCTCTGCCCGGCATCGCCGCCTGCGCCGTGACGGTGCGCCAGGTCGACGACGACGGCGGCGGCGTGCTGTGCGCCTACTACGTCCCCGAGCCCGGCGCGCAGCCCGACCAGCGCGAGCTGCGCCGCCAACTCGCCGACCGGCTGCCCGCGTACATGACGCCCTCGCACCTCACCGAGCTGCCCGCCCTGCCGCTCACCCCGAACGGCAAGGTCGACACCGCCGCGCTGCCGTCCCCCCGATTCGACCCGGGCGACGGCGAACCCGAGCCGCCGACCACGCTGTTCGAGGTACGGATGGCCGCGCACTGGACGTCCCTGCTGGGCGTGGAACGGGTCGGTCTTCAGCACGACTTCTTCGAGGCGGGCGGCAGTTCGATCAAGCTGATCGAACTGATCCACCACCTGCGGACCGAGTTCAACGTCTCCATCCCCGTCAGCCTGCTGTTCGAGTCCACCACGCTGCGCGGCATGGCCCGGACCCTGGAGCACGTTATCACCGGCCGGATCGCCGGCGCCCAGCCGTACCTGCGCTTCAACCCCGGCGACGAGAACGGAACGGTGTTCTGCTTCCCGCCCGCCGGCGGGCACGGCCTGGTGTACCGGCAGCTCGCCGCGCACCTGACGGAGTACCAGTTCGTCGCGTTCAACTACCTGACCGGCGAGGACAAGATCGCTCGCTACGCCGACCTGATCGAGTCCTTCCGGGAGCAGGGCCCGTACACGCTGCTCGGCTACTCGCTCGGCGGCAACCTCGCCTTCGAGGTGGCCAAGGAACTGGAACGCCGCTCCCACGAGGTGCCTCACGTGCTCATCGTGGACTCCTACCGGATCACCGACTCCTTCACCCTCGAAGCCGAGCACCTCGACGCCTTCGAGCGCGAACTGCGCGAACACCTGCGCCGGCACACCGGATCGGACCTGGTCGCCGAGGAGACGCTCAGCCAGGCCCGGGAATACCTGCACTTCTGCGCCCGCACACCGAACCTCGGCGCCGTCCGCTCACTGATCAGCGTGATCTCGGACCAGGAGAAGGTCCCGTTCTACGCGGCGGGCAACCAGGGCACCTGGCACGGCAGTTCGACCACCCGGACCACCGTGTTCCGCGGCTTCGGCAGCCACGCCGAAATGCTCGACCAGGACTTCGCCGCCCGCAACGCGGAACTGACGCGCGGCATCCTCACGGGAGGGGCGACCGGTGCCGCAGGGTGACGACGGACCCCGGGTGATCGTCATCGGCGCCGGGCTCGGCGGGCTGGCCACCGGCTGCTACGCCCGGATGAGCGGGATGCGGACCCAGATCTTCGAGAAGCACGTCCTGCCGGGCGGCTGCTGCACCGCCTGGTCCCGCAAGGGCTACCTGTTCGACTACTGCATCGACTGGCTGATCGGCACCGCCCCGGGCAACGACGCCAACCGCGTCTGGCGGGAACTCGGCGCCCTCGACGGGAAGAGCGTCACCAACTTCGACCTGTTCAATCGGGTGGTCGACGAGCACGGCCGGGCGGTCAGCTTCTACAACGACCCGGACCGGCTGGAGCGCCACCTGCTCGACCTCTCCCCCGCCGACGCCCGCCCGATCCGGGCGTTCTGCCGGGACCTCAGGCGGTTCGCCGCGCTCGACCTGCACCCCTTCCTCAAACCGTCCGCCCTCCAGACGCCCCGCGAGAAGCTCGCCACCCTGCGGAAGGTACTGCCCTCGTTCCGGCTGCTGTGGCGGACGGCGGCGACCCCGCTCAACACCTTCGCCGACCGCTTCCAGGACCCGCTGCTGCGCCAGGCGTTCCGCAACATCCTGTTCCAGGACCCGGACGGCTTCCCGCTGCTTCCCTACCTGTACAGCATGGCCGCCGCGCGCAACCTCAACGCCGGTTTCCCGCAAGGGGGTTCGCTGGGCCTGGCACGGTCGGTCGAGCACCGCTACACCTCGCTCGGCGGCGAGATCGCCTACCGCGCCCGGGTCGAACGCATCCTGGTCGAGGACGGGCGCGCGGTCGGCGTGGAACTCCGCGGCGGCGAACGGCACTACGCCGACCACGTGGTCGCGGCCTGCGACGGACAGACCGCCATCTACCGTCTGCTGGAAGGCCGTTGGACCGGGCCGCGGATCGACCGGCTCTACCAGGACGTGCTGCACGAGCCGGGCACGCTGTTCCCGGCCGTGGTCTCGGTCTTCCTCGGCATCGACGGCGAACTCGACGCCGGCGGCCCGCACTGCACCACCTACCTGCTCCCCGCCGAACAGGCCGCCGAACTGCCCGGCGCCCTCCAGCGCGGCCTGGTGGTGCAGCAGCGCTCGCACTACTCGGACGGCTTCGCCCCGCCCGGCAAGTCGGTGATCCACTGCACCTACTTCAGCGACTACCACCACTGGAAGTCGCTGCGCGGCCGGGACCGCCGGGCGTACCGGGCGGAGAAGCAGCGGGCCGCCGACGTGGTCCGGGGCTTCCTGGAGCGGCGGTACCCGGGGATCGGCGAGCGCATCGACCTGATCGAGGTCGCCTCGCCCGCCACCATGGAGCGCTACACCGGCAACAGCTTCGGCAGCATCCTCGCCTGGAAGGCGTTCTCCGGGGCCGACGACCTGGTGACCAAGCTGATCAACCGGGACCGGATGCGCCTGCCCGGACTGAGCGGCTTCTCCATGGCCGGCCACTGGGCCAGCCTCGGCGGCCTGATCCGCGCGGCGTCCAGCGGCCGGTTCGCCGTCCAGTACCTCTGCGAGGAACTCGGGCTGGAGTTCCGGGCCTGGGAGAGCGACAACCAGGACCCCTGGCACCCCGGCAAGCTCGGACACCTGCCCCAACTCGCCCGCTGGAGCGCGTCGGCATGACGGAACCACGCAGAGAAACCATGATCGTCATCGGTGGCGGCCTGGGCGGACTGTCGACCGCCTGCTACGCACAGATGAACGGCTACCGCAGCACCGTCGTGGAGATGCACGAACTGCCCGGCGGCTGCTGCACCGCCTGGGACCGCGGCGACTTCACCTTCGACTGCTGCATCAGCTGGCTGCTCGGCTGCGGACCGGGCAACGAGATGCACCAGATCTGGCTCGAACTCGGCGCCCTCCAGGGCAAGCAGATGCGGCACTTCGACGTCTTCAACATCGTCCGCACCGAACACGGCGAGGTCTACTTCTACTCCGACCCGGACCGGCTCGAGGCCCACCTGCTGGGCATCTCGCCCCAGGACGCCCGCCCGATCCGGGAGTTCTGCGCCGGGCTGCGCAAGTTCCGCGCCTGCCTGGCGAGTTACCCGTTCCTCAAGCCGGTCGGCCTGATGGGGACGGTGGAGCGCTGGCGGATGCTGGCCGGCTTCCTGCCCTACTTCAACGTCGTCCGGCGCTCCATCGGCACCCTGATGACGGACTACTCGGCGCGGTTCCGGCACCCGCTGCTGCGCGAGGCGTTCAACTACATCCTGTACGAACGCCACCCCGCCTTCCCGGTGCTGCCGTTCTACTTCCAGCTGGCCAGCCACGCCAACCTGTCCGCCGGCGTCCCCGAGGGCGGCTCGCTCGGGCTGGCCCGCTCGATCGAACAGCGCTACCTGCGGCTCGGCGGCGAGATCCACTACAACGCCAAGGTGACCGAGGTGCTGGTCGAGGACGACCGGGCGATCGGCGTGCGGCTCAGCGACGGGCGCGAACTGCTCGCCGACATCGTGGTCTCCGCCGCCGACGGCCGCACCACCCTGATGGACCTCCTCAAGGGCCGCTATCTCGGCGACACCTACCGGGAGTTGTACACCAGCACCATCACCCGGCCCGGCATGGTCTTCCCCGGCTACGTCACCGTCTTCCTCGGCCTGCGCCGCCCCTTCCCCGAGGGCGATCCGTGCACCACATACCTGCTGGACCAGGACCGGGCCGACGCGCTGACCGGCATCCGCCACCCCAGCATCAACGTCCAGTTCCGCAGCCGGCACTACCCCGAACTGTCGCCCCCCGACTCGACCGTCGTCTACGCCAGCTACTTCTGCGACATCGCCCCCTGGCGGGCCCTCAGCACCGGCCCCGAACAGGCCAGCCGGGTGCGCCGCGGCGAGGAACTGCACACCCTGCCCACCGGGCGCGGCAAGGCCTACCAGACCGCCAAGCGCCAAGTCCGGGACACCATCGTGGACTTCCTCGACCAGCGCCACCCCGGCCTGAAGGCCGCCGTCGCGGTCAAGGACGTCTCCACCCCGCTCACCCAGGTCCGCTACACCGGCAACTACGACGGCACCGTGCTCGGCTGGCAGCCGTTCGTGACCAGCGGCGAGACGCTGGAGACCGAGATGAAGCGCAACGGCCCCGTACTGCCCGGGCTGCGGAACTTCTACCTCTCCGGCGTCTGGGCGACCACCGGCGGCCTGATCCGCGCCGCCGCCGCCGGACGCCACGTCATGCAGTTCGTCTGCCGCGACGACGGCGTGCCGTTCCGCGCCGAGATCGACCGCAGCGCACCCCTGCCCACCCATGTCGTCATCCCCGTAGGCCGTTGAGTCGTTGAGTCGTTGAGTCGTTGAATCGTTGAGGAGAACAGCACCGTGCAGATCGCCAAGTGGGTCGTCCAGGAACACCTCGACGGAGTGCCCGATGCCCGACGGATGTACCGGAAGGTGGTCGAGGACACCGACATCCGCCTGCGGGACGACGAAATGCTGTTCCGCACCCGCTACCTCTCGCTCGACCCCTACCTGCACGGCATCACCCTGGACACCCCGATCGGCGACCTGATGGGCGGTGACGCCGTCATGGAGGTGGTGGCGGCCGGGCCGCGCGCCCGGTTCGCGGTCGGCGACCTGGTGCAGGGCTACGGCGGCTGGTGCACCCACCTGGTCGGCACCGGGGAGGCCCGGCTGTGGCAGACCGGAACCTTCCCGATGATCTTCCCCGACTACCGCCGCCTCGACCCCGCGCACTACGACGACACCCTGCCGATCAGCACCGCGCTGGGCATCCTCGGCGGCCCCGGCATGACCGCCTGGGGCACCCTGACCAAGTTCATGACCGTCCGCCCCGGCCACACCGTCCTGGTCAGCGCCGCGAGCGGCGCCGTCGGCTCGCTGTTCGGACAGCTCGCCACCCGGGCCGGCGCCCGCGTCATCGGCACCACCAGCTCCGAACAGAAGGCCGACCACCTCACCGGCCTCGGCATCGAGCCGCTCCTCTACCGGCACGGCGACCACCCCGACCGGATCGGCGAACTGCTGCGGAAGGCCGCGCCCGACGGCATCGACCGCTACCTCGACAACCTCGGCGGCGCGATCACCGACGCGGCGTTCACCATGCTGAACGTCGACAGCCAGGTCGCGGTCTGCTGGCAGTGGGCCACCCAGGTCGGCAACGACCACACCGGGCCCCGCCTGCTGCCGTACATCATGTTCCCGCGCACCACCGTCCGCGGGATCTTCGCCCCCGAGTGGTTCACCGAGCCCAACTGGACCGCACTCCGCACCGAGGTCGGAAGCCTGGTCCGCAGCGGCGAGATCTTCCACCGCCAGACCGTCCACCAGGGCTTCGACGCCATCCCCACCGCCTACCAGAGCCTGTACGGTGAGGCCCGAACCGCCAACCGGGGCAAGGTAGTTGTCGAACTCTGAAGCACTGCCGCCCCCTCGGAAAGGACACCACGATGGCCCGACCCCCCGAACCGGGCACGCCCGCCCCCGACTTCACGCTGGCCGGGGTACAGCTCGACCAGGACACCGCCCACCGCCGCGAGTACCGGCTCGCGGACGCCAAGGGCACCCCGCTCGTACTGGTCTTCTATCCGGGTGACGACACCCTGGTCTGCACCCGGCAGCTCTGCTCCTACAACTCCGAGCTCGACCAGTTCACCGGACTCGGCGCCGCCGTCTGGTGCATCAGCGGCCAGGACCTCGACAGTCACGAACGCTTCGCCCGCAAGCGCGGCCTGCGCCTGCCGCTGCTGGCCGACACCGGCGAGCGGGTCGCCAAGCTCTACGGCATCACCGCGCCGGGCATCGGGGTGCGCCGCTCGGTCTTCGTGCTGGACGCCGAGGGCGTGGTCCGCTGGCGGCACGTCGCACTGGCCGGGCTGACCTTCCAGCGGCCCGGCACGCTGATCGAACAGCTCGCCGCACTGGCCTCCTCACCCGCCTGAGCCGTCCGGGCCGTTCAGCGGCCTGAGCAGGCCGGACGGGTCAGCGGCCTGAGCAGGCCGGACGGGTCAGCGGCCGACCTCGCGGGTGCGGAAGTCGTCGACGGTCTCCCGGCGGATCAGCAGCCGGATCCGGCCCTCGCGGACCGCGGCGACGGCCGGGCGGCCCACGTGGTTGTAGCTGGAGGCCATCGACAGGTGGTACGCCCCGGCGGCCGGGACGGCCAGCAGGTCGCCCGGCCGCAGGTCGGCGGGGAGCGGCGCGTCGCGGGCCAGCAGGTCGCCGGCCTCGCAGTGGCAGCCCACCACGTCGAACGGCCTGGTCGGGGCGGTGCCGGTGCGGCCGATTGGGCGGACGGTGTAGGCGGAGCCGTAGAGCGCGGGCCGCGGGTTGTCGCTCATGCCGCCGTCGACGGCGGCGAAGGCGCGGCCGTCGACAGTGTGCTTCACGGAGAGCACCCGGTAGACGGCGACTGCGGCGGGGGCGGCGATCGCCCGGCCCGGCTCCACCGTCAACTTCGGTACGGCAAGGCCGTGTTCGGCGCAGCGGGCGGCCAGCCGGGCGGTGATCTCGGCGGCGAATCGGGCGGGGTCGAGTTCCGGGTCGCCGGGGAGGTAGCGGACGCCGTGGCCGCCGCCGAGGTCGAGTTCGGGCAGCTCGACGCCGTGCCGGTCGCGGATCCGGGCGAGCAGCTCGACCAGGCGGTCGAGCGCCGTGAGGTAGGGGGCGGTGTCGGTGATCTGCGAGCCGAGGTGGCAGTGCAGGCCCGCCAGTCGGAGGCCGGGCTGGGCGAGGATGCGGCGGACGGCTTCGGCGGCCTCGCCGGCGGCGATCGAGAAGCCGAACTTCTGCCCGTCGACGCCCGTCCGGACGGCGCTGTGGTGTCCGGCCGCGACACCGGGCAGAACGCGCACCAGGACGCGCTGCGGGGTGTCGGCGGCGGTGAGGGCGGCCAGGCGCGGGATCTCGGCGAGGTTGTCGACGACGATCCGGCCCACCCGCAGGCGGCGGGCCAGCCGCAGCTCCTCCGGGGACTTGGCGTTCCCGTGCAGCAGGATCCGCCCGGGCGGGAAGCCCGCGGCGGCGGCCAGACGCAGTTCGCCGGCCGAGCAGACGTCGAGGCCGAGGCCCTCGTCGGCGATCCAGTCGGCCATCGCCGTGCACAGGAACGCCTTCGCGGCGTACAGCACGTCCGACTGCGGCAGGGCGCGGCGGTAGGCCCGGGCGCGCAGCCGGACCTCGTCCTCGTCGAGCACGTACAGCGGGGTCCCGAAGCGCTCGGCGGCCTCGCGCAGGCCGACACCGCCGAGCAGCACGTCGCCGCCGCGCCCGGGGACGGCGGACGCGGGCCAGGGGCTGCCGAGGGGCCGGGGCGGGTCGTGCGGGTGCGCGAGCGGGCGGGTGGACAGGGTGGTCATCGCGGGGGTTCTCCTGGGCTCGACGGGAGGGTACGGGCTTCGGCCCGGTGTGCGGGGCGCCGTCAGTCCTCGTAGTGCATGGTGAAGCGGCAGTGTCCGGCGGCGGGGCGGCCTTCCGGGCGGTCGTTGGTGCGGTCGGGTGCGGCGTCGAGGGCCGGTGTGCGCAGCAGGCGGCGGAGGATCGCGTCGTCGGGTCGGTCCTGCTGCGTGCTCGGGGCGGGGTTCAGCAGGTTCGCGGGGACGAGTTGCAGGTCGGTCATGGTGGGCTCGCTTTCGCCTGGAGGTCACGGGGGCCTTCGTCCGGGCCCCGACCACTCCAGTGCAAGCCCGGCGCGCGCCGATCGCACCCCTCCTTGACGCAGGGGCTACACCGATCGGCCTTGCCCTGACGGGACGTTGACGGGCGTCACGGGGCGCGCGTCAACGGGCCGTACGGATCTTGCCGGAAGGTGACAGCCCCGGTGGTGAGCGGGGATAGCGTCTCTGCTGCGCCCGCGAGCGGCGCTTGGTGTCTCGACCGTTGTGTGGAGGTATGCCGTGAAGCAGCAGTTGCACCCCGTCCGTCCGAAGCCCTCGGAACGCACCCCGGCCGGACGGCTGGTGGTACCCGTCCGGCCGGGCCCGCTGGGCCACACGGTCCGTGTCTTCCGTACCGCCGTCGGTGACCGCACCGCGGTCGCCTTCTCGTCGGAGCAGCAGCTGATCGCCGTGCTCGGCCCCGGTCAGCCCTGGATCTCGCTCGCCGAGCCCGCGCTGCGCGCCCTGTTCGAGCCGCTGGGCGTCAGCGCGCTCACCCTCGACCCGCAACTGACCGCGGCGGCCCCGATCCCGCTGGACCTCGGAGGAGTCGCGGCCTGACCTGCGGGTACAGGCAGGGAACCGGCTGGGTTCGTGGTGTGTACCGTTGTTGCAGGTGGTGGCCAGGTCGGTGGCCGCCCGGGAACTGAAGGCGGTGCTGGGCGGTGAGCCCCGAAGAGCCCCCGACCCGGCGCATATTCGTGGCGCTGGCACCGCCCGACGAGGCCAAGGACGAACTGGCCCGCGCGCTGGCGCCCGCCTACGCCGCCCACCCGCAGCTGCGCTGGAACCGGATCGAGGACTGGCACATCACGCTCGCCTTCCTCGGTGAACTCCCCACCGCCGTCGTGCCGTTGCTGCTCACCGCACTGGCCGGCACCGCCGGCTCGCGGCCGGCCCTGGAGCTGCGGCTGCGCGGCGGCGGACACTTCGACGGCCGGCTGCTGTGGAGCGGCATCGACGGCGACCTGGCGGGGCTGCACGCCCTCGCCGACGAGGTCCGGCGGCTGGTCAGGTCCTGCGGGATCGACTTCCTGGAGCGCCCGTTGCGCCCGCACCTCACGCTGGCCCGGGCCCGCCGCGACGACCCGCTCGGCGTCCCGGCCGTGGCCGCCGACCTGGCCGGCTTCACCGGGCGCAGCTGGCACACCGACCGGCTCCACCTGGTCGGCAGCAACATCGGCCGCGGCCCCGGCCCGATCCACTACCGGGACATCACCGCCTGGCCGTTCGCCGCCGCCACTCCCTCGCAGCCGTAGTCGTCAGCGGCAGCGCGAGTCGGCCACGGCCCGGTAGTCCGCGAGCGTCATGACCTCCTGCTCGTGCCCGCCCTGACCCCGGACGACCTGGTCCGCGCCGAGCCCCAGCAGGACCGCACCATCCACCGTGAACGCGCCGGTGTGCGGCCGGTCACCCCGGCTGACCGTCACCGTGGGCCCCCGAGGTGGGCGAGCGCTACCGGCCCAGTGAGGTGCCGGCCGGCTGGCGCGGGGCGCCGGACGGGGTGTGGATGCACTGGCAGCCCGCCGAGCCGGTGATCGCGGAGCAGGGCTGGAAGGTGCAGGTCTCCACCACGGTGGCGCGCTTGCAGTTCAGCCTCGACACGGTGGCGCGGATCTGCTTCGAGGAGGGGCCGGCCTTCAAGCACCGGGCGAGCCGGGCGTTCTTCGAGACCGTGATGGGCCGGCTCAGGGTGGATACCGAGCGCCACTCGGCATACCTCGCCAAGGTGGAGCAGCTAATGGCGGAGGTACCCGCCCCGGAGGCGCTGTGGCGCACCGCGACCAGGTACCACGGGGCGGCCACCCCGGAGACGCCGAGCAACTACGATCTGCCCACCGCCGCCGAGCTGGACGAGAAGCCGGAGCAGGACCAATCTGCGGACGCAGTAGCGGTGTTGACGGAGAACGGCCCCGCCACGCAGGCTCGTCCGGTGGGGGCTCGGGGTGGGTGGCGGTGGAGAGAGGGGGTCAGGTGGTCGAGTGCGACGGGGGCTGCACAGAGTGCTCGAGGGGCGCTCGAGGGAGCCTTGATTAAAAACCGACCCGCCTGTATCTTATTGGCTACTTGCTCTTGATCGATGAAGTCAGCCGGCCGCCCCGGAGCTTGTGCGGGGCGTTCTGGGGTGTGGCGTCCGATTTGTTCGGCGGGCGTACGGGGTGTAGTGGCTGTTATTCGATCAGGGTGATGCGGCGATCAGTGGGACGTGCGGTGCGACTGCCCGCTCACGTTCGCCCGCGCGCGATCCACCCAACTGGCCAGAGTTCGCTTCTCATTGCTGGAGCCGTCATGCCAAGGTCGCTGTGCACCGCAACACAAAGCCGCACCACCCGGAATGACGGTGGCGCGGCTCACGACTCGCCCTACGGGGCCGTCAACTCCTCGTACACCTGACCACCTCGGTCGGCGCCGTAGAGCAGGGCGGCGAGGACGGAGGGGACGACGATGCTCGGCAGCAGGTAGCGCAGCAGGGACTGGGCGCGGCGGTCGAGGTCCTGGTAGCCGGTGAGGGCCTCGGACATGGCCTGGATGCCGCCGAAGGAGCCGACGACCACGTCGGAGGCTTCCGCCACGTCGACATGGGGCAGCAGTTCGCCCTGTTCCTTCGCGGCGGCGAGGATGCTGCGGCAGATCCTGCCGAACTCCTGGAAGGGGCCGGAGCGGTCGAGGTCCTGCTCCAGCGAGTTGAGGGTCAGGCGCACCGAGGCGCGGACCAGCGGGTCCGTCTGCAGGCGGTGGGCGTGCAGCATGACCAGGTCGACCAACTGCTGGGCCTTGATGTTCCGGTCGGGCAGTTCGGCGGTCTGCCCCTGTTCCGCGAGGACCCCGCGGGCCAGGTCCTCCTTGGACTTGAAGTGGAAGTACAAAGCACCCTTTGTCACGCCGGCCTCTTTGAGGATCTGCATGATCGTGGCGGCCTGGTACCCGTGCTCCTCGAAGACCTTCGCCGCCGCGGCGACGATTGTCTTTCTGGTTCGGATCGCCCTGTCCTGAATGGCCATACAGCCTCCTCCGTGCCCCTCAAGCGTTGCTGGTTACTGAACGCACACTGACACATACTCACCGTACAGCGAAACCGTCCAGTCTGTATTTTACAACACATTACCTACCCCAAGGGGGGGACCATGCTCGAGGCGACGCTGACCGCACCCGACGCACTGCACGTTCAGCCGGAATCCGGCATCGCGACGCTGGAGATGCTCCACCGCGCCCGCGCCCAGGACGCGTTCCTGCACGGCTGGCGGCGGACCGGCGCGGACACCTTCGTGCTGACCGGGCAGTGGCCCGCGCGTCACCCTTTCTTCGAGCTGATGGCCGGGCGCCGGGTGGATCCGCTGCTGGTCGCCGAAACCGTGCGCCAGTCCGTCCACTTGGTGGCGCACGCGGGCTTCGGCGTCCCGGTCGGCCAGGCGTTCGTGCTGCAGAACATGCGGTACCACTGCTCCCCCGAGCGTCTCGCGGTCGGGGCGGATCCGACGGACCTGCGGGTCCGGGTCTCGATTCCGGGCTTCGGGGGCAGGTCGCGGGGCACGACCGAGGCCAGGATCGAGATCCGGCTGGCGGAGGTCACCGTGGCCGGTGGCAGCATCGACTTCCAGGTGGTCAGCCCGGGTGTGTACCGGCGGCTGCGGGGCGGCCGGACCGATCTGCTGTCGGTGCGGCCCACGGTGCCGGCCGTCGCGGCGGCGGCGGTGGGGCGCTCCCGGGACGAGGACGTCCTGCTGTCGGCCACCTCGCGGGAACGGGAGTGGCTGCTGCGGGTCGACACCGAGCACCGGACCTTGTTCCAGAGCCCCAAGGACCACGTGCCGGGCATGCTCCTGCTGGAGGCGGCGCGGCAGGCGGCCACGGCGGTGGCCCGGCCGGGGGCGTTCGCTCCCTGGGCCGCCGACGCGTCCTTCTTCAACTACGTGGAGCTGACCGAGGATTGCCTGATCCAGGCGCAGGAGGTCACGGACCCCGCGACCGGGGAGCCGGCCGTGCGGGTGACCGGGCGTCAGGGCGACCGTCCGGTGTTCGAGGCCACGCTTCGCGGCGAGCTCGGCTGAGCGGGCGGCGACGATGATCCTGGTCACGGGTGCCACCGGGACGGTGGGACGCGAGGTGGTCCGTCGGCTGTCCGGCCGGGTGCCGTTGCGCATTCTGGCCAGGGATCCGGGCCGTGTCACGCGTACGAGTGAAGCGGACGAGGTCGTTGAGGGTGACTATCGGGACGAGGAGTCGCTGAAGCGCGGTTTACGGGGGGCGAGTTCGGCGTTCGTGGTGACCAGCGACGTCGGCGGGCAGGACGACGTCCGCTTCGTCGCGGCGGCCCGGAACGCCGGTGTGCGGCACCTGGTAAAGCTCTCCGCCGCGGCCGTCACGGATCCGCTGGCCGACGATCTGATCACCCGCTGGCAGCGCGGGGCGGAGGAGAGCATCCGCGCGTCGGGGCTCGACTGGACGTTCCTCCGGCCGCGATCGTTCATGTCGAACACGCTGGGCTGGGCGGCGACCGTCCGGGCCGAAGGTGTCGTCCGCGCGCTGTACGGCACCACGCGCAACTCGTGCGTGGACCCTCGCGACATCGCGCGGGTGGCGGTGAAGGCACTCACCGAACCCGGGCACGAGGGCAAGGCGTACACGCTGACCGGCCCGGAGGCCATCAGCGCGGCCGAGCAGGCGGAGTGGATCGGCCGGGCGCTCCAACGCCCGGTCAGGTTCGAGGAGTTGGGCCGGGAGCAGGCCCTGGCCCAGTGGTCGCGGCGGTACCCGGAGCCGGTCGCCGAGGCACTGCTGGCCAGTGCCGAGCGGCAGTTGGCGGGAGCGAAGACGGGGGTGGACACCACGGTGAAGCGGCTGACGGCCCGTCCGGCCGGCTCCTTCGCCGGCTGGGCCGAGGAGCACGCGGCGGCCTTCGCCGGGTAGCGCACCGGCTGGTTCGCCGCACAGTCCGAAGCGCTGTCCGGTCGGTTGAAGTGACCTCGGGACGGAGCCAGGAGTCCCGGACAGCGCGATTTCCCTCAAGTCAGGAGCCGAGAGAATGCCGAAGATCACTGCCAACGACGGGCGCCTCACCGTCCTCAACGTGTTCACCACCGCCACCCCGGAGAAGCAGCAGGAGCTGCTGACGGCCATGCGCGGGGTCACCGACACCGCCGACATCGAGGGCTGGATCTCCACCACCGTCCACGCGGGGCAGGACAGCCCGGGCACCGCCAACTTCATCCAGTGGCGCAGCGCCGCGGACCTGGAGGCCCGCTACGCCGACGAGGAGTTCAAGCGCCGCACAGCGCCGGCGTTCGGCCAACTCGCCACCTCCGTGCGGCTGTTGCAGAACGAGATCGCGTTCACGCAGCAGCGGGAGGCCGGCGGCACCGAGCTGTCTCCCGAGCGGGACGACTGGACGGTCATCGAGCTGTTCGGCGTCGCGGAGGCCGACCAGGAGGAGCTGATCGACGCCCTGGGCGCCTCGCAGGGGTGGCTGGTGAACGTGCCCGGCTATCGCACCCACACCGTGCTGCGCGGGCTGCGCGCCCGCGGTGTCGAGGGCAGGTTCGTGGTGGTGTACGGGCAGTGGGACAGCAAGGAGGCCCACGACGCCTTCCGCGGCCGTCCGGAGGGCGAGCGGGGAGCGGAGCGGGTGAAGGTGGACGAGCGGGTCGCGGCGCTGAGCACCTGGCGGGACGTCAACACCTACCGGGTGGTGCACACCCGTTCCGCGGGCGAGCAGGTGGGTGAGTAGCACGCCGCCCGGCGGTCGGTGCCCCAGCCCGCCCCACCGGGCCGGGGCACTGCGGGCCGGTCAGTCGGTGCCCCGGAAGATGTGGTGGTCCGGGGCGTCCCGGTCCTCACCGGCCAGCAGGGCGGGGCGGGTGAACACGCGGCCCGCGACGGTGGGCCTGGTGCCGAATATCTCGAAGGTGGTCCGGTCTTGGCTCTCCAACAGGTCGGAAGTCACGCGGGGATCCTTTCCGGGTCGGCGAAACAGGCGAAACAGGCGGAACGAGTCGGGACGAGCAGGACGAGCGGGACGCGCAGGACGCGCAGGACGCGCAGGACGCGCGGGACAAGCAGGACGCGCGGGACAAGCAGGACGCGCAGGACGCGCAGGACGCGCAGGACGAGCAGGACGCGCAGGACGAGCAGGACGCGCAGGACGAGCAGGACGCGCGGGACGAGCAGGACGCGCAGGACGAGCAGGACGCGCGGGACGAGCAGGACGAGCGGGAACAGGCGGAGCAGGGTTCAGACCAGGCAGGGGGCCGCACGGTCGTCGAGGCGGTTGTCGAAATCGCCGGCGGATGCCGGGAGTTCGGCGGTGGCCCGGCGCCGTACCGGCCGGGGCGGCGCGGCGTCCTGGGCGAGCAGGCACTCCTCCAGGAAGGCCAGGGCGCGCAGGTGGTAGGTGCGGGCCGCCCAGCCGAGGCTGATGTTGTGTCCGGCGTCCGGCTGGTGGTCGACGGCGACCCGGGGGGCGGCGAGCGGTCTGCGCAGGGCGGCGATGGCGTCCTCGTCGAAGTGCCACCACTGTTCCTGCTCGGCGAAGGTGAACCGGACGGGTACCCGGACGAGTTCGGCGAGTCCGGGGTAGAGCTCGGGCCACAGCGGGCCCTCCTGGGCCTCGCGGGTGGGGACGGGCGAGACCAGGGAGCGGCCGAGCCGGAAGGCGTCCGGCGGGTAGAGGCGCAGCGCGCCCCAGTGTTTGCGCCAGGCGCCGTGGCCGTCGGAGCCGGGCATCTGGTGCGGTTCGACCGCGAGGCGGCTGCCGAGGCCGGAGATGTCGAGCCCGATCAGGGGGTGTTCGCCGGTACGGGCGCCTGCGGCGAGGGCGAGTTTGCCGCCGTTGGAGTGGGCGAGGAGGAAGAAGCCGCCGCCGATGTCGCGGTCGCGGGCGAAGTCGGCGAGGGCGGCGTTCAGGGTGTCGGCCTGGTCCAGGACACCCTGTCCGTCGGGCAGGTGTTCGGCGGACGCGCCGTAGCCGGGCCGGTCGATCGCCAGGACGGTGTAGCCGAGTTCGGCGCCGAGGGTGAGCAGGGAGAGCCCGGGGCGGGCCCGGCTGTCGAAGTAGCCGGCGCTCATGCCGCCGCCGTGGATGGCGACGATGACGGCGCGCGGCGGCGCGGGTGTCTCGGCGAGCAGGGCCGAGAGCGGTACGCCGGCCGCGTCGAGGGTGATCCGGCGTACCTGGGGTGGGCGGGTGCTCTGCGGCTCAGTCATGGGCGTTCACGTGTGGCGCCGCGGCGCGCAGGGCGGCTTCGAAGGCGCTCACGGGCTGGGCGCCGCTCAGCACGGTGCCGTCGTCGAACAGGAATTGCGGGATGGAGCGCACCCGCATCCGGTGGTGCACCTGCTCGAGCATGGTGCGGGTCTCCTCCGTGCCCTCGCCGTCGGCCATCGGCTTGTCGACTCCGACTTCCTGGCCGAGGCCGGCGAGGACGTCCGGGTCGGCCACGTTGAGGCCCTCGGTGAAGTAGGCGCGGAACAGGCGTTCGGTCATCTCCTCGGCGCGGCCGGACCGGGCGGCGTGCAGGATCTGGCGGTGGGCGTCGAAGGTCTGGGTGTGCACGACCTCGGCGAAGCGCAGGTCGAGGCCGTCGGCGGCGGCGGTCTTCGCGACGCGTTCGGTGCTGGCGAGCGCGTCGGGGCCGAACTTGCGCAGCAGGACGGGGATCAGCGGCTCGCCCTCGCTGGTGGAGTCCTGGTCGAGCTGGAACGGCAGGAAGGTGACTTCGAGCCGGCCGCCGTCGGCGCGGAAGCGGCGGGCGGCCTCGGTGAAGCGCGCGTAGCCGATGTAGGAGTGTGCGCAGATGATGTCGAGGACGATCTCGACGCGGCGGACCGGGGTCTCGGCGGGAGCCATGCGGGGGCCTTTCTCGAATTGAAGACGTACGGGACGCGGGCGGTGGGCGGCTGACGGCTCAGGCCTCCGCGGGGACCTCAACGGGCTTGCGTACGGCGTCCGTTCGCGGTGCCGGTCGGGCCGTCCCGCCGCGCACCGTGAGCAGGACCAGCACGGCGACGACGGCGGCGAAGCCGGCGGCGGTCAGGTAGACGCCGCCGATGCCGACGGCGCCGCTCACCGGCTGGCTCACCAGGGGCGAGACGAACTGGCCGAGGAACAGGGTCGAGGTGACGCCGCTCAGGGCCCGGCCGCGCATCGCGACGGGGGTGCGCGACACCAGCCAGGTGTTGAGGTTGGGGATCAGCAGGCCGATGCCGGCGCCGGCCACCAGCAGCCCGGCGAGCACCAGCGGCACGCCGGTGGCGGCGCCGATCGCGGTGTAACCGACCGCCAGCAGGACGAAGGTGGTGACGGCGATGGTGCGGTGGCTGCGGTTCTTTCCGATGCGGCCGTAGGACAGCCCGACCAGTGCGGTGGACAGGCTCATCAGCGCGATGGCCAGTCCGCTGCCACCCGCCCCGACGTGGGCCAACTCGTCGAGGTAGAACGGGAGTTGGGAGGGGATGGCGTAGAAGACCAGCTGGGCGGCGAAGACCAGGGCGTAGATGCCGAAGGCCAGCTTCGGGAAGCCGCCCGCGGTGTCGGCCGCCTCTGCCTCGGCGGCGGCGCCGTCCGCGGGGCGCGGTTCGCGGATCAGCCACAGGGTCAGGAAGGTCATCGGCACGGCCACCAGGTAGATGGCGAACGGGCCGCGCCAGCTGATGTCGGCCAGGGCCCCGCCGAGGGACAGGAAGGCCACGCCGCCGAAGCCCATGAAGCCGGCCTGGAGTCCGAGGACCCGGGAGCGCTGCTGCCCGGGGTAGTGGTCGGCGACCAGGGTGGTGGTCGCGGTCATGATGCCGGCGACGGCGATGCCGAGCAGCAGCCGGAACACCAGGATCGCGTACAGGTTGCTCAGGAACAGGCCGGTGCTGCCCGCCACGGCGAACAGGGCGACCGAGGCGACCAGGATCGGCTTGCGCCCGCTCCGGTCGATCAGCGCGCCCACCACCGGCGCGCCGAAGGCGATGGCCAGGCCGGGCACGGTGAGCACCATGCGCACCAGCAGCCCGACGTGGCCGACGTCGGCGAAGTGCTTCTCCATCGCCGGAAGGGCCGGTGCCACGATCGCCCCGGCCATGGTGGTGAGCATGCTGGCCAGCAGCAGCGTCACCAGCAGCGGGCGGCCGCCGGCGGGCCGCCCGGCGGCGGCGCTGGTCTCGTGTGTCATGACTGTTCCTCTTCCTCGCCCGTATTCGCGCACGTCTCGAACCTCAACTCTCCGCTCCCCCACGGCGAATTCGGCATTCTTTTCCTCGTTCTGACATTTGTTTCAGCAGTTCTGACACAGCGGCCTTTCGATATGACACGGGCGCCATTTACCGTCTCGGCCATGACCCCGATTCCGCTGTCCCCGCTCGCCGGGCGCCGCTGCCAGGAAGCCCTCAACGCGCTGCACTCGACCGTGTACTTCAGCCCGGACTTCGCCGAGAGCCTGGCGGAGTACGGCGTCGACGACTCGATGGCCGTCTACCTCGCGGGCCGGGCCGGCCCGCTCGGCCCGGTGGCGGCGGGCACGGTCACGGCCGCGTTCTACGGCTTCGCGCACCCGCTGATCGCCGAGCACCTGCCGCACGTGTGGAGCCTGGTACCGCCCGCCACCGTCGTCGAACTGCGGCTGGCCGCGGTGGACGCCCTGCTGCGCCGCCACCTCGGCGAGGAGACGCTGGCCTCGGCCGGGATGGCCGAGGCCGCCCGGCTCGCGCTGTCCGCCGCCGAGGCCGGGCAGCGCGCCGGGCGTCCGATGTTCTCCGCCCACGCCGACCAACCGGTGCCGCAGGAACCGCACTTGGCGCTCTGGTACGCCGCCACCCTGCTGCGCGAGCACCGCGGCGACGCCCACATCGCGGCGCTCCAGCACGCCGAGCTCGACGGGATCGACGCCCTGGTCTCGCACTGCGCGAGCGGCGACGGCATGCCCAAGGAGGTCGTGATGACCAAGCGCGGCTGGACCGAGGCCGACTGGTCCGCCGCCGAGGACCGGCTGCGCGAACGCGGCCTGATGGACGCGGACGGGGCGCTGACCGCGCACGGCGAGCTGCTGCGCACGCAGCTGGAGGCGGAGACCGACCGGCTCGACCGCGCACCGTACGAGCACCTGGGCGCCGAGTCCGTGGCCCGGCTGACGGGGCTGGCCGAGGCCTTCACCGCGCAGGCCGCGGCGTCCGGCGCCTTCCCGCCCGAGCTGCTGGCGTTCTTCGGCAAGCGCTGAACACCCCGCCCGGGAGGCGGTACGAGCGGCCCGCTCGTACCGCCTCTCCTGCTGCCCGCACGGCGGCCGGTTCACTGCACCGGGGTCCCGTCGGGGCCGGGGCCGTCGGCCCAGGTGAGGTTGAAGCTCCACTCCTGGAAGCGCCAGCCCTGCGGGGTGCGCACCACCACGCCGCCGTAGTGGCCGCCGATGTCGAACAGCGCCGCGCCGGCCTCCCGGTGGTGCACGTGGGTGGCCACCACGTGGAACCGGACGGTGCCCCGGTCGCCGTCCAGGCTGATCACGTGGTTGGCGCTCAGGTGCAGCGTGCGGTCGAACTTGGCCTTGGCCTCGTAGTGGAACCGCGCCACCCCGTCGATGCCCCGGTGGGTGCCGATCGGGAAGTGCAGCACCGCGTCGTCGGTGAAGACGGTGGGCGGCCAGGTCTCGTCGTAGCCGTGCTCGTCCTGGGTGTCGAGCAGGGTGACGTAGCGGTTGATCAGTGCGCTGATCTCCGCGCCGTCGGTGAGTTCCTGGACCCGGGCGCGCAGTGCGGCGAGTTCGGCGGCGAGGTCCTCGATGGTGAGTGTCATGCGGCTTCGCCGAAGGTGCGGGCGAGGTGCGAGGCCTCGCTGCGCCAGCTGCGGGGGGTGCGGTGGCCGAAGGCGCGGTCCACCCGCCGCCAGCGGGCGCGGGCCAGCGTGGCGGTGCCGGCGGGGTCCGCGGCCCGGCTGGTGGCGAGGAGCAGGGCCACGGTGACGGCGGCCAGTTCCTCGTCGGTGGGCATGCCCTTCTCGATGCGGAGGACGTCGGAGGGTTGAGTGGTCACGTCGGGTCTTCTCTCTCGGTGGCGGGTGGTCACTGCGGCGGGTTGCCGTGCTTGCGGGACGGCAGTTCGGAGTGCTTGGCGCGCAGCATGTCCAGCGAGCGGATCAGCACGGAGCGGGTCTCGCGCGGGTCGATGACGTCGTCGATCAGGCCGCGCTCGGCCGCGTAGTACGGGTGCATCAGCTCGTCCTTGTACTCCTGGATGCGCGCCTCGCGGACGGCCTCGGGGTCGTCGGCGGCGTTGATCTCGCGGCGGAAGACCACGTTGGCGGCGCCCTCGGCGCCCATCACGGCGATCTCGTTGGTGGGCCAGGCGAGCGCGAGGTCGGCGCCGATGGAGCGCGAGTCCATGACGATGTAGGCGCCGCCGTAGGCCTTGCGGACCACCAGGGAGATCCGCGGCACGGTGGCGTTGCAGTACGCGTACAGGAGTTTCGCGCCGCGCCGGATGACGCCGTTGTGCTCCTGGTCGACGCCGGGCAGGAAGCCGGGCACGTCGACCAGGGTGATCAGCGGGATGTTGAAGGCGTCGCAGAACTGGACGAACCGCGCGCCCTTCTCGGAGGCCTCGATGTCCAGCACGCCGGCCATCGCGGAGGGCTGGTTGGCGACGATGCCGACCACGTGCCCGTCGAGCCGGCTGAACGCGCAGACGATGTTCGGCGCCCAGGCCGAGTGCACCTCGAAGTACTCGCCGTCGTCGACGACTTCGGCGATCACCTTGCGCATGTCGTAGGCCTTGCCGGGCTCGGCCGGGACGAGGTCGAGCAGCGACTCGTTGAGCCGGTCGGCGGGGTCGCCGGAGCGCTCGACGGGGGCGAGTTCGCGGTTGTTGGCGGGCAGCAGGGACAGCAGGTACCGCACGTCCTCGATGCAGTGCTCCTCGTCGTCGTACGCGAAGTGCGCGACGCCCGAGGTGCCGGCGTGCACGTCGGCGCCGCCGAGGCCGTTCTGGGTGATCTCCTCGCCGGTGACGGCCTTGACCACGTCCGGTCCGGTGATGAACATCTGCGAGGTCTCGCGGACCATGAACACGAAGTCGGTGAGCGCCGGGGAGTAGGCGGCGCCGCCCGCGCACGGGCCGAGCATCACCGAGATCTGCGGGATGACGCCGGAGGCGCGGGTGTTGCGCAGGAAGATGCCGCCGTACCCGGCGAGCGCGGTGACGCCCTCCTGGATGCGGGCGCCCGCACCGTCGTTGAGGGAGACCAGCGGGGCGCCGGCCGCCTCCGCCAGGTCCATGATCTTGTGGATCTTCTGGGCGTGCGCCTCGCCGAGCGCGCCGCCGAAGATCCGGAAGTCGTGGGCGTACACGAAGACGGTGCGGCCGTGCACGGTGCCCCAGCCGGTCACGACGCCGTCGCTGTGCGGTTTCTTCCGCTCCAGGCCGAAGCCGGTGGCGCGGTGCCGGCGCAGCGCCTCGACCTCGTTGAACGAGCCCTTGTCCAGCAGGAGTTGGACGCGCTCGTGGGCGGTGAGCTTGCCCTTGGCGTGCTGGCGTTCGGTGGCGGCGTCGTCTCCGGCGCGCACCGTCTCCTTGAGCTCCGTCAACTCCTCGATGCGGGCCCGTATCGTCTGGTCGCTCGCGGACATGTGGTTCCCACTCTCCTTGGTCAAAAGTCGGGTCGGACGGGGCCCGGCCGTTCAGGGGCCCGGTCGTTCAGCCGGCGAGGGCCGGCACCGGAGCGGCGTGCAGCCACCCCTCGTCCAGCCAGCGGACCCCGGCGGTCAGGGGGCCGGCGCCGCGCACGGCCGCGGCGGCCGCGTGGGTGGTGGTGCAGGGCACGTCGAACACCGTCCAGCCGGCCGGGTGGCGGGCGGAGCGGGCGCCGAGGTAGTCCTGGGCGGGCGACCGGCTCAGGCCGGTGCCGATGCCCTTGAGGTAGGCCTCCTTGCGGGTCCAGATCCGCCCGAAGCCCTCCGCACGCTCGAACTCGTGCTGGTGGCACGCCAGTTCGGCCTGCTCCTCGGGGTGCAGGGCGCCGGTGCAGACCTCGATGGTCTCGGCCCGGGGCAGCCGTTCGACGTCCACGCCGAGCGGTGCGGTGGCGACGCCGATCAGGGCGACGGCGCTGCTGTGCGACAGCGAGAAGTGCAGGGGCAGCGGGGACCTGTCCAGCGCGGGGCGGCCGTGGCGTTCGCCGCAGCCGGGGCACGGCTCGCGGGTGAAGCGCACGTCCTCGGGCGCGGTGTGCAGGTAGCGGCCGAGCAGCCGGCGCAGCGCGACGTGGACCGTCGCGTACAGCAGTCCGTCGGCGGGGCGGACGAAGGAGTCGGCGCGGCGGCGCTCGGCGGCGTCGAGCTCGGAGCGGTCGAGCAGGTGCGCGGTGGCGGGGTGCGGGCTGCGCATCAGCCAGAGGTCGAGCCTGCCGTCGCCGAGGGTGAACTCCTGGTCGGCAAGCGTGCGGACGGTGGCCCGGGCGGCGGTCATGCGGGGACCGCGGTGCCGTGGGGGGCGGCCACCGCCGCCGGGTGCGGGCCGAGCGGGCCGAGCTGTCCGGCCAGGCACTCCACCAGTTCGGCCGCGCTGTTGGCGAGCAGCAGCATCTGCAGGTTGAGCTCGACCTGGAGGGCGTGCTCCATCCGGCGCTGGAGTTCCAGCCCGGCGATGGAGCCGACGCCCAGGCTGCGCATCGGCCGGCCGGTGGTGTCCACCTGGTGGGGGGCGATGCCGAGGACCCGGCCGAGCTCCTGGCGGACGTAAGCGTCGAGGACCCGGGTGCGTTCGGCGTGGTCGGCGGCGGCGAGTCGGGCCCGGTCGGGCGCCGTCACCGCCCCGGTGCCGGCGGTGCACGTGCGGGTGGGGCGCGCCGTGCGGTTCACAGTCATGTCCCTTTCCGGTAGGCGCCGCTCCGGGGGAGCGCGGTGTGTGCCGCGCTCCCCCCGGAGCCGCGGGTCAGGCCTGGTACGGGATCCGGGTGCGGCCCTCGCGCAGCACGTTGGCCCACCAGGAGAGCTGGTCGAGGAGCACCTTGGCGGCGCCGGCCGGGCCGGTCTCGTCCTTGGGCTTGCCGTTCTCGAAGTTCTCCCACGGGGTGTGGAAGCTGACGACGTCGCGGACGGTCACCGCGTGCAGCTCGGCGAAGATCGGCCGCAGCTGCTCGACGGCGCGCAGGCCGCCGGCCAGACCGCCGTAGGAGACGAAGCCGACCGGCTTGGCGCGCCACTGCGTGTAGTGCCAGTCGATGACGTGCTTCAGCGAGGCCGGGAAGCTGTGGTTGTACTCCGGCGTCACCACGACGAACGCGTCGGCCGCCTCCAGGCGGGGCGAGATCTTCGAGAGCTGCTCGAGGGCGTCACCGGACGGGTTGAACGAGTGCGCGAACGGCATCTCGTGCTCGATCAGGTCGATGACGTCGACCTCGAGGTCGCCGCGTCCCTTCGCCTGCTCCGTGAACCACTCGCCCACGACCGGTCCGAACCGGCCCTCGCGGACGCTGCTGATGATGACGGCCAGCCGCAGCGGATCGTTCGACATCTTCTTCACCTTTTCCTGTTCTCATTCGGGGAGTTGACGGGCGGCGGTGTGCGCCGCCCGCCGGGGCACGAGGGCCTGTCCTAGGCCGTGGAGTGCGACGGCCAGGCCGAGCAGGCCGACGGCCGTGATCAGGTACAGCACCGGCCGCTGCCCCGCGGGGTACAACGAGCCGCACAGGGCGGTCATGACGGCCGCCCCCAGCTGCACGAAGGTCTGGTAGAGTCCGCCGGCCGCCGCCTGGTCGGCGGGGGCCACGGAACCGGTGGCCTGCACGTGGAAGGCGGTGAAGGCCAGCACGAACGCCGCTCCGAGGAGCAGCATCGTGGGCAACACGCCTGTCACGTACGACAGTTCGGATCCGTCGGGCGAGTAGAGGAGGTAGCCGAGCGGCGCCGCGGCGGCGCCCGCCGCGATCAGCCGGGGCGGGCCGAAGCGGGCGACCAGCCGGCCGGAGTGCAGCGCGGTCAGGGCGAGCGGGGCGGCGGCCGGCAGGAACGCCAGGCCGGTGAGCCAGGGGCCGTGGCCCGCGCGCTGCTGCAAGTCGAGGGTGGCGACCAGCAGCAGGCCCAGGTACGAGCCGTTGAGCGCGCCGGCGCCGAGCGCGGAGCGCAGCAGCGGCCCGTGGCGCAGCAGGTCGAGCCGCACCAGCGGTTCGCGGGCGGTGAGTTCGATCCGCACGAAGGCGGCCGCGAGCAGCGCCGCGAGCAGGAACGCCGCGACGGTGACCGGGGCGTCCCAGCCGTACCGCGCCCCCGAGGTGAGGGCGGCCGGCAGCAGCATCACCGCGCCGGTGAGGGTGGCCGCGCCCGCCGCGTCGTAGCGGCGCGGGGCCTTCTCGTCGGGCAGGTCGCGCGGGATCAGGCGGAGCGCGGCGGCGAACAGCGCCAGGGCGACGGGTGCCGGGAAGGCGAAGGTCCAGCGCCAGCCGAGTCCGGTGAGCGCCCCGGACAGCAGCAGCCCGGCGGAGAACCCGCCCGCGCCGAACAGCGAGTACACCGACAGCGCCCGCCGGCGGGCCGGTCCTTCGGGGAAGGTGGCGGCGATGATGGCGAGTCCGGTCGGCGCGGTCAGCGCCGCGCAGAAACCCTTGACGAAGCGGGTGGCCACCAGCAGCGCCATGCTGTCGGCCAGCGCGCCCACCAGTGAGGCGGCGGCGAACACCAGCAGCGCGGCCAGGTAGACCGGGCGCCGGCCGCGGATCGCGACCAGGCGGCCGCCGAACAGCAGCAGCCCGCCGAAGCCGACCGCGAAGCCGGAGACCAGCCACTGGAGTTCGGCCGTCGCGAGTCCCAGGTCGGCGCCGACCGAGGGCAGCGCGACCAGCGCGACGGACACTTCCAGGGCGTCGATGAGCATGTTGCCGGCGAGCACGAACAGCAGGCCCCACAGGACGGGGGTCCAGCGTGCGTCGGCCCGGGCGGCCGGGCGCGTGGGTGTCGAGAGCGTCATGATCCCGTTCCGCAGGGGTGATTGGGGTGCCACAGGTTGGGGTGCCGGGGCGTGGGCGTTCCGGGCGTGGGGTCCCGGGGCGTGGGTTTCGGGGGCGTGGGTTTCGGGGGCGGGGCGGCCCCGGGGGGGGGGGGCCCCCGCCCGCCCCCCCGGGGGGGGGCCGCCCCCCCCCCCCCCCCGGGCCCCCGGGGGGGGGCCCCCCCCCCCCGGGAGGAACCCCGCCCCCCCCGT